>JBGVDD010000085.1:0-105387 GCA_045119215.1 Lachnospiraceae bacterium | reverse complement strand
ATCAAAATCGGTGGAAGAATTCTTATCGATGATGGTTTAGTAGAACTTGAAGTAGTTAACATTGATGGACTTGCTATGGAATGTAGAGTATTAAATGCAGGTGAAATCTCAGGTAAGAAGAGTGTAAATGTTCCAAATCTTCATGTTAACATGCCATTCGTAAGCGAAAAAGATTATTCCGATATTGTATTTGCTGTAGAAAACGGATTTGACTTTATTGCAGCTTCTTTCACAAGAACAGCAGATGATATTCTTCAGATTAGAAAAATCATTGCAGATCAGAAGAAAGAACATGTACAGATTATTGCTAAGATCGAAAATCAGGAAGGTGTAGATAACATCGACGAAATCCTTAAGGTTGCTGACGGTGTTATGGTTGCCCGTGGAGATATGGGTGTTGAAATTCCTTACGAAGAAGTACCTGTTATCCAGAAGATGATTATCGAAAAAGCAAACAAGGCTGGAAAGCCAGTTATCACAGCTACACAGATGTTGGATTCTATGATGAAGAACCCACGTCCTACAAGAGCTGAGGCAACTGACGTTGCAAACGCTATTTACCAGGGAACAAGTGCTGTGATGTTATCTGGAGAAACAGCAAATGGTAAATATCCTGCAGAAGCTGTTAAGACAATGGCTAAGATTGCCGAAAGAACAGAAGCAGATATGGATTATGTTGCAGCTTTAAGAGCAAACAAGGCTTGTGAAGCTGATTTAGATATCACAGAAGCTATTTCACATGCTACTTGTACAACAGCGGCTGACCTTAATGCAAAGGCTATTATCACTGTAACAAAATCAGGTGATACAGCACGTATGATTTCTAAGTATCATCCAGAAAGTTTAATCGCTGGATGTTCACCAAACGAAAAGGTTTGCAGACAGTTAAATCTTTCCTGGGGTGTTACTCCAATTTGCATCGCAGAACAGAGCAGCTTAGACGCATTGATGGATGCATCTGTAGAAGCGGCAAAATACACAGGTTTGGTAGAAGCGGGAGATACTGTTGTTATGACAGCAGGAGAACCTGGTGTAGTTGGTAAGACAAACCTAATCAAGGCTGCAGTAGTACAGTAATTACGTAAAAAGCGTGATAAATTACAGAGATTTTAAAGAAACATTAAGTTTATTAGAAAGGGCGAAATCCATTGAGATTTTCGCCCTTTTGTGATACACTAGATGAGAAATATGACTGGATCAAATGAAACAGAAACAAAAAGGTATAATAGAACGGGAGTGAGAAAAATGGCACGTAAGGTAAAAGGGGTGCGAAGTAGTAAGCTGGCAAAGAGACTGGTTCTTCCTATGGTACTCATTGTATTTTTGTATGCATGTGTTTTTTTGGGAGTGATATGGTATGGGGGCGTGTTGGACCAACTTAAAGAAAACGAGGTAGAGAGAATACAGCAATCTGTGAACCGAAAGGTTAATGCGATACAGGAGAAACTGGATACCTGTATGGGTGATGATGATTTTTTCCATAGTTTATTTAAACAGTGTTCCGATTCGAAAAAAGTCACAGGAGAGATTGCTGGGGGCATAAGAAATCTTGTGGAAATGGATGGGGTAACAGGAGCCTATGTTTATTTTGATAATGGTTCTACCCTTTATTTAACAGAAGATGCTCAGAAACATGTTTTATCAGCATATGGAGAGGAAAGTATTCTAACTGGTCTTGGAGTAGGAAAGGAGTCACAGTGGAGAACAAAGCCTGCCAATGGCATCAAGGATGCACCGGGGTATACCAAAATTCAAAAGGCCATAGATTCAGCGACAGAGTTGGATGATTCTGACTATGCTTGCGTGGATTATAGTTCAAACCGGGAAGGAGAGAAGAAGGTTACTTATACAGTACCCATAAGAGAGAGCAGCGGCAAGATTATCGCATTGTTAGGTGTGGAGATATCTAAAACAACCTTGACGGAATTGATTACAGATGATGTGAATGGCACTTACTTTATTGGGGTGAGTGATAAGGATAAAAACTTTATTGAGAGAGTAGTTTCCTCCACTGGGGAAGGACAGGAACATGGATTTGATGAAATTCTGGATAAAGAGAATGGTATTTGGCTCATTGATGGGGAGAATGAAGTCTATACTATGGGAAATGAAGGAGAACGTGATGCTCCTTATGTGCTGAAAAGTGAACTTGAGTTTTATAAAGAAAACTCTGCATTCCATCAGGAAACATGGCTAGTCGGTGTTATCGTGGATAAATCGGAGCTGTTAGGTTCTGTGAATCGTATGAAACGCTCCATTATAACTGCGTTGCTGGTGGCAAGTATCATAGGGTTGGTCGCCATATATTTTCTGGCCATGACACTAACTAAGCCTATGGCCCGTCTGGTGGATAGCCTGAATCAAATTAACCCGAAAAAACCAATCAGTTTACCTATGGTTCATATCTATGAGATTGACAGACTTTCAGCGGCTATTGAGAGAGTCAGCAAAGAAGTAGAGTACTATGCTTTACGAAATTCAGAGATTTTAAGAATGGCAGATATTCCGGTAGGTGTGGCCGAAATAGATGAAAACAACAAAGAAGTATTCTGCACAGCAAGAATTTTTTCATTGTTGGGTGAACAGGAACCTAAGGAAGATCATCAAACCATAAGTGTTACAGACTTTAGAAAGATGATTGAAAAATTCAAAAGAGGAACAGTGATTTTTGAAGAGGGTCCGATGGATAACAATTACCTGTTTTGTGATAATAATATTTATAAGGTGTATTCTTCTAGTAAGGAGGCAGGATGGATATCCTTTCAGACTAGCGAAAAAAATGGACACCTTGTGGTGGTAGTCAGTGATGTGACGGATAAAATCATGGAGAAAATAAAGTTGGAATACGAAAGAGATTATGATGAACTTTCTCATTTGTTGAACAAACAGGCCTTTGCCAGGGAAACTCAGAAAAGACTGGAAACAGAGAAAAATCCGGTTGGTGTCATGGTAATGTGGGATTTGGATAACCTAAAGACGATTAACGATACTTACGGACATGAGTATGGAGATATCTACATAAAAGAAGCGGCGAAAACCTTTGCTTACCTAGAACAACATAACGGATTGGTGGCAAGACGTTCTGGAGATGAATTTTTTGCTTATGTATCTGGAAATTCTCAGGAGGAACTTAGGGAGTTGGTTAGCAGTATACATAATATTCTGCGCAGTGTGGTGATACATCTGCCAGGAGAAAAAGATATGAATATATCTGCGTCTGCCGGAATGGTGTGGTATCCTATGTATGGAACAGAATACTCTGATTTGATAAAAAAAGTTGACTTTACAATGTATGATATCAAACGTTCCCAAAAAGGAAATATTGGTGAGTTTAACCAGGAGTTATATGAAAAAGAAGCCATTCTTTTAACTGGTAAGGAAGAGCTGGAAGAAATATTGGAACAAAAGAAGTTTAGTCTGGTATATCAGCCAGTAATTGATGCTCTTACGGGGGAGGTTTATGGATACGAAGCCTTGGTTCGGCCAAAAACAGAGACCATGCATTCGCCCAGGGATATTATTCGCGTGGCAAGAGCCCAGAATCGTGTGGAAGAGTTGGAAAAAGTCTTGTGGGAAGCAACGTTAAATGATTTCTTCCGGGTGAGAAAACGTAAGGAACGATTGTTTATCAATGGATTTTCGGATGTAAGTCTTGGAAAAACTGATTTTGATAAGATAAAGGCAAACTATCGAAGAGAAGATTTGCAAAATGTAATCGTGGAACTGATGGATTGTGATAATGCCAATATGCTGGCGATTCAAAAGAAACAGGAACAAATAGACAGTGTGGGGGGCAGGACTGCCCTGGATGAATTTGGAATAGAAGTGAGTCCGGAAATGGAGAAACTGTCTAAGACCATGGAATTTGTGAAAATCGGCAGGGAACTAATCAGTGAAGTGGATAAAGATGAACTTAAGCAGGAAGAAGTAAAAAAACTGATGAAGAGATTAAAAGACCATGATATTCTGATTGTAGCAGTAGGAGTGGAAACAGAAGGCGAATTGAGATTTATGCAAAAGTATGGTGCAGATTTTGTACAGGGATTTTACCTGGCCAAACCATCTGTAGCAATGTTAGAGGTGGATACATCCCTAAAAGAAAAAATACGTTTGTGATTGTATGTGGACGAAAAAAAAGATTGCTTTCTTACCAAAAAATGATTATCATAACGGGTAGGAGATAGGAGGTACAATAAAATGAGAATATTAGTAACTGGTGGGGCTGGTTTTATCGGTAGCCACACTTGTGTAGAACTATTAGAGGCAGGATATGAAGTGGTAGTTTTGGATAATTTATCTAATGCCAGTGAAAAGTCTCTAGAGAGAGTAAAGAAAATCACAGGAAAAGACCTTACATTTTATAAGGCAGATATTTTAGATAGAGAGGCATTAAATAAAATATTTGATGCGGAGAAAATTGATGCAGTCATCCATTTTGCAGGATTAAAGGCAGTTGGAGAATCTGTACGCAAGCCACATGAATATTATACCAATAATATTGCAGGAACATTGGTGCTTACGGATGTTATGAGAAATCATGGGGTAAAGAATATTATTTTTTCCTCTTCCGCAACAGTGTATGGAAATCCTCAGTTTATTCCTATTACAGAGGAATGTCCAAAAGGAACTTGTACCAATCCATATGGCTGGACAAAGTCAATGCTAGAACAGATTTTAACAGATATACAGTTTGCAGATCCAGAATGGAATGTGATTTTGCTTCGTTATTTTAATCCAATTGGTGCTCATAAGAGTGGTCTTATGGGGGAAAACCCCAATGGAATTCCTAATAACCTAATGCCATATATTACTCAGGTGGCAGTAGGAAAGCTGCCAGAGCTTGGAGTGTTCGGTGATGATTACGACACGCCGGATGGAACAGGCGTACGTGATTACATTCATGTAGTAGATTTGGCTATTGGACATGTAAAGGCTTTGAAGAAAATTGAGGAAAAGGCTGGACTTAAAGTTTATAATTTAGGAACAGGTGTAGGATATAGTGTTCTTGATATTGTAAAGAATTTTGAAGAAGCTACCGGAGTAAAGATTCCATATAAAATCAAAGAAAGACGTGCGGGAGATATTGCAACCTGCTATTCTGATGCATCTAAGGCTAAGGAAGAATTAGGATGGGTGGCAGAACGTGGCATTAAGGAAATGTGTGAAGATTCCTGGAGATGGCAGTCCAATAATCCCAACGGATATGAGGATTAATCAAATAAAGGCCCTTGGAAGTAAGGATTCCAAGGGCTTTTTGGTTGACGGTATATTTAGGGTAGTGTATTATAACTATGTACTAAATGTTTATTATTAGGAGAGATATCAGGGTGGAAGATAATATTTATAAAGAACTGTGTGGACTTACGAAGGAAGATAATGTGAAGGTAAAAGAACCTATGAAGCTTCACACTACGTTTCGGATTGGTGGGGAAGCGGATTATTTTGTTACACCGGAAAGCGTTTCGGAAATAAAAGAAATTGTGGGATTTTGCAAGGAAAAAAAAGTGCCATATTTTGTGTGCGGAAATGGAAGTAATCTGTTGGTTAGCGATGCAGGTTACAAAGGTGTAGTGATTCAGATAGGAAATAAATTATCTCATTCAGAGAGGGAGAATACTCAGGGGCATTTTGTCAGGGTTCAGGCGGGAGCTATGCTTACAGCGGTGGCAAATAAAATCAGTAAGGCAGGATATACAGGAATGGAGTTTGCGGTAGGAATTCCGGGAACTATTGGCGGTGCAGTGGCAATGAATGCAGGGGCTTACGGTGGCGAAATGAAGGATGTGATTGTGAATGCTTTAGTTTTAACAAATGAAGGCGAATTAAAAACCCTTACCAGAGAAGAATTACAACTAGGATACCGTAGTAGCGTGGTTTTAAAAAAGGGTTATGTGGTATTGGAGGCTGTTTTTGAATTGACTCCAGGAAATCCGGAAGAAATCAAGGCGTTGTGTGATAAGAATACAAGGGCAAGAATTGAGAAACAGCCCCTGGAGTATCCAAGTGCCGGAAGCACATTTAAAAGACCGGAAGGATATTTTGCAGGAAAGCTTATTATGGATGCAGGACTTAGGGGATATTGCATCGGAGATGCTCAAGTATCGGAAAAACATTGTGGGTTTTTAATCAATAAAAAAGATGCTACGGCAACACAGATGTTGGAGTTGATTCATCATGTGCAAAAGACGGTGAAAGAAAAATACGGCGTACTGTTGGAAACAGAAGTTAAACTTTTAGGATTTGATAAGGAGGAGGTTTTATGCGATTAGTAATTGTGACGGGAATGTCGGGGGCTGGAAAAAGTACTGCACTTAAGGTGTTAGAAGATGCAGGATATTTTTGCGTAGATAATCTTCCTATTTTACTCATTGGAAAGTTTGCGGAACTTGCCATGAAGCCTGGAAATGAAAATGATAAATTTGCATTAGGAGTGGATATACGCAGCGGGGAAAGCCTAAAACAGTTAGAGTCAGCATTGGAAGAAATGGTGATTCGAAACTGTAAATACGAGATTCTTTATCTGGATGCAAATAATACAGTGTTGATTAAAAGGTATAAGGAAACAAGAAGAAGCCATCCCTTAGCAGGAACTGGAAGAGTGGATAAAGGAATTGAAAAAGAGCGTGAAATGACGGAATTCCTAAAAAAACAGGCGGATTTTATTATAGATACCAGTACCTTATTAACCAGAGAACTAAAGGTGGAATTGGAAAAAATCTTTGTGGGTAATCAAGGATACAACAATTTGTATATTACGGTGCTATCTTTTGGATTTAAATATGGAATTCCAACAGATGCAGACTTGGTCTTTGATGTGCGTTTTTTGCCAAATCCATATTATATAGAAGAATTAAAACCGAAGACAGGGAATGATAAAGAGATTCAGGATTATGTTCTGGGATTTGATATCACACATGAGTTTTTAAAGAAACTTACGGATATGATTAATTTTCTCATTCCCAATTATATTTTAGAAGGAAAAAATCAGCTGGTGATTGCAATTGGCTGTACTGGTGGAAAGCATCGTTCCGTGACATTAGCAAATAAATTATATGAAGAACTGAGAAAACATGAGGACTATGGTGTTAAAGTGGAACATCGTGATATTGAGAAGGATGCACTAAGAGGCAAGTAAAAACACATCTGGCATCATGTGTGAAATAAAAATAGGTAGAGGTGAAACTATGTCTTTTTCGTCCAAAGTAAAAGACGAATTATCTAAGCAGTTAAGTGAGGCAAGACACTGTCAGCTTGCTGAACTGGCTGCTTTCATTAGTATGTGTGGCAGACTAAATTATGAAGAGGATAAAGGACTTTTATTAAAAATACATACAGAAAATGTTTCTGTGGCAAGAAAATACTTTACATTATTGAAAAAAACATTTAATATAGAAACTGATGTCTTCATTAGACGAAACGAATACTTGAAAAAAAGTCGTACTTATGAGGTGGTAATACAGCAGGAAGATAACGTGGTAAAGGTGTTGCAAGCAATAAAGCTTATGGACAGTTCAAGAAATCTTCCAAAAAATGATGCGGTGGTTAGTAATGTGATTTTGGCAAACTCGTGTTGCAAAAGAGCATTTATCCGTGGGGCATTCTTGGCAGCAGGTTCTGTTAGTGCTCCAGAAAAATTTTATCATTATGAAATTGTCTGTACTACTAAGGAGAAGGCAGAACAACTTAAAGCATTGATTCGCTGCTTTGGAATCGAGGCAAAGATTGTACTTCGAAAGAAATACTATGTTGTTTATGTTAAAGAAGGTTCACAAATTGTCGATATACTCAATGTTATGGAGGCTTCCAAGGCATTGATGGAACTGGAAAATGTTCGTATCTTAAAGGAAATGAGAAATTCCGTAAACAGGCAGGTGAATTGTGAAACTGCCAATATCAACAAGACTGTAGCAGCGGCAGTAAAACAAATTGAGGATATTAAGTATATCAGTGACACCATAGGCCTTGATAATTTGCCAGAGAATTTACAGGAGATAGCAAGAATTCGACTGGAACATCCGGAGGCACCGCTAAAAGAACTTGGAACATACTTATCAAAGACGGTAGGTAAATCAGGTGTTAATCACAGACTCAAAAAGCTTGGTGAAATTGCTGACGAGCTTAGAGATAATAAGTAATAATAAAATATTTATATGTTGTTACAGCAATAAGGAGGAGAAATTATGACAAAGAAAGCTATTCAGATTCAAATTTCAGAAGGGGCAGACGCAACACCAATTGCGATGTTGGTGCAGGTTGCCAGCCAGTATGAAAGTCAGATTTATGTTGAACTAGGTTCTAAAAAGGTCAATGCGAAAAGCATTATGGGTATGATGTCATTAGTGCTTCAATCCGGAGAAGAAGTGGTGGTGTCTGCGGATGGAGCAGATGAAGAAAAAGCCTTAGAGGGTATTGAAAAATATTTATTGGGAAATAAATAGAGAGAATATATGGGACCGGCATTTTAATATGTCGGTCTAAATTTTTAGGATGAAGGGATGTACCTTGCATTTTGTTGGGTGAGAGAGTAAAATGAATTTACTATAGAATAGTGGAGGTATCTTTGTGAAGAAGAAACTTTTATTTATTTACAATGCGTATGCAGGAAAAGGGAAGATAAGAGAAGTACTGGCAGATATATTGGAAATT
Organism: Lachnospiraceae bacterium; assembly: GCA_045119215.1. Classification (GTDB taxonomy): domain Bacteria; phylum Bacillota; class Clostridia; order Lachnospirales; family Lachnospiraceae; genus RUG11237. Next base: position 96,741 of record JBGVDD010000085.1, on the reverse strand, counting down.
TTTGCAAAAGAAGGTTATGAGATTACGGTGTCGCCTACATTAAAGAGGTCTGATGCTGTAGAGGTAGTGGAGTCTAAGGGGGAGGCTTATGATTTGATTGTATGCAGCGGAGGAGATGGCACCTTGGATGAGGTGGTAACCGGCCATGCAAGGGCTGGGTTAACTGTTCCTATTGGTTACATTCCAGCTGGTTCCACAAATGATTATGCTAATAGTCTTTGTCTGCCCAAAAATATGGTTGAGGCTGCAAAGATAGCAGTATGCGGACAAATAGGAAGATGTGATATGGGCCTTTTGGATCAATCTGTATTTGTGTATATAGCCGCCTTTGGTGCATTTACGGATGTGTCTTATGATACACCACAGGAGATTAAGAATGTATTAGGTCATGCAGCATATATTTTGGAAGGGATGAAAAAGCTTCCATCTATTCGGGCTTATCACATGAAAGTGAGGGCAAACGACATGGAAATAGAAGATGATTTTATTTTTGGTATGGTAACAAATTCAATTTCCGTAGGTGGTTTTAAAAATAATACTACTGCAAATGTGGTATTGGATGATGGATTGTTTGAGGTGACATTGATTAAACATCCTAAGAATCCCATCGAATTACAGAGTATTATCTCGTCGTTGCTGATTAATGAATTTGATAGTAAATATATGTATGATTTTAAGACAAATCACATAGAATTTTATCCGGATGATGAGATTCCATGGACCTTAGATGGAGAATTTGGAGGAAATAGAAAAGAGGCAGTGATAGAAAATCATGCCCGGGCAATTCCGTTAAAATTAGATATATCCAAAATAAAAAAACGTATGGAAAATCAGTAAAATAAAAATATCATAAAACTATTCACTTTTTGGAAAAGATGTGATAAACTAGAAATATCAGTGTGTAGCTATTTAGATAAAGACAAGTCTAAATTGTTATAAAAATTTACAATGGAGGTTTTATTACATGTTAGTATCAGCAAAAGAAATGCTTCAGAAAGCAAAAGCAGGACATTACGCAGTAGGACAGTTCAATATCAACAACCTTGAATGGACAAAGGCTATTTTACAGACAGCACAGGAGTTAAATTCTCCAGTAATCTTAGGTGTGTCTGAAGGTGCAGGAAAATATATGACAGGATATAAGACTGTTGTAGGAATGGTTAACGGAATGTTAGAAGAATTAAACATCACAGTACCAGTGGCATTACATCTTGACCATGGTAGCTATGAAGGATGTTTAAAATGTGTAGAAGCAGGATTCTCTTCTATTATGTTTGATGGTTCTCATTACTCAATCGAAGAAAACGTTGCAAAGACAACTGAATTAGTTAAGATTGCAAACGAAAAGGGAATGTCAATCGAAGCAGAAGTTGGTTCTATCGGTGGAGAAGAAGATGGTGTTATCGGTAAGGGTGAATGTGCAGATCCTAAGGAATGTAAAGCAATCGCTGATTTAGGTGTTAGCATGTTGGCAGCTGGTATTGGAAACATCCATGGAAAATATCCAGACAACTGGGAAGGATTAAGCTTTGAAACATTAGATGCTATTCAGCAGTTAACAGGAGATATGCCATTAGTACTTCATGGAGGTACAGGAATCCCAGCTGACATGATTAAGAAAGCAATCGAATTAGGTGTTGCAAAGATTAACGTAAATACAGAATGTCAGTTAGCATTCCAGGAAGCTACAAGAAAGTATATTGAAGAAGGAAAAGACTTACAGGGTAAAGGATTTGACCCACGTAAGTTACTTGCTCCAGGTGCAGAAGCTATCAAGGCAACTGTAACAGAAAAAATGGAATTATTTGGATCTGTTGGAAAGGCTTAAGATTGATCTCGTAAGTGATTTTCAATAAGCTAGAAATTAAAACCTCACAGCTGTGGCTGTGGGGTTTTTCGGCTTGTACTAAGTTTATATGGAAAATAAAAATGCTTCGTGGAATCCCACGAAGCTTCACATTTGAGAGGGAGGAGTCAGGTGGTCTGACCACCTGACGTAAAGTATTATGAAAAAGTTTTCCGAATAGCTTTTCAAATAGGTTATTTCCTAACCTGTTTATAAGTATAGGTTACAAACGTGAAGAAATCATTGTGGCTAAATGAAACTTTTTTAAATGAATTATGAATAAACTATGAATTCCCTCTCTTGATATTTAGTGTGTTTCAGGAGCTGGATAAGTCTCGCCAAAGGTTTCAACGGTTACTGTTTTCATACGCTGTGGCTGTAGGGGCTTGTCCATATAATCTGTCTGAGTCTCGGCAATCTTGTTCACTACATCCATTCCTTCTGTGATTTTACCAAAGGCAGCATACTGTCCATCTAAATGGGGGCTGTTCTTATGCATGATAAAGAACTGGGAACCTGCAGAGTTTGGATCCATGGTTCTTGCCATAGACAGCACACCAGGAGTATGCTTTAGATTGTTGGTAAAACCGTTCATAGAGAATTCACCGTCGATTTCATATCCGGGACCACCTGTTCCGTTTCCGTCCGGGTCTCCTCCCTGAATCATAAATCCCTTGATAACTCTGTGGAAGATAATTCCATCATAGTATCCTTTCTGGATTAAACTGATAAAGTTATTTACTGTGTTTGGGGCGATTTCTGGATAAAGCTCTGCTTTCATAATATCCCCATTTTCCATTTCAATTGTTACAACTGGATTCTGAGCCATAATAAAATCTCCTTTTTATTTTTTAAAATGATTGTATCGAAAAAATGGTGTTTTGTAAAGAAAAAAGGTTAGTGTTGAATTTAAAAAAAAGCCGTAGTACAATTCAAATGTATATAAACAATATGAGTAAGGACGGAAAAAATGAGAAATACAACACTTTGCTATATAGAAAATCAGGGGAAGTATTTAATGCTGCTTAGAAATAAGAAAAAAATAGATGCCAGCAAAAATAAATGGATTGGTGTAGGAGGAAAATTTGAAGAGGGAGAAAGCCCGGAAGAATGTGTTCTTAGGGAAGTAAAAGAAGAAACAGGACTTACCCTTTTGGATTATAAGCTACGGGGCGTGGTAACCTTTGTGTCAGATGTATGGGAAAGTGAGTATATGTATCTGTTTACTGCCAGTAAATTTCAAGGACAACTAACTTCCTGCGATGAAGGGGAGCTTTCCTGGATTCCAAAGGAAGAAATCTTTGATTTGAATCTTTGGGAAGGAGATCGGGCATTTTTGAAACTGTTATTTGAAGATACTCCCTTTTTTACCATGAAGTTAAATTATCAGGGAGAAGAATTAGCAGATATCAAGACAAAAATATATGAATACAGGTAACTATTCAGTGACTCTGAACAGATATGAATACAGGTAGAAGTACATGGATATGGAGGATTAAAATGTTTGAGAGAATTGATTATTTTGTGGCAAGAATTGATGGAGATTATGCATATTTGAAAGTTTCTGAGGACTCGGAAGAAAAATGTGTGGCCCGTGCACTGCTTCCGGAAGGCATTGTTGAGGGAAGTAAGGTAGCTTACGAGATGATGGAGTACACCCTGTTGTCATGATTATGACATACCAAGCGAAAAAAGAAAGGTAACAAATCATGAACGAAATAGAAAAGCATTATAATAAATTTAATGAAGAAAAAAGGCTCAATTCCAGACATGGTCAGGTGGAATTTCGAATTACCATGGAGTATATTCACAGGTACCTAAAGGAATTTGAAAAACCTAGAATTTTGGATATTGGCGCAGGCACTGGAAGATACTCGGTAGCTTTAGCAAACGAAGGATATGATGTGACGGCTGTGGAGCTTGTGAAATATAACCTTGGAATTCTAAAACAAAAAAACAGCAATGTAAAAGCTATGCAGGGGAATGCATTAAACCTAAAAAAATTACAGGATAACAGTTTTGATGTAACTCTCTTATTTGGACCAATGTACCATCTGTTTACTATGGAGGATAAAGTGAGAGCCTTGCAGGAGGCAAGGCGGGTGACAAGGCCGGGGGGAGTGATAATGGTGGCTTATCTGATGAATGAATACAGTGTGCTTACCTATGGATTTCGAGAAGGACACATGAAAGAAAGTATAGAGGAAGGAAGGATATCGAAGGACTTTGAAGTGTCTTCCCAGGAAAAAGATTTATATGATTATGTGAGGATAGAAGATATCAATCAGATAAATGAAAAGGCAGAAGTGGAGAGAATACAAATCATTACCCCCGATGGACCTGCCAATATGATGCGTCCGGAGCTTAGAAATATGGACGAAGAGACGTTTGAATTATTTGTTCAGTATGTGATGTGTATTTCAAACAGGCAGGATATCCTGGGGGCAAGTGCCCACACGGTGGATATTTTAAGGGTTACAAAATAATACTTCAAAAGCTAGATATTGCAAAGAGAAAATAATTGGTGTATAATAACCCACAGAAAAATCAATAAAAAATCTGCCTCATAATCGACAGATCTAAATAATACAAAGGCAGCTGAAAGACAGCGAGAAGGAGGACTTTATTATGGAGAAGAAGAACATTGACTGGTCAAACCTTGGATTTGGATACATGGAAACAGATTATAGATATGTATCTAATTTTAAGAATGGTGCATGGGATGAAGGCGCATTGATTACAGATGCAAATATTACAATGAGCGAATGTGCCTGTGTGTTGCAGTATGCACAGACCGTCTTTGAAGGATTAAAGGCATATACAACAGAGGACGGTCATATTGTGTGTTTCCGTCCAGACCTAAATGCAAGCCGTCTTGCTGATTCAGCAAAGAGACTTGAGATGCCTGTGTTTCCGGAAGATAAATTTATTGATGCAGTAAAGCAGGTGGTTAAGGCAAACGCTGCTTATGTTCCTCCATTTGGTTCAGGAGCAACGTTGTATTTACGCCCGTATATGTTTGGATCTAATGCGGTTATTGGAGTGAAACCGGCTACGGAATATCAGTTCAGAGTGTTTGCAACACCGGTAGGACCATACTTTAAGGGTGGTGCAAAGCCGATCACCATTCGTGTCAGTGATTTTGATCGTGCGGCACCAAACGGAACAGGACATATTAAGGCGGGACTCAACTATGCAATGAGCTTACATGCTATCGTTTCTGCTCATGAAGAAGGCTACGATGAAAATATGTATCTTGATCCACAGACAAGAACCAAGGTAGAAGAAACTGGTGGAGCAAACTTCCTGTTTGTAACAAAAGATGGAAAAGTTGTAACTCCAAAGTCTAACAGCATTTTACCTTCTATTACACGTCGTTCTTTGGTATATGTTGCAAAAGAGTACCTGGGATTAGAGGTAGAGGAAAGAGAAGTATATCTGGATGAATTAAAGGATTTTGCAGAATGTGGATTGTGTGGTACAGCAGCGGTAATCTCTCCGGTAGGAAAAGTAGTGGATCACGGAAAAGAAATCTGTTTCCCAAGCGGAATGGAAGAAATGGGACCGATTACCAAGAAGCTTTATGAGACTCTCACAGGAATCCAGATGGGCAAAATTGAAGCACCAGAAGGATGGCTTGTAACAATTGAATAATACTACTGGGTACAGTATATGTGATACGGGGTCGCATCCTTCTGATGCGACCCCGTTGTGTTTTTTTGTTGTAATTATTATACAAAAGTGATAAAATAACGTTATATAATATTGTGACTATATAAATAATGATGGGAAGGTAAAATGGTATGGAAGAGCAAAAAGGGAAAGAATGGAAAGTAACAAAAGGAAGTCTGGTGTTTATGGAAAATCAGCCGGTACAGGACATAGCGGTTATTGTGGAAGGAAAGCTGGTTTCTGTAAACAAGTCTGGCAGAATGGAGTACAAAAAAGGTGCAGTTCTTGGTGTTATTGAGGGCTTAATTGGAAAGAGAACCTGCAGCTATTTTGCGGAGGAAGATACGGTAATGATGGTGTATCCATATGGCAGCGTGGAAGAAAATGTGGCTATTGCAGCTAAGGCAAAGGTAAACCCGGGAAATACGGTGGAGACAGCCATCAAACAGACGGAATATTTATTAAATACAGTAAAGTCAGAAGAGGAGAGAACCAGAAAACTGTTTAACTACGTCAGGACAGAGTATGTCAGATATGTGGAATTGTGTAAGGGGTATAATGCACAGTGCAGGGCATCTGCCAAGATTGTAGCATTGAAAGAATTTGCCCGGCAGACACAGATAGATGACACAAACAGTGAGTACTTTCAGGAATTGCTTGCAATACCGGCCCAGATAAGAAATGACTTTTTTGGGGCAAGCGAATATATGGTAGAAAAGAATCTGGATGATATCTTAGAGATGGCAAGTGATGTAGCAGATTTGTATGACGAAATTGGCCAGTATCTAAAGGCCAGCATTCCTGCTCTGATAGCAGATGATTCGGACAATCTGTTTTCCATGTATGAGGATTTGATTTTGCAGATTGCCTCCAAAAAAGGAAATGTTACATCACTGACAAAGAAGGCAGAGGAAATTTTGAATTTTGCCAGTGGATTTGAAGGAGTCGATAAAGCCTTGATATCTAAGGTAAAAGAATCCTACAATGAGAAATGCAAGATGATGGGGCTGAATCTTCAGGATGCAGGAAGTGTTGAAGCATCCGGACAAGGAGAGGTAGCACAGGGCACTGTCACACAGTCTGTGGGAGACTACACATCAGCCCAGCTTGATATTGTAAAAAAGATTACTCAGAACACTACCGAGAAGCTTCTTGCGTATGCAGGGATGGAAGAAGAAAAAAATGAGAAACTTCGCCAACAGCTGACGATTTTTGCAGGAATCACGGACAAGAGAGATACGGCAGATGAAGTGAATCGGGTGCGCAGAACTCTTACTACGTTATTCTATGATTTGTATGAGGCAGTGATAAAAAAATATGTACTGGAAGAGAAAACAATTCCTTTGGTGGAATTATTCTTAAATTTTGGCTTTCTGGATGAACATCTGGTAAATGATGTGGGACTAGCTGACATGTTTTATACAAAGCGGGATGAAGACATGGGAGATTATCAGATATACACCATGAAAGAGTGGCTGGTCAAGATTTACAAAGGAGAGCATGAACCCTCAAGAAATGAATTTGATTTAGATTATGATGCTACTCTTAGGGATATGAAAAAGACACAGAAGTTTACCAAGGAACAGGAAGAAGCCTATAAGCATGATCAGGTAGGCAAAATGGTGTTTGAACTTAGAAATATGCTTACTTCTGTAAATAAGATGACACAAGGCCAGATCATGACATTTTGTCCGGTGTTGTATACAGAGGGAGATGAATCCATAAAGGGTATGTTGTTACAAAAGAGTCAGGTAAAAAAGACTTTTGATGATATCTTAAAAATTGATTATTCTTGTTTTTATCGAGAGGTTACTTTTTGGGACAGTGATCATGGTGTCACGAAAGAATTTATTCAAAAGCAGGTAAAACCAGTGATACTTTTAATGCCCAATATTGGTACAAAGGGAGCTATGTGGCAAGAGGTTTCAGGACCAAGAAAGGATACACCGGCAAGATTTGCACTGCCATTGATGACAAAGGAAAGTATTGAAAAGATGGCAGTAGGAATTTTAGGCCAGTACCGTTGGGAAATCTGCAGAAATATTCAGGGTGCCTATTGGAATGATCTTAGTGAAAAGTCATTGACATCAGAATATTTTGATTATGCTCAGTTCTATAAGAAAAATCATGATTTGTCACAGCAGGCAAAGGATAAGATTAAACAGAATTTAACAAGGGCAAAGAACAGTTTCCGGAATTTATTTGTTATGGATTATGTGGACTGGATTACGTTCGAAGCCAAAGGTTCCCAGCGATTAAATAAAGTGGTAAGGGAAATATTATGTGAGTATATTCCTTTTCCAAAAGAAATTAGGGCAACATTAAAACAAAATCCAAGTTATGCACCGTTTGTAGAAAAATTTGAACGTCATTTGATGGAAAAACAAAAACGGGCAGGAAATGTGGAATCAACAATTATTAAACATAAAGGAAAAGTAACAGAGGATTTACAGAATTATTTGGATTTCTTACAGCTGTAGACCTTTGCGAAGAGAGAGAAGATTGAAGTGGAACAAATTTACAATTAAAACAATTTCAGAAGCGGAAGATATTATTGTCAGTTCCTTATGTGAGTTAGGGATTGAAGGGGCTGAAATCGAGGACAATATTCCTTTGACAGAGTATGAGAAGAGCCAGATGTTTGTGGATATTTTGCCTGAAAATCCAAATGCATCAAATGATGCCTATGTATCTTTTTACATTGAGGATGGACAGGATACTACTGAGATTTTACAGCAAGTAAAAGAAGAGCTGGCATCCTTGGCTGAGTTTATGGATGTGGGAGAGTGTACTATTACAGAGAGCCAGACAGAGGATGCAGACTGGCAGAACAAATGGAAAGAATTTTTTAAGCAGTTCTATGTGGATGATATTTTAATCAAGCCCTCCTGGGAGCCACTAAAACCGGAAGATGAAGGAAAGATGAGAATCGACATCGACCCGGGAACAGCTTTTGGAACTGGAATGCATGAGACAACCCAGTTGTGTATCCGTCAGATTAAAAAGTTAGTCACAAAGGATACTGTAATGTTAGATGCAGGTACGGGAAGTGGAATTTTATCCATTGCAGGAATTAAATTGGGCGCTGCTTACGCACTAGGAACCGACCTTGATCCCTGCTGCATCAATGCGGTGGCAGAAAATATGGAAGTGAATGGTATCTCCAAGGACAAATATGATGTGATACTAGGCAACTTGATTGACGACAAGAATGTACAGGATCAGGTGGGATATGAAAAGTATGATTTGGTTTGTGCCAATATTTTAGCGGAAATTCTAGTAGCCATGACACCTGTGATACCGGCTACCATGAAACCGGGAGCTCATTATGTTACATCAGGGATATTGAAGGAAAAAGAAGGAGTGGTTACAGAAGCCATCGTAAAAGCAGGACTTCAGGTAGTGGAAGTAACCTACCAAAATGACTGGTGTTCTATCACAGCAGTGAAACCATAAAGCTATAAAAAGAGAGGTAACTATGTATCAGTTTTTTATTGACGAATCCCAGGTGGATGGTTCTGAAATTAAAATAGAAGGTACGGATGTCAACCATATAAAAAATGTACTTCGCATGAAAGTAGGCGAGGAGATTATGTTGAGCAATGGGACAGATAAGCATTTTATCTGTTCCATTACTGAGTTATCCGATACTTTTATAAAAACAAAAATTGTAGATATTGACAGCAATTCCACAGAACTTCCGGTGAAGTTATATTTGTTTCAGGGGCTTCCTAAGGCAGATAAGATGGAGTTGATTATACAAAAGGCAGTGGAGCTTGGAGTGTATGAAATTATTCCGGTGGCTATGAAGCGAAGTGTGGTAAAATTAGATGCTAAGAAAGAGAAGAACAAACGACAAAGATGGCAGCAAATTGCAGAGAGTGCGGCAAAACAATCCAAACGGATGGTGATTCCCCAGATTTATTCCTGCATGACCTTTCAAGAAGCAGTTGCATATGGGAAAACTTTAGATTATAATATTGTTCCGTATGAGTTTGCCGGAGGAATGAAAACCTCAAAAGAGGTAATCAGAGGTCTGAATCAATATCAAAGCGTAGGGATATATATTGGACCGGAAGGCGGATTTGACGAGAGTGAAATTCAACTTGCAAAAGAAAGTGGAATGCAGGTGATTTCCTTGGGCAAACGAATTTTGAGAACGGAAACAGCAGGACTGACCACATTGTCGATTATTATGTTTGAATTAGAGCAGGATTGAGTTTTGTGGTGACTGTGACAGATGCAGAAAAAAGGAGATTGACGTGGAAGCTTATTTGGACAATTCTGCTACTACCCGGTGTGAGAGCCAGGTAGCAGAGCTTATGACAAAACTAATGTTAGAGGACTATGGAAATCCCTCTTCCATGCATTTGAAGGGGGTACAGGCGGAAAATTATATAAAGGAAGCTACAGCAAGAATTGCAAAAACCCTAAAAGCCAAGGAAAAGGAAATTATCTATACTTCTGGTGGAACGGAGTCAAATAATATGGCAATGTTTGGAGTGGCAATGGCGAATAAAAGAGTGGGAAAGCATATTATTACTACTCAGGTAGAACATGCTGCTATTCATGCCCCTTTGGCATTTTTAGAAGAGAATGGTTTTGAGATTACAAAGCTGTCAGTGGATGAGAATGGTATTATCTCTTTAGAGGAATTAAGACAGGCTTTGCGGGAGGATACCATTCTGGTTTCCATTATGCACGTAAATAATGAAGTAGGGGCTCTGCAGCCAATAGAGGAGGCAGCAAAATTAGTTCATGAGTTTAGTAAAAGAGCCTACTTTCATGTAGATGCCATTCAAAGTTATGGAAAGTTTAGAATTTATCCAAAGAAAATGGGCATTGACCTTTTATCTGTTAGTGGACATAAGATTCATGGTCCCAAGGGCATTGGTTTTTTGTATGTAGGTGAACACGTAAAAATAAAACCTGTGATTTTAGGCGGAGGACAGCAAAAAGGGATGCGTTCCGGTACAGAGAATGTTCCTGGAATTGTTGGCCTGGGACTTGCATGTGAGATGGCATATGAAAATTTTGATGAAAAGATTTCTAAGATGTATGAACTGAAGAAAAGATTTTGTGAAGAGTTATGCGGGCTTGAGAATGTGAAAGTCAATGGAGATTTCATGAAGGATACGGCACCACAGGTGGTCAGTGCCAGCTTTAAAGGTGTAAGAAGTGAGGTGTTGTTACACAGTTTAGAGGATAAAGGAATTTATGTGTCGGCAGGTTCAGCCTGTTCTTCCAACAAACCGGCACCTAGTAAGACATTACTTGCCATGAAGGTTCCAAAGGAAGAATTGGAAGCTACTGTAAGATTTAGCTTTTCCTACCATACGAAGTGGGAAGAATTAGAGTATGCTCTCCAGATATTAAGGGAAGTTTTGCCCCTGCTTCGCAGATTCACACGTCACTAATTAAGGATTTATGTAACAGTTCAGGCAGGTCTGCGCATTTACTGCGCTGACCGTGCAAAAATGTGCATTTAACGAAAATCGGGCAATTTTGCATGCGTAAGCATTGCCCGATTTCGTAACAGTTTAGCCTATGGCTGAACTGTTACGGATTTATAGTTATGATGTTTTAGTAATAGTTTTTTTAGAAAGAGGAAAAATATGTATAAGGCTTTTTTGATAAAATATGCAGAAATTGGTGTCAAGGGGAAAAATCGCTTTCTCTTTGAAGATGCTTTGATGAACCAGATTCGGTTTGTCTTAAAGGACGTAGAGGGAGATTTTAATGTTCGCAAAGAACCAGGAAGGATTTTTGTAGAGACAGAGGCAAATTTTGATTATGATGAAACTATAGATGCGCTGAAACATGTATTTGGTATTGTGGGAATTTGTCCTGTAGCAAAGATGGAAGACAACGGCTTTGAAGATTTTGCGGCTCAGACAGTAGATTTTCTAAGGAAAGAATATGATAAGTGTAATTTTTCTTTTAAGGTGAAGGCCAGACGTGCACGAAAAAATTATCCATTAGATTCTATGGAGATTAACAAAGAATTAGGTGCAAAAATTGTAGATGCATTCCCAGAGGTAACAGTGGACGTTCACAATCCAGATGTGACTGTCTATGTGGAAATTCGTGAGAAGATTTATGTATATTCCAAGACTATTAAGGGTGCGGGAGGAATGCCTTTAGGAACCAACGGTAAAGCCATGCTTTTATTGTCAGGAGGAATTGACAGCCCGGTAGCAGGATATATGATGGCAAAACGTGGGGTAAAAATAGATGCAGTGTATTTTCATGCGCCACCATACACCAGCGAGAGAGCAAAGCAAAAGGTGGTAGATTTGGCAAAATTGGTATCTAAGTATTCAGGATCTATGAGATTGTTTGTGGTAAACTTTACAGATATTCAGTTGGCGATTTATGAAAAGTGTCCTCATGATGAACTTACTATTATTATGAGAAGATACATGATGCGTATTGCAGAACATTTGGCGAAGGAAAATAACTGTCTTGGTTTGGTAACCGGAGAGAGTGTAGGGCAGGTAGCAAGTCAGACCTTACAGAGCTTAGCGGCCACCAATGAGGTGTGCACTATGCCGGTATATCGACCTTTAATCAGCTTTGATAAGCAGGAAATCATAGATATTTCTGAGAAGATTAATACCTATGAGACATCTATTCAGCCATTTGAAGACTGCTGTACTATATTTGTGGCAAAGCATCCGGTAACCAAACCAAATATTAATATCATCAAACGTTCAGAAACCCATCTGGATGATGTGATTGAAGAACTAATGCAAAAGACATTGGATTCGGTGGAGATGATTTCTATTGGTGAATAGAATTTTGAAATATTAAGATTGTGAGATTGAGATAAGATGAAAAAAGACCAGTGAAAACTGGTCTTCATCATCTGGGTATTGAATTCATTATTTAATGATGTATGGATCTAACACAGACATAATCTGGGTTAAATCACCTTCAGCATGTACGTTTAAGTCGATTGGCTTTGATAAGTCAAGGCTGAAGATTCCCATGATTGATTTTGCGTCGATAACGTATCTTCCAGATACTAAATCGAAATCATAATCAAATTTTGTAATTTCGTTAACGAAAGATTTTACTTTGTCAATTGAATTTAATGAAATCTGTACTGTTTTCATATGATATACCTCCCTTAAGTATTTAATTATAATTCTCTCTAATATTACATTTTTGATTTTTAAAAGTCAATAAAAAACAGAGAGAAAGGGAAAATTTTACTAATATTTCACGATTTTAACAAAAATAAAAAATATTTGTAGTCAAGCCGACCAAAAATAAAGGTTTTTTTGAGAAGAAATAGACATAATCGGCGAATTGTATAAAAAAGTCAGAAAATTATTGGCAATTTTTTTATCATTAGAGTCAGGAGGAACATTATGATGACAGCAGCTTTACATAATTTAGGGTGTAAGGTAAACTCTTATGAAACAGATGTTATGCAGCAATTATTAGTAGATGCGGGGTATCGTATTGTGGATTTTAACAGTCCGGCAGATGTTTATATTGTCAATACTTGTACCGTTACAAATATGGCAGACAGAAAATCAAGACAAATGTTACATAAGGCAAAAGCACAAAACGAAAATGCCATTGTTGTGGCAGTAGGATGCTATGCCCAGGCGGCAGGGGAAGCTTTATTAGAAGACATTGCAGTGGACATCATAGTGGGAAACAATAGAAAAAAGGATATTGTACGTATTCTGGAAGAATACAAGAAAGAGCACAGTGTGACAGATTCCATGATAGATATTAACCATACCACAGAATATGAAACCCTCACATTACAAAAAACATCGGAGCACACTAGAGCTTATATTAAAATTCAGGATGGATGTAATCAGTTTTGCACCTACTGTATCATACCTTATGCAAGAGGACGGGTCAGAAGCAGAAAAAGCGAGGATATTGAGGCAGAGGTGAAGGCATTGGTTCATATGGGATATAAAGAAGTGGTGCTTACCGGAATTCATATTAGTTCCTATGGAATTGATTTGGAAAATGAAAATTTGTTAAGCTTATTGAAGATTCTGAACAAAATAGAGGGGTTAATGAGGATTCGTCTGGGTTCTCTGGAGCCAAGAATTATTACAGATGAATTTGTAAGGGAAATCTGTACCATGGAAAAAATTTGTCCTCATTTTCATTTGTCAATGCAAAGCGGTAGTGATGCTACATTAAAAAGAATGAATCGTCATTATAGTTCTGCACAATATTATGAAAAATGTGAACTCTTACGTAAGTATTATGACAGAGTGGCAATTACTACAGATGTGATTGTGGGATTCCCTCAGGAAAGCGAAGAGGAATTTGAAGAGAGCAGAAGTTTTGTGGAAAAGGTGAATTTTTTTGAGACACATATCTTTAAATACTCCAAAAGGGAGGGAACGAATGCTGCCAAAATGCCAGGTCAGATACCGGAACAGGAAAAGACAAGACGAAGCAGCATTTTGATTGAACTTGGGAAAAAACACAAGAGAGAATTTTTAGAGTACTATCTGGGAAAAGAAATCGAAATTCTTATCGAAGAGGAAATCAGTCTGGATGGAAAAAAGATGCAGGTAGGCCATACAAAAGAGTATATGAAGGCAGCGGTTGATGCAGAAAAGAAATTGCAAAATCAAATCGTTAAGGCGAAAGTCATCAAGGTAGATGAAAATCAAATGCTAAGGTGTACATTGGAAAAATAAAAGAATAGATTGAATTTTTTACAAAGTTATATTACAATGAACTAGATAAAATTGTGAAGCGGAAGTAATTATTATTTATCAGATGAGGTCGTGAAAATATGCAGAATTTAGGAAATACACAATATTTTAAGGTGCAGACAGAGCCGGAAGTACAGGTAAAGGAGATTATAGCGTCTGTATATGAGGCTATGACAGAAAAGGGATATAATCCTATTAATCAGATTGTAGGGTACATTATGTCAGGAGATCCAACTTACATCACCAGCCATAAAAGCGCAAGAAGCCTTATTATGAAAGTGGAACGGGATGAGTTAGTGGAAGAACTTTTAAGAGCGTATGTAGAGAATGAGTCCTGGAAATAGTGCAGACAAGGACAGTAGAGAAAATTTGTTAGGAGAAAAATATGCGAATTATGGGATTGGACTATGGCTCTAAAACAGTTGGTGTAGCCATGAGTGATGAGCTTCTGATTACAGCCCAGGTCTTAGAAACCATAACGAGAAAAGACGAAAATAAACTTCGTAAAACATTAGCACGTATTAAAGAAATTGTAGAAGAATATCAAGTGGAAAAAATTGTACTTGGGTATCCTAAAAATATGAATAATACATTGGGAGAAAGAATAGAGCGGACTATGGAATTTAAAGAGGCCGTGGAGAAACGCTGTAATCTTCCTGTGATTTTGTGGGATGAAAGACTGACTACTATTGCCGCTGAAAAGTCTTTGATAGAAAGTAATGTTCGACGGGAACATAGAAAAGATTATGTGGACCAGATAGCAGCGGCTTTTATTCTTCAGGGATACTTGGATACTCTAAAAAAAGGAGAATAAAATCTATATGGAAAAAATAGCATTTACGTTTGATGACAATGAAACAGTAGGTTTTTTTGTGTTGGAAGAAACCAAAATTAATGGCGTGACATATATTTTGGTAACGGAATCGGAAGATGATGAAGCAGATGCCTATATTTTAAAGGATACGGCACAAGAATCAGCGGATGAAAGTGTGTACGAAATTGTGGAAGATGATGAAGAATTAGACATGGTATCGGCTCTATTTGCCCAGTTATTGGAAGATGTAGATATTGAGAAGTAGAACTTGATTTGCGTATTTGTTCAGTGGGTCTGGACAGGGACGGAATTAATATAAAAAGTGAAATTAAAAATTAAGAAAGATATATGGAGGTGTGATTGTTTGAAAAATATTAACAATTCAAAATTGAAAATCATTCCATTGGGAGGATTAGAACAAATTGGAATGAACATTACTGCCTTTGAATTTGAAGACAGTATTATTGTAGTGGACTGTGGCCTGTCATTTCCAGAAGATGATATGTTGGGAATTGATTTGGTGATTCCGGATGTGACTTATTTAAAGGATAACATCAATAAAGTAAAAGGATTCGTAATCACCCATGGCCACGAGGATCACATTGGAGCATTGCCTTATGTACTGCGTGAAGTAAATGTACCAATTTATGCCACAAAATTAACTATGGGTATTATTGAAAATAAACTAAAAGAGCACAATCTTATGCGCAGCACTAAGCGTAAGGTGATAAAACATGGTCAGTCCATCAACTTAGGATGCTTTAGAATTGAGTTTATCAGAACAAATCATTCCATTGCAGATGCGGCTGCTCTGGCTATTTATTCACCAGCAGGTATTGTGCTTCACACAGGAGATTTTAAAGTAGATTACACACCGGTTTTTGGTGATAGTATAGACTTACAGCGACTTGGCGAGATTGGGAAAAAAGGTGTCCTGGCTGTAATGTGTGACAGTACCAATGCAGAACGAAAGGGATTCACCATGTCGGAGAAAACGGTTGGTATTACATTTGATAATATTTTTGCAGAACACAAGGATAATCGAATTATTATTGCAACCTTTGCTTCTAATGTGGACCGAGTACAACAGATTATTAATTCAGCGTATAAATACGGAAGAAAAGTTGTAGTGGAAGGTCGAAGCATGGTAAGCATTATTACCATTGCCCAGGAATTAGGATATTTAAATGTACCGGATAAGACGTTAATAGATATTGAACAGTTAAAGAACTATCCGGAGGAACAGACGGTTATCATTACCACAGGAAGTCAGGGAGAATCCATGGCAGCCTTATCCAGAATGGCAAGTTCTATTCACAAAAAGGTTACGATTATGCCTGGAGATTTGATTATCTTTAGTTCCAATCCAATCCCAGGAAACGAAAAGGCTGTTTCCAATGTAATTAATCAGCTGATTGCCAAGGGTGCGGATGTTATTTTCCAGGATACCCACGTATCTGGTCATGCGTGTCAGGAAGAGATTAAATTAATATACTCACTTTTAAAACCTAAATATGCCATTCCGGTACATGGTGAGTTCCGACATTTGAAAGCACAGGCAAATTTAGTAAAAGAGCTGGGTATACCAAAAGAAAATGTATTTATTATGCGTTCAGGAGATGTGTTGGAGTTAGATGATAAGGAAGCTGCAATTACAGACAGAGTGCAGACTGGGGCAATATTAGTGGATGGTCTTGGAGTAGGAGATGTGGGAAATATTGTGCTTCGGGACAGACAGCGTCTGGCAGAAGATGGTATTTTAATTGTAGTACTTACGCTGGAGAAATATGGAAATCAGGTACTGGCAGGTCCGGACATTGTGTCTCGTGGCTTTGTGTATGTAAGGGAGTCTGAGGACTTGATGGATGAAGCAAGAAGAATTGTCAGCGATGCATTGGATGAATGTATGGAAAAAAATATTACAGACTGGGGTAAAATTAAGAACATTATGAAAGATTCCTTAAGTGATTTCTTGTGGAAGAGAACAAAGAGAAATCCTATGATTTTACCAATTATTATGGAAGTCTAGAAAGGATAAGATATGGGACTGGTAGAAGAAAAAGCAGGAGAACTGAAAGATGCAATTGTAAATGATGAAGGATATCAGAATTTTCTTCGCATAAAAAGCGAGGTGGAGCAGGACAAAGTACTTTGCGATAAAATCAATCAGTTCCGTTGGAAAAATTTTGAACTCCGTATGAATTTGGAGGGAGAGGAATTATATAATGCTATGGAGAATTTTGAAAGGGAGAATGCTACGTTTCGAAAGGATCCACTGGTAAATGAGTTCTTGGCAGCAGAATTAAGAGTTGTGAGAACAGTTCAGGACGCTGCCAAAATTCTGCTTGCTGCCATTGATTTGGATTTGGTCAGCAATCAGGATAAGGAAGACAATGGGCAGTAGCCGGGAGGGAAGCACAGGATGAAAACGAAGAATGCAACCCTGTCTGTCATAGGTATTGTATTGCGGGTGTTGGTATGGCTGTTGATTATCCTGGGAATCTATCAAGGAGGAATGTATTGTTACGACTTTGGATACCAGGTTTTCACAGATAAGCCAATTGCGGCAGAGCCGGGAAGAGATGTCACGGTGATTGTGAATGAAGGAGATGGAAGCAGACAGATTGGTAAGATATTAGAACAAAATTATTTGATAAAAGATGCTAATGTGTTTGTAGTTCAGGAAAAATTATCAGAGTATACCGGGGAAATTAAACCTGGTGTGTATGTGCTGAACACATCCATGACTACGGAACAGATGATAGGAGTTATGGCAGGGCATACAGAAGAACAAGATGAGAAAGAAAAGTAACGGTAACAGTTTAACCTTTGGGCTAATTGTTAGTAAAGAAGAGGAATTAGAGCAATGATTGTAGATGAACGTTTCGTCACCTATATCAACTCATTGGATCAGGGAAATACAGAATTTTTAAACCAACTGGAAAAACAGGCTTTGGCAGACCAGGTACCCATTATTCGAAGGGAAATGCAGAGTTTGTTAAAGGTACTCATTGCCATGAAACAGCCAAAACGTATTTTGGAAGTGGGTACCGCAGTTGGTTTTTCTACTATACTAATGGGTGAATATGGGCCGAAGGATACAGAAATTATCACTATAGAAAAATATGAAAAACGAATTCCGATTGCCAGGGATAATTTTAAGAAGGCGGGCATGGAGCAGAGAATTACCTTATTAGAAGGAGATGCCCTGGATATTATGGCCAGCTTGCAGGAGCCTTTTGATTTTATTTTTATGGATGCAGCCAAGGGACAATATATCAACTTTCTTCCGGAGTGCCTTAGACTATTAAAGGTAGGAGGAGTGCTGTTGTCAGATAATGTATTGCAGGATGGAGATATTATTGAATCCAGATTTGCAGTGACTCGAAGAAACAGGACCATTCATAGTAGAATGAGAGATTATCTTTATACCATAAAAAATCATAAGCAATTGATGACTGCAGTGGTTCCCTTAGGAGATGGTGTGACAATCAGTACCAAGATAAATAATGAGTCTGAATAGGCTCTGGGTATTGTACTAGTTTAGTAAAAGAAGGATGGAAATATGAGAAAACCAGAATTATTAATTCCAGCCAGCAGCCTGGAAGTGTTAAAGGTAGCAGTGATTTTTGGAGCCGATGCAGTATATATCGGGGGAGAAGCCTACGGTCTTAGAGCGAAGGCAAAAAATTTCTCTATGGAGGATATGAAAGAGGGAATTAAATTTGCCCATGAAAGAGGAGTCAGAGTGTTTGTGACTGCGAATATTCTTGCTCATAATTATGATTTAGAAGGTGTGGAAAAATACTTAAATGAATTAAAAGAGATAAAACCGGATGCATTGATTATTGCAGACCCCGGGATTTTTTCCATAGCTAAGAGGGTATGCCCTGAAATAGAGCTTCATATTAGTACCCAGGCAAATAATACAAATTATCTTACTTATAATTTCTGGAAGGATATGGGGGCGAAACGAGTAGTGGCAGCAAGAGAGTTATCCTTGGCAGAGATTAAGCAGATTAGGGACAATATTCCGGATGACTTGGAAATTGAGGCTTTTGTCCATGGGGCTATGTGTATCTCCTATTCCGGCAGATGTTTATTGAGTAATTATTTTACTGGAAGGGATGCTAATAAGGGGGCGTGTACCCATCCTTGCAGGTGGAGATATGCAGTGGTGGAAGAACAGCGCCCAGGAGAATATCTTCCGGTTTATGAAAATGAAAGAGGAACTTATATTTTTAATTCCAAGGATTTATGCATGATAGAACATATTCCGGAAATTATAGATGCAGGAATTGACAGTTTGAAGATTGAGGGCAGGATGAAAACAGCTCTGTATGTGGCAACGGTGGCGAGAACCTATCGTAAGGCAATCGACGACTATCTGGAGTCGGAGGAAAAATACAAAGAGAATTTAGAGTGGTACAAGGAAGAAATTGGAAAGTGTACGTATCGTCAGTTTACCACAGGATTCTTTTTCGGAAAGCCGGATGAAAATACGCAGATTTATGACAGCAATACCTATATCAATGAATATACGTATTTGGGCATTGTGGGTGAGAAGAATGAAAAAAATCAGTATGCCATCGAACAGAGAAATAAATTTTCTGTAGGTGAACAGATTGAAATTATGAAACCCAATGGGGATAATCTACTTGTTTCTGTATTATCCATACATGATGAAGATGGGGCAGAGATGGAGAGCGCTCCCCATCCAAAACAGAAGTTATGGATTGATTTGGGAATAGAGTTGGAGCGTTATGATATTCTTCGCAGGAAAGAAAAGAAGGATTAAGTATTTTAAAGCATCATAGCAATATCCAAATGTCGTATATGTAAAAAAAAGAATAAAATATGTAGAAATTATATGTAAAAGGTACAAAAAAAGAAAAAAGAGAAAAAAGTTCTTGCTTTTTTAGGTGGAATAGGTTATCTTATACATGAACGGCGAGGACGCCGTGCTAGTTTGAGCGAACAAGGGTGTTCCAATTTGGACACCCTTTTTTTGCATTTTTTAGATGGTACTAGAATAATGGGCAGAATACAATATCTAAATAAGCAATTGAAATTCTAAACGAAAGGAAATGGGAAAAATGAGCGAAAAATTTAATGTGGAAGAAATCTTCGCAGAAAACGTGTTTACCTTGACTAAAATGAAAGAGTACTTACCTAAGAAGGTATTCGCAGAAGTGAAAAATGTTATGGAAAATGGTGGCGAACTGTCACTTGCAACTGCAGATGTCGTTGCAAAGGCAATGAAGGATTGGGCAGAATCTAAGGGTGCTACTCACTATACACACTGGTTCCAGCCTTTGACTGGTGTAACAGCCGAAAAACATGATGCGTTTGTTACACACCCAAATGAAGAAGGAAAAATGTTTACAGAATTTTCCGGAAAAGAATTAATCAAAGGAGAGCCAGATGCTTCTTCTTTCCCATCAGGTGGTTTAAGAGCAACATTCGAAGCAAGAGGATATACAGCATGGGATATTACATCACCGGCATTTATTAAAGAGGATGCTACAGGAGCAATTCTTTGTATTCCTACAGCTTTCTGCTCTTACACAGGCGAAGCTCTTGATAAAAAGACACCATTACTTCGCTCCATGGAAGCTGTAAGCGAACAGGCACTTCGTATCGTTCGTTTATTTGGAAATACAGAGGCAACCAAGGTTACAGCATCTGTTGGACCAGAACAGGAATATTTCTTAGTAGATAGAGAAAAATACCTAAAGAGAAAAGACTTAATTTATGCAGGACGTACTTTGTTTGGTGCTCCAGCTCCAAAGGGACAGGAAATGGATGACCATTACTTTGGCGTAATCAGAGAACGTATCGGTGCCTACATGAAGGATTTAAATAAAGAGTTGTGGAAATTAGGTGTTACAGCTAAGACACAGCATAATGAAGTTGCTCCGGCACAGCACGAATTAGCACCAATTTACGAAACAGCCAATATTGCAGTAGACCACAACCAGCTGGTAATGGAAACAATGAAAAAGGTTGCAGTTCGTCACGGACTTGCATGTCTTCTTCATGAAAAACCATTTGCAGGTGTAAATGGTTCCGGTAAGCATGACAACTGGTCTTTAACAACAGACAACGGTGTAAACTTACTTGAGCCAGGAGAAACTCCACATGAAAATATTCAGTTCTTATTGGTACTTGCTTGTATGATGAAGGCTGTAGATACACATGCAGACTTGCTTCGTCAGTCAGCATCCGACGTAGGAAATGACCATAGATTAGGAGCTAACGAAGCACCTCCAGCAATTATCTCTATGTTCTTGGGAGATCAGTTAGAAGATGTTGTGAAGCAGTTAATCGAAACAGGAGATGCCAAGTCTTCTAAGGATGGTGGAAAGTTAGAAACTGGAGTTTCAACATTGCCAGACTTCAAGAAGGATGCTACAGATAGAAACAGAACTTCACCATTTGCATTTACAGGAAATAAGTTCGAGTTCCGTATGGTTGGTTCTGCTGACTCTATTGGAAGTCCAAACACTGTATTAAATACAATTGTAGCAGAAGCATTCTGCGAAGCAGCTGATATCTTAGAGAAGGCAGATGACTTCGATATGGCTGTACATGATTTAATCAAGGAATATATGACAAAGCATCAGAGAATCGTATTCAACGGAAATGGATACTCAGATGAATGGGTAGCAGAGGCTGAGAGACGTGGTTTACCAAACATCAAATCTATGGTTGATGCAGTAGATGCTCTTACAACAGAGAAAGCTGTCAACTTGTTTGGTAAGTTCAAGATCTTTACAAAGGCTGAGCTAGAGTCCCGTGCAGAAATCTTATATGAAACCTATGCTAAAACTATCAATATTGAAGCTTTAACTATGATTGATATGGCTAGCAAGCAGTTTATTCCTGCAATCATTAAGTATACAAAAACTCTTGCTGATACTGTAATTGCTGTTAAGAATGCAGGAGCAGATGCAACTGTTCAGTCTGATATGTTAGCAGAAACATCTAAGTTATTAGCAGAAGCTAAGGCTGCTTTGGCGAAGTTAGTTGAAGCTCAGGCAAAGGCAAGTGCTATGGAAGATGGAAAAGAGCAGGCATATGCATACAAGGATGAAGTTAAGGTTGCTATGGACGAACTTAGAGCACCTATCGATGCATTAGAAATGATTGTTGATAAGGAAGCTTGGCCAATGCCTTCTTATGGAGATTTAATTTTCGAAGTATAATCATATGTTTTGAGACCGTTATGATAAGTGGATTTGCACAAGCAAATCCACTTTTTTTTTCTGAGATTCGTCGATTTGTCATTTCAAAAAAAAAATAAAAAAAATTGAATAAACTACTTTAAAAAGGTGAAATTATTGTATATAATGTCTAATGTCTATGGTTTTATGGGAAAGTAGATACATTTATATGGATTAAAAAAAGAAGTGATATCTTTGTACGGAATAGTACATAAAGAGTAACAGTTCAGGCAGGTCTGCGCATTTACTGCGCTGACCGTGCAAAAATGTACATTTAACAAAAATCGGGCAATTTTGCATGCGTAAGCATTGCCCGATTTCGTAACAGTTTAGCCTATGGCTGAACTGTTACCATAAAGATAATAAAGATTGCGTTTTGGGTAGCATTTTTGAGTATATTTTAGAGAAGCTACTATAAATATAGAACAGGAAACCACAGGATTGGATGGAAAGGAGAAGTTGTGATGGCAACAGATATTGGAATAGATTTAGGTACAGCGAGTATTTTAGTATATATTAAGGGGAAGGGTGTAGTTTTAAAAGAGCCTTCCGTTGTAGCCTTTGATAGAGATACCAATAAAATCAAAGCCATTGGTGAAGATGCAAGACAGATGCTTGGTAGAACACCTGGAAATATTGTGGCAGTAAGACCGTTGCGTCAGGGAGTTATCTCTGATTATACTGTTACAGAGAAGATGTTGAAGTATTTTATTCAGAAGGCCATGGGAAAGAAAACTTTCCGTAAGCCTAGAATTAGTGTTTGTGTGCCAAGCGGTGTGACAGAAGTGGAGAAAAAGGCAGTAGAGGATGCTACCTGGGAAGCGGGAGCAAGAGAAGTTTCTATTATAGAGGAACCTATTGCGGCGGCGATTGGTGCCGGAATCGATATTGCAAAACCATGTGGAAATATGATTGTAGATATCGGTGGTGGAACAGCGGATATCGCAGTTATCTCTTTGGGTGGAACAGTAGTAAGTACATCTATTAAGATTGCAGGAGATAATTTTGATGAAGCTATTGTCCGATATATGAGAAAGAAGCATAATCTTTTGATTGGAGAGAGAACAGCAGAAGATATTAAAATCAAGATTGGATGTGCTTTCAAGCGTCCGGAAGTAGATACTATGGATGTAAGAGGAAGAAACTTAGTTACTGGTCTTCCAAAAACAGTTACAGTCACTTCAGAAGAAACAGAAGAAGCTCTTCGTGATACCACAGCACAGATTGTGGAAGCGGTGCATAGTGTATTGGAAAAGACACCACCAGAACTTGCAGCGGATATCGCAGACAGAGGTATTGTATTGACTGGCGGTGGAGCTTTGCTTAGAGGATTAGAAGAGCTGATTGAACATAAGACTGGCATTAACACTATGACAGCAGAGGAACCTATGACTTGCGTTGCTATTGGAACAGGAAAATTCGTGGAATTTATGAGTGGAAGACGCGACGAGTAAAAGATAGTGATAACCTAGGATATGAGGGCAGGAAATGACTGCCATTGGAGGATGAAATGGTAAAGGGATTATATACAGCGTATACCGGAATGGTACACCAGCAAAAAAGGCTGGATGTTATCAGTAATAATCTTGCAAATTCAGCAACAACAGCTTTTAAAAAAGAAGGTGCCACAGCACGTTCCTTTGAACATGAGTTGGCCATAAAGATCAAGGATTCGTCGGAGGCGTTTATTGACCGGGGAATCGGAAACATGAGCATGGGGGTTAAGTTTGGAGAAACCTACACAGACTATTCCCAGGGGCCGTTTCGGGTAACGGATAATGATTATGATGTGGCATTAAGTGGAGATGGGTTCTTTCAGATTCAGTTTACCAATAAACAGGGAGAGACTTCAGTAAAGCTTTCCCGAGATGGCAATTTTACAGTGAATGTGAATGGATATCTGGTAACCCAGGATGGAGATTTTGTTTTGGGAGCGGATTCTAATCCCATTCAGATAGACCCAAATAGCAAAAGTTCTATTGACGCTACGGGAAGGATTACCCAGAATGATGTGGTGGTTGCCCAAATCGGGGTAGTGGATGTGGAAGATTATAATTATATTCAAAAATATGGAGAGAACATGTATGATTTGCTACAAGGCGGAGTGTTAACAGATTCCGCAGCGGCAGTAGAACAGGGATGTTTAGAGCAGTCCAATGTTCAGGTAGTAAAGGAAATGGTAGAGTTGATTAATGTTACCCGTGCCTATGAAACAAATCAGAAGGCAATTCAGGCTGTGGATTCTACCATAGACAAGGCAGTAAATCAAGTGGGAAGAGTGTAAGTGAGAGGAGATAGAGAGGTATGGTAAGGTCATTATGGACAGCGGCAACAGGAATGATTGCCCAGCAGACAAATGTAGATACAATATCAAATAACGTGGCAAATGTAAATACCACAGGGTACAAGACTCAGACAGCGGAGTTTAAGACGTTGTTGTATCAAAAGCTTCAACCAAAGACAACTACAGCCAATGGGGAAGAAAAACCAATACCGGCAGAAGTAGGATTGGGTGTTAGAAACTCTTCTATTGCAACTAGTTTTAAACAGGGTTCTTTTTTAGCTTCAGAGAGTGATACTGCATTTGCTATTAATGGAGAAGGATTTTTTGCAGTAAAAGGTGTGGATGGAAATACATATTATACCAGAAATGGTAATTTTACCTATGCAGTGGGAAGTAATGGCATGATGTTAACCACAACTGACGGATTTCCAGTGTTGGATTCTACTGGAAAAGAAATTGTTTTTGACATGAATGGATATGAAATGTCAAAGGTACAGCCTTCTTCAGATGGAAGCTTTGGATACTTGGATGATGAGAACAATTATGTGGATTTAGGGATGAAATTAGGTGTGTTTCAGTTTAATAATCCAGGAGGCTTAGAAAAATTAGGCCAGAGTTTGTATGGGGAAACACCGGCATCAGGACAGGCAATCAATGAGGATACCAGCCAGGATGTGGTGAAATCCACAGTAAAAAATGGTTATCTGGAAGGTTCCAATGTGCAGGTGGCAGATGAAATGGTTAGTCTGATTGTAGCCCAGAGAGCCTATGAGATGAACTCTAAGGCAATTCAGGCATCTGATGAAATGTTGCAGCAGGCCAATGAACTGAGAAGATAGTGATTGAGTAGAAGGGAAAATAAGTATATGGATATTTCATCAATACAGAATATTACGAATCAGTATACTAAGGATAGTGTTTCTGCCGGCAAGTTGGAAGAAAATCTAAAATCTGATTACAGTAAAGCAAGTGGCGAAGAACTGATGAATGCCTGTAAGGAATTTGAACAGTATTTTGTAGAACAGGTTTTTAAAGAGATGAGAAAGACGATTCCAAAGTCAGAGGAAAGTTCAGGATATATGTCTACTATGAAAGATTATTTTGAGGACAGTCTTTATTCAGAATATGCCAAGTCCATGACAGAACAAGGGGATGGAGTTGGGCTTGCCAAGCAGTTATATGAACAGATGAAAAGAAATTATGGAATTGAAGATTAAGAAGATAGAGAGAAAAGGTTGCTGTCCATGGATGGTGACCTTTTGTGGTTTTCGGTATTACATAGATTTGCACAGGAGATGGAAATGGAAGAATTAGAAGGTTACATTGAACACATTGTATTTCATAATGGTGACAACGGCTATACTGTCATGAAGGTAATATCAGAGGGAGAAGAAATCTATTGCGTTGGAACTTTGCATATGGCTGAAGAAGGGATTCAGATTGCGTTGAGGGGACGGTATATCACTCATAATCAATATGGCGAACAGTTTCAAATAGATTCTTATGAGATAAAGGAACCAAAAGATTCCATAGCCATTGAAAGATACTTAGCTTCAGGGGTCATTAAGGGAATTGGTGCAGCACTGGCAGCCAGAATTGTCAGAAGATTTAAAGAGGATACTTTTCGTATTATGGAAGAGGAACCGGAACGCCTTTGTGAAGTGAAGGGAATTAGTCAGAAAATGTGTCGCTCTATTTCTGAACAGGTACAAGAAAAAAGGGATTTTCGCCAGGCAATGATTTTTTTGCAGCAGTACGGAATTTCCATGAGTCTTGCCAATAAAATATACGAAAGATACAAAAATGGAATTTATGGTATTCTTCGGGAAAATCCCTATCGTCTGGCAGAAGATATTAATGGTATCGGTTTTAAGATAGCGGATGAGATAGCTGCTAAAGTTGGTATTCACACGGACTCTGATTTTCGAATTAAAAGTGGACTTTTGTATCAGCTGACCCAGGCGGGAAATGATGGGCATACTTACCTGCCTAAGGATGTGTTGATTACACAGACAAAGGAATTGTTAAAATTATACCAGGTAGATATTGAGAAACATTTGATGGACATGGTAGTAGAGCGAAAGTTGGTATTAAAACCAGGGGAGGAGGAAGACAATCCTCATGTATTTACTTCTTTAAATTACCACACAGAGCTAAATACGGCAAGAATGTTGACAGAGTTAAATGTAAGTTTTAAAGATAAAGATTCTTTGATAGAAAAAAGGATACAGCGGATAGAAAAAAGTCTGGGAGAGGAATTAGAAGAAAAGCAAAGGTATGCTGTAAAAGAGGCTGCAAGTAATGGGTTGGTTGTTATTACAGGAGGTCCGGGTACAGGAAAAACTACAACCATAAATGCCATCTTAAAATATTTTGAGGAAGAAGAAATGGAGGTGGAGCTGGCAGCCCCTACAGGACGGGCGGCAAAAAGAATGAGCGAGGCCACTGGTGGAGAAGCAAAAACAATACATCGTCTCCTTGGGGTATCTGGTGCCACAGATGATAATAGTAAAAGTCAATTTGACAAAAATGAGGACAATCCTATTGAGGCAGACGTAATCATTATAGATGAAATGTCTATGGTAGATATTTATCTGATGCACTCACTTTTAAGAGCCATTGCAGTAGGTACAAGATTAATCCTGGTAGGGGACATCAATCAGCTGCCCAGTGTAGGACCGGGTAGTGTTCTAAAAGATATTATCTTATCTGAATGTTTTAATGTAGTACGATTAAATAAGATTTTCCGTCAGGCTAGCAAAAGTAATATTATAATGAATGCCCATCGTATCAATGAAGGAAAATTATTGGAATTAGAAAAAAAACATAAAGATTTTTTTATTATGAAAAGATATGATGTGGAAACTTCTTTAGATATCATTAAAAGACTAATGGTAGAAGTTCTACCTCCGAATCTTGGGGTGGAACCTTATGATATACAGGTTATGACACCTATGCGGAAAGGACCTATGGGTGTGGAAGAGTTGAACATATACCTTCAGGGGATTTTGAATCCACCACATCCTTCTAAGCAGGAGAAAAAACAAGGGAACGTTACCTTTCGTGTAGGTGATAAGGTGATGCAGATAAAAAATGATTATCAAATGGAATGGGAAATCAAAAATAAGTATGGCATTTGTGTAGAGAAGGGAACGGGAGTATTTAACGGGGATACTGGTATCATCATAGAATTGAGTTACACAATGGAGACTTTGAAGGTACAATTTGACGATAAAAGAGTGGTGGAGTACTCTTTCAAACAGTTGGAAGAGCTAGAGCATGCATATGCCATTACAATTCATAAGTCTCAGGGAAGTGAGTATCCGGCAGTGATTATGCCACTGTTAGGAGGACCGAGAATGCTTATGACCAGAAATCTTCTTTATACAGGAGTAACCAGAGCCAGACAATGTGTTACTATTGTGGGGCGTGAGGATGTGGTTCAGCAAATGATAATGAACAAAAATGAGAATAAAAGAAACACAGACTTGAAACTTAGAATCTGCCAAATGCAAGATGAGATAAAGGAGGGGTGGAAATAGAAGCAAAAATAGTTCAAAAAGTAAAAATAGGAGTAAGCCACATAGGACAGGTGCTGATTCGCATGATTTATCCACAAACCTGTCCGGTGTGCCAGAAGATTATCCCCATAGGAGAGGGGAATATCTGTAAAGATTGTGTAAAAAAACTAAAGCTTATTAGAAATCCCAGATGTTTAAAGTGTGGGAAACCCCTAGAAGAAACCAGGGAAGAATATTGTAGAGACTGTAAAAGAAAAAAACATAGTTACAATGCTGGAAGGTGTGTCTTTCAATATAATAGAGAATTGAGGGAATCCATCTATCGATTTAAATACGATAATAAAAGAGAGTATGTCCAATTTTACGTGGATGCCATGGTAGCCCAGTGTCAGGATTGGATATGTCAAAAACATATCGACGGCATCATTCCGGTTCCCCTGCATAGAAAAAGACTGTTAAAGAGAGGATTTAACCAGGCAGAAGTGTTGGCAGAAGAGTTGGGAAAACGTATGAAATTGCCAGTTTATAGTGAATATATGGTACGACAGCGCAATACTGTGGCACAAAAACAGCTAAATGAAAAAGAACGTCAAAAAAATCTAAAAAAAGCTTTTAAAATTGTGCAAAATGATGTAAAATTAAAGAGAATATTGCTGGTAGATGACATTTATACCACAGGGAGTACAGTGGACGCTATTGCAAGGGAATTAAAAGAGCAAGGTGTTTTGGAGGTATATTTTATATGTTTGGGAACCGGCGGAATGAATTAGGAGGACAAAGGTATGGATGTAAGAAACTGTAGATCATGTGGGAAATTGTTTAATTATATGGGACAGGGCAGATCCATTTGCCCCGCCTGCGTGGAGAAACTGGAGGAAAAATTCTTCCAGGTAAGAGAATATGTGAGAGACAACAAGAATGCAGGAATCAATGAAGTGGCAGAGGCAAATGATGTGGAAGTAGGCCAGATCAAACAGTGGATTAGGGAGGAAAGGCTGGCATTTTCCTCAGATTCCCCTATTGGTATCGAGTGCGAGAATTGTGGAACTACCATTAAGACAGGACGTTTTTGTAAGAATTGCAAAGATAAGCTTTCTAACGGATTGGCAGGTTCCATTGCAAAACCAAAGCCCCTGGAACCAGAGAGAAAGAAAAATCCAAATTCCAACGGTGCAGTTCGATTTATGGATCGTTGGTAGTATAACAGTATTCTAGAGCAGGAGTAAAATTATGGTAACGATAAAAGAGGTGGCTGACTATGCAGGGGTTGCGATATCCACTGTCTCAAAAGTGTTAAACAATTACCCAAATGTCAGTGAAACAACAAAGAAAAAAGTGCGCAAGGCAATTGATGAATTACATTATGTTCCCAATACAATTGCAGCGGCATTATCCTCAAAACAGTATGCCCGGGTTGGTCTGGTAGTAAATTTAAACACCCAGACCCAGGCCATTGATGAAATTACCATGCAATACCTGTCTGGTGCCATGAACAAGGCACGGGAGAAAAACATTGAAGTAGTTACCATATTTTACTCTATGTTAGAAGGGATGAAACTAGATGAGATTGTTCGATACTTTCAGTCCCAAAGCATTTTTGCAATGATATTTTATGGATTGTCAAAGGAAGATGAAGTGTTCCACCAGTTAATCAATATGCAGATGTTTAAATGTGTGGTGGTGGATGCTCCATTTGTGAACGAAAATACTTCTTCTGTGTGGGTTGATAATGAGAAGGCACAGTATGATGTGGCAAAGCGAGCGGTGATTGATGATAATTCAAAAAATATACTTTATATTGCGGGCAAGAAAAATGGTTATGTGACAGATTGCCGTCTGGAAGGTATGAAGGAGCTGGCTAGGGAAAAGGAATTAAAGGTTAGAATCTGTTATGGTGATTTCAGCGAACTGAAGGCTAGAAATATTGCTATGGAATATGGAAGAGATGTGGATTTGATTGTTTGTGCCTCTGATTTGATGGCCATAGGTGCAATGAATGCCTGCATCGATATGAATATTTTCCGTCCAGTATGTGGGTTTGATGGAATTACACTGATGGGATATGTTGGAAAACAGATGCTTACAGTGAAACAGAATTTTTATGGCATTTCTCAGGCAGCAGTGGAGGAAATCTGTTTGTTGCTTTCCGGGGAAAAAGGCAGGAGCCGTATTGTGGAACATAGGCTTGTGAAACTGTATTATCAGGATATTATCTGTTAAAAACAGGTGTATGGTAAAGTTTGGAAGTGTAAAATTATGCAATCCGCACAAAAATAAAACGTGCTTAACCATACTGTACTATGAAAAATGTAAAAAAATGAAAATATTACAAAAATATTTCAAATAACACTTGCGGAAAACGTTTTCCTATGTTATTCTTTCAGATGTAGCAGGGAAAATAATTTAATAAATAACATAAAAAGTAAATTTTTCAGTTTCAAAAGGAGGAACCAAATGAGTTTACAGGAACAGTTAAGTGAATTAACCAAGAAGAACTATGGAAAAGACATTGCAGCTTGTTCAAATGCAGAAGTTTACTACAGCTTATTGAACTTGACAAAGGACATGACAGCAAAGACACCGGCAATCGAAGGAGATAAGAAGATTTATTACATCTCTGCCGAATTCTTAATTGGTAAGTTATTATCTAACAACTTAATCAACTTGGGAATCTATGATGAAGTAAAGAAAGTTCTTGCTGACAACGGAAAGAAGTTAAGCGAAATTGAAGAGATTGAACCAGAACCATCTTTAGGTAATGGTGGACTTGGACGTTTGGCTGCATGTTTCATCGATTCTATTGCAACACTTGGCTTACCAGGAGAAGGTATCGGTTTAAATTACCACTTCGGTTTATTTAAGCAGGTATTTGAAAAGAACTTACAGAAAGAAACAAAGAATGACTGGATTGAAGATCAGTCTTGGTTAAATAAGACAGATATCAGCTTCGATGTTGAATTCGGTGACTGCAAAGTAAAATCTGTGCTTTATGATATCGATGTAATCGGTTATGAAAACGGTGTAAACAAGCTTCGTTTATTCGATGTAGAAACCATTGATGAAAGCATTGTAAAAGACGGAATTTCATTTGATAAGGAAGACATTGCTAAGAACCTTACATTATTCCTATATCCAGATGACAGTGATGAGGCTGGTAACTTACTTCGTATCTATCAGCAGTACTTCATGGTAAGTAACGGTGCTCAGTTAATCTTAAAAGATGCTAAGGCGAAAGGATATGACTTACACAAGTTGTATGACCATGCAGTAATCCAGATTAACGATACACATCCATCTATGGTAATTCCTGAATTAATCCGTCTGTTACAGGCTGAAGGAATTGACATGGATGAAGCAATCGAAATCGTTTCTAAGACGTGTGCATATACAAACCATACCATCTTAGCAGAAGCTTTGGAAAAATGGCCATTAAAGTACTTAGAAAAGGTTGTTCCAAAGTTAGTTCCAATCATCAAGGAATTAGATGAGAGAGTAAAGGCTAAGTACGATGATGAAAAAGTACAGATTATTGACAAAGATGAAAGAGTACACATGGCACACATGGATATCCACTACGGATTCAGTGTAAACGGTGTTGCATATCTTCATACAGAAATTTTGAAGGATTCAGAATTAAATCACTTCTACAAGATTTATCCTGAAAAATTCAACAATAAGACAAACGGTATCACATTCAGAAGATGGTTATTAAGCTGTAACCCTGAATTAGCTTCCTACATCACAGAATTAATCGGTGACGGATTTAAGAAAGATGCTGACAAGTTAGAAGATTTATTAAAATATATTGATGACCAGAAGGTTCTTGATAAGATTAAAGAAATCAAGAAAGGTAAGAAAGCTGAATTAGCTGCATACTTAAAAGAAACACAGAATGTAGAAGTAGATCCAAATGCTATCTTCGATATTCAGATTAAGCGTTTACATGAGTACAAGCGTCAGCAGATGAATGCATTGTACATCATCTACAAGTACTTAGATATCAAGAAGGGTAACAAGCCAACTACTCCACTTACTTTCATCTTTGGAGCAAAGGCTGCACCAGCTTACATTATTGCAAAGGATATCATTCACTTAATCCTTACATTATCTGAAATCATCAACAATGATCCAGATGTTGCACCATACATGAAGGTGGTTATGGTTGAAAACTACAATGTAAGCAAGGCTGAAAAGTTAATCCCAGCTTGTGATATTTCTGAGCAGATTTCACTTGCTTCTAAGGAAGCATCTGGAACAGGTAACATGAAGTTTATGTTAAACGGTGCTGTTACTTTAGGAACAGAAGACGGTGCTAACGTGGAAATTCATCAGTTAGTTGGAGATGACAACATTTACATCTTTGGTGAAGATTCTGATACTGTTATCAAGCATTACGAAAAGGCTGACTATGTATCTAAGGACTTCTACGATAAGGATCCATTGATCAAAGAAATCGTAGACTTTATCGTAAGTGATGAAGTAATGGAAAAAGGTAACGAAGAAAACTTAGAAAGACTTCACAAAGAATTAATCAACAAAGACTGGTTCATGACCTTACTTGACATCAAAGATTACATTGCTACAAAGGACAAGATGTTCAAGGATTATGAAGATCAGGATAAGTGGAAGAAGATGATGCTTACAAACATCGCTAAGGCTGGATTCTTCTCATCTGACAGAACTATCGCTGAATACAACAGAGATATCTGGAAATTAAAATAATTGAAGATATAGATATATTGACAATGCGAAAGGACCGCTGGTTTTGCCAGTGGTCTTTTTGTGAGAAATATAATAAATAATACAAGGAGAATATTATGCAGCGCAATGTACGTATGGAAGATATCTCGGATGGAAAACTATATACCTCCAATGATTTAGTGAAAGCGGACACCAGAGATTGTCAGGGATGTTCTGCCTGTTGTAAAGGAATGGGGCGCTCTATTGTGTTAGATCCTCTTGATGTCCATCGTCTGACAACCTTTCTGGGAAAGACGCCCCAGGAGTTGGTGTCAGGTTATATAGAGCTAAATGTGGTGGATGGAATTATCCTGCCCAATCTTGCCATGACAGGAGAAGAAGAAAGATGCAGCTTTTTGAATCAGGAAGGCAGATGCAGTGTACACCCTGCAAGACCGGGAATCTGCCGATTGTTTCCATTAGGAAGGTTTTATGAAAACAATACATTTCAGTATTTTTTGCAAGTACATGAATGTCCAAAGGAACGGACGAAGATAAAAGTGAAAAAATGGTTGGATACGCCAAATTTAAAAGCTTATGAGCAGTATATCAATAAATGGCATTATTTTCAGAAGGATTTACAGAAAATGTTGGAATCTCAGAGTGATGACATGAGAAAAAAAGTTAGTATGTACATATTACAGGAATTTTATTTTAAGCCATATAATGCAGAGATGGAATTTTATGAAGAGTTTGAACAGAGGTTAAATGCAGCAAGGGAAGTATTTCTTGATTTATATGGGAGGAAATAAAGTGAAAAGTAGAAATTATATCAAGAAGATAGTGGCTGCCTTTCTGGTGATTGCACTGACAATGTCCCATCTGGCTTTGTCCCCAACAATCACCCAGGCGGCAGGAAAAAAGGTAACCAAAATAAAATTAAACCAATCCAAAATGGAACTGTATGTGGGGCAAAAGTATGCCTTGAAAGTAAAGAGTGTAGTACCTGGTAAAGCTTCAAAATCAGTGAATTGGAAATCTTCCAATAAAAAGATTGCCACAGTAAGCAGTAAGGGAAAAGTGACTGCCAGGAAGGCAGGAAGTATAAAAATCACGGCAGTGAGCAAAAGCAATCCAAAGGTAAAGGCAGCCTGTGTCATAAAGGTTCAGGAAAAACCAAAGAAGATAACTTTAAGTGAGAAGAAAAAGACCCTGCAGGTAGGAGGCAGCTTTACATTAAAAGTAAAGTCTGTTTCCCCTTTAAAGGCTTATAAAAAGGTAAAATATAAGACGTCTAACAAAAAGATTGCAATGGTGAACAGTGCAGGAAAGGTGACAGCAAAAGGCAGAGGAACAGCTATTATCACAGTTTGGAGTAGCTGTAACAGTAAAGTCAAGGCAACCTGTAAGGTATCTGTGGTAAAGACACAGAAAGTAACCAAGACGCCTGTATCTACCAAGGTACCAACCAAAGCACCTACCCCGGTGGTAAATGTAACATCTGAGGTGCCTACAATAACAAAGGCTCCTACAGCAATCCCAACCATCACAGAGAAAGTCACAGCGACAGCAACCAGTGAGCCTACGGTGGTAATCAGTGAAACTCCAACCAGTGAGCCTACCCAGGCAGTGACTAAGATGCCAACCCAGGTGGCAACGAAAGTACCAACCCAGGTGGCAACGAAGGCACCAACCCAGGTGGCAACGAAGGCACCAACCCAGGTGGCAACGAAAGCACCAACCCAGGTGGCAACGAAAGCACCAACCCAGGGGGCAACGAAGACACCAACCCAGGGAGCAACGAAAGCACCAACCCAGGCAGTGACGAAGGCACCAACAGTCACAGTAACACTCATGCCAACAGTAACCAAAGCTTTGGCAACCCCCACGTCAACCATGACACCGTTTCCTGTAGAAACCGTGATGCCAACGATGACCCAGATACCAACCCAGACACCAGCGCAAACTGTAATTGTCACCGCAGATGTGCCTAAAGCAACCATAACCCCGGTGCCAACCGGAGGAGATATCTTATATTCCGGTTCTCACGGTGAGACTTCCTGGAGCATAGACCAGTCCGGATTGCTAAAGGTATGGGGAATCGGGGAAGTGGCTGAAGAAGTCAAAGGTGAGAATTATCGGGTACCATGGTTTGATTACCGGAAAAGTATAAAAAGTGCCAAAATTGATCTTGTTGGCATACAGAATGCAAAGTATTTATTTGGTGGTTGTGAAAATATGGAAACCGTGGACTTAAGCGGATTTGACACCAGCCATGCCATAGAGATGAGTGGTATGTTTTTGGGATGCAAAAGCTTGAAAAATATAGACTTAAGTGGATTTGATACCAGTAAGGTAACCTCTTTTTGGGGGATGTTTTCTGAATGTAACAGTTTAACTGAACTCAATGTGAGCAGCTTTCATACAGCAAGTGCCACAACTATGTACTATATGTTTCAGGGGTGTACCAATCTGACAAAACTGGACCTAAGTAGCTTTGATACAGGAAATGTAACATATTTTGACGGTATGTTTGAGAATTGTGAAAGTTTAAGTGAACTCAATGTGAGCAGTTTTGATACTAAAAATGCAACAGAAATGTCACTTATGTTTAAGGGGTGTAGTAGCTTAGAGGAATTAGACTTGAGCCATTTTGATACAGGAAATGTCACCAAGATGGAATGTATGTTTGCTTACTGCAAAAGTTTAGGCAAGCTGGATGTGAGTAACTTTGACACTGGTAAGGTAACCAGTATTTATATGATGTTTCAAGAATGTAACAGCATAACTCAACTGGATTTAGGAAGCTTTCATACGGAGAATATCGCAAATTATACAGACATGTTTCGGGAATGCAAAAGCCTGACTAAGCTGGATATAAGCAGTTTTGACACCAGTAACGCCACCAGCTTACAACGTATGTTTTCCGGATGTAAAAAATTAACCCAGTTGGATTTGAGTAATTTTGATACAAAAAATGTGCGTTACATGGACTACCTGTTTTATAACTGCGAAAGTCTAAGTAAACTGGATCTTAGCAGCTTTACTACCGAAAATGTGGAGAGTATGTGCTATGTGTTTTCCGACTGTAACAATCTGGAAGAATTAGATGTAAGTAATTTTAATACCAAAAATGTAAAATACTTTAATTATATGTTCTTTGGATGTAACAAGTTAAAGAACTTGGATTTGCGCAATTTTGACACCAGTCAGGCTAAAAATATGAGTCATATGTTTTACGGCTGTGATGGTTTGGAAAAAATCGATTTGAGCAGTTTTGACACCAGCTCGGTAACAGATATGCAATATATGTTTCAGGCCTGTAAAGCATTAAAAGAGATTGATGTGAGTAGTTTTGATACGAAGAATGTAACAGACATGACCAATATGTTCTGTTATTGTGATAGTCTGACTCAGATTGATGTGAGCACTTTTGATTTTAGTAGTGTGAAAACCATGGTCAACATGTTTTCTGCATGCAACACGCTGACAGAAATCACAGTGAAAGGACCTGGGGCTGACGCGGAGAAAGCAGTGGATGTGTCCTATTTATTTGAAGGGTGTGCAAAGTTGAAAAAAGCCAGTATCACTGATGTGAATGCTAGTACCGTAAGAGGCATATTTGCCCGGTGTCCTGTGCTGGAAGAAGCAAAGATGCAGAGAATCAAGGGGACAAAAAGCGTATCTTATCTGTTTAGCGGCTGTAAAAGTTTAACAAATGTAGATTTAAGTGGGCTGGATACAACAAATCTTAACTATATGAACGGTATGTTTGAGGAATGCATCAGCTTAAAGAAATTAGACCTTAGTGATGTTTATACCGGTAAGGTAACCTATATGGATTCCATGTTTAAGGGATGTGAGAATTTAACAGATTTAAATATAGTGGGTATGGATACTTCTAATGTGATTGGTATGTCAGCTATGTTTCGAGACTGCGAATCCCTTACCACATTGGATTTTACCGGTTTTAATACTCAGAATGTAAAAAATATGAGCAATATGTTTTACGGGTGTGATTCTTTTGTAACATTGGATTTAAGGCAGTTTAATACAAAAAATGTAACCAATATGAATCAGATGTTTTGTTGGTGTAATAAATTAGAGAGTATAAACTTAAGCAGTTTTGACACCACAAATGTAACAGATATGGGAAATCTGTTTATGTGGTGCAGGAGTTTAAAAGAAGTGGATTTAAGCAGTTTTGATATCACTAATGTGGTGACAAAGGAGTCTGAGAATAACTTTTTAGACTACCACTCTCTAAAAATGATTAAAACGCCTCATAAGTCGGGAAACCAGATGATTGCTCTGCAGGATAAATATTTCGATGGAGTTTGGGTGGACTCTGCTGGAAATACATACACTTCTCTTCCGATGAATGCCACGGAAAGTATTGTGTTGACCACCCAGTAGAACATATCAGACTAATGAAGCAAGTGTTATAGTGAGAGTTATTCTTACATGGGAAAGAAGAAATTAAAATAATAAATCATATCCATGAAATAAAAGACCACTGGTTAGCCAGTGGTCTTTTAAGTTACTATTGCTGAATCATAAAGGAAATTTTACGATAAAAAAACAAACGTAAATAAATAGAAAAAATTGTTAATAATAACGAGGATTCACGAAGAAAATCCTGGGAAAATATACAAAATGCAACAAAGATGCTGTACAAAGTGGGAAAATATGTTATAATTGACAAGAGTTTGGGATTTAAACAAATGAAAACAAAAAAGCAATGAAGGAAAGGAGAAAAGGGTATGAGAAAAAAGAAACTATGGAACAAGTATCTGAAAAGATGTCTGGCCCTGGCGCTTAGTGTAGCCATGGTGGGCTCTGATGTGATTCCCTCCATGGCCATGGAGCAGAAAACTTCTTATCTGTTAGGAAGTGATATTACAGAAGAACAGATGAGAGAGGTCTTAGCGGAGGAATCAGAGAAATATCCGGAAGGAAGATTTGAATTTTTTGTATCACAGATAGATACGCAGGAAGGAGGACAGAGAGAACAACTGCTTATTGTTCGACGTGGGGGCACAGATAGTGAGGCAACAGTTGATTTTAAAGCAGTAGATGTTACCGCTACCTATGGGGAAGATTACAGAATCAGCGTCGAAACAACAAAGAAGAAAACCCAGACCTTAGGTGAGGATGATAAAACCGGGGGTTCTATCAAGGTAGGGGATTTTCAGGTGAAGGAGGAAGGAGAGGAGCCAGAGAGTTTAGAACCTTTAGAGGTAACTGAGTCAACACCTGAGGAAGTGACAGAAGTAACTGTAAACGAGCCGGTAGTGAATCAAAGGAAAGTATCTAATGGAACTTCATTACAGGTGGCAAGAGATACCTATCTTGGCACAGAATCAAGTAATTTAAACTGGCAGCAGTTAGATGAAGCTGAAACTGTAGAAGAAGAAAAGAAAGATGCAGAATATAAGGAATCATACAATGATTTTGCAAAGAATGTGGAAGGATTTTCCCATACATTTACCTTTAAAAAGGGAGAGTGCATGAAATCTGTTTACATTGATATCATTGATGATAATCTGTCAGAATCAGAAGAACAGGCCATGTTTTTGTTAAGCAATGCATCGGCCGGTGAAGTATCCGGTGTCACAACGGGTTATCTTAATATCAAGGATAATGACGAAGAAGAACAGGTTATCTTTGCCATGGATACAGACCATATTACAGTGGACCGCGAAGCAGGCAAGGCAGAAATTGTAATCAACCGGGTATCTGGTATAAATATGATGGCAGGTGTTACGGTGGGTACTGGTGGACAGACAGCAAAGCCGGATGTGGATTATCAGTCGGTGAAGAAAGAGATTTTCTTTGCACAGGGTGTGACAAGTCAGACTGTGGAAATTCCACTGTTAGATTATGCAGGAGCGCCCAAGGAAGCAACCTTTCAGGTAGCATTGGATGCCAATAATGCCTATGTACAGGAGGATTGTGCAATCACTACAGTTACATTGACGGATGATAAGGAAGAAGTAACCCAACAGGAAGCGCTTCCTGAGAATGTGGCAGCAGAAGGGGCAGGGGAATTGGTTCCGGCAGTATCAGAAGGTTCTGATATGTCTGCGGATGCGGCAACAGAATGGGTGGATTCCAGAAATGTGAGTATTTCAGCAGAAGTATCCGGAAGGGAAGATTCCTGGTCAGGTCGAAAGGATATCTGGACAGGAATCGACTTGACTACAGCATCCAAAATTGAAATTCATTGGAAGAGTGATGAGGGAAGTTATAAAAGGAGCTTCTGGTACACAACAAAATACACCAGAGATACGTATCTGTATCTGAATGGAAAGCAGATAATGTATCGTTGTGGAGAACATACTGGATGGCAGACCTACAGTTACACATTAACGGATGCAGATAAGGTAAGTGGAAGCTATTTACAGCTGGAAACAAAGACCTACGGTGGAAATAAAAACGCAATCTCCAGGGTAGACTGGGTTAAAGTGTATTATCCTGGATATCAGTTTACTATCAATAACGGTGAGTACACGGATGGACAGTATAGTAATGTGTATGTAGAGAAAATATTTTGTGATGATGCAGAGGCAAAACTAACCACGGCTGACAAGAAACATCGTTATAAGAATGGAAATAAATATACGTTAGGTCAGGCAAAAGTCATCAAAAATGGTGACGCAGGCACAAAGGGTGACAGTGTGGTAGTTCATAGAGCTGCTACCGATTCTGTGACGATTGTGAATGATTACAATACAGGAAACAAAAATTCCAATGGGGTAGCAATTTCTTCCGGAGTCAATGGCAATGTATATCTGGCAGGATATCAGTTAAAGCAGCCAAATTCAAAGAGCTGGAGTGATTTGATTCTTCCAGAAGATGTGAAGTTTACAAAAGATTTTGTCAACACATACAGGGGATATCTCCACAGCGGAAATGAATTTATTATACGACCTGTATACCGGCCCTATGAAGCCCGTGTTATGTTCCAAAATCCAGATACAAACAAGGGAAGCTATGCCAATGGATTTGGAAAAGATGATGTGTTAAGATGCACAATGTTTGACACAATACAGGTAACCGCAGTATCCAATAAGGGATATTCTGTGGCAGGATTCTCTATTGGAGCACATAAGGATGGCTGGGTACATCTAAATGGAACTTCAGAGAGAACATTGGCAGAACGTGCAAATAATTACTATAATCAAAGTGACAGCACCATGAAATCAGAGGCAGTAAGAGTGTCTGGGGCTGGTTATGTAAAAGGGGCAGTTAACAATGCCACACAGGAAGGTGCAATTAAAAACAGAATCTCCTTTACACCAACAGGAGAATTTGTCTATATCTGTCCCGTATACTCTACTCCAAGTGTTGAGGTGCTCATTGATCCAAAGAACAATTACAAGGATAAGGGGGAAGTTATTTATTCGGAAGATGGTGGGTCTGGAATTAAGTCTGGAAATTATAAGACGCCACTATTATTATCAGGTGTAACCTTGAATAAGGAATATACCTTGAATGCAATTACCCAGGACGGTTACAAGGCTTACTTTAAGAACTTTACTGGCGACGCAGATAAAAATGGTATTATCAGCACGGCCGAAGAAGCAACATTAAAGAAGTACAATTACAATTTTGTACGGGAGGCAAATAATGGAAATGCATATACTTTCCGTCCAGTCATGGATTACAGCTTGATTTATTATGGATTTGATCCAAAGGTAGAAAACAGATATGCTGGATATATCGATGGTGTAGTCACTGTGAAGGATAAAACTATATTCGGGAATAAAACAAAGACTGTTGCTGTGAATGGAGCACAGGTTTCCGTATCCGGCAAGACAGTGGGAACTAAGACTGACGAAAAGTATGGTGGAATCGATGGAAAAGGCGGAGATGGATACTTTAGTATCAGCGATAGGGATTTTGTTGCAGGAGAAAATAAAACAATTAATATCAGCTATAACAATGTAACTTTGACAGCTACCCAGGCAGTCAATGCAGCAGGGATCTATGAACTTGATGCGTATGATGGAATTGGTGTATGTCAGGCAAAGGCGTATCTGGTAGATGGAAAGAATGCAACAGAAATTAACCCTGCTTCTATGAAAAATGGGGACAAGACATATCGTCTGAGTCTGGTGACAAACACAACAGGAGAAAGTATTAAAGCAAAGAAAGCTGTCTTTCGTTTTTATCGGGGAGATGGCACAGAAATTGATACAGCTGTTAAGACAGTAAGTAGTGGAAATGGAATCTTTACTCTGGATTTCAATCCGGCAACCTTAGGAGTGACTCCTGGTGCGTATATGACAGTACAATTTGTAGATCAGAATGGAGTAAATTACTATGAACATGAAATGGGATTTGAATTTGGAGAAGCCATCGGAATTTTAAGTTTCTTGTCTAGTTTTAATTTTGGTGGTGCAGAAAAGGCTATTGAGGTTATTGGAGTTGTTGACTCGGCATTTAATTTCGGTTGGGATGGAGATATTGATGATAATACAGATGCAGTATCCACCTCAGAAGATGGAAGTGTTGTGACCATTAGTGTTGGATTTGATTATGACAGTGATGATGGCGATGATGACGATGATGATGACGATGACGACGATAAGGATAAATCATCGAAAGAGAAAGTAAAAGATGCTGCAAAAGATAGTGGGACTACAAAGGAAAAGAAGAAGGAACAAGAAGAAGCAGCAAAATCAGCAGTAGATGAAAAGGCGAAAGATAACAAAACCAAAACAAAGGTTGGAGCGGAAGCTAATGTAAAGCTGTCCTTTGCATTAGAGATTCAGTTAATTAAGGATGGGCCAACAAAGCAGGTAACGCAAAATGGGGTCACAAAGACTGTGAAGAATCCAAATAGTGGAAAGTATTATTTTGGAAGTATGACACTTGCCGCAACGGTTGAGGGAGGCGTGGATGTCACTATTAAGTATGTAACACCTGTTGGTATTCCAATTAAGATTGTGATTTCTGTTGGAGCAAGTGGTGCTGCTACGTTCATCGTTGACCAAAACTACAATAAGGATATTTATTACATTTCACAGGTAACTGATTTTAACACAAGAAAGGTTGACTTATTCAACTTTAATATGAAGAATGGAGACAGAGCCTTTGATGCTTATGGTATCTTTAATATAGCTCCATATTTGGATTTAAGTGCAGCAGCGGGATTTGATTTCCTGAATCTGGGAGTTGGTGGACGAGCTGACTTTGATATGACATTTTACACCAGATCAGACCAGAAAGACACTGGTGAAGTAAAGTTTACTGCCTACATCCAGATGAAGATATTGTTTGTAAAGAAGAAGTGGAATATTGCATCCACAACGGTAAATATGTTTGGAGATGCATCGGGTATTCAGGATATGACCAAGGATGTGGATTATACGCATGAAAGCTTAAGCACAATGGGGGTAGATGACAGAGCATACTGGAATCATGCTTCCCAGTGGATGGGTGAATCTGATATGATGGCTCAGAGTGTGGCAAGCACCAGCGGAATTACAGAAAACGTATTAAAGAATGGTGTAAATCCAAATCCTGACATTCAGATGCAGGCATTGGGCAATGGAAAATATCTTGCAGTATTCCTGGATGATGATACAAGGGAAGATAAGAGAAATTGTACTCATGTTTATTATACCATTGGCGATGGAATAAAGTGGTCACAGCCAATATTAATTGAAAATGATGGAACATTAGATGATGCGCCAAGTATTTTTGATTTAGGAGAAAAGGGAATTTATGTTACATGGTCTAGTGCAGATAGAAAATTAACAGAAGAAGATACGTTGATTCAGAGTCTGAATTCCATGAATATTCATGGTGCATTCTTTGATGTGGCAACGGAGAAATTTGGCAGCATTCAGGAAATCACCACAACATCCCCTTACAGCTATGTAGATGAGGATGGAGATACCATTTGTGATGATGTGGCAGATGTTACACCACACGTATCTTACGATGCAGCTACCAACCGTATGATTATCTTTTATAATAAGATTGAATATGCAAGCAGCGCTGAAAAAGATGACCAGGGGCTGGTGGGAGATATTGCAAGTGCATACACATTAATTGCATATCGAATCTATGATTTCACAACTGGAACATGGATTGCTACCTATGATGAAAACGAAGGATTAGATGCAGATTATACAAAAGCATGGTATGGACAGAGATTCTTAGAATTGGCACCTTTAGCTTCGATTGTAGAGGAAACAGATAGTGAAGGTTTCTGGACAAAGGAGCCAACAATAGAAAAATTTGTAAATAAAACCTATACAAATTCAGAGGGCGCTGTGGTAGAACAGGATCCGGTTGTTGTGGAAGCACAGACAGCAACTTATAATGGTTTGGCATTGCTGACTTATGTTCTGGATTACGATGGAAACAAAGAAACAGAAGCCGACAGGGATGTGTATATGCAGATTTATAACTACAGCGAGGACAGCTTTACCCATCCAATTATGTTGACAAATAGTCCAAATGTTGCAGAAA
This sequence comes from Lachnospiraceae bacterium, assembly GCA_045119215.1. Lineage (GTDB taxonomy): Bacteria > Bacillota > Clostridia > Lachnospirales > Lachnospiraceae > RUG11237. Next base: position 53,505 of record JBGVDD010000085.1, on the reverse strand, counting down.
GCAACTTGCAAGTTGTAAAGGCAGGAAAGAGTATAGAATTAACATACCTTGCAGAGAACACCATTTACAGTATCGACTTGTCAAATACAGTACAAGGACTGTTAAAAACTACCATTGATGGACAGCCGTTATATTATATCGATAAGGCGAGAAAAGAAGCAACAGAAGAAAACCAGTATATCTACGCAAAACCAAATGTAATTGCTGGAGAGAGAATATCAGAAGAAACACAGACGGTACAAGTGGAGGAGACAGAAGAAAAAGATAATGCAATCACAGATTATAAAGTGATGTCAGCAGACAACTATGTGTACTATATCTGGGCAAAGAAGCAGACAACCATAAAAGATGGAGTAGAAGAAAATTCAGAAGAGGCTATGGAGGCTGAAAACAGAGTAAGTGAAGCCCAGCTATACATCTGTAGATACGATATCAAGGAACAGCATATGACGTCACCGGTTCAAGTTACAGATGAACAGGGTGCAAATTATGGTATGCTGGATTTCGTGGTAGATAACAACGCGGTTGGAAATGTAAAGATGTTGGCAACCAAGTCAGGCAGCAAGATTGAGACTGTGCAGGTAGATGGAAAAGATGTGAAGATTCTTGCTCCGGATGAAGACAATACCTCTATGGTGTCAGTAAACTTTACACCAGTATCTACGTTAACCGTACAGAATGTTGGTATTAATGATTTATATGCAGGCAGAGAATCCAATGCACATATGGAATTGTATAATGATGGATTGGAGACACTGACAGATATTAACGTGCAGATTGCAGATGAAGATGGTAAGGAAATATACAGTGATTCTATTCAGGTATTTGAGGAAGAGCAGAGTATCGGTAAGCTGTATGGTGGAGATATTTATTATATTGACTTCCCAGTGTATCTAAACGAAGGGGAAAAAGAATGCAGATTTAATTATACAGTTACAGACAAGTCTGGTAAGATTTTGGCAAAAAATACATACCAGGAAGAAATACCTACAAAACTTGACGTAAACTACTTAGAAGCAACTACAACACAAAGAGGAAATATTAAGTTTGCATTAGAAGTTACTAATAACAGTAATCGAGCACTTACTGGTGAAGAAGTAACCATTGCAATGAAGAGAGATGGAGTAGATTCGGACTTTAAAACATTAACGAAAGTGGCAGTAGAAGACTTACAGCCAGGACAGTCACAGTATATGGAAGAGGAATATACTTATGAAGAATATAAGAAATTATTCCAGACCTTTATCAAGGAAGGAGAAGAAAGTCTGACCGCAGTCACTTACTTTGAGGCAAGTACCCAGGGTGAGGGAACAAGTGCAACCGATGAAATTGAAATGACAGCAAACAAAGAACAGAGACTTCGTATGCAGGCAATTCAGAAGGTAACGGTGTTAGATGGAAATTACAAAGAAATTCAAGGTACCTATAAGTTAGACAAGGGTGATATTACTCAATTAAATACAGCCGTGGAATCCTTGGCATATGCTGGAAGCCGTTACGAGGGCAATGATGATGAAGGAAATTATGACAAGACAAACACTGCAGGATTAAAGGTAATGTATGCTTCGGATAATGAAAAGGTAGTTAAGGTTTACGACGATGGATTTGTGGAGGCGGTAGGTTCAGGAAATGCTACCATTAAGTCTTACGTCATGCCGGCAAATAACAAGGCAACCTACAACTCGGTAGATGGAACAATTGTAGAAGACAATTATGCAATACTACCACAGGAAGCAATTCTTGTAAAAGAAGTTCAGGTAAATGTTGGAAATGCAACACCAGCGTCTACAAATACACCAATTCCTACCGTGAAGAAACTTTCTGAAACAAAGATTTCACTTGCAAAGACCACCTATGAATGGGATGGAAAAACAAAGAGACCGAAAGTCACAGTGAAGGATGCATTGGGACAGAAACTGACAGAAAACAAAGATTACACAGTAAGTTATAGCAACGGATGCAAGAATGCTGGAACTTACAATGTAGTAATTACCGGTAAAGGAAATTATACTGGTACGGTAACAAAAACATTTAAGATTGCAGTGGTAAAGAATCATACATATACTGTGGGCTCTTATGTATACAAGGTAAGTAGGACTGCAACCAATAAGAAAGCAGGAGAAGCAGTTGTCACAAAAGCAAAGAGTAAAAATGTGAAGTCAATTACTGTTGCAGATACTGTTAAAATTGGTGGGGCAACGTATAAGATAACAGGCATAACAAACGGGGCATTCAAAAATAATAAATCTGCAACGAAGGCAACGATTGGTAAAAATGTAAAGACCATAGATGCAAATGCGTTCCGTGGATGTGCTAAGTTGAAGAAAATCACAATTAAGTCCACTGGTATTACCAAAATTGGAAACAATGCAATTAAGGGGATTTCAGCAAAGGCAGTGATTAAGGTTCCGGTGGCAAAGTTAACAGCATATCAGAAAAAACTCAATGCAAAGACAGGATATAAGTCAACAATGATTATAAAGAAGTAAGGAGAGATTCGTATGGAAGACAAGAAAAAAGAAGTAGAAGCAATGGAGGAAGAATTAGATTTTGATGATTTGGAGAAGGTAGCAGGAGGTGCTGGAATGCGGAAGGTGAAGAAGCAGGAAACCCAGGATATCAGCCAAAGCACCATTGATAAAATGAATCAGTAAAACGAAAATTTTAAGGGGCGGTTCACATGATGTGGACTGCTCTTTTTGTGTTTTGATGTTCATAAAGGATGATAAAAGTGGGTTATCGTATGGAAATTCAAGTAAAAATTCAACAAAAAAAGGGTGAAAAAAGACGAGAAATATGATAAAATAAATAAAAATATGTAGAAATGAGGGAAAATATGGGAAAAATCAGGATAAGAGGAATGGCTTTTTTGATGTTTGTAATTTTTATTCTGGTAGGGTGTCAGAATATAACATTCGAAAAGACAACAAACAATGTGCAGGCAAATAAAATTGTTATTTTGGGGAAAGAAAGTTATGTCTACTCAGATGAAGCCCTGATTCATGGAATAGACCTGGCATTAGAAGAACTGGATCAGCGGGGAATTAAACTTAGTCTGGAACATATGGATGACAAAGGAGAGTACGAAACAGGTATTATGTATGGGGGGATGTTGGCAAAGGATGATTCTGTGTTAGCTGTTTTGACGGTACAGGATTTTGATGTGATAGACACTTTGGCACCTGTGTTTGAAGAGGCAAAAAAACCATTTATTTCCATACAGGGATGTAATGAAAGTACTTTAGAAGGGGAATACAGATACTTTTTAAGTGCTTTTACCAGTGCACAGGATATGGGAAAGGCGGTGGCTGATTACTGTGGAGAGAATGGATTAAAAAGAATTGCCTGCAGCCATACGGATACCACGTTTGAGTTATCTGAAATGCGGGGATTTCAGAGAAATGCACAGGAGAATGGGGTAAATGTGGTGGATATGATTCAAGGACCCAATACTATGATAGAATTAAAGAACCTATACTATCAGTGGGATTCTCTCAAGGTAGATGGGGTGTACCTTGCACACTTAACTTATTCGGATACTGCGTGGATGTTGGATATTATTAAATATTTAAAAGAACAGAATCCAAACATTCAGATTCTCAGTGATTATTCTTTGAACAATACATCAACCTTAGAGAAATATGGTGATATCCTGGAAGGAGTGGTGATTCCGGCACCCTATTCTATTGAAGAAAACCAGATGACAAAAGAATTTCGTAAAAAATATCAGAAGAACTATGGAGGTAATGTGTCAAATGTAGCAATGCAGGGATATGACCTTATGTATATTCTGAGTGAAATTGTGAAGAGTGATTGTAAAACTCCGGAGGAAGTTATTTCTATATTGAAGCGGGAGGAAGGATTTGATGGCGCTTCAGGACATATTCATTTTGATAAAGATGGGAGAATGACAGGAATTACAACACAGTTTCTAAAAGTAAAGAACAAAGAATTTGTTGTTATAAATTAAAAATGTATATATAAAATAAGGAGCAGATATGACAGAGATATTTCAAAAATCGGCATTGGATGAATTGGCAGCCCCAGAGCAATTAAACCAACAGATTAAAGTGATGAAGCCACACATGTGGATATTCTTCCTTGCCTTGGTAATTGCATTTGGAGGATTTGTATACTGGGCTTTCTTTGGAAATATCAATCAGTCAATCAACATTGACGGGATTGTGTTTCCGCAATTAGGTGTTGAGACTGTGACAGCACAGATTTCAGGAAATGTACAGGATGTCATTTACTCTAATGGAGACACAGTAGAAAGCAAAGATGTGATTGCAGTCATTCCAAACCAGGAATGTCTGACAAAGATTGAAGTGTGCAGGAAACAGCTTGAGGAAACACAGGACGTGGCAGAACAGAAAAAGCTACAGATGGAATTAGAAAGATTATATAATGAATATGAACAGACTTCCCTGGTTCGTGCATCAAAGTCAGGAACATTACAAAATGTGGTAACCATGAATCAGAAAATTGAAGCTGGAGACCAGGTAGCCAGTGTTTTAATCAATAACGAAGCAAGTAACAGCAGGGAGATTATTGGTTATTTACCCTTGGTGAATGCAAATCAGTTATCTGAGGGTATGGAGGCACAGGTATGTCCGGCATATGTCCAGCGTGAGAAATATGGTTACATGAAAGGATATATTTCCTCTATTGGAACTATGCCTGTGACTACAGAGAGCTTACAACAGTTTTATGGAAATACTGAGTATATCAAAGATATCCTGCCGGACACTAGTTGCGTGGAAATTCGAATTTCCATGTATATTGATGAAAATTCTAAGAACAAATTTGCCTGGTCAAATGTAAATGGGGAAGATTTGACAGTAGATATTGGTACTTTATGTAATATACAGATTGTCACGGAAAATGTAAAACCAGTGGAATTGTTCTTACCATAGGAGGTAACGATGGGGAAGCAGAAGAAAAAGGTACCTGTTATTTTGCAGATGGAAGCATTAGAATGTGGGGCTGCATCTTTGGGAATGATTTTGGCAACTTATGGAAGATATATTCCATTGGAGCGGTTACGTGTGGACTGTGGTGTTTCCAGGGACGGTAGTAATGCGAAAAATATAGCAATGGCAGGAAAACATCATGGAATGCAGGTAAAGGCATTTAAATGCAATGTGGAAAAATTAAAGGAGAAAGCAGAGGATTTTCCTGCAATTATTCATTGGAATTTCAACCATTTTGTGGTATTGGTTGGTTTTGAAAAAGATTATGCCATATTAAATGATCCAGCCATAGGAAGAACCAGGGTTGAGATGGAACAGTTTGAAAAATCCTTTACCGGGGTTGTACTTACCTTTCAGCCGGGAGAAGATTTCAAAACGGAAGGCAAACCAAAGAGAGTGAAGGATTTTCTGAAAAAGAATATGATTGGATATCGTATAGACAGTGTAATTATGTGTCTTACAGGGTTAATGATTGTGCTGCTTGGTATGTCCATTCCTATTTTTACAAGAATTTTTACGGATTATATTTTATTAGAACACTCCCAAAACTGGATGAGCATCTTAGTGTATGCTATGAGTACAGTGCTTATTTTGACTTTTGGTCTGGAAGTTTTTCAGAAAGCTTTATTGAATCTAATGAAGGGAAAGATGACAGTAGAGTTAAGTATGGAATTTTTGCAGCATACACTAAAGCTTCCGGTGACTTTTTTTGGACAGCGGGCTCCAGGAGACATCAGCAGTCGTCAAAGGGATAATGACGAAGTGGCAAATGTGTTGTTTGAAAAGGTATGTCCGGCTATTATCAGCGGAGTTATGGCAGTAATCTATTTTGCTATTCTCATATATTATGATGTGGTGATAGCGGGGATTGTTGTATGCATTGTTATGATAAATTTTATGGTTGCCCGTAAGGTTGGCAAGCAAAACGAGAACGAAAATAAAGCGATGGCAAGGGATGAAGGTAAGTTAGCTGGGACAGCCATGGCGGGAATCTCCATGATTGAAACGATTAAAGCCAGTGGCTCAGAGGAGGGATATTTTAGAAAGATTGCAGGATATCAGACAAAGTATGACAATACCAAACAGCAGCTGAGCAGCAAAAATGCTGTGATGTCTGTTTTGCCTTCTCTGTTATCGGATTTATGTGGTGCCTGTATTTTGATTATTGGAGTATTTCATATTATGTCAGGAAACTTTACGATAGGTATGCTTATGGCGTTTCAGGGATTTTATCATGCATTTATGGACCCGGTGGAAAAGGTACTTGAGGTGTTGGATGATATACATTTAATGGCAGGAAAAATGGAACGTATTGAAGATGTAAAGCAGTATCCTGAGGATATTGGAATGGATGGTTTTGAGAGTGAGGATTTATCCAAAGAAAAATTGTCTGGAAAGATAGAATTAAAGGAGATTTCTTTTGGATATAACCCTTTGGCAGCACCATTGATTGAAAACTTTTCATTGGAATTAAATCCTGGGAAGATGGTGGCATTAGTAGGGGGAAGCGGCAGTGGCAAATCCACCATTGCAAATTTGATTACCGGTCTTTATGAAGTAAGAACCGGGGAAATTTTATATGATGGAAAAAAACGTAGTGAGATTGATAGATATGCATTTGTGAATAGTATTAGTATTGTGGATCAGGATATTGTTATTTTCAAGGATACCGTCAGAAATAATATTACACTTTGGAATCCTGGAATTCAGGATAAGGAGATTATTTGTGCCTGCAAAGAAGCCGGAATTTATGAAGATATTATGAAACATCCGGAAGGATTGGATTATCTTCTTACGGAGGGAGGCGGAAATCTGTCAGGGGGACAGAGACAAAGAATAGAAATTGCAAGGGCACTGGTTACCAATCCATCCATACTGATTATGGATGAGGCTACAAGTGCATTGGATCCTCTTACGGAGCAAAATGTTATGGAGGCTGTGAAAGCAAGAAACATTACTTGTCTTATTGTGGCTCACAGATTATCTACGATACGTGATGCAGACCAGATTATAGTTTTGGATAGAGGAAAAGAAGTACAAAGAGGTACACACGAAAGCTTAAAGAATCAGGAAGGAATTTATGCTAAGTTGATTCGTAGTGAGGATTAGGGTGAAAAATGAAGAATTTTAAGGAAACAGTAAATCAGCAAAAGAAAATAGACCAGCAGATATATGAAGATGCAGTGGCAGGGGTGCGCAGCATAGTAGATACTTCCTGCAAAGAAAGAAAAAGAAGAAGTATTTTAGAAACCGATACAGAATATCTGGCAAACCAGGTGTTAGATTACTTTCATATGGAGCATATTGAAGTTGGGGAGGAAGTAAAAGAATCGGAGCGGCTGGAGTATATTCTGGATAGCGCCGGTATCCTAAAAAGAATAGTGAAGTTGGAAAAAAACTGGTACAAAAGAGAATCTTTTCCACTGCTGATAAAAGAAAGAGAGCGGGAAAAGTACCAGGTATTATTTCCGGCAAAGAGTGGCGGCTACAAATACATGGAGGAAGATACCGGGGTAGAAAAAAAGGTGACAAAGCAGATGGTGCAAAATTTTGAAACAGAAGCATTTTGTCTATATCCTCCATTTCAGAATGAGAATCTTAGTGTGAAATCATTTCTAAAGGTTATATGGAGACCCTATGGCTGGCAGGATTGGTTTGTTCTAATTATGTTAGCGTTTGCCGTGGCAATTATGGGTACGGTAGTACCCTTTGTAAACCAGTTTATTTTTGATACGGTAATTCCATCTGGCACAAGAAAGGATATTGGACCGGTTATGGCTTTGTTATTTGGGGTGGTGATTACCACTGGCTTGTTTCATATGGTTAGAACAATATGGGTCATCAGAACCGGAGATATTGGAAAAATGTGGATTGAGTCTGGAGTGTGGAACCGTCTGTTTCGGCTGCCAGCCAGCTTTTTTAAAAAATATGAATCGGGAGATTTGTCCAATCGTGTATTTATGATAGGAAGCTTATGTGAGGCTATACAAAAGGGGTTAGTTCCTGCAGTTCTTACCCTTATATTTTCCGGTGTGTATTTGTTTCAGATTCATTTATTGTCTGGTGCTTTGCTAGGACCCTCTTGTCTGATTCTGCTTCTGCTTATTGTTATTACATTGGAAAATGCATGTATAAGTATGAAAAGTAATCAGAAGGAGAATGAAATCAATGCTAAGCTTTCGGGTTTTTTGTATCAGGTCTATTCAGGTATCAGAAAAATAAAGCTTTGTGGAGCAGAAAACAGGGTCTTTGCCAAATGGTCAGAAATGTTTAAAGAACATGTAGAAGTCCAGTTTCGAAAGCCGGTGTTAGCAAAGTATTATGGAGCGATTCGCAATTTGATTACAGTAGGCGGAACCTTGATTATATACCAGGTGATATACAAAAAGGAAATCAGTGCATCCTCCTATATTTCTTATCAGATAGCCTTTGGGAATTTATTAGCAGCAGTAGTCCAGCTGGGAATTTTGGCAGACCTGGTAGCGTATCTGATTCCAGCATTAAAGATGGTAGAACCGGTTCTAAGGGAAAAAGAGGAAAGTAGTGCTGGGGGAAGTAAGGTACATAAATTAAATGGTGATATTGAACTTTCGAATATAAGCTTCAAGTATCAGCCAGAGATGGATTATGTTCTTAAGGATATGAATGTATCCATAAAGGCAGGAGAGTATGTTGCTATTGTGGGACCGTCAGGTTGTGGAAAATCTACCTTGTTTCGTTTGCTTTTAGGTTTTGAAACTCCACAAAAAGGTGCAATATACTATGATGGAAAGGATTTAGCTATGCTTAATCTGCGTTCTGTGAGGAAAAGAATTGGGACGGTATTACAGGATGGAAAACTATTTGAAGGAGACTTATTTGCGAATATTTCTCTGTGTAATCCGGAGTTAACCATAGATGAGGCGTGGGAAGCAGCAAAAGTAGCGGGACTTGCAGAGGACATTGAAGCAATGCCTATGGGAATGTTTACTATGGTGTCAGAGAATGCCGGAGGGCTGTCGGGGGGACAGAAACAGCGTGTTTTGATATCCAGGGTACTGGCAATGAATCCGGATATTTTGTTGTTTGATGAGGCAACCAGCGCATTAGATAACCTTACACAGGCAGTTGTGGTAAAATCCATTGAACAGATGAAGGGAACAAGGATTGTGATTGCACATAGATTGTCAACTATCAAAAAATGTGATCGTATCTTGTTTATGGAAAATGGCCATGTATCAGAAGATGGAACTTATGAAGAACTAATGGAGCGAAACGGAGGGTTTGCCGCATTAGCAAAACGTCAGCTTGTATAGAAAAAAGGAAGATGGAAAATGGGTTTAGAGGAAAAGGTACAGCAGCAATATTTGTCGGCGTGGGCAGAGATTGATTTGGATCAATTAGTACAAAACGCAAATATCATAAGAAAAATATTAAGAAAAGGGACTGGGTTAGGAGCAGTGGTAAAAGCAGACGCCTATGGTCATGGGGCGGTGGAGATTGTGGGTGCACTAAGAGAACATCAATTGATTTCCATGGTTATCGTAGGAAAAAAACAGGAAGCATATGAAATCCAGACAGTAGCGGGAGAACTGCCCATTCTTATCCTTGACAGAATGACAATGGATGAAGTGGAGTTTAGAGAATATTGGATTTATTCCGCTTACGATATAGAATTTTTGGATGATCTCTCCCGAAGGGCACAGAGAGAAAAGAAAGAATATATGGTGCATGTAAGAGTTGATTTATATGAAACCGGCATGGGGATTGGAAAAGAATGCATGGAAGAACAGATGAATCAGGTCTTTCAGTATCCGGGAGTGAAAATTGTGGGAATGTATACCCATCTGTATTCGGGATATCAGTTTGTTTTGGAACAGACGAGAGAGGAATTGGAATGTTTTAGAGAACTGGTGAATAAGATTCCTGCCAAAAACAGGGAGCAAATGATAATTCATGCAGAAAATTCCCCACTGATTTTCCAGTTTCCGGAATATCAGTTTGATATGGTAAGAAGCGGAACTGCTCTATATGGTCTGCCTTTTCATCCTGACAAATCCTATGGCGTGAAGCCTTTATTATCGGTAAAGTCCAAGGTGGCAAATATTACCAGGGTAAAAGGAAGTAATTTGATCTCCTATCGACAACAGCAGAGAGAGGAACATACAAAAGGCAGAAGAAAAATTCTCAGATTTTTGTTGGGATACTGGGATTGTCCGTTTCTTCTCACACAGAAAAAAATTAAAGTAAATATCAAGGATAAATTGTATGAGATAGCAGAAGAACCTTGTATGGATCAAAGCTGTATAGAAGTGCCGGAGAATAGCGATATCCAGTGTGGAGATGAAATTACAATTATCGGGGATAAGCCAGGCGTAACAATTCTGGAGATATTAGAGCGTCATCACATAGATTTAGTTCATAGCGAACGTCTGTGTATGATATCAAAACGCCTGCCAAAGTTTTATAAGCAGGGAAATGTGAGGAAGAAATAAATGAAACAGGAATTAATGGAAGACATTTTAAAAGAGGCACCACTGTTAAGGGAGACAATTGAGAAATATGGAGACATGACACTGGATGAGTATTGTGCCTATCTGGCGAAAGAGGGTCAGGATGTAACTTGGGAGATTATGGAAACAGAAGATGTGGCAGATGCAGTCAGGGATTACCTTACTCCCCTTGTGGGAGGGAAGCTGGCAAAAAATGTGGGTAATCAGGTGATAAAGCAGAAACTTTTGTTAACGGCCAACCATCACGAAGTAGAGTTTTGCGTACAGGCATTGCATGGAAATTTATTATATGATGCTGTTTTGCAAAAGATGGGATTTATAAAAGGTATAGTTCCTGTTTTTTCTAATACTACAGTAAATATGAGCAATGAAAATTTTCCAAGAGGGATTCAGGTGTATCACACAAATACGCAAATGGAGCGATTTCCGGTATTTCCGTTTCGGCAGAGAAACAGTCTGGTTGCTGTTGCAGAGGGATTAAAAAAAGAATATCTGCAGCAGACGAAGAAAAATGTGTTGAGAAATAAGGTGAATAAGACCCTGGGACCTAAAATGGAGCAGACGATTGTGAAGCTGATAGAAGAGGTATATGAGGATGAGAAGATTTTATCTCAAAGTCATTATGCAAAACAGGCAGTGTTGGCAAATCAAAAGATTGGGAAAAAATTGTATCAGGGCACAGAGAAAGAGTTTTTGTACATAGAATTGGAGGATGTAACGAAAAGACTGTTAATCAAGGATTTAAGTAAGGAAAATAGTCTGGTGTATAAACTGCTATTTGACGAGAGATACAAGCAAAGGCTCACTGATTTGTTACAGGGGAAAACCGGGTGCTGGGACACAAAACAGGGTAAGGGAACCTGGTTTTTCTGGGGAATAGACAAGAAAAAAAGAAGGGTTTCCATGGTGCCTGAAATACGAGGAAATCAGACGTGGATTCAAGGAAAGGATATGGAAGGAAATTCTTATGCGTATGAGTATGAGAAGGAGAATATTCTCAGACTGTTAGAGGAAGGACAAATTATTCCAGGATTGTTCGTTTCATTTTTGGAATTGTTTTTCCTTCGGAGTTTCACCATGGCAGGGGGATGTTTTCAAAGTTTGTATTTAGAAGACATGAAGAAAGGTATTTGTAAAACTTTAGAAAGCATAGGGGGATATGACAAGGAGATAGAAATTCTAAAGAAGAAAAAGTGCTTTTATTTGTCCGGACCTATGTTTTTGATGGGATACCAGGAAAAAGAGAAGAAAAAAAAGCAGGTTTTTCCAATGGGAACCCTCGAAATTTTAGAGCAGGGAGGAATCAGGGAAGAACAGCTTAGGGCATCTATGGAGCTGACAATGCGTCAGGCTCATGAAATAGGTATTTACAATTTTTATATAGATTTAATACCAAAATCAAAGTTAAAGGAAGCATGGTACCAGAAATTATCTGAGGAATTTTCTAACAGCAGAGAATATCCAGAGACCATATGGTACAAAGTTTAATATTTTATCCTATGAACGGAAGTGTCAATGGGAATATGAAGGAGCACAAGCAAAAAGAACAACATAAAAATCTGGATAGGACTGATATGCCTTTGTCTTGGGGGACTTATTACGGGATGTTCTGCTAAGGAGGTAAAACCGGTAGATAGCCAGGTGGTGGAGGAATTCAGTACAATTCCAACGAAAAAAATGGATGGCAGTAAATATAGAATTGCCTATGTGGATTATGATGAATATTTGCCCGCAAGTCAGCAATTGTATTATATTCTGTTAGGATTAAAGAACATGGGATGGATTACCTGTGATGAATTTCCCTTTACTTCTGACAGTATGAGTACGAAGGAGATGGTCAGGGAACTTTCAAAAATAGATTTGGGAGAATACATAGAGTTTGATGAGAGTGCATTTTATTATCTGGGGTATACAAAGGAAGAGGATGTTATTTCCGGTCTAAAAAAACATGTGGAGGAGGATAAAAATATTGACCTTGTGATTACCTTTGGAACAAGCGCCGGTAAGTTGGTTCGGGATATGGAACTATCTGTCCCTATGGTTGACTTTTCTGCTACGGATCCTGTAGCGTCTGGAATTATTGACTCGTCTACGGAGGGAAGTGGAAGAGATAAGGTGTGGGCGCAGGTGGAGCCGTCCATGCCTCTTCGTCAATTAAAGTATTATCACAGCATTTACCCGTTTGAAAAGCTGGGAATTGTGGTATATGGGGATGAGACAATTTCCGGAGTTCCCGATATTGAAAAGGCAAGGGATGAAGTTGGATTTGAACTGGTAAAATATAACCTGCCAGAAGTTTTAAGGGAGACAGAGGAAGAACAGGAGGTATATTACAATCAGGTAAAAGAACGATTTATGAAATTGAGAGATGACGGAATTGATGCTTTTTTCTTAACTGTTGACTTGATTAATGACATGGACCGATTAGAAGAATTGTTAAATATATTCTATGAAAAGAATATTCCTGTGTATGTTATGGATGATACCAGTACTGTAGAAAATGGTGCCTTAATGATTATTTCTACATATGATTTTGAAAATGTCGGGTATTTTATTGCGGATGCAATTGCAAAGATACTAAATGGAGCTGTAGCGGGAGATTTACCCTGTGTTTATACAAGTTCTCCATATATCTGTTTTAATTACGATATTGCAAAGAAAATTGGATATCCATTGGATTTTCGCTTTTTAATGTCCTGTGATGAAATATACCACAAAAAGGAGGAAGGTAACAAATGAGTAAGGATAAGAAAAACAAAAAGATATATGAAATTCTTATGGTATGTATTATCATATTTTCTACTGGATTCATTGCATTTATGGGATATATGAACTTTAAAACAACTTTTCAGGAAATAACAGACCAAACTTACTCAGAAATTGCAAATGAACTGGTAGATAAAATAGAGGTATCCCTAAGCTTTGGAAAGACACTGGAAAATTATTATGGTATGTCAGATAATTTCAAGAAGTTTCAGGAAAGTATGGGAGATGACAAAGAATTATTTGTGTTAAATACTTCAGATAGAATTCTGTATGCTACTTTCAGTGAAAACGAGCAAAAAATGAGTGAAGTACAAAATGCATTATCCAACCGAAACGTTATCAGTGCACTGTCAGGGGAACGGGAGCAGAGTATCAGCATCAAAGTAGAAGAAAGAAACTATCTGATACTTGGGATTCACTCAGGAGGGGAACTGATTGGATATTATGTGGTATCATACCAGGATAGCATGTTGAATGATAAGCTGGTTTCCATTCAAAAGAAAATTGTAACCCAGACTGCCGTTTGTATGGCAGGGGTGGTGATTTTATATTTTCTGGGGATGCTTCTTGTGGGAAAACTGCTGCTCACTGAGAGGATGAAGGAAAAAGTAATTTTTGTTTATCCCATTGCAATATTAATGTGTGGTATTTTGCTGCAGAGTGTGCTGTCGCTAAATATATATCAGCAAAGCTATCGTGACAATATGTTACAGGGAGCAGAACGCATTATGGAAAATATGGAGGAAACTATCACGGATGTGATTGATTCCGGCGTAAATATAGCAGATATCGATGGTGTGACAGAGTACATCAGCGAAAAGGTGGAAAATATACCAATTCTATGGAATATTAAGATTGCCAGAGAGGTGGCAAATGCCTCGGAAATTACCAAAAGAGACAGTTCCTTATTGTTGCAGTATGAGTTAGCTGACGGAAATCTTATGTTGGAAGCAGAGCTCTCTGCCAAATATATTAATAATAAGATTTTTCAGATTGTTTTAGTGTTGTTATCCACTTTAATTATAATGATTATTTTTATTATCGAAATTATGAAATTGCCACAGCTTTTGGTTTTTAGAATGGGAGAAAAAGCATGTGTGCCATGTGATGAAAGCTTTGTTCAAGTGGGGAATTCTTTACGACTATCCAGTTTCCTGTGCAGTACTGCTGAGTACATCTGTGTACCATATGCAGCTATGTTAATTCGTCAGTGGAACGAATCTGTATTTGGATTATCTGTAGGTATGACAGCGGCATTACCCCTTTCTTTAGAAGGATTCACACAGATGATAGCAATGTTGATTCTGCCAAAGTATGTAAAGAAAATAAATATAAAAGCAGCGTTGACAATATCAACCATTGCTATGGCGTTATGTAACATGGGGGCATTTTTTGCAAACAGTGCAATGATGATTATTCTTATGCGTGGTGCAGCAGGAATTGCCTATGCAGGGTTCAAACAGATTTCCAATTATCTTATTACAAGAGGATATGAGAATGAATTGCAAAGGAGTAATAACTTATCCCAGGACAATGCAGGATTACTGGCAGGTGTTACCTGTGGAGCCGGTTTAGGAGCTATTATCTGTGCAACATCAGGCTATTCCATGACGTTTTTATTATCAGTGATTGTGTTTGGGGCATATTTACTGGTTACCTTGGTTACGGTTCCTTGGAAGGTACTCTCAAATCACAAAGCAGAAGAGGATGGGACAAAAGAGAAAGTGGGAATGAAGGAAATTATGCGTATGATTTTTTCGGCGCAAGTGATAAAATATATCTTGATTGTAGGTATTCCATTAAATATTGGTATCTTATTATGTGTTACTTTAGTTCCGGGAATCTGTCAGAGCAATGGAATTTCTACGGTTTTTTTAAGTTATTGTTACATAGCAAATGGCATTGCAGGAATTTATATCGGTCCTAGTTTAGTAAATTTTGCGAAAAAGCATTTTGGTTTGAAAAAGAGCATTAGTTTTGCTTTTATTTTGACAGCAGTGTCTTTGGTTATTCTGGAGATACCACCAATTGTTATAATGTTGATGGTTTCCAGCATGATTTTAGGATTTCTGGATGGATTTGCCACACCACTTACAATGGATGAATTTATGGAACTTCCAGTTGTAAGAAATACTGTTAGTGAATCTACAGCGTTGATTTTTAGTGTGGTTTTGTCTTATGTATTGACTACCGTTGGACCCATGGTGGCAGAAACAATGTTGATAAAAACAAATTTTGTGATTACCCCCCTAATGATTGGTGCAATTGTATATGGGGTGGCGGCATTTTTGCTGTTTGGTGGAAGCCTGAAGAAAAAGAGGAAACCATGATCTCAAAATGAAAAGCAACACTTTATGGAAAGTGCCCAGGGCGCTTTTGCTAGCGCCTGGGCACAGAATCCTCTTGGAGTTTGAAGGCTCCTTTGAATGCACATTTTCCAATGGTGGGAAGTTTGGAATTTTTATATGTAATTTTTTGTAAGTTGGTGTCATTGTAAAAACAATAGGCACCTATTTTTTTTACATATTTACCTATAACTACTTTTTTTAGTTTTTTATAGTTTTTAAAGCTGTGACCTTCAATCGCTGTCACATGATATTTTTTTCCACCTATATTTACATCATCTTTTACATTTAGCAATCTTATCTTTTTGGAAATACTTCCTGTGAGAGTTACGCTACCATAACCGGTTTTACATTTGCTGTTGGCGCTGGTGATTTTATAGGTATACCCATTTATTTTATAGATTTGTTTTTTATAGGCATAAATAGCGTAAGTTTTGGTAACGCTTCCTGTGTATGCGCCAATTCCCTTTATTGTCAGATGGTATGTTCCTAAATTCCTGCTTTTAGGGGAATGATAGGAAACGATATAATCTGTCCCAGCATTCAGGCCTTTCACATGAACCACAGGTTTTTGTATCTTGTTATTCCAGGAGAAACGGTTTTGGCTCAATGTGATTTTTTGTGTGGATATTTTCTTGGGAGGTGTATATGTTATGGTTGGCGTGGGGGTAGCGGAGCCTTTGTAAAGCTCTGACTGATATACAGTGACAGTCACATTACGGCAGATACGATTGTCGGTCACAACAGTAATGGTAGCATTTCCACAGGATATGCCACGAATGATACCTTGGGAAGATACAGTTGCTATCTCAGGGGCACTGCTTACAAAAGTCAGAGTTCTATTCTGGCTGGCATTTGCAGGCAGATATTCTACGGTAAGTTTTACGGTTTCATCAATTTTCAGTAATGGTTTAGGATTACAAACCGTAATTCCGTAGAGGGGAACGTCTGGGGAGATTGTTTGTGTAGGGGTAGGAGTTATACCATAATACCAGATACAAGAGGCAGTTACCGGAGTTTTATTTTGGAAATAGGTTACGGTAATGGTTAATTCCTGATTACTTTCCATGGTTTCGGGAACCAAGAAAGTACCGTGTATTCTAGTTTGCCAGGTATTGATGGGACTTTTTTCGATGGTTTTGGCGTCAAGTTTTGTGGATGTTCCATTATGGTCTGTAATATAAATTTCTGGTAGTTGTTCTACCGTGTTTAGCCCTCTGTGGGTTAATGTGTAATCTAAGATGAATACTGACCCAGGGGTGGCAGACACAGACAAACCGGATAAAATTAGCTTAGGACTTACAGCGGAGGTAAGTAGCTGGTATAAATCCAATTTATGAAAAGTGTGTTCTGTTCCGTTTGCATCGGTGTATGGAATTATCTGGCTGTTTTGCTCCATGATGTGAGCTGTAATAAGTTCTGGAGAAATGTCAGGATAATTCTGGAATTTTTTACATAAAAGGGCAGCACAACCTGACACAATTCCGGATGCCATGGAAGTTCCAGAGGTACTCTTATAAGCACTGTTGTAATAGCAGGAGAAAATATTTTCACCTGGGGCTGCAACCTCGTATTCTGCATTCTTGTAAGAGCAATAATCCCAGTTAGAAAAAAAGGATAAATTTCTATACCTATTGTAAGACATCACCCCAACAACATTGGGGTGGGCAGCAGGATAAAAATCACCACAGGATAAAAATCCTGAATCGGAAGTTGGTAAGCCTTTATTACCAGCAGAACTTACAATTACAGCTTTCGTTTTTGCATATTGGATTGCATTTTCAAGAATTTCCGGACAATGACTGGTGCTTAATGACATATTGATGACGGAGGCACCATGGTCTGTGGCATAATACATGGCCTCAGCAACATCCTCATAAGAAAAATTCCCATAGGCGTCTCCTGCTTTTAAAAGCATCAGTTGAATCTGAAAAGGATTTTCGGTTTCTGTCACACCACAAGTAAGTAGTATGGTACCGGCTACGTGGGTTCCGTGGCCTTCTAACGAACCGGTGGAATCATCGATTGGATTGCCGGTATGGTGATAGGTATCGATTCCATAAATATCATCGATATAACCATTGTTGTCATCATCAATATTGGGAAGTCCGTTTTTTTCCAGGGTATTTTCCCAAAGGGCATTTTGAAATAAAGGATGGGTGTAGTCTACACCGGTATCAATGACAGCAACAACAACAGGGGAGCTGCATCCCTCAGTCATGGTGGATAAAGCCTTCCAGCCAGCAACAGCCTGTATATCTTCTAAGAACCAGGTATCCTGGGCAGATAGTTTATCTTTTATCTGGGCATAAGATGTCAAAGGTCTTAGAAGGAAACAGGATAAATTAAGAATAAGAAATATAAAGGTCAGATACAAATATCTGTATTTAAATTTCGGTCTCATTTGATTTATGCCTGGCGATTCATAGAATCTTCCACAATCTTGGCGCACAAATCCTCAAAGGACATTCCCACTGCCGCAGCTTCTTGAGGAAGAAGGCTGGTGGCGGTCATTCCTGGCAATGTGTTGGCTTCTAAGCAGTAGATTTCATTGTTTTCATCCAACAGAAAATCAATTCTTGCATAAATTTGAAGTTTTAAAGCAGCGTAAGCCTGTTCCGCAGCTTTTTGTAATTTTAGTGTAATCTCCTCAGAAAGATTGGCAGGACAGGTTTCTTTGGTTTTGCCAGCCTGGTATTTATTTGTGTAATCGTAAAAACCTTCTAATGGTTCAATTTCAATAATAGGAAGGGCTTTGCCATTCATAACACCGATGGAGAATTCCCGGCCGGATACAAATTCCTCCACAAGCACTTCATCTTCATAGGAGAAGGCATCTGCCAAGGCTTTTTCATATTCTTCCTGGGTATGGGCAATGGTAACACCTACACTGCTTCCTCCACAACAGGGCTTTACCACAGCACCCTTTGCAAAGGGAATCTCTTTTTGTACATTTTCCTTGTGAAATAATACAGATTTTGGTGTGGGTACCTGATGGAATAAAAAGATTTGTTTGGTCAGTCCTTTATCCATGGCAAGGGCACTGCCCAAATAATCGGCTCCGGTATAAGGAATTCCCATTAATTCGAAGGTGGCCTGAATTTTACCATCTTCCCCGTTTTGACCATGAAGTGCCATAAATACAATATCTGCCTGTTTGCATAATTCTATTACATTTGGTCCAAAGAAACCAAGTTTTTTTTCTTTCCGTTCCTTGATAAGTTCCTTCACCTGGGCCTCTTTTCCGCTTAAACCAGCAGTGGCTTCAAAAACATCGGACTGTTCTGATAGTATGTCAGAAAAATTATTACAGTTACTTCCCATGAAAACATCCAGTAAAACAGCCTCATTTCCTTTACTTCTCAAGGCATTGCATACCATTTTTCCGGAATTTAAGGAAACTTCCCGTTCTGTACTGGTTCCACCAGCTAATACCACAATTTTCATTTTATTTTCCGTTCCTTTCTGATTCTATTCCTGTTTTATAAAGTACATGGTAATTGTTCCGTAATGATTTTAACAATCTATGGTAAAAAAGGCAAGGGGGAATAAAAAGCTTTGGGAAATCATTGAGATTTTGACACCTTTTTGATATACTTTTTAGAGTACATCAAAAAGAAAAATAGAAGTGAGGAATAAAATCATGAATTTAACAATAGAGCAAATTGCAGGTTTTTGTAAAGGAAAAATTCTGGGGGATGCACGGAAAGGGAATGTAACCAATATTACTTTGGACAGTCGTCAGGTAAAGGAGGGGAGTATGTTTGTAGCTGTTCGCGGTGAACGGGTAGATGGGCATAAATTTGTGGAAAACACTTTAAAATCCGGGGCAGTATGTGCATTAGTGGAAGAAGAGATGACAGTGGAGAATGGGTGCTGTATTTTGGTGGATTCCACTTTGCAGGCAATCAAAGACATTGCCAGAGGATATCGTGAAACACTGAAGGCAACGGTAATTGGAATCACAGGAAGTGTTGGTAAGACCAGTACAAAAGAGATGGTATATGCTGTAATGAAAGAAAAATTCAAGACCACGAAAACCCAGGGAAACTATAACAATGAAATAGGTGTGCCCATTACTATATTTTCCATACCGGAAGATACCCAGGTTGCCATTGTGGAGATGGGAATCAGCGACTTTGGGGAAATGAGCAGACTGACGGCAATGGCACAGCCTGACATGTGTATTATCACCAATATCGGACAGTGTCATCTGGAAAACTTGGGAGACAGAGATGGTGTACTCAGAGCGAAGACAGAGATATTTGAAGGGTATCGTGCTTTGGGGAAGGGAGCAATTATATTAAATGGTGAGGATGATAAACTGTCCACCATCAAAGAAGTAGAAGGTGTCATCCCGGACTTCTTTGGCTTAGAGACTGACGAAAGGTTTAGTGCTTATAGCAGTAATGTGACAGACCTTGGTATGGAAGGCAGTAGAATTACCATAAAATTTAGGGATGGAAAGGAATTAGAGGCATTGATTCCTGTGGCTGGAGCTCATATGGTAAATAACGCGCTGGCGGCAGCTTTGGCTGGAAAAGCATTGGGAATGACTATGGAAGAGATAAAGAGAGGAATTGAGAGCTATGAAACTATTCCGGGAAGAAATCATACCATAAAAACACAAAAGTATACCATTCTGGATGACTGTTATAATGCCAATCCCATGTCTATGAAGTCTGCCATTGATATCATTAGCAAATCCAATGGACGTAAAGTAGCAATTCTTGGAGATATGTTTGAGCTGGGAGAAGATGAATGTTTGCTCCATGGTCAGGTTGGGGCTTATGCAGCAAAGGCAAATTTAGATGTGTTGGTATGTGTTGGAGAGCGCTCAGAATGGATGATGAAAGAGGCAGTCAATACTTTGGGAAATGTTACTTCCTGCCAGGTACTACACTATAAAAATAGAGAAGAAGTGATGGAACACGCAGATGAATTTCTGCGGGAGAAAGATATGATATTAGTTAAGGCAAGCCATGGTATGGGATTTGAAAGACTAGTGGAATTTTTGAGTAATAAGTAATCGTATCATTATAAAAAGCTGTCCATATCAGTGGACAGCTTTTTATATACTTTTAAATTAAATCTTTATTTTTATCAAGCATAGCCTGAATTTCCTTTTGACAGTATGCACCGAGATGCTTTTGTTCTTCTTTACTTAATTCATTTGGATAAATTGGTTTTCCATATTCTAATATCACATGGGTTCTTTTCATAAATGGTAAATGATTTTCCCAAATGGCAGCACTATTTGAGATTGCCATAGGAATAATAGGACAGCCGGACTTCGTAGCAATCTTAAAGCTGCCTCCCTTAAAATCTAACACAGTTCCCTCCGCATTGCGGTTTCTGGTTCCCTCAGGGAAAATACAAATGGACACACCGTTCTTTATCTTTTCTACACCATCTAAAATCGTCTGCATTCCTTTTTTTACATCTGTTCGGTCAATAAAGAGACAATTCAGATATTTCATCCAGATGCGAAGCAGCGGAATTGTCTTCATGCCTTCTTTTGCTATATACCCCGTAGGTCTGGGAACTCGCACGTAAGTAATCAAAATATCAAAGTAACTTCTGTGGTTTCCAATGTATAGTACAGGGATATCCTTTGGCACATTCTCTTCGCCAAGCACTGTAACTTTGGTACCAGCCTCTAATAAAAGCAGGCGAAATACAAATTTTATTATGGCCATAGAGCGCTGGGATCGTGTCTTTGGGCTAAATTTCCCAATAATCCATTCTACAATCATGATTGGAATGGCAAGAATTAAAAACAATATTACTGTCAAAGAAACCAAAATTAATCGAATCATTTTACTCCTCCTATTTGTGTCCACTACTCTTATTTTACTAAAAAAAAATGAAAATGTACAGTAAAAAAGAATATTAGATGACAAAATCAGCATATATATCTAAAGAGACCATGATAATTCAGGCAGGATGTTATGAAAAAAATTATTGTGCTCTTGTGCACGCTGCTAATGGTAGTATTTACAGTAAACGGATGTAGTATACAGTCAGATTTAACAGAAAAAAAAGCGGATATAGAAATCTGTCTGGTAAGTAGTGAACAGATTCCGGAAGAATTTATGAAAAAAATCAATGAGTCAAAAAATCAGGAAATGAAGCTTACTTTTCAAGATCAGGAGAATCTATACATAGCAAGGGGGTACGGTGTAGTGAAAAATGGTAATTATAGTATCAGTGTAAATGCATTGTATGAAACGGAAAATGCAATATGTATTGAAACTACACTGATTGGACCTTCAGTAGAAGAACAGCAGGAAGGGATTGAAAGTACTCCCTATGTAGTGTTAAAGCTACCATTAAGTGACAAAACTATCATCTTTGACAGCCTGGATTAGGAAGGAGTAAAGGAATGCAGTTACAGACACAGCAGGTGACCATTGGGAAAAAAGGGGAATGTATTGTAAGCCAAATTACCCTGGATGAGGATAAAAATTTACCGGAAAATAAAGGGGATATTGACGAAATTGTGGTATCCAACGGAAAAATTTGTGTGGAGCAGACAGAAATTCGAGACAGCAAAATACTGATAAAAGGAAAATTATATTTTCAATGTATGTATCGAAATGACCAGGGACGGTATGAATCTTTTCAATCTAGTGTGGAGATTCAAGAGGACGTAGAGGCAGAGGAAGGATTTACTCCGGAAAATTATCAAGGAAGTTACGAGTTAGAAGACTTGCAGATTTTAATGGAAAATACCAGGAAAATTCAAGTGCAGGCAATGATAACCATAAAAATATGGAAAGAGTACGCAGAACAGCTGAGTTATCCGTGTATCAATGATGCTCAAGGCCTGGAACTTCATGAAAAAAGCCAGGAACTTTTATGCTTGAAGGCAGAGAAGAAGGACGTTTTGGAGTTAAAGGAATATATCAATATTGAAAAGACTATGGATAATATCAATGAATTGCTGTATCAAAATGTTTATTTGAAGGAGGTTCAGATAAGGAGTAATAGCGAAGGAACGAAAATATATGGAACTCTTGGTGTCTGGTTTGTATATGCGGGAGAAAACGATGGGTATTTTTCAAAAGAAGCCGAAGTATCATTTTTAAGTCCTGCAATAGGACATGAGACAGAGGATAGATATCTTATATCGAAGTTATATGCAGAAATAGGAAATAGTCAGCTGGATATTGTTCCGGATGAGGAAGGTGAATTTCGTAGAATACGGTTACAGGCAGAACTAAAATATACTGTATTGTTATATGAAGAAACTAAAATATCCTTTGTGGATGATTTGTACATCACCACAGGAGAGTATACTTTGAAAAACGCTATATATCAGGCAGAGCATTTGCTGGCAAATCAGAGGGTAAGCTGTAGAAAAGAGGGAAAAGTAAATGTATTGCCGGCAGAAGTATTATATCAAGGGGGAAAACTAAAGTTTTGCGGAAGTGATGTGGGGATATCTATTGACCATATCAAAAATAATGGAAAGGATATTCTGGTATCTGGAAGCATTCAGGCAGAGCTTTTATTTTTGTATCAAATACCAGCGGAGGAGGAAATGAAATTTACGAAAAAAACCTTGCAGATGCCTTTTACCCAGCAGATAGATATTGTAACAGAAAATAATGATGCCAATATTCAGGTGATTCCTATGGCCTTGCACATACAGACAGCAGAAGGGGGAGTGGGAGAATATCAAGTGTATGTGTCTATGGACCTCTTGGCATTCGTCAGTGAGACTATTGAGCTACCTATGGTAACAGAGTATGAAAAAGAAGGATTTTGTGTAGAAACCCAAGAACGAATTGGAGGGATTACAGTATACTATCCGGAAGCTTCAGAAAATTTGTGGAATATTGGAAAAAAATTTTATGTTTCCAGGGATACCATAAGAAAAATAAATAATATACCAGAGGGGGTGGAGACTTTACTGCCAGGGCAACAGCTTATATTGTGTCGGGATACCACATCGGTTTCCTAAAAAAAATCCAAGGTTTGTGTAAAACCTTGGATTTTTTATGCCAGACAATGAAACTATTGCTGAATATCATCGGCAGTTTCGGCAGGTTTGGTAGCTGCTTCTTTCCATGCTGCAAATTTTTCATGGACAGCATCCAGAGTTTTTTCGCAGATTTCAGGTAAATCCTTGCCCCATGCTTTGGTTGCCTCCTTGAATCCCTTCTCTACAGCAGCCTGCATTTTGTCGATCAATTCTACGTTGTCTCCCGCAAGTGCCTTTGCAAAGGACAAAATACGCTCTGATGTCTGTTCTACACCCCAATATCCGTCTTCAGCAATATCTTTCTGGGCCTGTGCTTTTGTTTCAGGATCCACTTCGTATTTTCCACTTGCTAAGAACTTCCACATATCATCTGCATTTGCCAAGGTTTGTCCCTGTTTTGCAAACATTTTTTCTACCAGACTTTGCAGTTGTAAAGTACGGGCTTCCTGGTCTGCTTTTAGCTGGTCGATAATGGCCTGTCGGTCTGCTGAGATTGTGTAAGTTTTTTCAGAATTTTCCACACTTCCCTCATACACTGCCGACTCTTCGGTATCTACCTTTGGGGTGATTTTTTCTTCTTTAGTTTCTTCTTTTGTGTTCTCTTTTTTGCCATATACAGATGTTACCTGCTGGTATGCATTACCAATTTCATTTACGCTCATAAAAACCTCCTTATAATCAGAAAATAAATATAATTTTAAAGCTACGCCTCTATATAGATTATCGGTTGATGAATGGAAAGGAGTTACCATAGATTACATACAAAACAAGCATTGCAAATTTGTTGAAAATGTATATAATGTATTGTATACAATAAACAAAGATTAAGATGCTCAGATAAGCGGAAGGAAACGAAAATGGTGAAAGAAAAGACAGCATTGTCATGCAAGGCAATGGGAAAAATTAATCTGTCCCTGGATGTGGTCAGGCGTAGGGAGGATGGTTACCACGAGGTTAGAATGATAATGCAGACCGTGAATTTATACGATGTCATCACACTGACAGCATTAGAACCAGGGATAGAAAGAATTGTTATTGAGACGGACAATCATACTTTGCCAACAGACGAAAACAATTTGGTATATAAAGCAGCAAGATTATTGATGGATGAATTTCAGATTCGTCAGGTACTTAAGGTTACTTTGGAGAAAAATATACCTATTGCGGCAGGAATGGCAGGGGGAAGTGCCGATGCTGCTGCGGTATTGCGTGGAGTTAATGAGATGTTTGGATTGGGACTATCAATGGAAGAACTGATGGAGCGCGGGGTAAAAATTGGAGCAGATGTACCTTATTGTATTATGGGAAAAACTGCATTGGCAGAAGGAATTGGTGAAAAGCTTAGCCCTTTAAAGGATGCACCAGGATGCTATGTGTTACTTGCAAAACCGGATATTGATGTATCCACAAAGTTTGTGTATGAGAATCTTCATGCAAATGAACTGTCATATCATCCGGACATTGACAAAATGATAGATAGAATTGAGGCAGAGGATTTAAATGGGGTATGTCAGGTCATGGGCAACGTGCTGGAGACAGTTACCATACCTGCATATCCGGTGATAGAAGAAATCAAGAACATTATGAAAGAAAATGGTGCCATCAATGCTATGATGAGTGGCAGCGGTCCTACTGTGTTTGGAATTTATGAAACGAAAGAGAAGGCAGAGACAGCATATAAGGTGTTGGAAGAAAGAAATAGTAAAACAAAGGATTTGGAAAAAATTGTAGTTACTACATTTGTATAAGGAAGGAGGAAAGTACAGATGGATATGTTTCAGGTAGAGATGAATGAGTACCTGCCCTTAAGGGATGTGGTATTTAATACATTAAGGCAGGCAATCTTAAAAGGAGAATTAAAACCTGGTGAGCGATTGATGGAGATTCAGCTGGCTCAAAGACTGGGGGTTTCCAGAACTCCCATTCGGGAAGCTATCAGAAAGCTGGAATTGGAGGGTCTTGTGCTTATGATTCCTAGAAAGGGAGCTGAAGTGGCCAAGATTACAGAAAAAAGTATGCAGGATGTCTTGGAAGTACGTCGCGCACTGGAGGGACTTGCCATACAGCTTGCTTGTGGACGAATTACAAAAGAAGAAATCAAGGAATTGGAGGAGAAAAAGAAGCAGTTTGAAGAGGTGGTGAAAGAGGAAGAAGATGTGGTGAAGATGGCGGAGGCAGATGAAGCCTTTCATACCGTAATCTACAATGCAACATTGAATAACCGATTAATTTCCATTTTGAATAATCTCAGGGAACAGATGTATCGGTATCGACTGGAGTATTTAAAAGACACTTCTCTTCATGAGACAATTTTGTTAGAACACGAAGAGATACTTCGTGCTGTATCTCAAAGACAGGAAGAAAAAGCTATGGAAGCCATATCTATTCATATTGACAATCAGCAGGAAGCAATCCGTACTTTTATAAAAAAATCGTAGTTACAAAAATCGTAACTTTGTGTATAACTGTAAGAAATAAGGGTAACCTCTCTTTTAGAAACAGAAAGAGAGGTTATATTTTATGGAAAAAATGATTACAATTTTAGCACAGCTAAAAAAGGAAAAAACATACATTATAAAAAATCTTTTGGTAACACTTGCGTGTATTATGATTGGAGTATTTTACATAACGATTTGTTGTAAGGGGGGAGAAACATTCCGTCATATCACGCAGGATAAGGGAACAAAGACGGCTATGACTGAGGATTATCAGAAGGGAATTGCAAAAGAGATTCTGCGTTTGCATGTGATTGCCAATAGTGACAGTAGTAAAGATCAGGCACTGAAAATGAAGGTAAAAGAGGAAGTGGTTTCCTATGTCAGCAACCTGACCAGGGATTGTGGAAATGCACAGCAAGTCAAGGAGGTTGTCTGTGCAAATATTATGGAGATAGCAGCAATTGCAGAAACTATCGTCCGTAGGGAAGGATATGATTACAATATAGATGCAGAAGTTACAGAGTGTTATTTTCCGGTGAAAACCTATGGGGAGGCTGTTTTCCCTCCAGGATATTATCAAGCCCTAAGAGTGAAGATTGGTAAGGCAGAGGGAAAGAACTGGTGGTGTGTATTGTATCCTAATTTATGCTTTGTGGATACAGCCTACGGAGTGTTAGAAGAGGAGCAAAAAGAGGAGCTAAAAAAGGTGCTCACCAGAGAGGAATATGAAAGTATCTTTACAGCAGACAGTGAGGATATTGAGATTAGTTTTGGATTTTGGGATTGGTTTAGGGAATAAAACTCACATAAATTCTACTGGCAATAGGTAGTAAAGTTTGCTATAATACCTAGGTATAAAATGTATGTAAGGGGAAGTTTATGGTAGAGATTCGTAAGATTAAGGCAAAAGAATATGCCCCGGCAATGAAACTGGTTTGGCAGACTTTTTTACAGTTTGAGGCGGCCACCTATACCAGGGAGGGTGTGAAAAGTTTTCAGGAATTTATAGAGGACCCCATGTTGCAACAAATGTTTTTGGAGGATAAATATATTATTTATGGGGCTTTTTTGGAGGATGAAATTGTGGGCGTTGCAGGACTTCGCAATTTTAATCATATTTCTCTTTTGTTTGTGAAAAAACAGTATCACAGAATGGGTATTGCCACAGGCTTGCTGGATAGTATACTGGCATTTGCAAAAAAAGTATATGGGGAAAATAGCTTTACCGTGAATGCAGCACCTTATGCGGTGGGGTTTTATCATACATACGGTTTTTATGATACGGGAAAAGAAAGGCAGCAGGATGGTGTTATCTACACACCTATGAGATATGGAATATTATAACTATTTTGAAGTAACAGGAGAAGGACATGACAAAAGATGTTTTAATTAAAATCACAGGGCTTCATTTTGAAAATGGAAACAGAGATGATGGGGAAAATGAAGAAATTCAGATTCTTACAAAGGGAGAATATTATCAGAGAAATGGTAAGAATTACCTGATTTATGACGAGATGCTGGAAGGATTTGAAGAAGTAACACATTGCAGGGTGAAATATTCTGAGGATTCCTTTGAACTATTAAAGAAGGGCAGCAGTAATGTGCACATGGTCTTTCAAAAGGGAAAGAAAAATCAGACATATTATCAGACACCTTACGGTACCATGACCATTGGTCTGGATACCAGGGACATCAGTGTGGAAGAACAAGAGGAGAATATTCAGATTCAGGTAAAATATGGTATGGATGTGAACTATAATTTTTTGGCAGATTGTGATATTTCCATAGAAATTCAGCCATTGGATTAGGAAACTTAAAAGAATGGAAGAAATAAGAAAACCAGAGATAACATCTCTGGTTTTTTGCCTATTTCTTCTTTTTTGTTTTGTTTTCTTCTTCCTGAGCCTGCTTTTGAAGAGAAGAAGCTTTTTCCATTAATTTCTGACGAAAACCTTTTTTCTTTTTGGGATCCTGCTGTTCTAGCGGTCCACGGACACCACTGACTTTGGTGATATAGATTCCACTGATATCTGCTTTCACTTCTTTTTTTACCGGAACCATATCAAAGATTTTCTCATCACAGACAAAAGTCATAATCTTTGCCCCAACCTTAGCCTTTACGATTGGCAGTTTGGAACGACGCATCAGCTTAGGAGTCTGATCGATGACAATCTGTGGCAGTCCTGCATCTTTTAGGGGCATTCTCTTTTTGTCAATAACAAGCATGGAAACCCTTTGAGATGCGGCATCTATCTGAGCCTGCTGTTCTTGTTGACGTTTCTGAGCTTTCTTGCCAAAAAAGTATAATGCAACCAATAGAGCAATCATAATGACAAGGATAACCAATAAAACAATAGTTAATGTACTCAACTTGTAACCTCCTGAATATGTAATATAGTAAGATAAAATGTAACTGTTCAAAAAGATGTAACTATGAAGGTAGTGAATAGTTACAATGAAACGTAAACCATTGTATCATCATTTTTTTGAAAGTGCAAGCTTCTTGTGCTTATAATCAAAATGGTATATGATATAGCAAAAAGGATTTAAGGAGTAAGCCATGGATGTTTTTTTGTATGTGATTCATGAAATTGTGGGTTGGATAGGGCATAATATTATTTACATCAATATGATATTATCCGTGATTATTATTTTCTTTGAGAGAAGAGAGCCAAGAACCGTGTGGGCATGGCTTTTGGTATTATATTGTATTCCGGTGGCAGGTTTTGTTTTGTATTTGGTACTGGGACAGAATATGCATAAAAAAAGAATGTTTCGAATCAAAGAAATAGAGGATTCTGTGAATTCCCAAATACGAAATCAGAGTGAGATTGTAAAAAGAGAGATAAATGAGACGGAAAGCTATCGTCAAAAGTCATACCAGGAACTGGTTTATTACAATCTAAATATAGCAGGGGCTGTGTATAATGGAGACAATGAGCTGGAAATATATACAGATGGAAATGAGAAATTTGATGAATTAATTCGGTGTATGGAACAGGCAAAAAAATACATACATATACAGTATTACATTTTCCGGGATGATGAATTGTTTCAGAGGATTGTAACTGTATTAAAGAAGAAGGCCAAAGAGGGTGTTGAGGTAAGAATCCTATACGATGGTATGGGAAGTCTGGAGATAAAAAAGAAAAAGTGGAGGGAGCTTAGAGACTGTGGAATAGAGACGGCGGAATTTTTCCCGGCGGTGCTTCGAAAGATGCACCTGCGTATCAACTACCGTAATCACAGAAAACTGGTGATTATTGATGGTGAGATAGGTTTTATTGGTGGGTTTAATGTAGGGCGTGAATACCTGGGACTTGATAAAAAGTTTGGCTATTGGCGGGACACCCACATGAAGATATATGGAAGTGCAGTGTTGGGGTTACAAATACGTTTTTTGTTAGACTGGAATTATGCATCTGGAAAAAATTTGTTTTTGATTGATAAATATTTTACCCAGCAGATGCCTCATAAAGGCAATGTGGGAATACAGATTATTTCCAGTGGTCCGGATTCGAAATGGGCCACTATAAGGGATAATTATGTGTACCTTATCAGTCATGCTACGGATCATATTTATATTCAGACTCCATATTTTATACCGGATGAAACTATGTTAAATACCTTAAAGATGGCAGCATCTTCAGGGGTGGATGTAAAAATCATGATACCCTGTAAGCCGGATCATCCCTTTGTATATTGGGCAACTTATTCTTATATAGGGGATATGTTATCGGCTGGAGCAGAGTGTTACACTTATGATAATGGTTTTCTTCATACCAAGGGAATGTGTGTGGATGGAAAGATTTGTAGTTATGGAACAGCCAATTTTGACATTCGTAGTTTTTACCTTAACTTTGAGGTCAATGCAGTCATTTACGATGAGAAGACCACAAGTCAATTTGAGCATATTTTTATGGAAGATATTAAGAAATGTACCAGGATTACATTGCATAAGTACAATAACCGCAGCTTTAAAATCAGGGTGAAGGAACAGTTTTCCAGACTTTTGTCACCAATCTTGTAAATGGATTTTGTCACCAATCTTGTAAATGGATGTTTCTATTTTGTGAAAACTGTGTTACAATGAACTTTGTGGCGTTTTGGGGAGAGAAAGTCACCATAAACGCTTTGAGAGGATGAAATCAACGAAAAGGAAAGGAATTACAAAAACCATATGAAAAAGAAGATTATCGTAGCTTTACTTGCTGCAATGGCACTGTCTGTGACAGCATGTGGAGAAAACACAAGTGAAAAGAAAGGTTCTACAGAGGAAACAACTGACAGCGCAGGTACAGAAGATAAGGTGGCAAAGACCAATGCCACAGATTGGTCTTATTATTATACAGATATTGATACCAGTGTGGATACAGAAAATAAAATTGAAAATCCATTGATTGACAATGATTCGGTCACTATTGGCGATTATAAAAATTTAACCATTAGTAAGGTTACAGTAGAGGAAGTGACTGAAGAAGTCATTGAAAATAAATTAAAGGAAGCTATGGCAAGCTACACCGAGAAGGAAGTGGAAGTGACGGACAGGGATACCATTCAAAAAGGGGATATTGCAGATATTAACTATGTGGGAACCAAGGACGGGAAAGCTTTCGATGGCGGCTCTGCAGAAGGTTATAAGTTAGAAATTGGAAGTGGAACTTTCATTGATGGATTTGAAGACGGTTTGATTGGCGTTAAGAAGGGAGAGACAGTAAATCTGCCATTGACATTTCCTGAAAACTATACCAGTGAAGATTTAGCAGGGAAAGAAGTGAACTTTGAGGTAACAGTAAATGGTATTTATACCAAGGAAACCATAGAGCTCACCGATGAACTGGTGAAAGAAAATACAGAATATGACAGCATGGAAGCCTACAAGGCAGTGCTTGCAGATGAACTGACAGCACAGAATCAGAGCAGTGCAGAATCACAGAAACAGCAGGAAGTATGGTCAGCCCTCTCGTCCATATGTAATGTAAAAAAATATGATGAGAAGGATATGAAAGAATATATTGTGGATTATCTGGAATATCAGGAAAAAATGATTAGCACTTATTATGAAGGAAAAACTCTGGATGAATATTTAGAGAGCACAGAGGCAACCAAGGAAGATTTAAAGGATACTGCTGTAAGTTACGCAAAGAATATGTTAATGCAGAAAATGTATTTCAACACCATTGCAAAGGAAGAAGGTTTAGAGTGTACCGACGAGGCCTTTGATAAATATGTAAAGCAGTGTATGGATGAGGCTGGTTATGAAAAGGAAGACGAGTTTTGGAGCTACTTAGAGGGACAGGGCTATGTCTTAGATGAACTTAAGCAGACTTTTAGAGACAATATCCAGGCACAGAATGTTATGGAGTATCTGATGGAGAATGTAAAGGAAGAAGCAACCGAGACTGAGGAAGCAGAAAAGACAACAGAAGAAGCGGATACAAAGGAAAGTGCTGAAACAGAAGAGAGTAACGAATAAGAGAGTAACGAATATAAAAGGGTAATGAAAGGATAAAAATGTATTGTATTAGGCGAAATCCTGTTGCAATACATTTTTTTATTTTTTCTTGCTCCTGAATAATAAAGATGCTAAAATAAAAAGTTGTGTGTATTAAATTTAAAATACAAAAGGAGAGAATAGTCATGATTGAAATCAGATGGCATGGTCGAGGCGGACAGGGTGCTAAGACAGCGGCAATGCTTTTAGCGGATGTAGCCTTTTTTACAGGAAAATATGTGCAGGCTTTTCCAGAATATGGCCCGGAACGAATGGGGGCTCCGGTAACTGTGTACAACCGGATTGATGACAAGAATATTCGGGTTCATTCAAATATATATCAGCCGGATTATTCTGTTGTGGTAGATGAAAGCTTATTAGAGGTAGTGAATGTAACTGCCGGTTTGAAAAAAACAGGGGCAGTGATTGTAAATACAGAGAAATCAAAGGAAGAAATCCTTCCCCACTTACATGGATACGAGGGGGAATTATATACCATAGATGCAAGAAAGATTTCCATGGAAACCTTAGGGAAATATTTCCCCAATACACCTATGCTTGCAGCGGTTGTAAAGGTAACCAAAGCAGTAGATGAGGATACCTTCCTAAAAGAGATGGAAGATTCCTTTAAGAAGAAATTTGCAACAAAGCCGGAAGTGATTGAAGGAAACTTAAAAGCATTAAAGGCAGCGTTAAAGGAGGTACAGTAATGGCAGAATTTAAGGCAGCAAATATAAATGAAAAAAGTAAATGGAACGAGATAACACCGGGGAATCAGATTTATGAGCCGGCAACTTCTAAGTTATTTAACACCGGGGAATGGTCTAAGGATAAGCCTTGTTTTATCGAAGAAAAGTGTACCCAGTGTCTGCTTTGTACACCGGTATGTCCTGATTCAGCAATTCCGGTAAAGGATATGAAGAGACTGGATTTTGATTATGATCACTGTAAGGGATGTGGTATCTGCGTAAAGGCATGCCCATTTCATGCAATTACCATGGAAGGAGTAGAGTAAGATGGCAAAAAGAGAGAGATTATCAGGAAACGAAGCAGCTTCCATTGCACTTCGTCAGATTAACCCGGATGTATTTCCGGCATTTCCAATTACTCCATCCACAGAGATTCCGGAGTATTTTTCAAAGTTCGTTGCTAACGGACAGGTGGATACAGAATTTATTCCGGTAGAAAGTGAACATTCTTCTATGTCAGCAGCCTTGGGAGCAGAGGCAGCGGGAGCAAGAGCATTGACAGCAACTTCCTCCTGTGGAATGGCTCTTATGTGGGAAGAATTGTACGTGGCAGCTTCTGACAGACTGCCTTTGATGCTTGCATTGGTAAACAGAGCATTGTCCGGTCCTATCAATATCAACTGTGACCATTCTGACAGTATGGGTGCAAGGGATTCGGGATGGATTCAGCTTTACGCAGAAGATAATCAGGAGGTATATGACAATTTTGTCATGGCTTATCGTATTGCAGAACACAAGGATGTACGCCTTCCCATTATGGTATGTCAGGATGGATTTATTACCAGCCACGGTGTACAGAATATGGAATTATTAGAAGATGAGGAAGTTCGTAATTTCGTAGGGGAATATGAGCCAGAGCACTATCTGTTAAATCCAAAGGAACCTATGGCGGTGGGACCATATGCGGTTTCCAACTATTATATGGAATCAAAATATGGTCAGGTACAGGCTATGAAAAACGCAAAGCAGGTTGCCATTGACGTAATGAACGAATTTGCCAAGATGTCAGGAAGACAGTACGGATTATTTGAAGAATACAGATTAGATGATGCAGAGTATGCCGTTGTGTTGATAGGTTCTGCAGCGGGTACCGCCAAGGATGCTATTGACAGACTTCGTGAAGAGGGAAGAAAGGTTGGATTGTTGAAAATTCGATTCTTCCGTCCATTCCCAGGAGAAGAGATTGCCAAGGCATTGTCTAAAGTAAAAGTAGTTGGTCTTATGGACAGGGCAGAAAGCTTTTCAGGTAATGGAGGACCTCTGGGTGCAGAGACTATGGCAGCATTACATAGAGCAGGGAATACAGCAAAGACAGTAGAGTATATGTATGGTCTTGGTGGACGTGATATTAAGGTAGAGGACTTCTGGCATATTTTTGATGAATTAGAGGAAGTTGCCAATGGCAAAGTTGTTGATGGATATAGTTATATAGGACTTCGTAAATAGTTGGAGGTAGAGCGATGAGTTATAATTTTAAAGAGACTATGAATAAACCAGAACGTTTAGCTCCAGGTCATAGAATGTGTGCGGGCTGTGGTGGAACCATTGCAGTTCGAAATGTACTTCGTGGACTTCATGAAGGAGACAAGGCTGTGATTGGAAATGCCACAGGCTGCCTGGAAGTGTCTACCTTTATGTATCCATATACTGCCTGGGAAGACAGTTATATACACAATGCCTTTGAAAATGCAGGAGCAACTCTGTCCGGAGCGGAGGCAGCGTATAATGTGATGAAGAAAAAAGGTAAGTTAGATGAAACCTATAAGTTTATTGCTTTTGGTGGAGACGGCGGAACCTATGACATTGGTTTTCAGTCTTTGTCAGGTGCCATGGAAAGAAATCATGATTTGGTTTATGTATGTTATGACAATGGTGCTTATATGAATACAGGTATCCAGCGTTCGTCTGCAACACCAATGTATGCAGACACTACCACCACACCTGTGGGAACAGAATCAGTGGGTAAACATCAAAACCGTAAGGATTTGACTGCAATTATTGCAGAACATTATGTACCTTACGCAGCCCAGACAACCTTTTTCCAGAATTTTAAAGACTTGCATATAAAATCAGAAAAGGCAATCTACAAAAAGGGAGCCGCCTTTTTAAATATTATGTCACCATGTCCAAGAGGATGGAGATATCCTACAGAAGACATAATGGAGATTTGTAAGTTGGCAGTGGAAACAAATTACTGGCCATTATTCGAAGTGGAAGATGGAAAGTGGATTTTGAATTATAAACCAAAGAATCGTCTTCCAATCGAAGATTTCTTAAAGAAACAGGGAAGATTTAAACATTTATTCAAAAAGGAAAATGAGCATCTTATCGAAACTTATCAGAAGGAAGTGGACAGAAGATGGGAAGAACTATTGAGAAGATGTGAAGAATAGTTACCGGAAAATAAAAAACATAAAAATAAAAAAAGGGAGCAGAAAACTATGAGAAAGAAAGTACTTACAGTTTTGTTACTTGGAACTTTTGGAGCAGCTATGCTTACTGCTTGTGGGGATAAAGGAGTGGAAGTTCAGGATGGAATTACAACGAATGAAGAAGTAGACCCTGCGGTTGAAGAAACTACAGAAAAAGAAAATGTTGTAACAGAAGCTCCCATTGCCCCAAAGACAGAAGATGCTGATGTGGAAGTGATTCAACTAGATCCTGAGGATGCACCAGCAGAGGAATCGGGAGAGGAGAAAGTTCCGGCAGAGAAAACGGGGAAAGAACAGACACAGAAAGAGGAACAGAAAGAAGAAAAAAAAGAAGAAAAAAAAGAAGAAAAGAAAGAAGATAAGAAGGCTGCAGCGGATGGAGAAACATCCAAAGTGAAAGAGGTTTTGCCAGAGGAAGCGGCCAATGAGACATCAGAAGCAGCAGATGATACGGACACATCAAAAGTACAGGAAATTAATCCAGAGGAAGCAGCCAACGAAGACCCAGGAACTCTAGAGGATTCTTTAGAGCAGTCCCAAGCAGAATAAAAACTGAAAAAAATTGAATAAAATTTATTACATTACTTATACTAGTAGCAGATAAGAAAAAGATAATGGTTCTTAGGGATAAGAGAAGAATCCAAAGCTTATCTGCAAACAAATTCACTCCCAGGAAGAATGGGACAGTATTGATGGAGGTATCAGTATGAGTAACAGTAATTCAAGCGGAAGTAACCAGATGGAAGTTCCACAGGCAAAAGCTGCTATGGACAGATTTAAAACAGAGGTAGCGTCAGAACTTGGTGTTCCTTTAAAGGAAGGTTACAATGGAGACCTTACCTCAGCACAGGCAGGATCTATCGGGGGCGAAATGGTTCGTCAGATGATTAAAGCTCAGGAAGAACAGATGTCAGGCAGATCATAAGCGTTTTCAGGAAACAGATGCTTTTTCTTATCTAGCAGTCAGAAGAGACTGTTGTCAATGGAAAAAGACCGTCATTTTAGGCGGTCTTTTTTTTGTAAACAGTGAGAAATTTTGTGAA
Organism: Lachnospiraceae bacterium; assembly: GCA_045119215.1. Lineage (GTDB taxonomy): Bacteria > Bacillota > Clostridia > Lachnospirales > Lachnospiraceae > RUG11237. Next base: position 17,783 of record JBGVDD010000085.1, on the reverse strand, counting down.
AATTTGCTCAAGTAATGTAGAAAAATGTCGATACATATAATGATACACATTTTTGTATTACAAAAAGATGGGGACAGAAATAATAATGAAAAGGAAGCGAGGGAGAAGGATGGAAACAGTGAAGCGAAAGGTTTTGATTATAGAGGATAATGCTTTTTCTAGAAAAATGCTCCATGATATACTGGCGGATGAGTATGATTTATTTGAGGCAGGAAATGGAAAAGCAGGGTTGGAGCTATTGGAGCAGGAGAGAGATATTGCGTTAATTATTTTGGATTGGGGAATGCCATTGATGGGAGGTCTTGAGTTTCTCAATATAATTCAGCAGAAGGAAGAATGGAAGAATATACCGATTATTGTGTCTACAGCAAATTCTGCGGTTGAGACAAAATATATGGATTTTGGAGTTACAGATTTTATTATCAAACCTTTGAATCCGGATCTGGTTCGCAACAGGGTTAGCAGTACCATTCGATATAAGGAATTGAATTCCATTGTAAAAAGTATTGAGACAGACAAGCTGACCGGGCTACATTCTCCTGAAATCTTCTATGATGAAATTTCTAGATATATGAAGGCAAATGATGGAAAAGAATTTGATATCATTTGTTGTGAAGTAAAGAATTTTAAAGAATTTAATGATAGATATGGCAAAGAAGCAGGAGATAGAGTGTTAAAGATTATGTCTTCTGAAATTGCAAAAAGACAGCAGGTATTCATATTTTCAACCATTGTAAATGGGGACACTTTTATGGTGTTAATTGAGCATGATAAATTTAGGAGCAGATATGAACTGGAAATGTATTGTTCCAAAATTTTAGTGGAAAATTTTATTACAGATATTAGTGTAAGATTTGGTGTATATCAAAAAGTGGACAAAACAATTCCGGTAGAGGAGTGCTGTAAACGTACTTTACTGGTATTAAAATCTATTCAAGGCAGAGAAAAACAAAAATTTGCATATTATGATACCAGTTATTTAGACGAGGTGAAACGTAATGAACATATCAGAAGGGATATTGACAGAGCCTTAGACCAGCAGGAAATCGTGGTTCATTACCAGCCAAAGTACGATTTGGAAACGGGAGAAATTGTAGGAGGAGAAGCTCTGGCACGTTGGAAACATCCGGAATATGGTTTTATGTATCCGGGAAGCTTTGTTGGTGTGTTGGAGGAGGCAGGCTTGATTTCAAAATTAGATTTTTATGTTTTTGAGTCTGTAGCAGCTACCATTAGAAAGTGGTTAAACCAAGGACATAAGGTGAAACCTATTTCTGTAAATTTTTTCAGATATGATTTTGAATGTTCTGTTTTTGTAAATGAGATATGCAGAATAGCAGACAGGTACAATGTACCACACCATTTATTACATATTGAAGTAAAGGAATCAGCTTATACCAAGAATCTTCACAATATTTTAGAGGAGTCTAAGGAATTAAAAAACAGAGGATTTTTAATAGAGTTGGATAATTTTGGGGCGGGCTATTTAACTTTAAATATTTTAGATGATATAAGTATTGATGTGCTTAAAATTGATACCTATTCATACCGTAGGAGAAAACCACTGGAGGAGTCAAAGATATTACTCTTTATTGTTAATCTGGCCAAATTTTTGGGTGTTACCACCGTAGCAGAAGGGGTGGAAACTAAAGAAGAGCTGGAATACTTAAAAGAACAGGGGTGTAACTATGGACAGGGGAAATATTTCTATATGCCAATGTGTGTAAAACAATTTGAAAAATTACTTTGGTCATAATAGAAGAAAAATAGTTTGAAAAAAGATATGAGGTGGAACTATGAAAGGGAGAATTAAAATCAGTGTATCCAGTGATATGATGGAAGCTATTGGAATGATTGTAGAGGGTGAGGAAGAGATTACCCAGGAACTGGTTCGAGAAAAATTAGAAGAACATGGAATTAAAGCGGGGCTACAAAAGGAAGAAATTGAAAGACTTGCAGCCTGCAAATCTTATCAGGAACCGTTTGTTTTGGCAAAGGGGCGAAAGTCAGGAATGTTAAATGAAGGACATTATGATTTTTATTTCGATACCGAACCAAAGGAATACCGCCCTCAGATTCGCACGGATGGTTCTGTAGATTATTCTATTCGAAGGGAACTTGTAAAAGCTGGGGATAAGATTGCACAGTATTATCCGCCTAGCAACGGGTATTTTGGTTACACTGTGTACGCTACGGTAATTGCACCGGTGGCGCCAAAGGAAACCATTATCGATTGTGGTATGGGAGTGGAAGTAAGGGATCATGTATACTATGCTACGGCAAACGGAGAGGTGATACTGAAGAAGGACACCCTAAGTGTATATGAGCAGCTGGTGATTGATAAAGATGCAGGAAATGCCACCGGTGTGATTCAGTACAATGGAAGCATTTATGTAAAAGGGGATGTGCTCTCTGGTGTTACCATGATTGCAGATGGCAATATTAAAGTAGATGGTGTGGTAGAAGGAGCCAATATAGAGGCCGGAGGGGATATTATCATTAAGTATGGTATCCATGGAGATCACAGGGCTGATATCAAAGCAAAAGGCTCTTTGTATACCAGCTTTATTGAAGAAGCCAAGGTACAGACGGGAGAAAACGTTTACTTTGCCAGTATCATCAATTCTGACGTCTATGCCGGGGAGAATATTGAGTCTAAGACAGCCATTGGACGTATTGTGGGTGGAGCGGTAGTGGCAGGTCGTAGCATTATCGTGGAGAATGCAGGAAATGAAGCAGAGATTTCAACAAAACTATGTATCGAAAATCATCAAGATAGAAATCTGCCATGCTGTAAAATCCAGATAGAAAATAAATTTTATCCTGGAGTAGAATTAAGAATCAATGATGCAAAGTATTTAGGACGCACACGCAATACAGGAGAATATCACAGAATTGCCGGAATTATCCAGCGCTATAATCTGGGTGATTTTAATGAAAAGGATTATCTGGTATCCGAGGAAGATATATGTGCGAAAAAGAACATTCTTTTGGTGGATGATGAGCCGATGATATTAAAAACCTTTTATGGCTTCTTAAAAGATGAATACAATGTAAGTGCAGTAAATTCAGCAAAAGATGCATTCAACTATCTGGATAAGCATATACCAGATTTGATTTTATTGGACTTTAATATGCCTAACATGAATGGCGGGGAAATGTTAGAGCGAATGAGAAAATTGACTTGGAAAAAATATTGTAATGTTCCTGTGATTTTTGTATCAGCGGTAACTGATAGGGCTTTGATATTAAAGTGTTTAATGCTATATCCACAAGGATATCTTATGAAACCGATCAGTAAGGATAATTTACTTTTGGCAGTAAAGAATTTCTTTGAAAAACCAGAGGAGGAGTCTGTACAAGTAGTATAACTGTCAGAAGTAATTGTGGTTACCGTGCACAGGTATCTGTGTACAGCAACAGATAAATGCAAGGGGGAATTTTCTTGAAAAAAGTGTATGATATTATTACAAAAAAACGATTACATATTTGCATGTACTATGTCTTTTTGATTTTGGTTTTGGTCAGTGTTGTAAAAGTGAATAGGACGGACACAGACGACAGATTCCTAGAATTTGACAGCATTGCTTTCTCTGATGGCTGGCAATATGAATTTGAGGGGGGAGACAGTGGAGTCACCAGTCTCCCAGTAAAATCAAGCTTGGCAAAACAGGGGTTGAATCCTGAGTGTCATCGTTTGTTTTTGAAAAACACTATACCCAAGTTGGATGAAAAGGTTAGTTTTTTCTTTCGGGCAAGACATACCGCAGTGCGCATATATGTGGATGGAAAAGTGGTAATGGATCGATTAAGTGAAGAAAAAGCGGAAGAAAAATGGTACAATCTGGAAGGAATATTTTACCATGAAATTCAGCTTTCCCCAAAGGATTCGGGAAAAGAACTGGTGATAGAATCTTATGCTACCACACAGTATTATCTTTCCACTCCGGGAAATGTGTATTTGGGGGATAGGGGTACCTTTTTTATGACATTGATAAGAAACAAGGTAAAAACACTGATTTGTGCCTGTGTGCTATTTTTAGTGTCTGTATTGCTTTTGATCATGTGGATATTGGTCAACTGGGTAATGCACAGCAAAGTTCGGGAGATGCTTTGCTTAAGCTGGTTTACTATGTCAGTGTCTCTGTGGTTGTTTACAGAAACGGAACTGCTTCAATTTGTGTTCCGGGATACCAGGGGAGCTACTGTGTTGGCGTATGAGATTCTCATGCTTACGCCAACACCAATTGGTCTGTATTTTACCCATGTAAGCATTCGACCAATCGGAAAAATACTGTCTAACATTGCAGCAACTGTGCCTTTGGTGGTATTTGTGATAAACAATGGACTGCATTTATTGCATATTGCGAGTTTGCCAGAGTCTATGTTCATTTCACAGACTGTCTTGGGTTTAGAAACCGTGTTTATTGCCTGGGTACAGATATCAGAAATCCGTTATATCCGAAAGGTAAAACTGGACAGTCATTCCGTGGTATGGAGAGTTCCCATGCTTGGTATTCTGCTTTTTGTCCCTCTTGTATTTATAGAGATTATGAAATACATGTTTGCATCTATGAAGTATGCTAATGACGGTATTTTAATATCGGTGGGTGTAACCTTGTATATCTTATCCTTGGCAATAGACACTACACTAAGAGTAGGTTTAAATGCAATGAAATTAAAAGAAAATACGGAACTAAAAACACAGTTTCTTGCCAATATGAGCCATGAAATACGAACACCATTAAATGCAATCCTGGGCTTTAACGAAGTGATATTAAGGACTACAAAGGAAGAAAAGACCAGACGTTATGCCAATAATATTTATGAGGCAGGGGAAAGTTTAAAAAATATTATTAATTCTATTTTGGATATTTCAAAAATTGAGTCTGGAAAGCTGGAGATTTATTCCACGGAGTATAGCACATTACAGTTATTGAATAATGTGACAAGTATTGTTGCTACCCTGGCAAAGAAAAAAGGTCTTAATTTTATCGTAGATGTGGATAGCAATCTACCGGAGGTTTTGATTGGTGACGAAGCACATATCCGTCAGGTGTTGATTAATATCTTGAACAATGCTGTAAAGTATACGGACAGTGGAAGTGTCACTTTCACTGTGAAGTTAATAGATGTCAGCCCAGATGCACCGCTTTGTAATGTGTTTTTCTCTGTAAAGGATACAGGGATTGGAATTCGGGATGAAGACAGGGATAAGCTGTTTGAAAAGTTTGAGCGTCTGAATCTTGAGAAGAATGCTCATACGGAAGGAACCGGTCTGGGCATGAGTATTGTGGTACAGCTGTTAAGGGCAATGGGCAGTGAAATTCAGTTAAAGAGTGAATATGGTAAGGGCTCTGAATTTTTCTTTGAATTAGAACAATGCGTTACCAACAAGTCATCGGTAGGTGATTTTGAAGAAAAGAGAAAGCTGTTGTTATCCAAGGGAACGGGGGATAAGATTGATTTTCAGGCGCCAACTGCAAGAGTTCTTGTGGTGGATGATGTTCAGATGAATTTGGATTCTGCCAGTGCTTTGTTAGAATTTACTAAGATTCAGGTAGATACTGCTTTGTCGGGACGACAGGCTCTTGAAATGGTGAAAAATCAAGTTTATGATTTGGTTTTTATGGATCATATGATGCCGGGAATGGACGGAATTGAAACGACAAACCAGATTCGTGAGCTTGCAGGAAGTGAAAATAATCCGTATTATGCCATTGTTCCAATTATAGCTTTGACAGCCAATGCCATGGTAGGAATGAAGGAGGTATTTTTACAGTCCGGAATGCAGGATTTCTTAAGTAAGCCAATTGAAATTGCAAATTTAAGTAAGGTGATGAAAACCTGGCTTCCAAATGATAAGGTGGAATTGTTAACAGAGGAGCAATTAGCGGAGCAACAGGAGGAGCAAACGGAAGTTGACGGTCAGTGGAATGTACAGATTCCTTGCATTCAAATAGAAAAAGCAAAAGAATTTAATGTAAACTTCCAAGGTTTTGAGAAGAATCTAAAGCGTTTCTATGAAGCTTATCAGGACACAAGAAATAAATTAGAGGAATACAAAAAGGCAGGGGATACCAAGAATTTTACCATCTCGGTTCACGGACTCAAAAGCACTTCCAAAATGATAGGTGCTATGGAGCTGTCTGAAAAGGCATTGGAATTAGAAGAGCTGGGACACAGGGATGAACTAAGTGCTCATTGGGAGAAACTGGATGCTTTGTTTGAAAGTTATCTTCAGTGTGTTGAAAGTATCAGAGATTATTTAAAAATTCCCCAAGAGATGGAGAATTTGTCTGATGCCATGTCATTGGAGGAATATAAAACTTTGATGGAACGAATCAAAACCGCAGCAGAGAATTTTGACATGGGCGAGTTTATGTTTTTGGAGGATGAACTGTCAGAGGTAGTACCACCAGTAGAAAAACAGGAAGAGTTTGAAAAGATAAAGAAGATGGTACTGGATGCTTCTTTTGGGGATGTGACCGGTTACTTTGAAAATAATTTTTAGAAATTAAGAATGCAAAAGCATTTTTAAAAGTAAAGGAAAACAGGAACCAGGGTATTACGTACTCTGGCTCTTGTTTTTCTATATAGTATGTATACGTTGCAATGGAATGGAACAAAGATTATAATTAAGAAAAAAGAAGCGGGGAGAGAGAAAATGACATTACAACAGTTAAACTATGCAGTAAAAATTGCAGATAAGAAATCCATGAATAAAGCAGCGGCAGAATTGTATGTATCTCAGCCTGCATTGTCCAGTACCATAAAAGATTTAGAAGAGGAGCTGCAAATTGAAATTTTTTTTCGCACCAACCGTGGAATCCAGATTTCACCAGAGGGAGAGGAATTTTTAGGATATGCCAGACAGATGGTGGAATTAAATCATATGATTGAGGAAAGATATATAGAGAAGAAAAAGAAAAAAAGAAAATTTAGTATATCTATGCAGCATTATTCTTTTGCAGTGGAGGCGTTTATAAGGCTGGCACAAGAACTTTCCCTGGAAGATTTTGAACTTGCAGTAAATGAGACAAAAACCCACGAAGTGATTGATAATGTTCGAAATTATAGAAGTGAATTAGGAATTTTGTATGTAAATGATTTCAATAGGAAAGCCCTGATGAAAATCTTTGCAGAAAACGAAGTAGAGTTTGTGGAGCTGTTTCAATGTGATGTGTATGTATATTTAAGCAAGACCCATCCGCTTGCAAACAGGGAAAGTATATATATAGAAGAATTAAGGGATTATCCATGTCTGTCTTTTGAACAGGGGGAGAAGAATTCCTTTTACTTTGCAGAGGAAGTGCTCAGCACCATGGAATACAAGCAAATTATCAAAGCCAATGACCGGGCTACCATGTTAAATCTCATGGTGGGAATGAACGGCTATACTCTGTGCTGTGGCTTGATTTCAGACAAATTAAATGGTGGTCAGTATGCAGCGGTACCATTGAAAATACCCCAGGAGTCCTCGGAGGTGATGACGATTGGGTATATTAAAAGAAAAGGCTTTCCCTTAAGTGAGATTGCCAAGAAATACCTTCATTTGTTAGTAGAAATGACCAAATAGGAACCTGCTACAATGGCGCAGAAGGAGAGGTTATGAAAGTGGAAAATACAAGTCAGGAAAAAGTCTATATTGCGATTGATTTAAAGTCTTTTTTTGCCTCGGTGGAGTGTGCAGACAGAGGCTTAGACCCTATGACTACCAATTTGGTGGTGGCAGATGCTTCACGTACCGAAAAAACCATCTGCCTTGCAGTTACCCCATCCTTAAAATCCTTTCAGATTCCGGGGCGTGCCAGGTTGTTTCAGGTGCTAGAAAGGGTAAGAGAAGTCAATAGGCAGCGAAAAACTCAGGCACCTAATCAGGAGTTTGTAGGAAAATCCTGTGATATGATACAGTTACAGCACAATCCTGCATTGGAATTGGACTTTATTACAGCCCCTCCAAGAATGGCATTGTATATGGAAATGAGCAGGAAAATATATGAAATTTATTTAAGATATATTGCACCGGAGGATATGCATGCCTATTCTATAGACGAAGTCTTTATGGATGTGACAGGTTATTTGGGTATGTATAAAATGTCAGCAGAAGAGCTGGCACGCACCATGATTCATCAGGTGCTAAATGAGACGAAAATCACTGCCACTGCAGGAATTGGAAGTAACTTGTATTTGTGTAAAATCGCAATGGATATTGTGGCAAAGCATATGGAGCCGGATGAAAATGGAGTCCGGATTGCCTGCTTAAATGAGGAAAGTTATCGAAGGCTGTTGTGGAATCATACACCTATTACGGATTTTTGGCGGGTGGGGAAAGGATATGCCAACAAGCTTGCCATTTATGGGATGTACACCATGGGAGATGTGGCAAGATGTTCCATAGGCAAATTCCAGGATTTTTATAATGAAGACTTATTATACAAACTATTTGGGGTAAATGCAGAACTTTTAATTGACCATGCCTGGGGGTATGAGCCTTGTACTATCCAACAGATTAAAAAGTATCGTCCGGAAAATAATAGCATCAGTTCAGGGCAGGTGTTGCAATGCCCCTATGATGCGAAAAAGGGAAGAATTATCGTCCGGGAAATGGCAGATTTACTTAGTCTGGATTTGGTGGACAAGGGGTTGGTCACAGATCAGATTGTGCTCACCATAGGATATGATATTGAAAATCTTACAGACGCCAAAATAAGTAAATCCTATCATGGAGAGGTGACGGTAGATGCTTATGGAAGAAAAGTTCCAAAGCATGCTCATGGAACACAAAATCTAAAAAGGCAGACTTCTTCCACTAAGATGATTGTGGAGGCTGCTATGACACTATATGACAGGATTATAGACGAAAAGCTTTTTCTTCGTCGTGTTACCATCGTGGCAAATCATGTGGTAAGAGAATGTGAGATAAGTGAGCAGGAAGAATATGAACAGCTGTCTTTATTTGAAGATTTTGAAGAGATGCAAAGAAATAAGCAAAAGCTGCAAATGGAGTTAGAAAGGGAGCACAAGATGCAGAAGGCTGTGGTGGATATTAAAAAAAAATTTGGAAAAAATGCAGTGCTAAAAGGGATGAATTTTGAAGAAGGTGCCATGACCAGACAAAGAAATAAACAAATTGGCGGGCATAAGGCATAGGGGGGGATAAAAAAGATGAAACAGGAAAAGATAATGGCAGAGGAGAAATATAAGGATATCATAGGATTGCCTTATATAAAATCACAGAGACACCCTCCTATGTCCCTTCTAAACCGGGCAGCACAGTTTTCACCCTTTGCGGCACTGACCGGACATGGGGACAATATTGAGGAAGCTGGGCGGTTTGTGGAAGAGAAAACAGAGTGGGATGAGGAAGTGAAACAGGAATTAGACCAAAGTTTGCAGAAAATTATGCATAGCACAGAACCTTGCCCAGTAGTAGCCATCACCTATTTTGAACCAGATACAAAAAAACAGGGTGGAAGATACCGAACGGTAAAGGAAAGGGTGAAAAAGGTCGATACCTATGAGAGAAGGCTTGTTTTGGAAGATAAATCTTGCATTTATTTTGAACAAATTACAAAGCTGGAATTAAAAGATAAGTAGAAAAGGAGAACACAAATGGTAAAACACGTTATTTTATGGAAACTGAAAAGTGAATATGACAATGAGAAAAAGGAAGAAATCAAGGCCGGAATCAAGGAAGGCTTAGAAGGGCTTTTGGGTAAAATTCCCGGATTAGTAGAAATCAAGGTAAATACCAATGGATTGGCAAGTTCCAATGCAGATATTATGCTAGATTCCACTTTTGAGAGTGAGGAAGCGTTGGAAGCTTATGCAGTTCATCCGGAACATGTGGCGGTAGCTGACAGTAAGGTTCGCCCCTTTACCGCAGAAAGAACCTGTTTAGATTACACTTTATAAAATTTGGAGAGGGGGATTTGGATGTTAGAAAAATTCTTTCATCTCAAAGAAAACAATACAAATGTAAAGACTGAGGTTATGGGGGGAGTCACCACCTTTATGACCATGGCCTATATCCTGGCGGTAAATCCTACCCTGCTTTCTGCAAGTGGAATGGATAAAACGGCAGTATTGATGGCAACCTGCCTTGCTGCTTTTGTGGGAACTATGGTGATGGCTCTTCTTGCTAATTATCCTTTCGTGCTGGCACCTGCCATGGGTTTAAATGCGTACTTTGCATTTACAGTCTGTGGTTCCATGGGGTATTCCTGGCAGATAGCTTTGGCAGCGGTATTTGCTGAGGGAATTATTTTTATACTTTTATCATTGACTAATATCAGGGAGGCTATATTTAATGCTATTCCCTTAACCTTAAAAAGGGGAGTCAGTGCAGGAATTGGATTGTTTATTGCCTTTATTGGATTGCAGGGATGTCATCTGGTAGTGGATAATGCTTCTACTTTAGTCAGTTATGTGGACTTTGCCGGAGAGTTCCATACCAAAGGTATCTGTGCTGTTTTGGCGTTGATTGGACTTTTTATCACCACCATCCTTTACATCAAAGAAGTCAAGGGTGGTATTTTAATTGGGATTGTATCTACCTGGATTTTGGGGATGATTTGTCAGGCAGTGGGCATTTACACTGTGGATGTAGAGAATGGATTTTATTCTTTATATCCAGCTTTTGGGATGACAGATTTTACTGCGTTGGGGAAAACAGCAGGTCAATTATTTAAGGCAGATTTTTCACAGATTGGAATCTTAAATTTCATCGTTATTTTATTCGCATTTTTATTTGTGGATATGTTTGATACATTAGGAACTTTAATCGGAGTTGCCACAAAGGCAGAGATGTTAGATAAAGACGGAAAGCTGCCTAGGGTAAAACAGGCACTTGTGGCGGATGCAGTTGCCACCACAGCGGGAGCTGTATTTGGAACCTCTACTACCACTACCTTTGTGGAATCTTCAGCAGGTGTAGCGGCAGGAGCCAGAACTGGATTGGCCTCTGTGGTTAGTGGATGTTTGTTTTTGCTATCCATCTTCTTTGCACCCGTCTTCTGTGCGATTCCAGCTTTTGCAACCGCACCGGCATTAGTTTTTGTGGGATTCCTGATGATATCTTCTATCTTAGATATAGATTTTAAGGATCTGACAGAGGCTGTTCCTGCATATTTATGTATTCTGTGTATGCCATTGATGTACAGCATTTCTGAGGGAATTGCCATTGGAGTTATCTCTTATGTGGTGATTAATGTAACTTGTGGCAAAGCAAAGAAGATTACTCCGTTAATGTATGTTCTGGCAGTATTGTTTGTATGTAAATATATTTTTCTTTAAAAGACTTAAAAAAATATTATAAAGTGTTAAGTTTTCGTGGTAATAGGACGATAATATGTAAAAATAAGTCAATAAATGTAATAACTGTGTAATATATATGAAATTATTGTTTAATATATACACAAAACAAATGAAATAAATGCCCTTTATAGTGGAAAGTACCAAAAGTTAAAAATATGTAAAAATCCTATAAGGAAAGGGAAAAATCAACCGATAAATATATCAAGAAAGCAAACAATACGGCAAAGAGCTGGCAAAAGGAGTGAGTCATATGAGAATAGATGCAATCAGCCAGGTGGCACAGATTTATAAAACAACTCAGACACGTAGTTCTGAAAAGAATCAGAAGGCAAAGGCAAGAGATGAAGTGCAGATTTCGGAGATGGGAAAAGATTTCCAGATTGCCAAGATGGCACTTTCAGGAATACCGGATGTGAGAGAAGAAAAAGTAAAAGAGATAAAGTCCCGCATGGAAGCAGGGACATATGAAGTAAGTGATAGCGAATTCGCAGATAAGTTGATGGAAAAGTATAAGGATATGCTTGGGCTTTAATTACGAAAAGGGTAATTATAGCCCTTTTCTTTTCTACAGATAGCTTTTTTTATATTAAATAATTTAAAAATTAAATAATAAAAAAATAAATACTAAGTTTTTTGGGGGACGAAAACGTGGCAAGTTTAATGCAAGAATTGATACAGACACTTTATAGAGAAAAAGAAGAATACGAAAAGTTTTTTGAGTTGTCAAAAAGGAAAACCACAGTATTAGTGGAAGGAAAAGTGGATGAATTACAAAAAATCACTGAAGAAGAACAGAAATTAGTCGATATTATAAATATCGTTGATAAAAAAAGAGAAGGCATTCTTAAGGATATGGCAGATGTGTTAAATAAAAAACCACAGGAGCTTACTTTATTGCGGTTGGCAGAATTTTTGAATTCCCAGCCGGAAGAACAGAAAGAATTAGTAAGCTTACATGATGAATTAAAGCGTTTACTAAAAAATGTGCAGAGTTTAAATGAGCAAAATAAGGAGCTGGTAAACGAATTATTGAAAATGGTTGCGTTTGACATGAACTTGATAAAAAGTATGAAACAGGCACCGGAAACTGCAAATTATGATAAAAGTGCAGTAAACACAGGGGAATTGTTTATTGGAGCCTCAAAATTTGACGCCAAACAATAAAAGAGGATGAAAAAGGATTAAAAGGAGAAGTATTATGCCGGGATTTGGAAGTTTGTACGTAGGGGTATCTGGGCTGCAGACAGCACAGAATGCGTTAAATACAACAGCACACAATTTAGCCAATGTAGAAACTGAAGGATATGTGAGACAGCAGATTCTTCAGGGCGATAAACAATACAATAAAATAGGATATGCATCTGTAAGCAACATGCAGGTGGGATTGGGAGTAAATCTTTCTGATGTACGTCAGGTGCGGGATGAGTTTTTGGACAAAGAGTACCGTAAGGAAACCGGACGGGCAGGGTTTTATAATGTCTGTTATGAGGCAGCGGCGGAATTAGAGGGATTTTTTCAAGAATTGGATGGAGCCAGTTACCAGGATTGTTTAAAAGAACTATGGCAGTCCATTGCGGAACTGGAAAAAGACCCTACCAAGGTAGATAAGGAATATTTTGTATTAAAGGCAAGTGAATTTTTACAGCGTTCTGTGGCAATCAATGACAGCATGAAAGAATATCAGGATAATCTGAATTTACAGGTGGTAAACCAGATAAATAAAATTAATGAATTGGGAGAAAAAATCAAATACTTAAACGACAAGATTGTGGGGATTGAACTAAGCGGTGTAGAAGAGGCAAATGATTATAGGGATGCAAGAAATCAGGCCTTAGATGAATTGTCCAAGTATGCCAATATTACCTATGACACTGACCCGGAAGGATTTGTGACAGTAAAAATCGAAGGTTCCCAGTTTGTCACCAAGGATTATGTAAATAAGATGAGTTACACCACAGACAGTATCACAGGGTTTCATACTCCCGTCTGGAAGCATGAAGGAAATGCAGAGGTGTTTGACCTTTCTTTGAAAATTTCTACAGAAAATGATACCAATGTAGGTTCTTTAAAGGCTTTGATTATGGCAAGAGGAGACCATCATGCCAATTATACCGATATTTCTTCCTTAAACCAGGCGGTAAAGGATTCTGTGATGACCGATGAGGAGGTAGCAAAAGCCTATGAAAAAAATATTGGATACTCTGTGGTTATGAAGTTACAGGCAGAGTTTGACCAGCTGGTTCACGGTGTGGTGGACATGATAAATGATGCACTCTGTATTGATAGCTACTCCAAGGTGGACGGGACAAATAATCCTCAGGAACCACCCACAGAGCTGTTTATTCGTATTGGAGAGGCAGAGCGCTATGAGAAAAAGTCTGATGGTTCATACGAGATAGATGGGAATGGATATTATAAGCAGTTAGACGAGTGTGGATATCTGGTGGATGAAGCTGGAAATCCAGTTTTGGATAAAAACGGAAATTATCAGGCGGTGAGAGAAGGAGCCACCCAGTATAATCGGTTATATACGGTGGGGAATCTTATGATTAATCCGGCGGTGTTGGCAAATTCCAGTCTGATTAAATTAGAACAGCCTACAGGGGAGACGGATTACACCATTGGACAGTTGATGATTCAAAAGTGGAATGAATCTTTTGCTACATTAAATCCAACAGAAGAGGGAGAAATGAATTTTTCCACTTATTACACTGCAATGACAGATTCTTTGGCAAATCAAATGTATGTATATCAGGGGATTTCTGAGGGACAGCAGGCTATGGCTGCCAAAACAGATTCTGCAAGGCAGGAAATCATGGGGGTTTCCTCGGATGATGAATTGACCAATATGATTAAATTCCAGAATGCGTACAATGCATCATCAAGATACATCAATGTGGTAAATGAGATGTTAGAACATTTGTTAAATACATTAGGAGCATAATGAGGAGGTAAGGTATGGCATCAACATTTTATGGATTGACAATTGCATATTCCGGTTTAAATGCATATCAGGCAGCATTGAACACTACCGGACACAATATCTCTAATGTGAAGACAGAAGGATATTGTCGCCAGTATGTGGAGCAGACTGCGGCAGATGCATTAAAGACCAATACCACAGCAGGTATGCAGGGAGCAGGTGTTGTAGTAAATGGGATTAACCAGCATCGGGATATCTATTATGACTACAAATACTGGGATAATTCTGCCAAATTAGGGGAAGCAGAAACTCAATATTATTATATGCTGCAGATTGAAAATTACTTTAAAGGAAGTTCTGTGGCAGATAGTGCTGATTCTAGTATCAGTAAAATGGACGACTTTAATGCCATGTTCAGCAATATGTTTAATGCATTAGAGGAAGTGGCAAAAAATCCATCGGATACTTCTTACAGAAATTCTTTCATTCAGTCTGCCAAGAGTTTTACAGACTATTTTAACAGTATTTATCAGGATTTGCAGAGACTTCAGGAAGATGTGAACTTAGAGATAAAGTCTAAGGTAAATGAAATCAATTCCATTGCAGAGCAGATAGCTACTTTAAATAAACAGATTAACGTTATCGAAGGAAGCGTTGCTACCAGGGCAAATGACCTAAGAGACAAGAGAGCGGTATTAGTTGATAAGCTTTCCCAAATCATTCCGGTTTCTATCGAAGAAATTCCCATCAAAGACAGCAATGACCCTACCAGGGATACGGGTATGTATACATACAATGTAAAGCTGGCAGGACAGACCCTGGTATCTGGTAGTGACTACAATACCCTTCTTTTAAAGTCCAGAACTACCCAGGAGACCGTGAATCAGACAGACGTGGTGGGATTGTATGATTTAGAGTGGAGTAATGGGTTGGAATTTAGTGCCACCAACCCTCAGATGGGTGGACAGCTGAAAGCCTTGTTTGAAATCCGAGACGGAAATAACAAGGAGAACTTTTCGGGAACTATTGACAGTGTGGATGTGACTAAGAATACGATAACCGTCTCACAGGGTAGCGTACCGGCAGCCTACAAAAGTGTTTATGGTGTTAATCTGCCGGAACAGGGGGTAATTACCATCAATAATGCCAAGCTTTCCTATGACAGTTTTGAAATTGATACGAATGGAAATTATATTTTTCATCTTAGGGAAGGGCAGAGTACTGTGGTAGACAGCATGAAAAATGCCACAGTTAGTGTAGGAGAGAGCGTGGACTATATGGGACTTCCCTATTATTTATCCCAGTTAAATGAATTTGCCAGAAAATTTGCCCAGAGTTTTAATGAGATTCATTCTGGAAATCAGGATTTAAATGGCAAGGAGGTTGGAAACTTCTTTACGGGAATTGACCCAGTAGATGGAAGTGAGCTTCAGTTAAATGAAGACAATAAAACCGGCGGCGATTGTTACTATCGTCTCACCGCAGCCAACTTTACGGTGAGGGATGAATTTTTAAAGGATTCTGCAAGACTTGCCACTACCGGAAATGTGGGAGAAGGTGTGGAACAGGTGGATGTTTTAGATAAGCTAAAAGAATTGCGAAGAGCCAAGAATTTCTATAATGGAGGAACTACAGAAGAATTTTTGCAATGTCTTATAACTGATATCGCCCTAGATACGCAAAGATCAAAAACTATGTCAAAAAATTATGATAATATAGGAAAAACCATTGACCAGCAGAGATTATCTATCTCAGGGGTGGATAATGACGAGGAGGCATTGAATCTGGTAAAATATCAGAATGCGTACAATTTATCAGCAAAAATGATGCAGATTATGACAGAAATCTATGATCGACTGATCTTAGAAACAGGAGTATAGGAGGTATAAAAATGGGAATGCGTGTTACAAACACCATGGTAACCCAAAATGCCATGAGCAATATAAATTCAAACAAGTCATCCATGAGTTCATTAAATACCCAGATGACAACCCAGAAGAAGATTTCCAGACCATCAGAGGATCCGGTGACGGCGATCCGTTCCCTGCGTCTGCGCAACAGCTTAAATGAAATTTGTCAGTACAATGACAGAAACATTCCGGATGCCAACAACTGGCTGGAGGTAACCAACGATGCACTGACCAATATCCGGGATGTGATGCAGACCATGTATGAAAAGTGTGAGCAGGCTGCCAACGGAAATAATACCACAGAGGATAGGAGAATTTTACTTACTGAGTTAAAGAATCTGTCCACACAGATTTATGCAGAGGCCAACTCAGACTATGCAGGCCGCACCGTTTTAAGTGGTTATTACACAGATATGGATGTAGTGTTTGAGAAGGCAGATGATGATGCCTCTTATACCATCAACGAAACCTTGTCTGCATCAGATGTGACCAAGATGACCTATATCTCACAAAAAACAGATATTGATATCAATCAGATAGATGCCATCAGTACCTCTAAGATGCCACAGGAGAATGAGATTTATCGTATGCGGCTTGCCTACGATGGCATTGATTATGATAAAAACGCTAATCCTGTTCAAAAGTTTAAGCTCAACTATAGCAAAGCGGTAGATACTTTGGCTGTAAAGAAAACCCCGGGAAATGATTCGGTAATAAATAACGGTATCAGGGGTGTTAAAAACGAAACCGAGATTAATGGGACAAAGATTTCCATCACTAATAATGAAGATGATACTAAGATTGTCACGGTTGGTTCCAATGAATATAAGATTGATAAGACTGGACGTGTGATGGAGACTACCAATCCTGCATCAGGAGCGAATGAAGTCAAATACTTAAGTAATGGAAATATTCAGATTACCACAAAAGATAACAGTTACTCAGAAGGTTTAGATGGAGCAAAAAATTCTTCCTTTAGTATTGAATTAACCCCGGCATGTAAGCAGATTGGTGATGTGGTTGCAAATTACGAGAAGGAAGTAACACCTGTTTCTATCACAGACGGTGAGGATAAGGCATATATGGGAGTAGCTGCAGATGGTTCCTACACAGAAAAATTAGGTGACTACGAGGTTCGTTTAGTGGCAGAAACCGGTGAATTGATTATGGGAGAAAAAATTGCCAATGCCTTAGGAGCCCTAGAAGCGGTAAACGGCAGGGAGCCTATGAGCTTTACCTACGACAAAACCGGATTCAAACGGTACGAGTTAAAACCAGAACAGTATTTTGACTGTGTCAACAAGACAGACCCCAATAATCCAATCACCCATGTAAAGGAAAGCTCGGATATCAATTATGCGGTGAGCTTTAATCAGGAAATCAAGGTGAATGTGGAGGCCAGCGATGCCTTTGACCAGGCAGCCAACCGGGATATCAGTGAGTTGATTGACATGGTTTCCCACTCTTTGGATATCGAGGATAAGCTCTCCAAGCTAAAGGCAGCATCAGAAAATGCTGTTACAAGTGAAGATAAGGTAAAGTATGATTCTATGATTGAGGCGGTTCAGAGAGAATCAGACATGGCAAATGAAAAGCTGGAAAGTGCTTATGAAAAGGGAATGACCAATTTC
>JBGVDD010000084.1:0-2856 GCA_045119215.1 Lachnospiraceae bacterium | reverse complement strand
AATCCTTCAACACTTCTTTTGCAGAGCGAATCTGTCCGTCTGTTGCTCTTTCTCTTATATCAATCAAAAGTTTTTCCACATACTCACGCTTTGTAATATAGCGAACCAGTTCCTCTTTATTATTTGCTAACAAAGAAAGTGTTTGGCTATTGATTGTAAGTGCCACTTTTCCCATTTTAAAGAGCATAGCAACCAACCATTGCACATCTTTAGGGTCAAATCCATAAGGAGCTGCCATAAATTTATCCTGCAATGATTTAAGCGATGTTTTCATATGTCTTTGATTATTCAACGCAATCACACTAACAACTTCATCTAATGCAAGTTTATTAGGTGTTGTATCACTTGTTCCCAAGAACGATAACTGCCCATTTCCATCATTGAATACTGCCGCAATATCAGAAAGCTCCGGAGCAGTTTCCATGTATGTGAGTTTGCTATACTGCTTTGCAACCAATTTGCCAAGAGCTTCATTTAATCTGGCAGATGCTTCTCTAGAAGAAATAGTTGCCTTATCGCCATTTACATAGATATCCGCATTTTTTAATGAATCTTCAATGAAGATACGAATACGGTCTTTCTTCTCAATTCGCTCATCTTCTTTGGCTCTACGAATACTATCAAAGCTACCTCTTGCACCTGCTGCATTCTTATTTAAGAACTTATAAATCTTGATAGAGTCTGTAATTTCATCAAGAAATGTACTGTCATTTGGCAACTTCACAATAACTGCCTGTTCGGATACAGACATCATACGAAGTGCTGAATCGGTGTAGTCTCCACCATAAGGTGTAATAATGGTAATTCCTATACAATGTTAACAACTTAGTAGTGGTACGGCATCAATGTGAATATATGGCAATGAACCAATAACAATAGAATTCTATTGATGCAAAATCGACTGAAAAAAGGGCAGACTTCCCCCTTGGTTCTCTTAACAACATTTTTTTAAATATAGAATTTGTATTTCAGGAAATACCTTAGGGCATCACCGCCTTTCATAAAAGATGTTAGTGCGTTGTCTTATTATTGTAATGATGTTTTACTTTTCTTGGAACAGTGCGGGGACTTGACACTCCACTGCCTTTTTTGTCCTGCACCCTGTGTGATATGGCAAAATCAAATATACTGAGAATAATATCAAACTTTTGTGTAAGTGTGTCAGCATCCATATATTCCCCGAAATGACGGCTGAGATATCCGATAAGCTCATTCATGTTCGTCATATATTTGTTCTTGTTTCCTTTCTGGTTTATGGTGCTGTCAATAATGCCGTCTGTCTCACGCTTTATGGCGAGAGACAGATTTGCAAGCAGCATGGATATCCAGAATTCCTGAAGGATGGAGTTTTCAGAGTAGCCACGAAAATTGATTAGTCCTATTTTTTCTTTGATAAGTTTGTAATTTTCCTCCACAGGCCATCTTAAGAAGTAACACTGGCGGAAATTTTCCTTATCAAGTTCAAAATCATTTGTTATAAGGGTTTCAAGTATCCCGCTTGGAAGATAGAACTTAATGACACGAATCTTTCTGCCATCAAGGATAAGGATGCTGTCGCTTATTCCGTTTTGCTCCAGTGGAGCAGGGACAGCATCAATATCCGTATTGAATTTGGTTCTCAGCCGGAACAGATAGCTTGCATGTATTGTATCTTCAATATAAGATATTAAATTTTTTGAAGCATATCCCCTGTCAAAGACAAACATGGTGTATAATAGGTTTGTCCGTGCTTTGCTTTTTATGTTTTCCATGTGGCGTATGGCAAGGGTACGTTCATCGACGCTTATGGGTTCAAGCTGAGCATCGAGGACACGGTTATTCAGTACGTCAAAAGCAACACTGGCTATGGCAGTGGGAGAGCTTGAACCTCTCCCACTGCTTCCATATTTTTCAAGAAGTGCTTTGCGGTTAGGAAGAGGGATTTTTGACCCGTCAATGGCTATGATCTGCCTTCCCCATACACCCATAAACCGGGCATGGAAGTCGAGAGACTCCCTGCAGCAGAGGAAGTCAAGTATACGTTCAAAGCATTCTTTAAAAATACAATGGCTTATGCCCGAACGAGCCTTGCTGAAAGCCTGCTGGGAGCATTTAACGGTATCAGAAAGTGGTGCTCCTGACATTAGACGGAGTTCATTGAAAAACTCATCAAGTGATGCAGAGATGGTTTTCTTGACATTTTTCAATAAAAGCTTGATCAATGTCCAGTAGGGAAGCTTTCCACAGTTGCGGGTAAATGCCCCTTTTCTGTTCCTTGACCTGTCAAGGGCTTCGGGGTCAAGCAATGTGTTACAGATGATATCAGCTAAGATTTGAATTAATTTCATATGATGCAGCTCCTTTCAAAAAAACAATATAATCAAGGGCTGCGCCGCAAATTTTGGCTGATTTGTCAATAGTAAATATTCCGGTATTTGTATTTGAATTTTGTGCAATATTTTAAATGTGTGCAAATTTAGTGTAATGAGAACGGCACGGGAAATCCCGTGCCGATAATAGTAATTGATATAAAGTTTTTAAGTTCTAACCACTATATGTTGTGGTTGTTTAAGTTAGGTTGTTAACATTGATTGGCAAAGTAATATTAAGCATCAATGACGTTCCTACAGCCATATCACTGTATCCGCTAAAATCAAAGTATATTTCAAATGTGTAAAACAACATTATCAATATCCAGTCCATAGATGTTGCCGCTTCTATGTTGGAAAAACCCCATGACACTGCTTTTGAAAATGTATCTGCCAATAACATCTTTTTAAACAGACCAAATGAAAAAATCTTAATGCCATAAGCTATATTATTCCAGTCAACATTCTTTAACACCACTTTACAACTTTTTTGAAATAAAAGATGCCG
>JBGVDD010000083.1:0-3960 GCA_045119215.1 Lachnospiraceae bacterium | reverse complement strand
TAACCTTATATTTTACCAAAAATAGTAATTTTTTTCTATGACAAAGTCTCTATATTTTTACTGGAAAATAGTATATAATGCAGACAAAGAAAAAATTAAAGATAAGGAGAATGCCTATGACTATTACCAGTGATATCAAATACATCGGCGTAAACGACCATGAAGTAGATCTGTTCGAGGGACAATACGTTGTTCCAAACGGCATGGCCTACAACTCCTACGCTGTCATGGATGAGAAAATCGCTATCATGGATACTGTAGATAAAAACTTTACCCATCAGTGGCTGGACAACATCCAGAACACCCTCGGCAGCCGCAAGCCCGACTACCTGATCGTACAGCACATGGAGCCGGATCATTCCGCCAACATTGCAAATTTTCTTAAAATATATCCGGAAGCAGCAGTTGTTTCTTCCGCCAAAGCCTTTGCCATGATGCAGAATTTCTTTGGCGATGATTACGCAGACCGCCGCATCGTTGTTGGGGAGGGAGACACACTTTCTCTGGGCAAACACACTCTGACCTTTGTCACCGCGCCTATGGTGCACTGGCCTGAAGTTATTGTGACCTATGATTCCTATGACAAAGTACTGTTTTCCGCTGACGGTTTCGGAAAATTCGGCGCATTGGACGTGGAAGAAGACTGGGCCAATGAAGCACGACGCTACTACATTGGTATCGTAGGCAAGTACGGCGCACAGGTACAAGCCCTGCTGAAGAAAGCCGCTGCTCTGGATATCGCCATTATCTGTCCGCTCCATGGACCGGTACTGACCGAAAACCTTGGGTATTACCTGAACCTCTATGATATCTGGTCTTCCTACGGTGTGGAAAGTGAAGGTATTGTCATTGCCTATACCTCCATCTACGGAAACACAAAGACTGCGGTAGATTTGCTGGCTCAAAAACTGCAGGACAAAGGCTGCCCGAAAGTAGTCGTTCATGATCTGGCCCGATGCGATATGGCAGAAGCTGTGGGAGATGCTTTCCGCTACGGCAAACTGGTGCTGGCTACCACCACCTACAATGCTGACGTTTTCCCATTTATGAAGGAATTCATTCACCACCTGACAGAGCGCAATTTCCAGAACCGCACCATCGGTCTGATTGAAAATGGTTCCTGGGCACCACTTGCAGCCAAGGTTATGCATAAAATGCTGGAAGGCAGCAAAAATCTGACTTTTACTGACACCACAGTAAAAATTTTGTCTGCACTCAATGAGGACAGCAAAAAGCAGCTGGATGAGATGGCCAACGAGCTGTGCAAAGACTATCTGGCACAGCAGGATGCTACCGCAAATAAGAATGATCTGACAGCCCTCTTCAACATCGGCTATGGTCTGTATGTAGTGACTTCCAATGATGGTCAAAAAGATAATGGTCTGATCGTCAACACGGTTACCCAGGTGACCAACACGCCTAACCGTATTGCTGTCACCATCAACAAACAGAATTACTCTTATCATGTGATTAAGCAGACGGGCGTCATGAATGTGAACTGTCTGGACGTTTCCGCTCCATTTTCCGTATTCCAGAACTTTGGTTTCCAGAGCGGAAGAACAGCAGATAAGTTTGCAGATATCGATGAATTCCGCTCCGATAATGGTCTGCGATTCCTGCCGCGGTATATCAATTCCTTCATGAGTCTGAAGGTTGAAAATTATATTGATCTGGATACGCACGGCATGTTCATCTGTTCTGTCACCGAAGCCCGCGTGATTTCCGATAAAGAAACAATGACCTACACCTATTACCAGAACAATGTAAAACCGAAACCTGAGACTGCCGGCAAAAAAGGTTTTGTCTGCAAGGTATGCGGTTGGGTATATGAGGGTGAAACCCTGCCGGATGATATTGTTTGTCCTCTGTGCAAACATGGCGCGGCGGATTTTGAGCCTATTGCTTAAATATAAGCATTAAAAAATATCGGTATCCTGCACCTTCTCTTTTATGTGGTTTGATCCAAATAAAGATTTATTTGAAGGGCACCCATTTTCGAGAATCCATCATTTTTTCATGAATAAGGGGCTGTCGGAATAGACAGCCCCTTATTTTATGTTCTTTTAATCCGTTCCTTCAGCACAACCAGTTCTCCTAATTCACTGGCAGATGGAAAAACAAAATTTATTACTTGCTTATTTGTATTTGAAAAAAATAACAGAGATTTAGAATAATTTATTCATTTTTCAATAATAGACAACTCTATTTTCACATGCGCCCTACTGATTTATTGGTAACATAACCCAAATTTCCGCATCTGACTTATGATCATTTGTAATCATTCAAAGGGTATTTACCTGTTAAAAATCTTCTAAACTTTTTGCCTATATTCATTTAGTAACTGTTTTATTTCTCCTGGCAAAAAATCTTTCTTCACTTCCTTTATTTTCTGTAACACAAAGCGTTTTTCGTCATTCGTCCAACGAAAGAACTCGTTCATATACGGCAAATATATGGCATCTAATGCATCCAATTGTAATAATTCATAGTGTTTTAACACGTCTGCATCAGAACTACTTTCAATTGAAGAAACATCTAAGTTTCCATCTTCTAATAAATAATCTTTTTTTAATTTTTTATAATGAGAATTTTTCCACAAACCTTTCCATACTTCATCCCAATATATCTCAAAAATTTTTGTTCCATCTTTATCTTTTCTCATAAAAGAATATGGAAGAACAATCTCTTGATTACATACATATTCATCATCTAAACGAAAAAAGAAAGTATTTGGATAATTTATATCTGTTTTCTTTCCGGAAGCCATAAAACCAATTCCAAAATATCCATAATTATTATCCTTGTCTTTATAGCTTTTCCAGAACATATATTCTATTTTTTCCAATTTTGTAGAAAAGTTTTTAACCTTTGCCGGATCAAATTTAACAATCTGCCGTGCCTGAATGATATCAAGTATCATTTTGCTGCTAAAATACTTTATTCGGCCTTCATATATTTCTGCAAAATGAATACTTTCTTCAAATTTATTTATATCTATTGCATCTTCGCCTTCACCACACATTTTGTTGTATAAATCAGTTGCACTTAAACGCTTTTCACTATATTCAAAAAGAATTGGATTATCCACCAAATACTGCAAGCCTAATAAATGCGGCAAATCCTGCGGATTAAAGGTAAACTTAATAATATCACCATTGCTTAAAGGAATTTGAATATTCATTTTTATTAACTTTTCATAATCGGTAATAATATTTTTTATTATATTCAAGGTTTTTCCTCCGTAAAATAATAAATGTCTCCTAGGAAACCTAGAAGACACTTATAAGCATTTTCGCTTTTTCCTCCGAAGAGTAAGATACTGTTGGCTCAACGCTTAAACCAACGTGAAGACCTCCATTTGCATTTGGTATCACTCACACAAACTTCCTCAGCCATACAGTTCTCCGCCCGTAAGCAAAAAGAACCATCCTTAATATATGCACGTGACATATAAAATATTAACTTTATTACCAGGCAAGTGTATCACGAATATTTTCAATAGTCAACATATAAAAACTCCGCATTTTTTACTGTTCTTCTATTTATATATTACACTATTTTACTCAAATACACAATACATGCTTTTCTCTTTTCCACTATTAACAAAGCGCTAGACACTATTAAAAGTAATCTATTACTACACCGCAAACTCCACCATTAACACCATACTTCCTTCTCAAAAAACTTTTTATTTTATCTCAAAGTGATGCGGCTGCTCATACTGCCTCTTCCAGTAAAAATCCAATGCCACATTCTCTGCATCGTACACAATACTCCATTGTGTAATATTCTGATACGATACTTTTTCCATACAACTTTTCAGTTCATCTGTCCTCATAATACCTTTCACACGCTCTCGCATAGATACCAGATTATCAAACCGAGTATGCGATTTCTCATTCCCCACCCCGTATTTTTCACCAGCGGATAAATAATGATTTGTAACGATCGGAGTCTCTG
>JBGVDD010000082.1:0-5534 GCA_045119215.1 Lachnospiraceae bacterium | reverse complement strand
AAATCCAATATGTATTTGAGCGTTTATAATAAGAATATCCGTGCAATTCAATTTTATCAGAGAGAACAATTTGTAGTTCAATCAGAAAACACGGATGATAATACCAACGAAAAAGAGTTGGTTATGGCTTGGAGCCGATAGTCAAATTCCAATTTGTCGAACAGATGGAATTCGTTTTAGAAGAGCAGAAAGTTCTAAAAAAGTTCTAATTATTTTGAAGAATAGAATTATAGAAAATAAAAACGTCGAGAAAACACCGTAAAAACGCATAATTATCAAATGGAAACACGAGAATTATAATCCATTGACGGCGTGAAGGTGGACGTACTGTAGGTTCAGGACGTGTTGCTACAATTATTGAGTAATCTTTGATTGTGTCTACGATAAGCTAGATTTTATAGGGCTTTCCTAAGAATAGGAAAGCCCTTTTTGCGTCTTGGAATAGGTGGAAAGAATAGCGAAAAATAGAGTTAGCGGTGCCAAAACGGTGCCGAAAATAGAAAATTTAGCGTATATATAAACTTTTGGATTAAAGGATAATAAAAATAATAGAGGAGTCATATAGACTCCTCTAAAAATACGCCCTTGAGCCTCGT
This sequence comes from Lachnospiraceae bacterium, assembly GCA_045119215.1. Lineage (GTDB taxonomy): Bacteria > Bacillota > Clostridia > Lachnospirales > Lachnospiraceae > RUG11237. The sequence continues at coordinate 4,938 of JBGVDD010000082.1, read as the reverse complement.
AGGTATTCAAGGTACTTTCACCAATATTATATGCTGTATAATCTTTGATTAAACAGTAAATTTATTATAAGTTGAGAAAAGTGAAATGTCAAGCTTTTAATGGATTTTTTACAAGCTTTTTTATAGACTTTCCAGTCGCTTCCAATTATTTGGTAATCCCATTATACCGCGAATTTTCTTTAGGGGTATAGATTTCAAATGAGATGATAATTCAATTAAAATAGTTTCCATTTTTATTTGATATTCTTTATATTCTATATCGGATAATAGTAGCTTAAATGCTATCATCACAGCAAAATAATTATTAGTAGCTGAAATGTGAAAATATTTAAAGTATTTATTGTTTGACAAGTTAGTGGTAGATAAGAAGGAATACAATCGTTCATCATGTGCACAACGATTTCGAATTGTAGTAAGAAAAGCTAGGCAATTGCCTAATTCATTTTCTTTAACACCCCATTTAAAATGTTTTGCTACATCATTACGCTCTTTTTGATGCATATTAGTATAGAATTTGCTCACTTCTCCAAAGGAAAGAGAATTCATAAGAACCCATAGGGGAACATAATTTTTTCCGCTAACATAGTGCGTAATGGATAAGTCATTATTAATGTTTCGAGAAATTGCTTTATATAAATGACTTAGCAAATTGCATACACAATCATATTTTTTTATTCCAGAGGAATCAAAATTTTCAAGTTTAAGATAATTTTTATGTCCATAACATTTGGAAAAAGAATATGAAATTAAAGATTTTATTTCTTTCTCAATTTCTAAAATATATTCGAGTGTAATGATTCTTAATTTTCTATCAAATTCATACAAAGCATATATTTCCTCGATAGTGCTACCTATGATATATTTTTCATAAGTGGAACCTGATTGAAGGAATGGATCCTTGTATCCGTTGATTAAGTTATAATAGTTTACTCTACGAATAACTTGTTTAGCGAACTTTTTGTTTTTTATTGTTAAACCACGGCTTTTTAATATACCTATTTGGGTTCGTGTGTTACGAAATACCTTTTCAGACAAGTATGCTCCTCCAATCATAAAATTAGTAATGACTTTATTATAGGGTTATTGAAATATAAAGTCAATTATTGTCTCTTTTTGTACATAAATTCAAATAAAAAGCAGAAAAAATTGACAAGCTTCAGAATTACCAACCTTTAATCTGTTTTATCTGTTCTGCCCGTTCCGGGTCTTTGTGATACTGTAGTTTAAATCGTATTGTTTCCACGATTTCCTTCCTGGCTTCATCATCCAACTGATAAAAAGAAGTAAGCAGATTATCCACGTCCGGCATACTGTTTTTCCCGAAAAGATACATAAGTGGATACATAGAATTTTTCAAATATGTTTTTACTCGGTTTCCATCTAATGCACCATTCAACCCATCAGGAAGTGTTGGATAAATTTCTTCTTCTGTGATAGCACCGGAAAAAGGGCTGGCAGAGCAAATTTCATTCACATCTATATCTAATTCATTTGCAAGTCGCAATGCAAAGTCAAATCGTATATTGGAATCCTTTTGTATAATGGAATATAATGTTGTAGCACTTATTCCAGTAGCTTTTGCAATTTGGCGGACATTTGTTCCTTTGCTATCAAGAATTTCTTTTAATTTTTTTCCATCACCCATAAGTAACCTCCTGCTTTCATATATTGTTAAATTACGAAAAACATAAATCTAATCCTCATAATAACACATTTACGAAAAACATAAAAGAGCAAATTATAAAATATACTAACTTACGAAAATCGTATAAATATATTATACGAAGTGTTGACAAATACGAAATATGGTGCTAATATGGATTTACGAAAAACGTACAGCAAATAAATACAATAGTTGTAATGATTTTCTAAAAGAAAGAAGGAGGACGAACATATGGCGAGTTATCAATATATGATGAGTGCAGATGATGTGGCGAAGGAATTAAATTGTTCTAAGTCCCATGCGTATAAGCTGGTAAAGAACATGAATAAAGAATTGGCTTCACAAGGATACATCACAATGGCAGGAAGAATTCCAAGGGCATATTGGGCAAAAAAGATGTATGGCTATGAATTGTCAGTGGGCTAGGAAAGGAGAGCAGTATGGCATATAAAGAGAAAGACACAAAGAAATGGACAGCCCAATGGTTTGAAACAAATGCCAAGGGTGAAAAGAAAAAGCGAAGAAAGAGAGGTTTTGAAACTAAAAGAGAAGCTCTTGAATATGAGCGTCAGAAGAAGTTAAACAGTAGTAAAAGTATGGACATGAAATTAAGTGAATTCATGGAAGTTTATTTTGAGGATAAGCAAAATGAACTGAAGGAACGTACCATGAAGAATAAGAGGTACATGATGGAACAGCATATTATTCCATTTTTCGGGAACCAAATGATGAGTGAAATAACAGCAGCACAAATCATTCAATGGCAGAATGAAATGCAAACGAAAGGTTTTTCAGAAGCCTATCTTCGAATGATACAAAATCAGCTAACCAGTTTGTTTACTCATGCTTCTCGTATCTATGATTTGCCTACAAATCCCTGCAAAAAAGTAAAACGAATGGGAAATTCGGATAGTAGAAGTTTGAATTTCTGGACTGTAGACGAATATCGGAAATTTATTCAAACCATGGAACCGGGGACAAGATACTATCTTATTTTTGAAATACTCTTTTGGACCGGATGCAGAATAGGTGAGCTGTTGGCACTTACACCAAAGGATGTTGATTTTGAAAGAAATCAAATAAATATTACTAAAACCTATTACCGTACAGAACGACAAGATGTGATTACAGAGCCAAAAACAAAGCAATCTGTGCGTTTGATAGAGATACCGGAGTTCTTGAAGCAGGAGATAAAGAATTTTGTGGAAAGGCATTATGGAATGCCGAATGATGAAAGGCTTTTTCCGATTGTGCAGGAAGCAGTGCAACACAAGATGAAGCATCAAATGGAGAAAGCCGGAGTAAAGAAAATACGTGTGCATGATTTGAGACATTCGCACGTTGCGTATTTAATCAATAAAGGAATTGAGCCAATTCTGATAAAGGAGAGGGTAGGACACAAGGATATCCGTATCACATTAAATACTTACGGACACTTATATCCGAATCAACAGAGAAAAGTAGCGGATATGCTGGATTTTGAAAAAGAAAAAAGCCCTAACAGCGGCAACTGTTAGGACTTAAGATAACAGGAAAATCTCTGCTATCCATGCTTATTGAACTGCTAATGTTCAATAAGATATGTATTCACAACACAAGTATAACAGAGGTTTTCCAGCGTATCAATGAGAAATTTTACGAATGGAGGACATTGTGTTATGGAAGAACAGAAAACAGAATTAAAGCTAATTAAAATGTCAGATGTACAATCACAGGAAATAGAGTGGCTATGGTTTCCTTTTATTCCTTATGGAAAGCTGACAATTATTCAGGGTGATCCGGGGGATGGAAAGACAACACTGGTGTTGAACATTGCAGCCAAATTGTCTAAGGGAGAAAGATTAGATGAAAATATGAATATTACAGAACCAGTCAATGTTATCTATCAGACTGCGGAAGATGGGCTTGCAGATACCGTAAAGCCAAGACTGGAATTAGCAGAAGCGGACTGTGAGAGAATAGCGGTCATTGATGAAAGCGAAAAATCACTTTCCATGATAGATGAAAGACTGGAAGAAGCCATTGTTAGGACACAAGCGAAGTTATTGATTTTAGACCCGATACAGGCTTATTTAGGCGGTGGGATGGATATGAACCGGGCAAATGAAGCAAGGGATATGACAAAGAAGCTGGGAGCATTGGCAGAAAAGCATAAATGTGCCATCGTTCTTATCGGTCATATGAATAAAGCTGCCGGAAACAAAGCTGCTTACCGAGGAATGGGTTCCATTGATTTCTTTGCGGTAGCAAGAAGTGTATTGTTAGTGGGTAGAGTGGAAGGAGAACCGAATATCCGGGCTGTGGTGCAGATAAAAAATAATCTGGCAGCTTTTGGACATTCCAAAGCCTTTGAATTATCCGAGAATGGTTTTAAGTGGCTGGGAGATTATGAAATAACTGTGGATGAGGTTCTTGGTGGTATAGCACCAAAAGCAAATAAATTGGAGCAGGCAAAACAACTGCTACAGGAACTGGCAGAAACGTCCAATGCAGTGCAAAGCAATGAGATTTTTGAAATGGCAGATGAGCAGGGGATTTCCAAAAGAACATTGGAAAATGCCAAAAAGGAGCTTGGTATTAGGGCAAAGAAAATCAACAGTTCATGGTATTGGGAACTAGATAAGATTAAGCCGGATTTAGGCAAGAATGCAACAATGCAGACTATATAGAAATTGCGGAGATGAACCTTGCAAGGTTGCAAAATCTATAGACATTGCGTTGTTGCGGTCTTGATAGTAAGAGGAAAGGATTGATGGATTGATATGAAAAATATACAGATTTCGCAGGAAATTTTCATTGCACTTATGAAGTATTTTCTGCTGGAGCAAGAGGAACTATTACCGGAAATAAAGAGAGGTCTTGAAAAGAAACTGGACGCACTGGTAATGAGAGAACTGTATACGAAGTATAAAACCGCACCAAGCGAAGAAGAACGGGAAAAAGCTCGTTTGGAATATTTGGATAAACGTGGTGTGCCGGAAAGCTTCCGCTGGTAGTTTCCCTTAATCATAAATGACGGGTGCGTGGCACGCTCCCGTTAGATATGGTCAAGGAGAAATGCGATACAGTGGACACTTGCGGATATTTTGGCAGACATGATATTGATTTCAGTAAAAATGCGAGAAAGAAGGTGTGTTTTATGACAGAAGGAAGATTAGGATATAATCCGGCGAATGACAGATATGGATTACTGGTATCAGATTTATGGGTGGATAACGGCTTTCATTGTGGTGAATGTTTAGAAGTTTTGGTAGATGGAAAGTGGATAAGTACCA
>JBGVDD010000081.1:0-2167 GCA_045119215.1 Lachnospiraceae bacterium | reverse complement strand
TGCGAATAATACTTTTTTCTTCATACGTCGAAATGTTTTTTAGTTATACAAAAAGTGATTTCGACTGCGAATATATAGCACTTAATCCATTGATTTTCAAATCGGTCTATACACGTCATAACGTGTCATCAGATGTCATAGTTGGGGGGTTTTGAAGGGTGGATTTTGGGGTGAAAAGAGGTCGTGAGGAGTTATAAATGATGTGCCAAATTTGAAATAGATTTTGTACCGAAGAGTGAATTTATGGAAATAGAAAATGATAATTTGTGCTATTTATGGAAATAGAAATAAACAAATCGCATTATTTATGGAAATAGATTACGGGAAATTTGCTGTTTTATGGAAATAGAATTATTTTTGCAGTAAAATAATATGAATTATGAATACTCAGACATTACTATCAATAGTAGCAGACCAGCGTGAGGAGTTGCTAGCGAATGATTACTCGGAGTTGTGCCCACGTCCTGAAGAATCACAACTTGACTTAAAGAGCAATCGAGCTCAGGTTGTGATAGGTGTCAGACGATGTGGAAAATCAACATTATGCGAAATGTTCCTTAAGCAAAAGGGGATTGACTTTGCCTATGTAAACTTTGATGATGACCGAATGGAGGATATGAAGGCAAGTGATTTAGACCATTTGCTTGAAGCATTATATATGACTTATGGAGAGTTCAAATATCTGTTCCTTGATGAGATACAGAATATAGAAGGCTGGCCATTGTTTGTCAATCGATTGCTTCGCCAGAAAATGCATCTATTTATTACAGGTTCTAATTCTAAATTACTCAGTAAGGAATTAAGTACACATCTGACAGGAAGAAATAATAAGGTAGAACTCTATCCTTTCTCATACTCCGAGTATTGTGCAATGAAAAATATAGATACCACTTCGCTATCAACAAAAGCGAAGGGTATTCGCAAAAGTACCCTACATGAATATCTTCTACAAGGTGGATTCCCAGAATTGTTCAATGAAAGTAATCGTAGAGGTTACATTAACGGATTATTGGATGCCATCATCAAGAATGATATAGCAAAACGTTTCAAAGTTCGCAATGTGGAAGCATTACGAAGAATCGCAGCTTATCTTGCCGATAATTATTGTCAGGAATTTGTCGCAAAAACGGTAGGAGAATTATTCGGAGTATCAAATCATACGGCTGAGAACTATTATTCCTACCTTAAAGAGGCTTTTCTATTGGTAGGAGTAAATCGTTTCTCATATAAAAGTAAAGATCGTGTAAGAAACGAAAAGGTTTATGTAGTGGATACTGCATTTGTCACAGAACGCGAGGATAATTTCTCATTGGAAAATCTCGGCTGGAAGTTGGAGAATATAGTATGCATTGAGCTGATGCGTCGCTATAAGCCACTCTTTTGTGATGTTTTCTACTATAAGGAAACATCTTCGCAAGTTGATTTTGTTATAGCAAAAGATGGCAATGTACAAGAGTTGATACAGGTATCATACGATATCTCTACTGAAAAGACACGCAATAGAGAGATTAGAGGTTTGAAGAATGCAGCCAAGAAACTAAAGTGCAATAATCTTACGCTTGTAACATTTGAAGAACAAGAAACAATTGAGGAGGATGGTTACACCATAAATGTTGTTCCTGCTACAGAGTGGTTACTTAACAAATAAATCTTATTTAATTTACTAATAGCAAGGCAAGAATCATAAAGCGCAAGGCTTTACGATACTTGCCTTACTAGTTAATTGGAATAGCTGAATACTTATAAAAACACTGACACCCCGATTCACATCGGAGTGCCAGCCTAGTTAACCAAATATATAAACAATGAAAAAAAGAATGTTTATTACATAAATTTATTCCAATCAACCGCAATACGCTCTGATTGCATACCATTCAGCCTACGACCTGCACCATCAAGATTATCCTTTAGCAATCTATCCACTTGCTTTTCCGTACTGATAGAAGTAGTGTAAAAATGATAGATGTCGGAATCTTGAAGTTTATATAAGGTCTCTGCTGCATCCATAATCTTTTTCTTATCTGTCGTCCTATTCAATAAGACATCTGCTACATTACCCAACTCTTCAAAAGTACAGGCTCCCGAAAATTCCGGATCAGGAATAGACTCGGAAGACATCAATGCCTTCATATCCTCTTGCGACAATCTTTTCTGTGGTACAAAATTA
>JBGVDD010000080.1:0-21953 GCA_045119215.1 Lachnospiraceae bacterium | reverse complement strand
ATAGAACAAGGAATAGAACAAGGAATAGAACAAGGAATAGAACAAGGAATAGAGCAGGGAATAGAACAGTTGATAATGAATTCATATAGAAAAGGGAAGACACCGGAAGCTATTGCTGAATTTATGGATCTTCCCTTGGAGAAGGTGAAAAAAATAATTGCAGATTCTCAGAAAGTAGAATAAACTACCCATGGAAAACGGGGTCGTATCCATTTTAGCCAGGCTGGATGCGACCCCGTTTTCCTAACAACACGCTCCACTTTGTCCCCTCGAACCGGGTTCGCGAAACCAGACAAAAAGAACACTTGTAAAACTCCCTTGTTTGTGTTATTCTGAACACAAACAAAAAAGTTCTAAAGTAGAAAAGATAAGGAGTAAAAAACATGAGCAAAAAACCTACTGTTTTAATGATTCTTGATGGATACGGATTAAATGAAAAGTCTGAGGCAAATGCAGTTGCTTTGGGAAAGACTCCGGTGATGGACTCTTTAATGAAAGATTATCCATGTGTGAAAGGATATGCAAGTGGTATGGCAGTTGGTCTTCCGGAAGGCCAGATGGGAAATTCTGAGGTAGGACATTTAAATATGGGTGCAGGACGGGTTGTCTATCAGGAACTTACCAGAATTACAAAAGAAATTCAGGATGGAGATTTCTTTAAGAACGAAGCTTTATTAAAGGCTGTAAAGAATGTAAAGGAAAATGATTCTTCCCTTCATTTATTTGGTTTATTGTCTGACGGTGGAGTTCACAGCCACAATTCTCATTTATACGGTTTGTTAGAATTGGCAAAAAGAGAAGGATTACAGAAGGTTTATGTACATTGTTTCTTAGATGGACGTGACACACCTCCTGCATCAGGAAAGGATTTTGTGGCAGAACTTGCAGACAAAATGAAAGAATTAGGAGTAGGTGAAATTGCATCTGTCATGGGTCGTTACTATGCTATGGACAGAGATAACCGTTGGGACAGAGTGGAGCTTGCTTACAACGCTATGGTAAAGGGAGTTGGAGAAAAGGCAGAAGACGCAGTAGATGCGGTAGCAGCTTCCTATGCAGCAGACAAGACAGATGAATTCGTACTTCCAACTGTGATTATGAAAAATGGTGCTCCAACAGCAACAGTGGCGGACAAGGATTCTGTGATTTTCTATAATTTCAGACCAGATAGAGCCAGAGAAATCACAAGAGCTTTCTGCGCAGATGATTTTGACGGATTTGCAAGAGAAAAGAGACTGGATACTACTTTCGTATGCTTCTCAGAATATGATGTGACCATTCCAAACAAAGAAGTTGCATTCCACAAGGTATCTATCACTAATACTTTTGGTGAATTTTTAGCCGCCAATAATAAAACACAGGCAAGAATTGCTGAGACAGAAAAATATGCTCATGTTACCTTCTTCTTTAATGGTGGTGTGGAAGAACCAAATAAAGGAGAAGACAGAATCCTGGTAAAATCTCCAAAGGTAGCTACCTATGACTTAAAGCCGGAGATGAGTGCTTATGAAGTATGTGACAAATTAGTGGATGCCATTAAGTCGGACAAGTATGACGTGATTGTAATCAACTTTGCAAATCCGGACATGGTAGGTCATACCGGTGTTCAAACAGCAGCAATCAAGGCAGTAGAAGCGGTGGATGAATGTGTAGGAAAAGCAGTAGAGGCAGTGAAGGAAGTAGGCGGAACTATGTTTATCTGTGCAGACCACGGAAATGCAGAACAGTTAGTTGACTACGAAACAGGAGAACCATTTACTGCTCATACCACCAATCCGGTACCATTTATTCTGGTAAATTATGATGAAGCCTATACCTTACGTGAAGGTGGATGCTTAGCTGATATTGCACCTACATTAATCGAAATCATGGGAATGACACAGCCGGCAGAAATGACAGGTAAGTCTTTATTAATCAAGAAGTAATAGATTCCAAAATACGAGCCAGGGAACCGGGGTCCCTGGCTTGTGTATTTTACTGGACAGATTGGGGGGGGATTCAAATGATGGTAGGATATATCACACTCATGGGATTGATGTTATTTTCCCTGTTAGTGTGTGCCATGTGTGCTGGAAAAGTAAAAAATAAATTGGGCAAGGCAGTAAAAGACTTGATGATAATTGCTACCTTGTGTTCTGCGTCCAATGTGGCATTTGTTTTAGCAAAAAGTGAAGTATGGGCAACCGTTTTCTTTGGAGCTTTTTCCACTCTTGTAAGCTGGATGTTAGTTTATTTACATAATTATGTTTATTTGTATACCAGAAATAGAAAGCCAAAGAAAGGCGTAGTGGCTTTAAGGTATAGTCTGGTGATGATAGATACCCTGTCCTTTTCAATGAACAATGTATTTCATCATATATTTACTTTTAAACAAAAGGTAGAAAAGGGCTCGTTTTGCATTTATGTGGTGGATAATGATTCACTGTTTTTTCAGTTACATTACCTCCTGTGTTATTTCATTGTTCTGGAAGTGGCATATTTATTGATAAAAAAAATAGTTACTACCTCTAGATTTTACCGAAAAAAATATTTTAATATATTGATTTTCTTTGCAGCAGTAATGGTAGGCGATGGTGTGTGTGTAAAGTTGGAGCTCTCTTTAAATTATTCCATATTGCTTTATGGGGCTTTGGCAGTTGCAGTGTGTTATTATTCTCTATATTTCGAGCCAAAGGAATTGATGCTGAATATGCTTTCTTTGGTAGCGGAAAATTTTACCAGTGGTGTACTTTGCTATGACAATGATGGCAGATGTATCTATACCAATGACAGAACCTGGGAACTGTTGGGGATAGAGAGGGATATGAACATATTAGAAATGGTCTATAAACAGCCGGAATGGGTACAAAAGAGAAAGGAGCATGACAATTTTACTCATGAAATGATTCGCCAGGTGAATGGAGAAATGAAACATTTAGAAGCTATTTGTCAGAGTATGAAGGATGAAAAGCAGGTAAAGGTAGGATTTTTTGTAACTATTACGGACAATACCCAGAAAGTATTAGGCTATGAGAGAAAGATAGAGAAGGCAAAGAAGGCCAGCAGGGCAAAGTCAGATTTTTTATCAAAGGTATCTCATGAAATCAGAACTCCGGTAAACTCTATTTATGGAATGAATGAGATGATTCTAAGAGAGGCAACAGAGCCGGACATTTTAGACTATGCAGATAAAATAAAGTGTTCCACAGAAATTCTTTTAAGTATTATTAATGATGTATTGGACTTTTCCAGAATCGAATCCGGCAAAATGACTATTGTACCGGTGGAATATGATATGCGGCAGTTTTTGGAGAGTACTCTGGGGAATGTTTCCCAAAGAGCAGAAGAGAAAGGGTTACTTCTAAAAACAGAGATTGACGATAATCTTCCCAGTCGACTAGAGGGAGATAATGTGCGGATTCAGCAGATTTTGACCAATCTTCTTACCAATGCCATAAAGTATACCAACCAAGGTAGTGTGACCCTGAGACTGAGGGTAGAAAAGGTAGATGATATTGCTTGTATGAATTGGGAGGTAGAGGACACTGGCATTGGAATCAAAAAAGAGGATATCCCAAGGCTTTTCACAGCCTTTGAACGTTTAGAGGAAACCAGAAACCATAGTATTCAAGGGACAGGGCTGGGATTGAATATCTCCAGGTTACTGTTAAATCTTATGGACAGCAATTTAAATGTGGAAAGTGAATATCAAAAGGGTTCGGTATTTTCTTTCCGAATTTTACAGAGGATTGTGGATGAAACACCAATGCATTTTTACCAAAGAGTAGAGAAGAAGAGAGAGGGCTACAAAGAATCCTTCCAGGCACCGGACAAGAAGGTTATGGTGGTGGACGACAATGAACTAAACCGCATGGTATTTTGTCAATTGCTCAAGAGGACACAGGTACAGATTACAGCATTAGAAAGTGGGGAAGAATGTTTAGAGTACATACAAAAAGAACATTTTGACTTGATTTTCATGGATTATATGATGCCCGGATTAGACGGGGTGGAAACCTTTCATAGGATGCAGGCTATGGAGCATAAATGTAAAGATACACCGGTGATTATGCTAACCGCAGATGCCCTGGTGGGCAAGAAAGAAAAGTACTTGAAGGAAGGGTTTGACGGATTTCTTGCAAAACCTATTAATCCGGAAGAATTAGAGTCCATGATTTTTGAACATATGTAACAAAATTGTAATATTTATTGAAAAACAATGAAATGATTAGTAATATAGTACTAAGGTAAACATGAGAGAATCTACAAGCCGAAAGGAGACAGAAATGAGAAATAAAGGGATGAAGAATATTACATCAGTTTTATTGGCAGCAGCAATGGCGGTATCAGGTTTGTTTTCAGCAGGAAATGTGGTAAACCTACATGCTGAGGAAGTAAATCCCTATGGGTTACATACTCCCATAGAACGAGATACTGATGGAGACGGAACAAAGGAAATGACCTGGGATTGTATTATCTTTGGAGTTTATCCACAGAATGAGATAACCGCAGATACCAAGCTTGGCAAAAGTAAGTTGAATGCCCTGAAGAAATTATCGGAATCTCAGTGGATTCCCCTTGACAATCCGGCAAAATCTGATGAAACCATTAGTTACTATGTAGGCGGAACAGGGAAAAAATATCTCCGCATGACCAAGAAGGATGCAACTTATTCTTTAGATAACAGCGATAATTTTTATCATTGGGATGGGGAAGAAACTTATCATTATTACGAATATGAGCCGATGAAATGGAGAGTTTTATCTATAGATACCAAGAAAAATACAGCAGTTATCGTAGCGGACAAGGGAATGGATACCCAGTGTTTTCATCCAACAAAGAATATTACCTATGTAAATGGTCAGCCCAAGGACTCCAATCGTTGGAAATACAGCACCATAAGAAGTTTCCTCAATGGATATGATTCCTCTGTGAATACATATAAATATGATTTTTCCACAGGTTACAACTTCAAAGATATGGCATTTTCTGATACAGACAAAGAAGCTATTGTGACCACAACAGTGAAAAACAACGAAAGTTATCATCACTATTTTGATGGAACAGATACCCAGGATGACGTTTATCTTTTATCCTATCAGCAGATGTCATCCCTAGGTTCTTACAGTGGATACGGATTTACAAAAGATAGATACCGTTTGACACAGGCCACGACTTTTGCAAAGGCAATGGGTGCATATTCTGCCCATGGATACAGCTATAGCTGGCTTAGGTCCTCAGGGGATGGAACCTACAGGGCAAATGTTTCCTGCTACAGCGGTGATGTGCATGCCGGTGGAAATAACGTGAATTATTTAGACTATACGGTGCGTCCGGCATTAACCATTGATTTATCCAAGGTAGATAGTTACCAGCCGGCAGGAGAAGTGGATAACGAGGGAAGATATGCTTATTACAAGGCAACTTTTGACTTAGATGGAGTGAAAACAGAAAAGTATGGGGATGTGGTAGATATTATTACCATTCCTGAAAATTATGAGGAAAATGGATATGAGTATACCTATACAGTAAATGGTGAAGATATCACCAGGGCTTTGAAAGAAGGAAGCTATGTATTAACAGGGAATACAACCATCAAAGTAACCAAGTCGGATGTGTTTACAAGAAATGTGGTAACAGTATATTACAGTACAGGATGGACAAATCCATATATTCATTTTAAGACAAGCAATACTTCCTGGACAGAAGCTCCTGGAGTAAAGATGGTGCCATCTGATTTGGCAGGATACAGCTTCAAATATACCATTGAATTATGGGATGCTACAGGTGCTACCGTTTGCTTCAATAACGGAAGTGGAAGCTGGGATTCCAAGAACGGTGCCAACTACACATTTAACAGAGCAGGTACTTATGCAGTGAAAAATGGTGGAATTATTACTTTGGCAACTCCAACAGCAACCGTAACTCCAACAGCAACGGTAGCTCCTACAGCAACCGTAGTTCCAACGGTGACAACAGCTCCTACCGTAACTCCAACTGCAGCACCAACTGTGGCTCCAACCGTAACCCCAGCACCAACCGTAGAACCAACACAGGTGCCAGTGGAGAAGACCGTTACTGTCTACTATTACAGTGGATGGGAGCAGGCATACATTCACTACACAACGGATCAAGCAGCCTGGACAGCGGTTCCAGGTGTGGCAATGGAAAAGAACACAGATGGAAATGGTTATGAATGGAAGTACGTAATTCCAGTGGGAGACGGAGAAAAAGCAACTGTTTGCTTTAATAATGGAAATGGAAGCTGGGATTCTAAGAACGGAGCCAATTATACTATGACAAAGGCTGGAGTATATGCGGTAAAGAACGGACAGATTATCAATTTGCAGTAACTGGCAATAGTGAGGGAAATTATCAACTATGTATAGAAGTGCAGAAACTTTTTTGAGAATTGTGTATGAGTCTTTGTATGCACCCTATGGTACGGGTACACGTTTTCAGGATATGGACTGGTCGTTACTGTTTCAGTATGCTGTAAAATCCAAACTCTGTGCAGTCACCTATCCAACAGTGAAACGAATCTCAGATACCACTGGAGATATTCCAAAAGACATATTAAAACTTTGGGAACAGGAGGCTCTTTTGGGTAGAAACCGTGCAGAGACTTGTCTGGAGCGGTTAAAGATTTTGGAATCCTTGGCAAAAGAGAAAGATATAGAATTTTGTGTATTTAAAGGATGTGTTTTAGCAGATTTGTTCCCTAAGGGGACTTATAGGGTTTCTAATGATACCGATCTTTTTGTGGACAGGGAGAATGGGGAAAAATTAGAAAAACTTTTAATGGAGTGTGGATATCAGTATTGCCCACAGAATTCTTCCAACCAGGTAGCAGCCTATGAATTATATCAGAATAGTGTAAGAATTGACAGAATGGAAGTCCACTACAGTATCTGGGAAGACTTTCAGGGCCCAAAGATTCAGAAATTAAAAGAATTTGGTGTGGGGACTATGGAAAAGACACAGGAAGTAACTGCCTGTGGAATGAAGGTAAGAACCTTTCTGCCATTGGAACATTTGATTTATCAAATGTTTCATATAATAAAGCACGTGATTTGTGAAGGCATGAATTTTGCCCCTTTTGTGGATATCACATTGTTTGTAAATGAAAATAAGGACAAAATAAACTGGGAAGAATTTTGGGAGAAGATGGATACTCTAGGATATGCTGTCTTTTGTGAAACCTTTTTTACAATGTGTCATATTTATTTGAAAATGGACGATTCTATGCTGGAGAATAGGACAAATCCAACTTTAGATCAAAGGTGGAATCTGTTGTGGCAGTTTATCCTTAAGACTACCAGAGAATTACCACAGGCGCAGGATACCCTATTACATATGCTGTGCAGACCATTTGTGGATGGAATGGATGCATATGAGGATCCGGAAAAGGAATTGGAAAAGAAAGAGTACGCTCAGATTCATAAATATGGAAAGAGCAAAATAGAAACCATGCATTTATTAGGACTCACCAGAATGGAAACTTCCTTGAAAAATGTAAAGCAAAAGGAAATTGTATTTACCAAAGATATTCAAAAGGCAAAGGAAGAGGCGAAGTACTTTTATAGTATTTACGGAATCACAGTGGCATCTGAAATAGAAATGTTTGAACTTCTTCCAGGAGAGAGAATGGGAAAAACAAGAAAAGATGCAGATGTATATGTACATTATTGCCCGGTGGGAATGTTGGATAATCCACAGTTACAGATGATAAAGCCGGATAGGATTTGGTTTCAAGGGAATGGAAATAGTTATCTGGTGCAAAATGGAAATGAGATTGTGGTAGACAAACGGATAGAGAGCAAAACAGACAAAGAGGTAAAGGCTTATGTGATTAGTCATGGATTGTCATTTGTTCTGCACATGAAGAATAAAATGGCACTACATGGAGCTACCATTGGAAAGAATGATAAGGCTTTGACTATTATAGGAAGCAGTGGCTCAGGGAAATCTACCATTTCCACATCCCTTATGAAGCAGGGGTATCAATTGATTGCAGATGATATCTCAGTGATGAAGATAGAAGAAGATGATGTTCAGGTAGAAATTGCGGTGCCACAACAGAAGTATTGTAAGGATACTGCACTAAAAGAGGGATATAAACTGGAAGATTTAGAATGTATCAGTGAAGTGAGAGATAAGTACCGGGTGTTATTAAAAGAAGAGGAACTATATCAGGGGAAATCCAGTCTGGCAGGCATTTTTGAAATTTTTTTGGATAAAAATGCCACCAAAGTTTTTGTGGAACAGCCACAGGGATTGGATTTATTAAAACTGTTGTCCTACAATATGTTCTCCCAATATCTTTTCTCAAACACCAATGGAATGTCCCCGGAAGTTTTTCAAACTGCTTTGCAGATAGCCCAAAAAGTTCCAGTCTATGTGATTCACAGACCTGAGGGAATTGATACCGTGGAAGAGATTACTGACACTATATTGAAGCTGATGTGATATGTTCGGCTTGCGTCTGTATAGTAGCGAACTGTTGCCAACAATCTAACAAAGTTGTAAGAAATAGTTGAGAAAATGCCTGGGTTTTGATATATTAACTACAACAATACAGGCACTAAGATAGAATTAGGAGGTAGCAGACATGAAAAAATGGCAGGAACCGGAAATGCTGGATTTAAACATTGCATTGACAGCAGGAGGAGGAAAGGTGGTACCAAATCACAGCGGTCATGATTTGCCAACACCGGTACCAACTAGAATACCAACCCCCGAGCCAGACAATAGTGATCCATTTTATGTTTTATAAGAAAAGACAGGATTTCCTGTCTTTTTTTTATTTGAGGTTGGAAAATGTAGAAGAATATGTTAAAATGTAATCAGTAACAGGATAATGACGGGATCGCATTCCAAGGGAGCTGGCAAGGAGGCTGAAATTTGGGTAAGATTGGAGGTATCATGTATGGCATACAGAGCATTGATTATTGATGACAACGCAGTGAATACCACAGTAATATCGGGGTTACTGGAAAAATTTGGTATAGAGTCTATACTGGCGGCAGATGGGGAAGAAGCAGTTGCCAGAGAAGATTTGAATGAGTTTCAGATTGTGTTTACGGATTATTTAATGCCTGGGATGAATGGGATTGAAGTGGGAAAAAAGATTCAGGAAATTGTGTCTTTACAGGGGGGCAATGTTCCAGTGATTATGTGTACTGCAAATCCTGGTTCTGCAGGTCAGGCAGCAGATTACGAACAGGGAATCCAGTATATATTGGAGAAGCCTGTCAAAGTTCAGGAATTAGAACAGGTGCTGAAAAGATATGTAGATAAGGATATTAAAAGGTCAACAGATGATGCGGAAAGAAAATCCCAGGAATTAAAAATCCCTGGATTAGATACAGCTTTTGCCATCCGTCAGGCAGGGGATGTTCACATCTATGAGAGTATTCTGAGAAATTATTACAATGCTATTGATGTAACCAGCAAACGTATTCGCCAGTATGAAGAGGACAACGACCCGGAAAAATTCCGGATTGAGGTTCATGGATTAAAAAGTTCTTCCAATTTAGTGGGAGCTATGGAGATTGCAAAAATGTGTGAGTACCTGGAAAATGCAGTGCGTTCCAGAAGACCAAAAGATTTCTGTAGTCAGACAGGCTATCTTTTGAAATTATATGGGGAGTGCAAAGAGAAAATAGCTCCTTTTGTTGAAGGCTTTTCAGAAGGAAGTGTTGTCTAAAATTGAGAGTGAAAATTATGGTTATAATACCTATCCTCCAGTCATATAGTGTAACAGTTAGGTAAAACATGTTACCCATATGGCAGGAGGATTTTTTATGGAAAATTACAATTTGTACAGGGATATACAGGCAAGGACAGGGGGAGAAATCTACTTAGGCGTGGTGGGACCGGTACGTACGGGAAAATCTACATTTATCAAGCGTTTTCTTGAACTTATGGTGATTCCGCAGATAAGTAATCAGCATGAGAGAGAGAGAACCCTGGATGAACTGCCTCAGTCAGCCCAGGGAAGAACCATTATGACCACAGAACCTAAGTTTATTCCCAAAGATGCTGCAATGATTACAGTAGGTGATGTGGAACTTAAGGTACGGCTGGTGGATTGTGTTGGATTTTTGGTAGAGGGTGCCACTGGCCATATGGAAGAAAATGGACAGCGAATGGTGAAAACTCCCTGGGAGACAAAGGAGATTCCTTTTGAAAAAGCAGCAGAGATTGGAACCAGCAAGGTAATTAAAGACCATGCAACCATTGGAATTGTGTTGACCACGGATGGCTCTTTTGGGGAAATTCCCAAAGAAAATTACAAAAAGGCACTGGATAAAACAGTTGAAGAACTCAAAGAGATTGGAAAACCTTTTGTATTAATATGTAATTCCCAGAAACCCTTTAGTGAAGAGTGCCAAGAATACATAAAAGAATTAGAAGAGGCATATATGGTGAAAGTTTTGGCCATGAATTGTAAGCAGTTAAAAAAAGAAGATATTGACCGTATTTTAGAAACTGTATTGCTGGAGTTTCCAATTAGAAGTATACATTTTGAATTGCCCAAGTGGGCTCAGTCTTTATCACTAAATCATGAGATCATACAAAATTTGATACAGTGTATTAAAGAAGCAACAAAAGATATGGTTAAGATAGGAAATGCTTCCAAAGATAAGCTGTTATTTGACAGTCCCTATGTTTCCAAAGTAAAGTTGGATAAACTGGATATGTCCACGGGAGAAATACAGGTGGAAGTTCGTCTGAAGGAAGAGTTTTATTATGAAATGTTGTCTCAAATGTGTGGGGAAGAGATTTCAAACGAGTATGAACTATTAGAATTAATCCAGAAGCTATCCAGCAAAAAAGAGATTTATAAGTATACAGAAAAAGCCCTGGAAAATGTAAGGGGAACCGGATATGGTGTTATTTTGCCCCAGCGGGAAGAAATTACCCTGGATGAACCTGAGATTGTTCGTCATGGCAGTAAATTTGGAATCAAAATACGCTCTGTGGCACCTTCCATACATCTGATACGGGCAGGCATAGAGACAGAGATAGCACCTATCGTGGGAAGTGAACAGCAGGCAAAGGATTTGATTGATTATATCAAAAATAATACCAGTGAGGAAAATGGAATCTGGAATGTAAATATATTTGGAAAGTCAGTGGAGGATTTAGTGCTGGATGGGATGAATGCAAAACTTTCCAAAATAGGTGAGGAAAGCCAGGGCAAGCTTCAGGATTCTATGCAAAAGATTGTAAATGATAGTAACGGTGGTATGGTTTGTATTATTATATAAAAACGAAAATAAACAAAAAAAACTGGGATATTTCCCAGTTTTTTTGTTCTATACATCGGGATTCTTTACCTGTTCATATTCCTCCATAATCACCTGTCGGTTTCGCAAACGGTAGGTTACGGTTTTTTGAACATCGGTTACTTTATGGCGTTCCGCGTTGATAAGGATTTCTGTACCAGGGTAAATGAAGCCCTGTACTCCTAAAGATGCATTGGTTGCCAAAGCAATGGTGTGGTTGTATGCATCAAGTTCCTTATTTCGTTGGTTTAATTCTGCATTTTTGGAACTGATAGCTTTTTGAATCATCTGGTAAGTATAGTGTTCTGTCTGCTGCTGTTCCTCAAAAATAGCAGCATTTTTTTTCAGTGTGGATAACTCTAATTTAATTCTTGAAATCTCCTGTGACACTGAACCGTAGGCTTTGATAATCTTGGTATCCACACCCAATATTATGGTGGTGGGAAGTTCTGCTTTATTTCCTACTGTTTTGGCATCCACATATCGAAGAGCCCTGGTAATGCCACCAAGAATCAGCCCTCGTTTTCCAGATAGAATCACTGCGTTATCACAGGTGATATCACAGTTTAAAATATGGTCTGCATTTAAATTACCTTTACATTTGATGGTGGTAGATTCAAAAAATGGGGCGGTAATATTTTTTCCGGATACAATGGTAGAAATATTTCCACCCTGAACCCCCTTGTTTAAAATCACATCTCCACCGGCATAAATAGAAGCAGAATCCACATAACCATTGATTTTTACATAACCGGTAGCACGGATAGACATATTTGGAATTACATTTCCATTGATTTCTACATTACCGTCAAAATCTATATTTCCTACAGAAAAATCTAAATCCTTATTTACTGAAAGACAGTTTACAATGGTCATCTTGTTGTTTTCGTATTGAATTTGTCCGTTTAGAGTAGAATAGTAAGCCTTTTTTTCATCATCATAGCGATGTCCCTTTCCTTTAATGGTAGGAAGGTCTTTTCCACGTTTTGGCATCAATAATTTTCCGGATACCGTAAAACCATATTCTCCCAGGGTGGCAGGTGTATACTCAGCTAAAAGCTGGCCTTCTTTCACAAATTCATAGCTCTTTTTATTAAAGTAATCCACAGAACCATCGGGAAGAATGGAAGGCGTATTGTCAATTTTGTCGGTGTTAAAATGATAGGTATAATATCCGTCTTTTCCATCCACCGCTGGTTTTCCCCTGGCAACAATAACATACTCATTGTAAGTTTCATTGGCAATAATATTTTCTAAAGCAGATAAGTTTATTCCTTGTTTTACATTGCAGCTGCTTAGCAGTGTAATTAATTTCTCCACAGTATAAGGCTCTGTTTCAGATGGAACGACGAAAACAGAAGCTTCCATGCCCTGGTTGTCTACCAATACCGTAGTCTCATCCGGCAATGCTTGTGGTGTTATTTTTGAAATATTAGTATTTTGAACAGATTCTGTGTTTTCTGCCTGACGTTCCAGCTGAATAGAAGCCTGGATTTCAAGCTCTGATAGGGAAGCCGTTGAATTATCTTTGGCGGATTCTTTGGCAAAAAGAAGTTTTTCCCTGGAACTTTTCATAATATACGGAGAGAAATCTGGTTTTGCATAAATACTTACATCAATATCTGCCTCCAGTCCCAGGCGAATTTGTTCCATTTGTTCCCAGCTGAACTTAGTGTCAGCGTAGGTTGCCACATTGATTCCCGACTCAAATCCCAGGCGTATTTCCCGTATCTGGCGAAAATCAATCTTAGGATGAAGATAAGGTTTAATATTAATGTTTTGTTGCAGACACATTCCAATCTGCTCTATTTGATTTGCATTATATCCTCTGTCAACAAAGGGGAGAATGTCATAACCCCAGCTTTTGGATTTTCGAAGTTGACGAAGAACTTTAGAATTACATCCTCTTTGCAGGTAGGGTTCATAATCAAATTCATCCTGAAGTGCCCGCCGGATTTCACGCATCATAATAGAATCATATTTGGGGTCGGCATATTTACTTACATCCAGACCTTTTTCCAGCCCCTTCCTGATTTCGTTCATCTCATTGGCAGAAAACTTTGGTGAAAGATAAGCAGAAACATTCAACTGCTTTATCAGTCCCAAGCGAATCTGTCTCATCTGGGCGCAGTCATAATCCAGGGTACAGTAATCCTCGATAGGAAGATGATTTTTATATCCCAGATAAATTTCCTCTAACTGGGTCCAGTCAAAGCCTTTTTCCAGCCAGACCTTCAAGTCTAGTCCTTCCTTCAGCCCCCTTCTTAAAATAGACATCTGCATGGCTGTAAATTTAGGGTCAAGGTAATAGGATACATCAAGATGTTTTTCCAATCCCTTTAATACTTGGATTAACTGTGCATTAGACAGATGTAATTTTTGATAAAGAATGATATCTCCGCCAGACATTTTACAAGCCTTTAACAACAGGTGGTATTTTTGTAATTCAATGTTGTTTGTTGTGGTATTCATAGATTTCCCCCCTTTGTGTTATATGACAATAAAAGCTTTATTCTTATTCTAATAATACATGAAAAATATACAAAATACAACAATATTATCACAGAAATAGGGACAATATGAATAAAAAAAATCTTTCTGACAAAACTATTTCAGAGGCAATGGTTACTGTAAATGGCTACGGGAACCAGGTTTGTGGCGTAAGGAAGGAGAAGGCATGAAAATATGAAGGGTTACGTTAAAATATGGGAAGAATTATTGTTAGCAGCAGCGGGGGGAAGTCTTTATTACTGTGTGGAACTTTTATATCGGGGCTTTTCACATCCCTCCATGTTTCTTTTGGGGGGAATCTGTCTGTGTTGGATTGATTTTGTAGAAAAACATATGGGTTCTTTGTGGACCAGAGGCATGCGGATGTTAGTCAGCGGATTAGGAATCACAGTCTTTGAGTTTATTTGTGGATGTATTGTAAATTTATGGCTGGGCTTAGATGTCTGGGATTACAGCGATTTACATGTACAGTTTTTGGGACAGGTTAGCTTGCTTTTTTTTCTTTTTTGGTGTGTTATGTCCCTTCCAGGTTCCATTTTTTGCAAATCTTTCCGATATGTTTTTTTTAATGAGTAGTGGTTGGTACTGCGAACCGGGTTCGCGGAACCAACAGTACCACGTCGACAAGTTTCGACAGCAAATTTTTGAAAAATATGTAATAATTATAAAAAAAATGTAGTAAAATAATATATGTCGAATTGTGCGACAGAAATCATTTGATTCTTAAGAATCTAAGTGCATATAATACTTAGGAGTTAGAAAAGCAGGAGGAACGTTATGGACAAAATAAAAGTTGCAATTGCAGATGATAATGAGATATTGTTAGATTTACTGGAAGAAATCGTAAATAGCGATGAAGAACTGACAGTTGTGGGGAAAGCAAAAAATGGGGAGGAAGCATACCAGTTAATCAAGCAGAAAAGTCCGGACGTGGTATTATTGGATATTGTGATGCCAAAAATGGATGGCTTATGTGTAATGGATATAGTTTCGGCAGACAAGGATGTGAAAAAGAAACCGACCTTTATTATGATTTCAGCAATCGGACAGGAAAGCATTACAGAAGATGCCTTTGCACTTGGCGCCAATTATTACATAATGAAACCTTTTGATAATGATATGGTAATCAGCAGGATTAAACGTGCTCAAAGAACAAAATCACGGACAGGCAAAACTCTGGGGGGATATCGTGAGAATCCCTATGCAGATAAGATGGCAATGCCCAAGGCTTCTGAAAATATTCCTAATAGGTCTCAGAACTTAGAGGTGAATGTTACGGATATCATTCATGAAATCGGTGTTCCCGCCCATATTAAAGGCTACCAGTATCTAAGAGACTCTATTATGATGTCGGTGGAAGATATGGATATGCTAAATTCTATTACGAAAATCTTATATCCCACCATCGCCAAAAAATATCAGACCACACCAAGCAGGGTGGAACGTGCTATTCGCCATGCTATTGAAGTGGCTTGGAGCCGGGGAAAAATGGATACCATAGATGCTTTGTTTGGCTATACCATCAATACCGGAAAAGGAAAACCTACGAATTCAGAGTTTATTGCTCTTATTGCAGATAAAATAAGGCTGGAACAAAAACAATCTCTTTCCTAACCCTCAAAAATATGCTATACTAAACCAAAGTGTGGCTATAAAGGAGGAGTTGGATGAAAAGAATCGTGTTTGTGGCATCGGAATCCACACCATTTATTAAGACAGGAGGTCTTGCAGATGTTGTGGGTTCCCTTCCAAAGTGTATTGACCCAAAAAAGTATGATGTTCGTGTGATTATCCCCAAGTATTTGTGTATTCCAGAGAAAAGATTAGAAAATATAAAGTTTGTCACCAGCTTTTATGTAGACTTAGCCTGGAGAAGACAGTATGCAGGGATTTTCGAGACAAAAGTGGATAATGTGACATTTTATCTTGTGGATAATGAATATTATTTTGCAGGTCCAAGACCCTATGGTCAGATTTATGAAGATATTGAAAAATTCGCTTTTTTTTCCAAGGCAGCATTGATTGCATTGGAAAAAATAAATTTCCGGCCGGATATTGTGCACTGTCATGACTGGCAGACGGGAGTGATTCCTGTATTGTTAAAAGAGACATTTCGTAGTAATCCTTTTTATCAGGGAATGAAGTCAGTGATGACAATTCATAATTTAAAATTTCAGGGAAGATGGGAGCTACAAAAAATCAAGGATGTCTTAGGACTTCCCAATTATTGTTTCACCTCAGATAAACTGGAATTTTACGGAGATGGAGATTTTTTAAAGGGTGGTATTGTCTACGCAGATGCCATTACCACGGTAAGTGAAAATTATGCAGAGGAAATTAAAACCTTTGAGTATGGTGAGGGACTTCACGGATTACTAAAAGCCAGAAGCAATGCATTGCGTGGGATTGTAAATGGTATTGATTATGATGAATTTAATCCGGAAACAGACAAGCTGATATATAAGCCCTACAATGCAAGAAATTTTAGAAAAGAAAAGATAAAAAACAAACGTGCCATGCAGGAAGAGATGGGGCTGCAGGTAGATGATAAGGTATTCACTATCGGTATTGTGTCAAGACTGACAGACCAGAAGGGGATTGATTTGATTGACCGGGTGATGGATGATATATGTACGGACAATATCCAGCTTGCAGTGTTAGGTACAGGAGAGGAACGTTATGAAAATATGTTCCGCCATTTCCAGTGGAAGTATCCGGGCAAGGTTGCAGCAAATATATATTATTCGGAAGAAATTTCCCACAAGATTTATGCAGGGTGCGATGCATTTTTAATGCCATCCCTGTTCGAACCTTGTGGGTTGAGCCAGTTAATCAGCTTCCGTTATGGAACCATACCCATTGTAAGGGAAACTGGTGGGCTTAAGGATACGGTAGAGGCTTACAACCAGTATGAGGGCACTGGAAATGGTTTTAGTTTCCGAAACTATAATGCCCACGAAATGTTAAATGTCATCCGATACGCAAGGTCAGTATTTACTGAAAATAAGCGTGAGTGGAATAAGCTGATTGACCGGGCAATGGCAACCGATTTTTCCTGGAAGCTGTCTGCATCTAAATATGAAGAGATGTATGACTGGATGACAGGAAATTATTAAAATTGCGGAAACGAGGGAACCTATGGCTTTTGATGGAATTGTAATTGCCAATCTGGCAAATGATTTTAGAAATAAATTAATAGAATCAAGAATTTATAAGATTGCCCAGACCGAGGAAGATGAATTGCTCCTAACCATAAAGGCGGGCAGGGAACAGTTTAGGATACTGATGTCAGCCAGTGCCAGTCTTCCACTGTTATATTTTACGGATAAGAATAAGCAGAGTCCTATGACGGCGCCAAATTTCTGTATGTTGTTACGAAAACATTTACAAAACGGCAGAATTACAAAGATTATCCAGCCGGGACTGGAACGAATTATCCAGTTGGAGGTGGAACATTTAAATGAATTGGGAGATTTGTGCCAGAAAACCTTAGTGGTAGAATTAATGGGAAAACATAGTAATATTATTTTTTGCAATGACCAGGGAATGATTATTGATAGTATTAAACATATTTCTGCCCAGACAAGTTCTGTTCGTGAGGTATTGCCTGGAAGGGAGTATTTTATTCCCAATACGACAGAAAAAAAGGACCCTTTTCATTGTAATCAGGAAGATTTTGCAAAAGCAATGGACAAACCTTTACCTACAGCAAAGGCATTGTATACAGGGTTTACCGGGTTTAGTCCGGTGATTGCCCAGAGTCTTTGCTTTCAGGCAAAGGTAGAACCGGATCAGTCGGCAAATACCTTAGACCACCAGCAGGTTATGGGATTGTATCTTGCCTTTTGTAATCTAATTAATGATATTTCCCAGGGAAAATTCAAGCCTGTGATTTATTATCAAGGCAAAGAACCGGTGGAATTTTCGGCAGTGCCGTTGGCTCAATATGAGGCAGCGGCGGAAGAAGAAACTATCCAGGCGGTATACATGGAAAGCATATCAAAGGTGTTAGAAAAATATTATGCAGAAAAGAATACTATTACCAGGATTCGTCAAAAATCCGTAGATTTGAGAAAAATTATTCAGACGGCTCTGGAGCGTAATTACAAAAAGTATGATTTGCAGATGAAACAGTTGAAGGATACAGAAAAAAGAGAAAAATATAAAGTGTATGGTGAATTGATAAATACTTATGGTTATCAGGTGGAGCAGGGAAGCAAATCCATGGAAGCATTGAATTATTACACCAATGAGATGATTACCATACCTTTAGATGAAACCATTTCTCCCTTAGAGAATGCAAAAAAATATTTTGAAAAATATAATAAATTAAAGCGAACTTATGAGGCTTTATCAAATCTTACGTTACAGGTAAAAGAGGAGATAGAACACTTAGAATCCATACAGACCGCCTTAGATATTGCATTGTTAGAGGAAGATTTAGTAGAAATCAAGGAAGAAATGGTACAAAGTGGTTATATTCGAAGAAAAGGAAAGGGAAAAAAGACAAAGATTACAAGCAAACCTTTTCATTATCTATCTCAGGACGGACATGATATTTATGTAGGAAAAAATAATTTTCAGAATGAGGAGCTTACCTTTAAGGTTGCCACAGGAAATGACTGGTGGTTTCATGCAAAAGGGGTGCCTGGTTCCCATGTGATTGTAAAGGGAAAAAAGGGAGAGGATGAACTACCGGATTCTGTGTTTGAGGATGCAGGCCGTCTGGCAGCATATTATTCCAAGAATCGAAATTCGGATAAGGTAGAAATTGACTACATCCAGAAGAAGCACGTGAAGAAACCGGCAGGAGGCAAGCCGGGATTTGTAGTGTATTACACCAATTATTCTTTGATAATTGACAGTGATATTTCTAAGCTTACCCAGCTATCCTAGTCTTGACGATAAAAAGGAAATGAATTATAATATAGTACGCTGATGACAGCGGCATAAGAAAAGCGGAGGCAGAGAACTCAATGATAAAGAGTATGACAGGCTTTGGACGCGGTGAAGTGTCCACAGACCAAAGGAAAGTAATCGTAGAGATGAAATCGGTAAATCACAGATATTTGGATATGAGTGTGAAGTTACCGAAAAAGTTTAGTTTTTTTGAGACAGCTGTTCGCAATTTGCTAAAAGAGTATATGGAGCGAGGTAAGGTAGATGTCTTTATCACCTATGAAGATTTAGGTGAGAATACCTTGTGCGTAAAGTATAATAAAGAACTGGCAGGGGAATATTTAGAACGTGTCAGACAAATGGAACAGGAGTTTGGACTAAAAGATGATATCAGTGCCGTTGCCCTGTCAAAATATCCGGATGTACTGGTGATGGAAGAACAGGCTGTAGATGAAGAGGAAGTATGGAAGCTGATAGAAGATGCAGTACGCCAAGCCGCAGAGCAGTTTTGTGAGTCCAGAGCTTTGGAAGGAGAACATTTAAAGCAGGATTTAATACAGAAGCTGGAGCTTATGTTAAAGAATGTGTGCTTTATCGAAGAACGTTCTCCCAAGATTTTGACAGAATACCGTCAGAAACTGACAGATAAAGTAAAGGAACTTTTAGAGCAAAATCCAGTAGAGGAAAGCAGAATCCTTACGGAGGTTGCCATCTTTGCAGATAAGATTTGTGTAGATGAAGAAACCGTAAGGCTGAGAGGTCATGTGGAGCATATGAAGCGTGATTTACAGGCAGGAGGAAGTATTGGAAGAAAGTTAGATTTCCTGGCTCAGGAAATGAACCGGGAGGCCAATACTATATTATCTAAGGCCAATGACCTGGCAATCTCTGAATGTGGTATTGAGTTAAAAACAGAAATAGAAAAAATCAGAGAACAGATTCAGAATATAGAGTAGTGGTGACAGAGTATGGAAAAGCTTGTAAGCGTAGGGTTTGGAAATATGGTAAATTCCAGCAAGGTGATTGCAGTGATTAGTCCGGAGTCAGCACCTGTGAAACGTATGGTTCAGGCTGCCAAAGAGGCAGGAAATGCTATTGATGTCACTCAGGGACGAAAGACAAAATCTGTGATTGTTATGGAAAATGGTCAGTATTTGTTATCTGCATTGCAGACAGAGACCATAGCTGGGAGAATTAAAGCGGAAATAAAAGAAGAAAATAAAGAAGAGGAATCTTATTGACAAGGTCAATTGTAGTTTATTTCATACATTGAAAGGAGAAAAATTATGTTACATCCATCTTATACCGATTTAATGAAAGTAGTAAACAGCGAAGTTGAGGAAGGGGAACAGCCAGTAGTTAACAGCCGCTATTCCATTGTACTTGCCACATCAAAGCGTGCCAGACAGATCATCGCAGGGGATGAGCCTTTAGTTCCAGCAGGTGGAAAGAAACCTTTATCGGCTGCTATTGATGAGTTAAATAAAGGTGAAATCAAGATTCTTGCTGAGGATGCAGAAGAGGAAGAATACGTAATCAACACAGAAGAGGAAGTTGTAGAAGTAGAGGAGTAAATGTAACAGTTTAGCCTATGGCTGAACTGTTACGAGTAAATCGTATTGTTTTATTGTATATCTGTTCAGAACCTTTGAACAGTTACTTTATTTCTGATATATTTTGAAAATGGAAATTGTGGCGTACCGTATCCGGTACGCCTTTTGTCAAAGGAGAGAATTTTTATATGAAGTTACTTTTCATCTCATTAGGATGTGATAAAAATCTGGTGGATTCTGAATATATGCTTGGTTTTTTGAAACAGGCAGGGATACAGTTTACAGATGATGAGACAGAGGCTGATATTATTATTGTAAATACCTGTGGTTTTATCAATGATGCCAAAGAAGAAAGCATCAATACAATTCTGGAAATGGCAGAACAGAAAGAAAAAGGAAATCTAAAAGCGTTGATTGTCACAGGGTGTCTTGCCCAGCGCTATAAAGAAGAAATTATAAAAGAGATTCCGGAAGTGGATGCGGTGCTTGGTACCACTGCATATGATGAAATTGCAGATGTGATTTCCAGTGTGTTAGATGGAGAAAGCCATTGTATCATTATGAAAGATTTAAAACGGTTAGTAAAGGGAAGCAAGGAGCGTATGGTAACCACAGGTGGACACTATGCTCATTTAAAAATAGCAGAAGGTTGTGACAAACATTGTACCTACTGTATTATTCCGAAGATTCGTGGGGATTATAGAAGTGTGCCCATGGAAGAACTCATAGAAGAAGCAAAGCGGTTGGCAGAATCCGGGGTAAAAGAATTGATTTTGGTAGCCCAGGAAACTACCATGTACGGGAAGGATATCTATGGAGAAAAGATGCTGCCACAGTTGCTTCATAAGCTTTGTGAAATTCCAGGAATTTACTGGATTCGTATTCAGTACTGTTATCCGGAGGAGATTACAGATGAATTGATTCAGACAATAAAGGAAGAAGAAAAAATTTGTAATTATCTGGATCTGCCAATTCAGCATGCAAATGATGAAATATTGCGCCGCATGGGAAGACGAACCAATAAGGAACAGTTAAAGTCTATCATACAGAAACTGAGGGAACAGATTCCGGATATTGCATTGAGAACTACCCTGATAGCGGGATTTCCAGGAGAAACAGAAGAAATGCATGAAGAACTGCTGGATTTTGTGGATGAAATGGAATTTGACAGACTGGGGGCTTTTGCTTACTCTCCGGAGGAGGATACACCGGCAGCAGAGTTTGAAAACCAGGTTCCAGATGAAGTAAAAGAAGATAGAAGAGATGCCATTATGGAATTACAACAGGAGATTGCCTTTGATATCTGCAATGACATGATTGGAAAAGAAGTTTTGGTTATGATAGAGGGCTCGGTTTCGGGAGAGAATGCATATATTGGACGAACCTATAAGGATGCGCCAAATGTAGATGGCACAGTATTTGTGCAGTCTGAGGAAGAATTAATTTCTGGAGATTTTGTTACAGTAAAGATTACAAATGCAAAAGAGTATGATTTGATTGGAGGCGTTGTATATGAATCTGCCAAATAAACTTACTGTTCTAAGAGTAATTATGGTACCCGTTTTTTTAGTATTTTTGTTAGGAGATTTTTTCCCAGCAGCTAAGTGGGTAGCACTTGCGCTGTTTATTCTTGCTAGCTTAACAGATTTTTTAGATGGCTATTTAGCAAGAAAAATGGATTTGGTTACTAATTTTGGAAAATTTATGGATCCCTTAG
>JBGVDD010000079.1:0-2102 GCA_045119215.1 Lachnospiraceae bacterium | reverse complement strand
CAAATTCGTGAAATTCTTGAGTTGGATTTGGAATCATGGACTTCGTATCAGGACATTTACCAATATTTTGTGAGCATCTCCTCAAATCAAAAAGACCTAAAGTGGAGACGCTCAGTAATTGGCAGCATTGAATATTTTGATATTTATGGTCTGTTTCCGGACAGACGCAGAATTTGCTCTTTTATTGAACCAAGAGGTGCATACCACTCTCTGAATCATGTTTATCAACAACTAATAGATTACTACAAGACCTATGCTGAGAGAATTGGTAAAACAAAAGACACAACAATAGACAGCGAAAGTCATAGTGGTTCTGTGTTCTTTTATCATTTACAGCAAAGAGGCTGTTGTAATCTGGAATCAACGGAAGAAGATGATGTTTTGTCTTACTTCCTTGATGAATCGGGTAATTTAATTCGCTCCGCCGCTTGTTGTAAAAGTGTTAGAGCAGTTCTAAAAGCAGGATTAGAGGTTGATCCCATTGGTTGTAAAAAAGTATTACTTTTTCTGCCACATCTGACAGAACATCGAAAAAATATCCAAATGCTCACAGATGATGAAATCTGTAAAATCAATCAATTATTGGATACAGATACACTGTCACTGCGGGATAAAGCCATTATAAATCTTTTGTTGCACACCGGAATAAGAGGCGTAGATATCATCAATTTAAAGTTACAGTCGATTGACTGGAATTCTGATGTTATCCGACTTATTCAATCAAAGACGAAGAAAGAACTTGAACTGCCACTGTTACCATCTGTAGGAAATGCTTTATATGACTATATCACTATAGAGAGACCTAAGTGTTCATTCGATGCTGTATTTATCTCAGAAGTTGTACCATATGAACCACTGAAAGTACAAACAATACGTTGGATTGTTCGTAAGGTGTTTGGTCTTGCCAATATCCGCATGAATAAAGGTGATAGGATAGGCACTCATTTATTCCGCCATCATCTGACTGTTAAACTGTTAGAAAAAGATACTGCTTTACCAGTCATATCAAATATCCTTGGACACACTTCACCGAAGTCAGTAGACCCATATCTGCATACGGATTTTCATCATTTGAAAGAATGTGCCCTAAGCATAAAATCTTATCCTGTGCGAAAGGGGGTGTTTGATATTGACTGAGTTTATATCAAAACTCTCTCCGCTTATGGAGCAGTTTAAAAAATATCGAAAAGCTTCTCAAAAGTGGAGCAGAGATTCTCATTACAAAATGCGTGCATTTGATCGTCACTGCAATGAATTATATCCGGAAAATGATAAACTCACTCAGGAAATGGTTGACAGCTTTTTTGCGAAAAGACCTACTGAAACCATAAACTCTTGCCGGCAACGCTGCTACCTGGTTTCTGAATTTATCAAATATCTTCAGGAAAGAGAGCAGACAAATGTTATTGTTCCTGAAAGACCTCGTAAAAGAAGAAACACGTATATACCACATGCATTTTCGCATGAGGAATTATCTGATTTCTTCAAAGCCTGCGATAATCTGAAATATTTACCAAACCGAACTGATATGAAAATACGAAGTATGACAGCTCCTGTTATATTTCGGCTACTTTACAGCACGGGAATGAGAACAAGCGAAGCCCTATCTTTAAAGTGTGAACATGTTGATTTCTCTGAAGGAATTATCAGCATTGTAGGCACAAAAGGATACAATGAGCACTATATTGTATTGCATGATTCTATGCTCGAACTTATGCAGCAATTTAATCAAAAAATGGATTGTATTTTTCCAAACAGAGAGTATTTTTTTGTATCAAAAGATAATGTCCGCTTTAACAGTAGCTGGTTAACTGATAATTTTCGTATTATATGGGATTCTGTTAACAGTTCCCATGCAACTGCCTATGATTTACGGCATAACTATGCAATAGAAAATATCAACAGATGGACAAATGAAGGGTTCAATTTCTATGATAAAATCGCATATTTAAGTAAGAGTATGGGGCATGTCACATTAGAAAGTACAAAATACTATTACTCAATTGTTCCTAATCTAAGCAGTATTATGATGAATCAAACAAACGAAACTTTTGATTGGATTGTCCCGGAGGTAAATGCAGATGAAGAAATCTACTAACCAA
>JBGVDD010000078.1:0-3479 GCA_045119215.1 Lachnospiraceae bacterium | reverse complement strand
CACCGCCGATTGCTGTTACTACTACCTTTAATCCATTAATTGCTGTTGTAAAAAATGCCATTTTTAATTTACCTCTTTCTTTCCTAAAAATATAAAATAAAAAGAGCTTTGAATTTACTATTTTCAAAACTCTGTGTTACTTCTGGACATTCTGTCCATAGGTTTATCATTATTCATTTTGTTGTGGACTTCTGGACATCGTGTCCAGAAGTGTCATGCTTCGATTACTCCGGCATCAAAAACCTCATCCACCTTCATATCTGGCTTTACGGTAAGCCTTGAAAGGTTCTTTACATACTTTTCAATGTCAAAAGCATTCTTCGCATCAAAATCGGACAGTAAATGATACTGCTTGTGTTTGGTAATGTCGAACTTATTGGAGAAGAACGGTCTTACACCTCTAAGCTGCATGATACACTTTCCACCGTCCATAACTGCAATCTCGTCCTGACTCATAAGTTCTTTTCCGGTCTTTTGATAATTCAGACCGTAGGACTGCGATGTACCTCTTGTGTCAGAAGTATTATAAAGGTCAATGGTTTCCTTTCCCAAAACCTCTGCCAACTCTTTTAAAGTGGTCTTTTCCTTTCCTCCAAGAAATAATGTGGTATCACAATTACCCTCTATGGTATCTGCATTGTCCTTATAAATTGCTTTTAGCTGTGACTTTGACTGCAAAATAATAGAAGCTGAAATTTCCCGGCTACGGATTGTAGCAATCAACTTCTCAAACTTTGGTATCTGCCCGATGTTCGCAAACTCATCTAACAGACAGCGTACATGAATGGGCAATCTGCCATTATATACATCATCTGCCCTGTCACATAGCAGATTAAAGAGCTGTGTGTACATGATTGATACGATGAAGTTGAAAGTATCGTCCGTATCGGAAATGATAACGAATAACGCTGTCTTTTCGTCCCCAAGCATATCTAACTCAAGCTCATCATAACTTGTCAAATCACGAAGCTCCTTAATATCAAACGGTGCTAATCTTGCACCACAGCTAATTAAAATACTCTTAGCTGTCTTACCCGCAGCCAGCTTGTACTTTTTGTACTGCTTTACTGCAAAGTGGTCTGGTTCTCGCTCCTCCAGCTCATCGAACATTAAATCGACAGGGTTCTTAAACTCCTCATCGTCCTCCCTTGCTTCACTTGCATTTATCATGTCAAGCAGGGTGGTAAAATTCTGTTCTTCTTCCACACACTCATACCAGATATACCCGATAAGAGCAGTATAATAGAGCTTTTCGGCTTTTACCCAGAAGTCCTCACCGGATTGCTGTCCCTCTCCTTTGGTGTTTACTATAATCGTATTTACGAGTTTCAAAATATCCTTTTCACTTCGGATATAAGCGAAAGGATTGTAGTGCATGGACTTTTTGAAGTTAATGGTATTTAAAACCTTAACCTTGTAACCGTTCTTTAACAGCATTTTCCCACACTCCACAAGCACCGTTCCTTTTGGGAGCGTTTTGTCAAGACCGTATTTGTGTCACTTGCAAAATAACACATCACGCACTTTCCTTGTGAATATCCTCTTTTACCGCCCTGAGTGCCTTTTCCTGCATACTCATACCCTCATCCCTAAAATTCATCACCACCTCATAATTTGTATTGCCTATGGTGGTTTCAAAGCTCCCACCGGCATTGTACTTTGTCTCTCTTTCTTCCATGCTTCTCCCTTCACGCAAAAAGGACAGCTACAAACCACTGTCTGTAAACTGCCCTCTCGCTGTTATAATGACTGTTCATTTTTCTTGTGCTTCGGCACTCTGTTTCTTTGCCTCTGCTCTGCTTCTCTCGTCAAGGCATACATCTTTCTGTTATGCTCTATAACCTCTGCGGATGCAAGCTCCGTAACAACCTTTGCATAGCCTGGATTGCTCTCTTGCAATTTTGCTTCAAGCTGGGCTTTCTGCTCCGTCCACTTCTTCGGTGTAATCTTCTCTTCCGGTGCAAGCATTCTTTTCAAATCTGCCCGATAACTATCGTACATTTCAAGCTCCGTTTGATGTGCTTTATCATAATTACGCTTGGCAAATCCTTTCATAGAATTGCTCGTTTTATGATATTCCACATAAGGCTGTAAATCACTGTACGCATAAAGCAACTGCTCCAGTCTTGCTATCTTCTCCGCTATGCCTTGCCTTTCTTGTGCCAGTTTTTCATACGCCGGCACCCTCTGTTCCATAAATCCCTGCAACTGCTCAAAGCTCTCAATCCGATTTGAAACAACAAACTGCTCCATTCTGTCCTGCTCCTGCAATGCCTGCCTCTGGGAAATCTTTTTCAGATACTTGCTACCCACAACCGGAATATCCAGTCTGCCTTTTCTGCCGACAACTGCCCTTATCATATCAAGCACTTCATTGGCAGTATTGCGCACTGCTTCGACCGGCTTGGAATTAACAAGCTTCTGCAACTGTTCCTCTGCTTTTGCCACAAGCATTTTTGCAGTAAGAATCACCTTATTCTGCTCCATAATTCTACGGTTGATATTTCCTCTCTCGGTCTGTATACCTGCTCTCTCAAGCGCACTGGCTTTTTCTCCCAAATGTATCTGTGGGATAATATCAAGCCCCTGCGCCTCAAAGGAACGGTGTTCCCAAAAATTCTCCGTCAATCCGTTCTTCTCATTGACTGCATTGATAGTGTCTGCCCAGTTCTTGCGCCACCTCTTTGCATTCTCCTTATTGTTCCATCCGGTCACATCCTGCGTGGTGCATTTATAGTTCCCCTTCTTGGTTCTAATCTTGTTCCCATCTGCATCCAGTATATAAATCTTTTTCTGCTTTTCTCCCCATGTTCCATCTTCCATAATCGGGCGCATGGTCATCATAATATGACAATGCAAGTTCCTCTGATGCGTGACCGGATTTTCGGAATCATGGATAGCAAACTGCACACACATTCCCTCATCCACAAAATTACGCTTCACATAATCCCTCACTACCTCAGTGGCAAGCTCATAGCTCCATTCATTTGGAATAGAAATCTTGTATGACCTCGCAAGCTGTGCCTTGGAATTATTTTTCTCACGCATTTCCACTGAGTTCCACAATACAGATGGGTCTGCATATTCCTCCGGCGCATTCTCCGGTAGCATAACCTCACTATGCACCAAATCCTCACTATACTTGGGATAATAATAGGTTCCGTCATATTCAGAGTACATGGTGGTACGGCTGATATACGCTGACCTATCAACTGCGGATGAGCCACCACTACACTTTGCTCCCCTGCCTATGATAGCAATACGGGTACTTAGGCTTTTTACAGCCATAGCAACACCTCTTTTCTGCGTGGACTATGGCTGACCGATACTGTGGACTTTGCGGTATCGGCTGACTTTGTGGGCAGTGCAGCTCCGCTCTTTGGAGCTTCACTGAACGCAAAGTATGCAAATGGGTAGGTGCGCCCTCTGCACCGAAGGGAAAACGCAGTGTTCCCTTTTGACTGCCCTCGGCAGGCAAC
>JBGVDD010000077.1:0-2706 GCA_045119215.1 Lachnospiraceae bacterium | reverse complement strand
AGGTCTTGACATTCCAAACAGAAAGCAAGAACATAAAAACTCTGCAATAGCTACATCTTCTACGTCATTGTATAGTTCTAAAAGTCTGTTTTTCTCATAGTCAGAGATGGAGCAGTCCTGTATTAACAGATTCTTCGTGTCTGAAGCCAATTTCCCCAAATCACAAATAATGGGGTAAAGTTTATTAATAAAATCCTGTTTCATAAGTTCTTGGTGTTCCGGTGACACATAAAAGCTAACTATTTTGGGACTGATACGTTGCCTGCCGTTTATCCAATGACAGACTTGTCCGTTATCAAAAACAAATTCTGTGTGTTCATCTTCTATAAAAGATTCAAATATATAATACAGAAGGTCAACCTGCGTTATATCAGCTGCCTTCAAATACTTCATAATAATTGCTATTAATGTATGAAAATCCATCCGTAACATGGTAAGTAGCTCCTTTCGTGAAATTCTATCAAAATTATACCACAAACATATGTTCGACGCAAGCGAAATGTTCAATTTTGGGTCAATTCCTGTTCAATGTGATTCGTTCAATAATTTTATAGAATGAAATCAATAAAGATAGAAACGGAAGGAGGATAGCAATGCAGAAGGACTTTGAAAGGTGTTGCCATTTTCTCGCACAGATGATGGAAAAATACGGCGCAGAGGTTTTGCGAGATATTGCAGTAGAGATTCAGTATGAACCGGAGCTTTGGGTTTTGGATGTGGATGGTAAAAAGTCCAGACTGGTAGCCTATGTAAAGGGGGTTGCAGAATATCAAAAAAGGGCAGCATAATGGAAGGGGAGGTCTTTTGGAATATTCCAGAAAACCTTCCTAATACATAAAAGTTCTTGTTGAATAAGAGTTGGAACAATGATAAAATGATGTTGGGACAATAGTAAAACAGAAGGAGGCTGATAACTATATGAAAAAACAACAAAAATGCTACATCTACACCCGTGTATCCACCTCCATGCAGGTAGATGGATACAGCTTAGATGCGCAGAAAGATAAATTGCATAAATACGCTGACTATCAGGACATGATTATCGCCGGGGAATACTCCGACGAAGGAAAATCCGGTAAAAGTGTGGAAGGCAGACCACAGTTTCAGCAGATGCTTTCTGACATAGAAAGTGGTAAGGATAATGTGGATTATGTCCTCGTATTCAAGCTTTCTCGATTCGGTCGAAATGCAGCAGATGTATTATCATCTCTCCAGCGGATGCAGGACTTTGGTGTTAATCTTATCTGTGTGGAAGATGGTATTGACAGTTCCAAAGATGCAGGAAAGCTGATGATTTCCGTTTTATCTGCGGTGGCTGAAATTGAGCGTGAAAATATATTAGTGCAGACAATGGAAGGACGCAGACAGAAAGCCAGAGAGGGTAAATGGAATGGTGGCTTTGCACCGTATGGGTACCAGCTTATCAATGGGGAACTGCACATTGCCGAGGATGAGGCTGAGATTATTCGAATTATTTACGATAAGTTTGCTAATACAACCATGGGAATAGCGGCGATTGCTACATTCTTGAATAACAGTGGATACAAGAAAAAGCTTCGCCAGAACAATACCATTGAAGGCTTTTCCACATCCTTTGTCAAAGGTGTTTTGGATAATCCTGTGTATTGCGGCAAGCTGGCATTTGGCAGAAGAAAGAATGAGAAGATTCCGGGAACAAGAAATGAGTATCATGTGGTAAAGCAGGACAGCTATATGTTAAATGATGGTATTCATGAAGCCATAGTGTCAGAAGAATTGTGGAATCAGGCACATAAAAAGAGACAGGAAACCGGTGTGGGAAATGTGAAAACACACAGTCTGGATCATGAGCATATCCTGTCCGGCATTATCAAGTGTCCAATTTGTGGAAGCGGTATGTATGGCAATGTCAATCGGAAGAAACATCCGGATGGCGGGTATTACAGGGATTATTTTTACTATGCCTGCAAGCACAGAACTTTTGTGGATGGTCATAAATGCACTTATCGCAAGCAGTGGAATGAGGATAAAATCAATGCAGCGGTGGAAGAGGTAATCCGCAAGCTTGTGAATAATCCAAAATTCAAGGAAGAAATTCAGAAGCATATCGGTAGTAGCATTGATACGCAGGAGTTGGATAGGGAGCATACAGGTTTACAGGAACGGTTAAAGCAGGTGAACGGTGCCAAGAACAAGCTGGCGAATCAGATGGATAACCTATCTGTATCAGACAAACATTATGATAAGAAGTATGAGGACATGCAAATTCGTTTGGACAAGCTGTATGACGAGATAGAGGAAATTGAAACAGCAATTGAAGCTGTGGAGACAAGGCTGTCTAATATCAGACAGGAAAAGATATCCGGTGATAATGTGTACCAGTTCTTATTATTCTTTGATAAGCTTTATGACAGATTCACGGATATGGAGAAGAAAACATTCATGAAGAGCTTTCTCGAAGAGGTAAATATTTATGAGGAAGAGCAGGAGGAAGGCAGGATTCTGAAGAGTCTCAAGTTCCGTTTTCCGGTATTTTTCAATAATCAGGAAGTATACGAACTTGATTGGGACAACGAAAGTACCGTTGAGTGCGTGACACTGCTCCAAAGGAAAAATACCTGAAACTCCTTGAATTTAGGCACTTTGAGCGACATATCCTGTTCTCACAAAGTGACCGAAAAGAGAAGAAAAAGGCAATTTCCAGTGGAGTAAACGTCCAAGTGGTTG
>JBGVDD010000076.1:0-4473 GCA_045119215.1 Lachnospiraceae bacterium | reverse complement strand
AAAGACGAAAATTCATTTAATGAATTATATTGAATCAAGGACAGATAATAATAGTGCATTGTTTGTTTCTTTAAACAAGCCACATAATAGACTTACGGAGAGTGGTGTGGAATTGCGTCTTAGGGAAATGGGTAAGAAGTTGGGCGTAGAAAAGGTGCACCCACATAAGTTCAGAAGGACTATGGCAACCAGAGCGATTGAGAAAGGGATGCCGATAGAGCAAGTTCAGAAAATACTCGGGCATGAGCAGATAGACACCACACTCAGATATTATGTAAAGCTTTTTATTATGTAAAGTATCCTGGTGAATCCCTATGTTTATGCAGAAATCCACCAGTTTTTCTTTACATAACAGTTTTATATTCTATTACAAACTCTTAAGCCATGTCATAAGTTCAGCATCTTCATTCCATTCTTTTGCATCTGCTGGAATGACTTCTTTTGTATCCATTTTTTTTAATGCCTCACGTTTCATTTTTACACTTGTTTTTGAGTATATTTCAGTTACCTTAAGGTCTGTATGACCTAGGAAATCCCTAATAAATATGGGATTAACATTTGCCTCAGTAAGGTGCATTGCCTTTGTATGTCTTAGTTGGTGAGGTGAGATATCATTGATCCCACATTGCTCAGCATATTTTTTTAATACATAGGTTATTCCCTGACGTGTAAGTTTTTTCTCTTGAGCATTGAAAAATAATGGGTGATCACCATTTAGTCCATTATCTAAACCATTTCTCTTCATATATTCTTTTAGAATACAAACGGTTTGCTCCATTAAAGGTACACTTCTTGTCTTTCTCCCTTTTCCTGTTAATTGAACCTGAGCAGGAGAATCAAGACGTAAATCTCTAATTCGAATATCAGCTAGTTCTTGAACTCTAGCTCCGCTATCATATAAAAGGCATAACAACGCTTGATCTCGAAGTCCTCTTGCTGTATCAGTACTTGGTGCTGCAAGAAGTTCTCTTGTTTTTTCTTCATTCAGAAAGCCGATAACCCTTTTTTCTGTTTTTTTGAAAGGGATGCCAATTATCTGGTGACACTGAAACATATATTCTGGAGCATTTTTTTGTATGTAATGAAATAATGACCTTATTGCAGCAAGTCTTTGATTGCGTGTGCTTATTGAATTGCCTTTTTCTACCTCGAGCCATTTCAAAAATTCCTCTATTGCTGTAACAGTAAGATCAGTAACTCTTATCTTATCGCTTGATATACCTTTTTCACTTTCTATATATTTAAGCAATTGAACATAAGCGTCGCGATAGGAGGCTATGGTATTTTTACTTTGATTATGTATGATTGGAAGTTCGTTGAGTAGAAAACTACTAAGCAATTGTGGAAAATCATTAGTCATCTTCATATTCTGTTTTCACCTCCAAATCAGGCATAATAGAACCATATATCTTGTTTATCTGGTCTATCAAGTCTGGAAATGCCTCTGCTGTAAGTTTTAAATATTTGCCAGTTTCTGATAAGGTTGCGTGTCCCATATATGTCATCAGAAGTGGTAAAGCAACTTCATGAGGAATTCCGTTATGAAACATATTGTTCATACTATGAACACAGAAAGTATGGCGCAGGTTATGTAGATGAGGACCGCCAAACTTACGACCACCGGAGGTGATTCCGCATTTAAAAAGAATATCATGAAAATAATGATTCACGGCTGTTTTTTCATAGTGCCCTGAGCCTCTATTACTCCTAAAAAACAAATCTGTATCGTTATAAACCGGATGTGTTTTTCTCTTGTACCATTGCAAATATTCAGCAACTGAATCTGAAAAAGGTATTTCTCTATCTTTGTTGTTTTTTGCATTTTTTACATGGAGAAGTTGCTTTTCAAAATCTACATCTTTCATTGTTAAATTTAATGTTTCTGAAATTCGTAGCCCACATCCATATTGAACTCTTAAAAGAGTTGGATAGAAAATGTGGCTTTTACTTGCATGTGGTTTTATGTTATCAGCTGCACAAAAAATATCATGTATTTCATCATGATTGAAAATATAAGGTTTGAAATCTTCATATTGTCTTGTTACAATTGAAAAGTCAAGCATATATGCAGGAACATCATGCCTTATCATGTATTCAGCCAAAACACGGATAAGTGCAACCCGATTTTCCTGCGTTGCCTGGTGCCAATTCGGATCCTTTTTGACAAATTCTAAGCACAATTCTTTTGACAATCCATCGCTACAATCAAAAGAAATACTCATCTTATCAAGCACACCGAGTAATCGTTCCTGTTCCCTATATTTAAATCCAAGACTTCTTTTTTCGTCCAATAGCCCTTGTAAATATTTGGCGAGTGGACCGGTAAATTCTTTATTCATTGACATAATCAGCAACCTCCACTTCTAATGCACATTTTCTAAGACCATCTGTTTCTACTCTTAGATAGTGCTTGGCTACCTGCGGATCAGAATGACCCAGGATATCTGAAATAGTTGTAACTTCTACATTATTTTGAAGTAAATTCGTTGCTAGTGAATGTCTAAGAGAATGCCATCCGGTTCTTTTTCCTTCCTCTCTTGGAATTCCAGCTCTTTTGAGTGCTTTATTGAAATTATGACCAAGTGTACTGATAAATGGCTTTCCCTTGTATGGTGCATTGTGAACTACAAATATATTTTCACAATCAGTGATTGGTCGACCGTTTTTTAAATAATCAATAATAGCCCATCCGACATCATTTGGAAGTGGAAGATTCAATGGTTCTTTCGTTTTTCTCTGAATTATAGAGAGTTCTTTTTTATCCCAATCAATATCATTAAATTTTAAGTTTGTAATATCTCCTATACGTAATCCTAGCCTGGCTCCAATAAGCATCATTGCATAATCACGTTTACCAACAGGATTTGTGGTATCAATTCCATTTATAAGCGATTCTATCTGCTCCTCAGACCATACCGTAGGAAGTTTTGTATGTGATCTTTGAGGTGAATGAGGAAGATAATACTCTATAGGATAATCGACATATCCATTGAGATAAGCATATTTAAAATACTGACGGAGAATGGAAATTCTCCATGCTATGGTAACTGGTGCTATTCCTACTAAAGAATTAACATATCTTGAAATTAAATCTGACGATACTCCATTTAAGTCATGAACATTTGCTGAATCTAAAAGTAAAATCAATTCAGATACAGTTGTGTTAACTCTTCGTACATAGCTTGCAGAACATTGGTATTCTACTTTATGTCTTATAAATTTTTCCGTTACCTCTTTGAATGGTGCAGGCCAAATTATTTCGCCTTTGAAATCGTGTCGTCTAAAAAGAGTTCCAAAATTGTAATACTCAGCTAATGAGCGTATTACCCTAAAATAATACATTTCATTTTTGGAATGTTCACCGGAAGTAACAAATCCCCCAAGTTGATTAAATTTTTCAACTAGGAAATCTGTTCCTAAGGATTGTGAATAATCCTTGTCACCTGCATACACCGTTAATTCCTCAAATACTTTTCTGTATCTGCGCATAGAATCTTCAGAATAGCCTAAATCAACCAACTTAGTTTCCAAGTCATTGCACAAATCCCTCACTTTGATTTGTCTTATCATAGCAAATCTCTCCTTTGTTTGATTAGTAGAGGTAAAACCTCTCCAATCAAATTATCGATTGTTATGACAAGTAACGCTATTCAATTATTCAGTATTTATGCTAGTTTAGGAAGATTTCTTACCATAATAACTTGCTTTACATAATAATTATTATGACAAGCTTGTCATAATCGGTATGCTATGGTAAATCAAAATAATGTAAAGACATCTCATCAGAAGTATATGGGGTAACCAAATTCGGGTTTGTAGGGGATGAGGTAGATGGAATATATAGCATTAAAAGATGTATGTAATATTAATATGGGTCAATCGCCTGATTCATCTAGCTATAACAATAATGAAGACGGCATTCCATTCTTTCAAGGAAATGCTGATTTTGGCGAAAGATATCCAGTGACAAGAGTATGGTGCAATGCTCCAACAAAGATTGCACAGCCAGAGGATATACTTATTTCTGTTAGAGCTCCTATTGGAGCATTGAATTTTGCTAAAGAAGAATGCTGTATTGGCCGTGGACTTGCAGCATTAACACCAGATAGAAGTAAAGTCTCATTAGAGTTTATTTATTGGTTGCTTAAGGGTAAAAATGAAGAATTAAATAGTAAGGGAACTGGTAGTACATTTAAGGCTATTAGTCGAAAAGTTCTTGAAGAAACAATGGTGCCTGTTATTGATTTCGATAAGCAACATGAATATGCAGAAATTCTAGAGAAAATATATAGTGTAATTCAGATGCGTAAGGAAGAATTATCTGCATTAGATGACCTCATCAAAGCCCGATTTGTCGAGTTGTTTGGTGATCCAGAAACCAATTCCATGGGGTGGGATTTATGTGCTCTTTCGGAAAAGCTTAATGTCTTAGGTGGATATGCATTTAAGAGTGATATGTTTGATGAAGAAGAT
>JBGVDD010000075.1:0-2110 GCA_045119215.1 Lachnospiraceae bacterium | reverse complement strand
ATCAGCAGAAATGCACATATTCTCTTTATGCTCAGCTTCCTCTCCTGTTTTCCCATTCTAATCATCCCAAAGAACAATATAACCTTTTGCAAATTTACCCCAAAAATTTTTACCCAATTTTACGCACAATTAACCTATTTTGCTTTTATTTTACCCACTTTTCTGCAAGTGGTCAAGAATCCAGAAAAAATCGATTGCGTAAATTTACTGTAGGAAATAAATAGGCAGAATACACCTAAGATGTGTCAAAGACTTTGTTCTACTTATACTTTATTCCTTCTGGTTTTATTTTGCAACAAGAAGTTGCCCTGTGGGCAGACTCTGGCTTAGTCCTCTTGTTTGCTCTTTTGACTTGGATATTTCTTGTCTGTCAAGGATGCATTGCACCACATCGTGGCTTCGTCCTTGACAGACCGAAATTCCAAGTCGTTTTATAGTCAAGAGGACTAAGCCTAGTAGTGCTTTTACAAGCCCCATATTTGATTTTTTAATGCTGCCATTTTTTTGATTTGTGGATATGGTATTTCGTACAGATGGATATCTGCAAGTATTC
Organism: Lachnospiraceae bacterium; assembly: GCA_045119215.1. Classification (GTDB taxonomy): domain Bacteria; phylum Bacillota; class Clostridia; order Lachnospirales; family Lachnospiraceae; genus RUG11237. Next base: position 1,557 of record JBGVDD010000075.1, on the reverse strand, counting down.
CTAATTCTCGCTTCTGTTTTCTTTCTTCTGCAAACATTTTAGCACTACTGCATATTTCTTCACAGCCTACAGCCTTTGGTAATACCTGTTTTTGATAGCGTACTAATTCTAACATATCCCCACCATTAGCATCATATATGCGTAGTCTGGACATTTTGTCCGCTCCAACTTTGCTCCATCCAAGTGGACGTGAGCTCATTCTAGCTGACAACACATGACTCACATGACCTTCTGCACTGCATTCGATATTTTCATTTTTATCCCTTACCCACCTCATGATTCCTGCCCAGTTTCCGAGGATATAGTCTTTGGATGCCTGTACAGTTTTTCTCTTCGTTTCCGAATCTGTAATCTCTAGGATATGATTAAACACTGCCTCTGCTGTATGCTTTTCCTTCTTACGAATTGCACGATATATTTCGCTTCTTGCATCATCTGATGAATCATTCAGGTGTGAAGTTGCTTTGATGATATATTTGTGCATGTGAAAACGGTCTAGTACAAATTTTCCCTTTTCGATATGAGCAGCTCCACTTTTTATCCAAGCAGCTCCATCACCATTTATATATACTTTTTCGAGATACTCTGTGTCATAAGATTCCTCTATATATTCACCAACTTCTTGCCAAAGATTTTTCACTCCATCTGTGCCCTCATATACTCCACCAAAGTGTTTTAATGTTAAGAGCTCATGACGTTTGTTATCTCTGTCTATGCCCTCATAGATATAAACGAGTCGCGGCATAATTGTGTTTGTGCGTGGTCTCTTGATATCACCTTTTTCATTGATATACTGCAATGACACATGGTCTTCATCGGCATCTATATATAAATACTTCACCTGTTTCTTCTCTGGCTGTGCCTCTACCTTTGGAAACTCTAGACGATGGATTTTGTTCATAACAGTTTCCTGGCTTACAGCTTCATCTGTAATGCTTGCACTTTCTCCACCTTTACGATAACTGCTTTCAACAGCTTCTTTTAGAAGTTCAGCTTCCGCATCCTCCGTCATTCTCTCGTGAGAATTCAATCCCATTGCCTTATCCAGCAGATAGCAATACTCGCCTGTTTCTTTATTTCGGTAATAAGTTTTATGATATCTAATCGTTCCTATACTTGTTAAAAGAGATGTCTCGTCCGTTCGAACTATTTCCCATTTTTCTTTACGAATACTATCTTTCTTTAGTTTTTTATCATAAAATTCCCACTCTTCAGCAATAAGATTTCTGGCTAACTCAAGGACATTATCTTTTACACCTGCAACCATTTCAGCAATCTTTGTGAGATCATCCGAATAATCCATAAAAATATTTTCTAAATTTACTAGCCCTTCTTCCTGAAACTGTTGTATACTCTTAATCATAGAAAGCACCTTCCTTTATGTAGATTTGTTCTTTGCAAAACTAATCTTAACACAAAGCGGTGCTTTCTTCTTTTGTCTATTTATTTTTCCTACAAAAATTTTACGCTAGCGATTTCTATCTTCCATGTCTGCGAATTGCTCGATGAACTTCTTGCTCTATCTGATTTTCACTCGGCATATTCTCGCAAACATTC
>JBGVDD010000074.1:0-10463 GCA_045119215.1 Lachnospiraceae bacterium | reverse complement strand
AACCCCCTTGAAGACGACGAGGTAGATAGGGCAGAGGTGGAAGTGCAGCAATGCATGGAGCTGACTGTTACTAATCGGGTGAGGGCTTGACCAAGTCTGGTAAATGTGTTACAATTCGTATATGCGATTTTGAAGGTATGTAAAGTACTTTCAATAGATGATCCTCGATAGCTCAATGGTAGAGCACACGGCTGTTAACCGTGGGGTTGTTGGTTCGAGCCCAACTCGGGGAGCTGGAATCCTGCAGATGAAGATCTGCAGGATTTTTTCTGTTGTAAAATATATTTTCGTGAATTTAGTGTAAATAAAAATAGAACCATGGAAAGTGGCAGGGGACAGGCACTGCTCTCGCAGCCGGATTTTTCTTTGATTGGGGCTGAAATTCGTTACTGTTTACAGCATGCTGTGAACAGTAACTGGGAATAAAACGTCGGATGAATATTCCAGATAGGTTTCCGACACCTGTCTGGTGAATTGGAAATCACTTTTAATTTGCATATTTGTGCATATCAGATTATATTTCTAGGAGAATATTTATAAAGGCTGCTTACACACCGCTGATGCGGCAAGGCCTTGACAAATATTCTCCTAGAAAAGATAATTAATCAAGCACAAATAAGGCGATTTCCGAGTGCCGGAACTCTGATTTCCTAATTCCCGGATTTTTGATTTCCGAACGCGGGAATATTCAGTCGGATAAGAATAATCTGTATTTGTTATTTAATTATAGTTCTAAATTAAAAATACTGGGGAAATGTGATATGAATTTTTGTTTTTCCCCAGTATATATTTATGCATTGTTAAGAAGAATAATTGTGTGAAAAGTTGTCGATTGGTTATCATAATACATCTTGATATTTCCTCTATATTTATTGACAATGCGGTTTACGCTCTTTAGCCCTAATCCGTGCTTTCTCTTATCTCTTTTTGAAGAAACAGGAAAGCCATTACCATCAAAAGACGGAGCAATGTTACAGGTGTTGATAATGCTGATCAGAGTTAGATTGGAATTACTCTTTCGTACAACGCTTACTTCAATAAATGAGTTGGGGATGTCATTACATGCTTCCACTGCATTGTCCAACAAGTTACAGAACAGGGAAGTAAGCTCAGGAAAATTAAGTTTTTGTAGCAAATTTGTCCGTATATCTGCTTTAAATTTAATATATTTATCATGACATATTTTTATATAGTGGCACAATATAGAATTCAACATGTCGTTGTCAGAGACACGGACAGAAACCTGCAGATCAGAAGAATTCAAAAGAGTATCCAGATACTGCTGGATTTTTTTCTGTTCATTCTGTGCATTTAACTGAGCGATAGATGTGAGATGTTTTCGTATGTCATGGATTAATATTCGCTGGTTTTTATTTTGGGTAAATAATGTTTTGTAGTACTCAGCCATAGCGTATTCTTTTTGCAACTGTAATTGAAGTTCGACAAATTCAGCATTTTTCTTCTGCGTATAGTGATAGATGTATGTAATAATAAAATTTATTAAGAGCAAAAGAAAAGCTGAGATAGAAAGCATATATCTTAAAGTAACAGATGGAGCGACACTTAAAATGAAAGCTATAAGCGTTACCATAATGTATATTAAAATAAGCGGAATGATATTTAACAAGGCAGTAATTCTACTGCTGTATTCTAAATTGCTTTTTGAGGAGAATCTCCATCTAATTATTGAAACACATATAAAATACAATAATTTACTCAGCAATGTCACGAAGATTACTAGAGATATATGAGCATTGGTATAAAAACCGGTTTCTTTAAATTTGGAAAATATGGCAAATGTACCTATCTCGCATAGTCCAACAAAGCATGTGAGAATAAGAGAGTGAAATAAACACACACGCCATTTAGCAGTACACAAGAGTTTTATAATAGCAAAATTGATTAGTATAAAAGCTATAGTATTGATTTGGATAGAATCGTTGAAAGAAAGCAAAAACAAAATTCCATAACCAATGGAAATTATGATAGCTTTTAGCATTTTAGAGTGTTTTAGATCAAATATACCATAGGCATACCACCACAAAATACAAGCTTCTATAATATAAATAAAGAGATATAGAAAAAAATTCCCCAAGACAATCACCATCTACTTTCTAAATATAATAAAAAGGTGTCTTTAAATTGTGTATACTTCCGGCGCGTTAAATATGCCTGATATTGGTTGTTGCAAAGATAGATCAAAGAATGATCAAAACTCGACACATGATCCAAATTTACGATAAAACTTCTATGTGACTGAAAAAAGCATGGCATCTGAAGCTGATTAAGCCAATAATTGATATTGTGAATGCATAAATAATCGCCGTTAGATGTATGAACAATGGTCTTATGGTTACTTGCTTCGATAAAAATAACCTCAGTAGATAGAACAACGAACATCCCCTCTTTTGTTTCAATGGAGACTTTAAAAATTGAAGTACTATATAAAGCAAGAGCGTCTTTCATGTTTCTGAAAATTCGTTGTTTATCCAAGGGCTTTGTGAGATAGCGGAATACATGGAAACGCATTGCTTCATCTAGATATTGGGAATATGAGGTTACAACAAAAATAATAGCATTGTTATTCTGACGTTTAAGTTCATTTCCTACATATATCCCATTCATCCCCGGCATCTCTATATCCAGAAAAACAATATCTTTGCTTTGGGAATCTTTGAGCAAATCCTTTCCGCTATTGTAAATGATAATTTCTGGAAGTTTAAGAGAATTTTTCTGAAAGAAAGTAATCAATATTTTTTTGAGTTGCTGAGATAATTCTATATCATCATCACAGATTAAAATCCGCATAAAAACCTCCTTATAGAATAACTCCAATCATTATACTATAAAGAGGCCATAAAAAGTATATAGAAATAAAAAATATATATTTGCGTTATACGAAATTTTTATTATTCCAAGTATTCTTATTTCGATGTACTAAAAGTTCAATAAACTGGGATACGAGTTCAATATCTTCATCGCTACATAAAAGTAATGCTTCTGTAATGTTTTGCGGTATATTGTTTGCGTGAACATTGCCTAATAGGAGATAATCCGGTGTAACTTTTAATTCTTCACATATTTTTAAAAACATATCTAGACTAGGTTTTTCTCTTCCGTTTTCAATAGAGGATATATGATTGTTGGAAATACCCAGACTTTCAGCAAGTTCATTTTGCTTTATGCGTAATTCTTTACGGCGTGATTTTATTCTATTCCCCATGGATTGGTACTGATTAATTATTTTCAATGATATTACCCCTTTTCTATAATAAGTTCTATCATATCAAGTCTTACGAAGAACAGAAGAATGTAATAAAGAAAATATCTGTGTTACATTATGTTTATGAAATGTTTAACATTTTTTTTCTGTTATACATTAAAAAATAAAGAGAAAAAAGCTGATTTTAACCAAATTAATATATTCTACCATCATTGGGGGAAATGGTATGGCTTTTTTTGAAAATATAGATTATCCTAAAAACGTTTAAAGATTCTAGGTTTCAATGATTTAGAAAGCTATAAAGGAGAGGATGCATGAATTGAAAAAAGGAAAAAAAGTTGGGGATATGGCTAAGATAGTCACTGGTTTATTGAATAAAATGCTTGTGTTGGATGCAAATTCAACTTCATGTATAGTGGTCTATCAGCCCAAGGTGCCAGAAAAGTTAAAAGAATTTAGAAATGGCAAATCTCAGTGAGATACTTATCAAAATGTATAACCAGATGGTTGGTCAAACGAAAAACTATTCAGATGGAAGATAGAGAGCTATATGAATATGCTGTATACAGTCTTTTTTTAACTGTGACCCCAGTAGTGTTCATGTTAATTATAGGCGGTCTATTAGGGAAAACGATAGAGAGTTTAATAATCATTTTCCCAGTTATGTTCATTCGTAAATTTAGTGGCGGAATACATGCTAAAAAATTATGGATGTGCCTGCTATCTTCCTGTGGGATATTGTTTCTTATTGTTTGGCTGGTCGATAAGTTAAACACCAATATATTCTTAAGTATATCCGTACTAGGAGCAGCGTTTAGTTTAATGTTGTTTAGTCCTATAGATTCAGAAAATCGTCGTCTAAGTGTGGAAGAGAAAAAAGAGTATAAAATCACAACAATATCTATGACGATCGTATTTGTGGCAATATATGGAGTGCTTTTGTTTGCAGAATTTAAAGTATATGCTGTAAGTATTGCTGAAGGGATTATATTAACTGCAGTGTTGCAAATTCCATGTATAGTGACCGGATTATGGAGGTTGTGCAGAGAAGGAAAAGACCAAAAAGGCGTTAAAATTGTCGTTTCGAGTAAAAGCGATTGACTTTGGCGATGATTCGAATATACTAAGGGCAATCATTGAAACAATAGAATGGAAAAGGAGAAAATAAAAAATGAAAAGAACTATTAAAAAAGTAGTTGCAACAGTGTTAGCAACAGGAATGCTCTTATCAATGAGCACTTTCAGCGTACTTGCGGCAGGGAATTATACCGATACATACTTTTCTAACTTCACAATCACTGCTGTAACGAAATACACAACGGCAAGACAGAAATTGGATGCAACATCAGCAACAGTAAAACTGTCGAAAGCAGGTTACCCGGTTGTTGTCCGTGTTTACGGCGCAAAATCATCAACAGGAACAAAATATAATTGTACCTATGGCACGCCTAAGGTAGTCAGTGCTTCCAGCAGTTATACTTACTTACCCAATGTGGTAAATGAAAATGGTTACAGCTGGGCAAGACTTGGCTTCACAAGATCTGGCGTACAGAGTACGACAATCAGCGGTGCATGGAGCCCTGATAGCATTTAAGTAATTAAGGGACTGTTGCAATTACTGAAATACTTTGGAACATTTATAAGATTCACCTGGATTTACGATTATTCAATAATTACCTGACATGCCTAAAAAATTGGAAGAAACGTAAATTAGATGGAGAGGCATAGTTATTCTGGAGTATGGTTATTGTGACAGTCCCAAACAGTATGGAGGGATTGATATGAGAAGAAGATTGAGCGGACTGCTGATCTTGATCTCGATTACAGGAATGTGTGCCTGCAGTCGTCCGGATGATAACACAGAAGAAGCAAAAGTAAATATGCAAGAAGAGATTACCCAGATGGAAGAACATGCCGTGGGGGAGAGCGAATCCATCTCAATAGCGGCCAATCTGGATGAAAACGGAGAATTTACAGACTATATTGATATGCGTGTTGTTGACTCATATGTAGAAACAGAGAAAATTACAAAAGCATCTATAGATTTACTGCAGGATGTTACCGGAGTTTTTATAGATGACAAAGGCAATCTGTTAGATGATTACTCTTTTGTCGGTGTGAAACTGAATATTAATTCTCAAAAGGATTTAAACATAAATACAGCATCTTTCATTCTTAGAGGTATCAACAATGATGAATACTTCGATGCGGGCTGCTTCTATCAAGATGGTAAGCGAATAAGCAGTGATATCCATGAAGGCGGAATAGCGGAAATTCAATCAGGTACAACAGAAATTACGGTAGGATTTTTCGCGGACGAAGAAATGATAAAGTGTGAGAAGTTTCTCCTGATACCAACAGTTATTGAAACAGAAGACAGTCAGAATAATTATATTGAAATAGAGATCCAAAAGGGGAACTGAAAATCATGAAAAATCTTTTAAAAGTAGAATGCAGGAGAGCCTTTGCCAGTAAGACATTCTATTTATGCCTGGGCATGGGCGCGATGCTGTGTGTCTGGCTTTTGTGCATACAGATTATGGAAGTAAGAACGTTTAATCAATTGATCCAGGAGTATGGTATGGAGAAAGTGGGATTGTATTATCCGCGTTCTCTGTATAATTCTTTTATCGGGCTTGATTATGCATATCTGCCATCAACAATATTATATACAATTTTCCCTCTTCTGGTAACATTGCCGCATGCGATCAGTTATTATCGTGACAAAAAAAGCGGATATATAAAAAATATATTAATAAAAGCAAATAGAAGAGATTACTATGCAGCGAAATATCTTTCGGTTTTTTTGAACGGTTTTGCGACGGCACTACTCATATTACTTTTTAGTTTATGGATTTCCGCGCTGTTTTTCCCGGCGCTGCTGCCAGAGGTAACAACAGCAACATATTGTCCGTTTGATGATTCTGCGATGCTGGCAGGACTATTCTATTCGCATCCCCTGGCTTATACGGTCATCTACATTTTTATTGACGCAGTTTTTTTGGGCGCGATTGCGACCATTGCACTTGGGATAAGCTGTTATGCGGATAATATATTGTTTGTGTTTGCAGGAGGAATGATTTTATATCTGATTGCAGACTATATTATGCAGCTGGTGGGCAGATCTGAACTTACCCCCCTTCAATTTTTAAAGCCAACACAGTTTCTGTGTAACGCAGAGCCTATCATTATTTTGGCCGAGCTGCTGCTTCTCATGATTTTTGTTGCAATATCATTTTTGCGAAAAGAAAGGGAAAAAGATGTATTTTAAGTATGATCTGAAAATCGGATTCAGAAAAAATATAATGTGTCTTTTTATCATTGCCGCTATTGTAGTCACAGCAGGAATGGCATTTCATTTTCAGATATCAGATGAAAAAAGCGCGGGATTGGAGCTGCCGCGGGATTTAAACAGCATGGATTATTTTTTGCATATATTTGAAGGGATGCAGCCGTTTGACAAATTGTCCGGTGAGAAGTTCCAGCTCCCCATCACATGGTTTCTGATCAATATGATTTTGTTTTATTTTACAGGGAAATATCCGTATTCAGAAATATACAATAATCATGGCGCGAATGTGCTGATGAAAGGCGGTTCAAGGGATAAGTGGTTTCTGTCAAAATGGCTGTGGTGCATAGTGGGCGTGATATTGTATTATTTTGTGGCGTATGTCTTTGTGGCGATATTTTGTCTTGCGGCACAGGTTCCAATCAGCTTTGCTATACAGCCAATCGGATATCAGAATTTACTATCGCCTGTTTTTGAAGGTACACCAATAGATACTGTAAAAGTGATTGTCCTGCCGATCCTTGCTTCCATAGCGGCGGTATCTGTTCAGCTTGTGGTGTCGTTAGTCACCTCTGCTTTTATGGGCTTTATGTTTATGGCAGTCTTATATATTTCATCAGCATATTATTTCACCCCATTTTTAACAGGAAATCTGTCTATGCTTGCACGGAGCGGTATCTTTCGTATCGATGGAATCAATGTTATGCAGGCTGTAATTATATCAGTTGTGATAACAGTGTTATCATTGGCGGCTGGCATATGGATTTTCCGCAGACAGGACATCATGGAAAGGAAGTAGAACATGTATATTCGATTAAAAGGTGTGACAAAAAAAATAAAGCAGGATATTCTGCTGGATAATATATCTCTTGAATTTCAGGGCGGAAAGGTCTACGGATTACAGGGGAAGAACGGCAGCGGAAAAACGATGCTTATGCGTGCAATCTGCGGGCTCATAACACTGTCTGGTGGAGAGATTGATATTGACGGAGAGATTTTGCATAAGAAGATTTCGTTTCCGAGAAGTGTCGGAGCTTTACTGGAGAATCCGTCATTCCTAAACGGGTATACCGGCCTGGAAAATTTAAAACTTTTGGCAGACATTCAGGGAAAGATAGAAGAAAAAGAACTGAGAGACTGTCTGACGAAGGTTGGATTAGACGCGGATGATAAACGGGTTTACAGAAAATATTCGTTGGGTATGAAGCAAAAACTGGGAATCGCGGCCGCCATTATGGGGAGTCCGGATATTGTTATTCTGGACGAACCCATCAACGCTATTGATGAAACGGGCGTAGAAAAGGTAAGAGGGATACTCAGAGAATTAAAAGAAAAAGGCTCCGTTATCATTGTGGCATGTCATGACAGAGAAGAGCTGGAATTGTTGTCAGACGAGATCATAAAAATATCAAAAGGCAGGATCATAGCATGAGAAGTTCTTTAAAAAAGATCATCATTGTTTTGCTGATCATAATTTTGGGAGTTCTGTCCATCGCGAGGATCATGTATGTCAATTCCAGACAGCACATAGATGGAACGCATACATATAAAATCGGCGAGACATTTGAATATAACGGTTTTCAGGTTAAAGCAGAAAAAGTGGATTTTTATAGCGCGGACGATATAAAAGAGCTGTATATGGAAATCCCCGAAGAGGTGCTACCGGAAAAAGAAATTGTAATAAGGCTGGAAGTCAAAAATATGGCAGATGAGGAACAGTCGTTTAGTCTTGCACCGCTTACCATGCAGGTCGGGATAGAGAAAGGCAGCGCAATCGATCCGTATGTATATCCATATTTAAATCCGGAGTTAAACGGAGCGCCTGTTCTTGAAAAGGGAGAAACGCAGATAATAATGCTTGCGTTCCCTATAGAAAAGGCTGCATTGGAAGCAAACGAACAGATAAAATTAGTTTTATCATTATATCCGGAAAAATATGAAATAGAGCTATAGAAAAGTAGTGGTTTAGAATATGAAAGAAGGGAAAGAACGCTCTTCCCGGAGACACTGTCAAAGTGTCAAGTCTGCATTGGTAAGGAAAAAAAGTCTATGTAAGGGGATGACTGAACTACTACGGAATAGCAAGCATGAAGAAGAAGCCCGAAGATATCAACAGCTGGTTGTATCATCGTATTCGCATGTGTATCTGGAAACAATGGAAACTGCCGCGGACAAAGAAACGGAATCTCATAAAACCGGGAATACCGGAGTATTATGCGCACATGGCGGTGAACAGCCGAAAAGGTTACTGGAGGACATCGAATACGACTACGGTCAAGAGCGTACTATCAAAAGAAAGACCGCCTTCAGCTTGAAATCGAAAAAACTCTGTTAGGCGATAGCATCTATACTTCGACAGACCTTCAGGAAGCAATTTTAAAGGCACTTTTAGTATAGATGCTATCGGCTGAATATATGCTTTTTCGGTGCTATTCGAGTCAATGGTAGAGCACACGGCTGTTAACCGTGGGGTTGTTGGTTCGAGCCCAGCTCGCAGCGGAACTTATAAATCCAGAGTTTTCAGCAATCCTGTGTGTAGATGGGATCTGCGGGATGACCACCGGCCATCTTTTGCATACTTCTCTGTAATGCATCTTTTGCATTTTTCCAGTCGGCATCTTTATTTCGGTAATCAAATTTGTCACAAAACCATTCGACATCTTCCTGTACCCGCTTCAGATTATCAGTCATAAGTGGGAAAAGAATATCATAAAATGCAGCTTTTTCTTTTGTAGGCAGCTTATGCTCCGCAGTTTCCACCAGATCTGAAAAATGATGCAGACAGAAGCCATTGCTGTTTTTCAAAAGCTCGACAAATTCCTGATTTTTACGGTACAATTCAAAAAATGTGTCAAGATATCGGACATAAGTTTTTTTCATATAATCACAGATGTAACAGTGACTTTCCTGATCCTGCACCCATTGACCGATATTTGTTTTTTTATCAAGGTACCCGGTGCCTTTTTTGAATTTGTTCAGCATGGAAGTCTTGCCGGGGGTAAAGTTTTTGATTATCTGTTCCAGTTCCTGATTCTTTTTCCTGATGTGAGTGGAAAGAATTAAACCAGCGCCGAGACGATTGCCGTAATGATACATTTTTTCGAAATGTGTACGACAAAATCCGGTTTCATCTGTCTGAGCCCGGATATCATCTTCCATATAAGATGCGCCGGAGCCAAGAACGAAGTCTATAGCGTGCTGTTCAAGATTGCGTTCGATAAAGCAAAAAGGGCATTCGTCGTTGGAACGAAATGCGTCCATAAGTGGTATTGTATAAATTTGTTCTTTCATATGTTCCTCCGGTTTATTATTTTATTGCAGCTATTCAGCCATGCACAGATTTTACTGTAAAAGCCCAGTCTCAATGCGGATACATGAGCCATAAATGATTATGTAGGGCATATCAAGACGCAGAAAAGCGTCTGAAGATCTTTCGAAAAGCTATTTGCGAATATCTCTGATAAAGATTATATCATACTTAATAAAATTTGGATTATAAAATGTGTTAAGATGCCAGGATTGTGGGAGTGCAAAGCACGGAACAATCTGTCAGGCATCTTTTGATCTCTACATCATGACATTGCCTCCTGAATATTTACAAAACGACAAAAAGATGGCGACAAAAAAATTACAATATTTTTTAAAAAAGTACTTGCATTTATAAATAAGGTATGGTATTATAAATTTCGTCGCTGAGAGAAAGCGACAGCATGGCTCCTTGGTCAAGCGGTTAAGACATCGCCCTTTCACGGCGGTAACACGGGTTCGATTCCCGTAGGAGTCATTTAATCAGTAATCGGTTCAGACCGGATCTGGTTTATGGACCTTTAGCTCAGTTGGTTAGAGCAACCGGCTCATAACCGGTCGGTCCTGGGTTCGAGTCCCCGAAGGTCCATTACTGATTTGATTATGGAAACATAATTGGCCTAGTGGCTCAGTTGGTTAGAGCGC
>JBGVDD010000073.1:0-5204 GCA_045119215.1 Lachnospiraceae bacterium | reverse complement strand
CAAGTTTTCCCAGTCAGTCTTCTATCTTTTGTATATACGTCCCACACTTCACTCATATATCACACCCCCATCTATTATTTACAAAATTTAAACCTTCTTAAATTCCTTCAAAGCTGCCACAATTGCATCATATGAAAAGCCCTAATACATTCATCATCCATTGCATACAGATTAATTGAGAATTCGCAGGGCTTGTCACATATTACCTCATCTTCAAATTTCGGTTGCTCTCTTAAAATACAAAACTTTCTTCTTTTTTGAACTACTACTAACCAAATCCTCAAATCCCTGATTGATTTGACAAATTATTTCCTGAGGAACATTATATTGTACCAATGTTTCTCTGAATTTTTCCGGACAAGGCATACTATACCCCCTAACATCTAATCCACTAACTTCATAAAACTTATTAACCTATCCAAATTATGAAATCTTGGTACCACATCTCCAAAGGCGTAACAGTTCAGCCGGTATCGCCTTTTTAAAGAATATCCATACATGAGCACCATTACCAGATCTTGATCTCTCAACTAATGGCTTTATGCCGTTTGTTTCACACATTTTCCTAAGAGCATTCACTTCTTTATGCCATTCATTATCTGTATTGGCAAAATCTGTCACCTCTGCACCTTTTTCATGGTTATCAACATCAAACACGATAAATCTGCACCTTCCATTTGGCAACAGCGGATATACACCTATTACAGATGAGCCATCATCTTTATAGCCAAACAGATGAGCAATTATTTTCTTAACATCCAATTTTGTCCATTTTGTATTTTCACACTCATCACAAATCATCTTTTTGCCTCGTTGTTTAGGACATATCCTATCATTCCAACAATTATCACATTTCCCCAAAGACTCTGCATGATATGCTTCTATATTCATAAATATCACCTGTAATTCCTATATTTGTAAGCATTATCATTTACCTATGTAAAAGGAAATCCACGCTTTCTCTTAATTCATCACTAAAACCTTCCAAATCAGCAGCCGTTATCACACCACTATTAATCAGTGCCACAATATCGAAAATCATATTTCCTTTGCTTAATTCAAGCATAACTCCAGGATGTTTCTTATCTTTCTTTATTCGTTCTTCCAGTTCCCAGAACTTATCTGATGCATTTCCTGTTCCATTCAACACTTCAATATATTCTTTCACTAAGCGTTCCATATAGTCTTCCTGCCATTCAGCAATGCGTGCTCTGAATAATTTCCAATCGCTTTTTGATATTTCCATGTAAATCTCCTCCAATCTTATGCGTTACTTCTCACTTTTCCATTGTCCCAACAAAATTATACATCTGTTCCAACATTGTTTCAATGCTAATATTTAAGATAAACCTCGGTAAAAGTATAATTTCTACCGAGGTTTACCCAATTGCCCCAATTTATCAAATTTTAGCCACAAACTCCAAAAGACCATTCGTCACAACACTAATTTCTTCATCAATCCATCTCTTGTCCGATGTGTCAAGTCTTCCAATGTACCCCTTGTCACTAAAAGTTATTTTTAATCTCCTGACAATATCATTCCCGGTATTTTCCTTCATCGTTGTGTCATTGAATATATATGTATCCAAAGCTACCATCAATTTGACTCTATCAACAGAATCCTTCAAGTAATACATATCATATACATCCTTATACCTTGTTGAAAACGGACCGAATTTAAGAAGCGAACGCAGTTTTTCTGCCAGCATCTGCTCATCAGAATTAATCAACAAGCTTGCTCCTTCATCATCGTACGCAATATCAAAGCAATACTCTTCCTGCTCCAGTTCAAATCGATTATGTACTCCTAAATCAATCTTGCTTCTAACCTGATTTCCTTCTGCATCTTCAATCAAGATAAACACTTGCTTTCCGCTATAATCCTGTTGTTTCAACTCTTCAATCTTACCCAACCTGCTAATCTTAATTCCATCAAGACAATTCAGCTTGCTTATAAATGCATCTATCGACTCATCTGCTAAGGAATACTTAATAAAATCAATGTCCAAATCCTGCGTAGCTCTTCTAACATTATTGGTCTTGCTACGCATAACCACACCACCCTTAATTGTTACATTTCTACTCAACGGTCCAATCGATAATGCTTTTAACACAATATCCTGACATACTTTCGCAGACGCCTTATCTCCGTGATAACCATTTTCATTTGCTTCTTCAATAAGCTTCTGTATGTTTATCATCATAAAACCTCCAATCTAAGTGTCTCCATTACCATGTTTGACTTTGGTAATTCATACGCATATTCTGCAACTAAAGTCATATCTAGTTCATGAACAATCTTTCTATAACTTGCAATTAATTCTTTGTACAAATCAAAAGAAAATTTTCTTTTATTCCGTATCAGTTCCACAAGAAGACGCTCTTTATCATAAATTACAATATCCACACCATCATAATTCATCGTAGTTTTTCCCATATCAAAGGCTTCGCTGTTTTCATAAAATTGCTTCACTCTTTCATCACTGATTTTTCTTGTATTTTTCGGTGTCGCAACATAATAAAAATCCGGTATGGTATCCGTCAATCCATAGTAATAAAAGGCACTATTCAGAGTTATAATTGCATTGGGATATTTCTTAGAAATAATCTCTAGCTCCGGCACATATCTCTTATCCGAATAGATGCCTTTTTCTTTTACATACAGTTCCCCTTCTTGAACACATTTTTTAATTTTATAATCCGTTCCATATTTTTCCAAACACTCCTGATATGACAGTAACATTTTCCTTCACCCTCTTTCAAGTAATTGTAAGTATTAAAATTCATTTTACCTACATTTACTTAAATTATATCATACAAATCAACATAGTCAAGAATTTTTAAAGGGAATGTAGGTGTTTTTTTGTTTTTTACCTACATTCCCTTTAATATCATTTCTCATATTCACTCTATATTTATCCTGCAAATGTTTTTAAGTATTTTCCAGTTTTTACATATTTTTTTGAACGCTCTAATGTATGTATTACATCCCACTCTCGCAGGATGCCAGTAATCCTTATGCTGCTTTCTGAAAACTCTTCTGACAATTCTTCACATAAGCCACAAACCGTAGTCTTTTTCCTTCTGCATCATAACCCCAAGTTTCCGGATCATAGTGAAGCTCTTCAAGTATATCTTGCATAACTAATAGCCCATATTTCTCCATCATCTCAGCCAGAAATGTGCAGCAGCGTTCAAATTCCTTGTTCAAACTGCTCCTCCTTCCATAGTTGTGCTTCTGCATCGTTTCTTACATATAAAATTGTAATTACTTCATATACCAATGATACAACCACAACTCAGAAAAAGCAATAATTCAAGCTCTTAAAAAAATATATTTTCTTATTCTCAAGTTCATCATTTGCTACAATAATTTTCCCATGTCCATGGCAAGATACGCATTAGAGACATCTCTACCCCATAATGCATCTTGTTAGGGGAAAAAATCCCCTAAAACCCCTGAAAATTACCATGGCTATAATTTTTTCATAGCCATTTTGCCTCTGGCTATTGAAAAGTTATAGCCATTTCACGGCTGGATATGAAAAAGTCATAGCCACACTTTTATGATATTTTCTATGGCTATGAAAATTTAATAGCCATTTTTGCCTTGGCTATTGAAAAGTTATAGCCATTTGGCAACTGGATATGAAAAAATCATAGCCAGTATTTCTGATGTTTTTATGAGTATATGTAATGATAGCCTTTTGAATAATGGCTAGCTATATTTAATATCCACTCCGCAATTGGATATTAGAAAATAATAGCCATTTTCTTGATAAATAATCCTTGATTGCATTTTCCCTTGTATCGTCGAACTAAACAAATCCATTAATTCAGATGAAACACTTCTTCCACCAAACTAAATGTTTCTTCTATACTCCGATTTTCATCTCTTGTTATTACACTAAAACCAGATTTTTGGAACATCATGTATCTTTCCTGTGAATTAATTCTTTTCAGACATTCTCTGAAATTTATTATAGCCTGCTCAGGATTATCTTCTTTCAATAACAACTGATACAAAAACTGTTTTTCCTTATCTGGTCTTTCAAAAAATCTCTGGACAGAAATATTCGGATCTGCTAACATAATCAAAACATGATTCTCATCTGAAATCTTATGTAGAATTTCAACCGGAATATTAGTATCTACAAATATTTTTTTCTTTGTTCTGGAAACTAAATCCTTTAATATTTCAATTTCTAAGACAGTACATTCTTTTGTAACACCATTTACCCACGCCTCATATTCATATGGAGTTCTTCTGACAAATTCACCCCAATCCTGTAAATCTCTTGTGTAAGTAAGATTAGGAAACTCCTGAGCATCCATGTTTTCTAAAAGTCTATCCTGATAATTTTCTTCGCATGCAATTCCGTCATATTTTTCTGCCAGAAGTTTTACTATTGTAGATTTTCCAGCATATGCTGTCCCATTAATAAAATAAACATTTTCAAACTTCATAACAAACTTATCACTTCCGTTCATCTTATAGACTCAATTATCATATCAATAACAGCACCAACAGCTCTTTTAATATCATTTCCTTCCCAACCAAGTTTCCAATCATTCTCTGAATACACATCAGAAACAACATATATACCTGTTGCCATACATTTTCTATAATTAGCTATTGTAAACAAACCAACACCTTCCATTTCAACACAAAGTGCTCCTTTGTCCCGATAATCCATGACTTGTCCCCACGTCTCTCTATAACCTGCGTCCGTTGTCCAGTGAAGTCCTCTCTTGTATGGTATTTCAGCACTTGTTATCATTTCTTCAATCTTGTTCGTTAAATCCTTGGATGAACGAATTAGCTCATAATCATATCCGTACAACTTTGCTACTGCAGTATCATTAAAAGCGCCGTCCGTAAGAATAATCTCTCCCGGAACTAATTCTGGTTGTAAGCCTCCGGCATATCCAACATGAATCAATTCTTTAACGCCTCCGGCAATTAAATCCTCCGCTTGCGTAGCTATTGCAGGCGAACACATATGCCCTTTTATAAAACCAATGTTATCATTTTTATTAAACACATACAGCTTACCACCTAATGGATATCTATATTCCCCTGCATCTCTTGACACCATTTCATCAAAAATATCATCAGCAAGAAGATATACTCTTTCTGGTATTTTGATTTTATCGATATTGAATCCAGCATTTTTTAATTCTACTCTTACAAGTTTCTTAGG
>JBGVDD010000072.1:0-17251 GCA_045119215.1 Lachnospiraceae bacterium | reverse complement strand
TGTCATCAGCGACAACTTCTATATCTTATCATAAGCAGTTGCCTTTGTCAAGAACTTTTTTGAAAAACTTTTTTGATTTTTTCTTTTGGTTTTTCTCAGGAGGCCTGTGGCTCAACACTGGAATCCCCAGTAAAATCAAGTTTTTTCGTGGCCGCCATTCCCAGCGACATGTTATAATATATCATATAAGTTCCATGGTTGTCAACACCTTTTTTCACCTTTTTTCAACCTTTTTTCAATTTTTTTCTACTCAGTGTTACAAGTGCACAGGTACCTGCTTCTGTACAGCAACTACTCGTTTCCAATAATGAAGCAAGCCCTATGATACATAGGGCTTGCTTCATTAGCTATAATTTAATTGGGTGCTCTGTTCCTCCAATATTTAAATCAAGTTGTAAATCATTGATATCACCATCAGTTTCACTAAGTTCAAAAACCATTACTGTTGTTACACTTTCTCCAGGTTTCAAGTTCTTCTGAAATGTTCCAAAATCATTTAGCAATAGCGTCATCATTGCTTTTTTCTTTGCTGAACCATTCACTGTTACTGAGCTTTCAATATTTTTTTCAAAAATATTGCACTGGCAATCCTGCTCCGTCTCATTCTTTACCATACACTGTAGCACAAGTAATTTCCCTCCATTTTTTGCTGTAACACTGACAGAGGCTTCCCCTGATTCCTGGTCCATATCAGAGTATTCATCACACACTTGATAACCATCCATTTTAAATGTCAATCCCGGAATAGCAAGAACATCATTAATGTCCTCTTCGTTCCTTACTACCTGCGTGTCTTCACCCTGTGTTTCCTTTCCCCCTTCAGTTGTATGTGGGGTTGTATTCTTTTCATTATCAGATGAATTCTTCTCTTTATCCAATAGTTCTTGTACAGCCTCCTCACGTTCTTTTATAAGCCTTAACTTTTCCTTCTCTTCGCTTACTTCCCCAGCCGTAAGTAATCTCTCCTGATAATTCACATCATACTTTAACAACAAATCGGCTGCATATTGGGCAACTCTTTTACTGTCATTTTCACTCAACTCTGCTCCACTAGCACAACCTGTTAGCAAAAGCGTCATTGTGCCCAATGCAATGAATACTCTCTTCATAAGTCCTCCTCCTCTTTCTGTGAACTATGAATATTTTACCATTCTTTTATAATTAACGCAAGCTATATCCCTTCTACTTTTGCTCCAGTTCAAACCAAAATTCTACTCCATTGTCGTAATTCTTCACGCCATATTTCTGATTAAACGACTCCATTATAGCTTTTACAATAGAGAGTCCGATTCCGCTACCACCATATTCTCTAGTTCTGGCTTTGTCTACCTTATAAAATTTATCCCACAACTGTCCTATCGCTTCTTCTGGTATAGGATCACCTGTGTTAAATACTGAAATTCTGGCCACACCATTTAACGATGTAATTTTTACTTCTATCACATTATCTCCTGCAACATGATTCAACGCATTAGAAATATAGTTTCGAAACACTTCTTCTGCCTTAAACTCATCTGCCCAGACATACACTGGTTCCCCTTGTTGAAAATGAACTTGTACATCTTTTTGCTTTGCCAGGATATCTACAGACTGTAATACCCCCTTTATCATACTGGAAATATCAAAACATTCCATAGTCACCAGGTCATTTCCAAATTCTAACTGATTTAGGGTCAATAGTTTTTTCACCATAATGTTCATTCTGCCAGCTTCATCCATAATGACATCACAATAAAAATCTTTGCTTTCACTATCATCATTAACGCATTCTTTTAATCCTTCTGCATAACCTTGAATTAACGCAATAGGTGTTTTTAATTCATGAGAGACATTTGCCAAAAATTCTTTACGCATCTCATCAATCTGCTCTTTTTTCTCTATATCTGACTTTAACTCATTGTTTGCAGTTTTCAATTCCGATATAGTTTGTTCTAGAGTCTCCGACAATTGATTAATATTCTTCCCAAGAAATGCTATTTCATTTTTTCCTTTCACTTCATACTTGGCTGCAAAATCTAATTCACACATTTTTTGTGATATCTTTGCTAAATCCATAATAGGTTCTGTAACCTTCTTTGCAACAAAATAAATTACACATCCACTGATAATAATAGCAACCAATCCTATATATGCCAAAAACTGATTTGCAGTTTTAACACTCTCTGTGATACTTTCCATGGGTGTCCTTATAATAAAAATTTGCCCTTCCGATAAATAGCCCCACATCTCCAAGTATATTTGTTCACTTCGAAAATCTTTAATTTTTTCCATGGTATAGTCTTGATTTTTTTCAATCACCTCAATATTTCCCGGTTCATTTTTCATTAAATGATCAAACAGCTGCATTACCAAATTTTTACCATCATGAACTGTTGATAATTTTTGAGTTCCATCTTTGCCTATTACCATAGTATCAATATTGTTGGTACTACACACACGTTCTAATCCCTTAAGAAATTCTTCATTCTCCCAATCTGTAGTACGCAGCAATAAATTATACACAGTTGTGATAGACCGTTGTTTGCTTTTTGCATAATAAGAAGGCAAAAAAACAGTATTTAATATCCAACACAAGACTATGGTTAATGCCATCAACATTATAAATATACCTGCAAACTGTTTTTTAATTGATTTATTCATTTTTCCTTTCCTTCTATCTTACTATCTTTCTTCTGTCTCAGCACAGTTCATTTTAACATCTATTTATATTTCTGACAATGCGGGTCACAAATTGTTCACCTTTTTTTATTATTTTTTACAAAATATTTTTTAGTACTTTTTTCCTGTTTTTATTCATTGTATAATAATTGTATCATAGAGAAAGAAAGGATTTAACATGAACGTATTACAAAACAAAAAGAACAACGCGGCAACCAATAACTTAACTATGCTGGAGCTGTGTATGCTGGATGCCGGCACTTTTATCAAAGAACTTCGCGAAGACCAACACCTGACTCAGGAAGAACTGTCATTTTTATCCGGTGTGTCTGTTACTCATATCAGCCAGGTAGAAAATCATAAGAAAAATATTTCTGTTGCAAAGCTCAATCAGATACTAACGGCTACCAACGCCCTCTATACTGATTTGATTGATTCACACTATAAATTGGATGATACAACACGAGCACTTATAGAGTTACTGCTATCTTTCTCCCCAAAGGAGAGAGAACATCTTTTCCATTTTCTCACCTACTATGATCAAAATATTCATCAACACCTAGTGTATTAGTATTTACTATTTCCTCTTAGATTTTCAAAAAAATTGAAAACAAAACAGGCGTTCTTCTATAAATATAGAACGAACGCCTATCTTTTGCTTTCATTTAAATAGTGGACCTGAGGGGAGTCGAACCCCTGTCCGAAAACCCTTCCATTGAAGCATCTCCCATTACAGTCGTTTTACGGACATTCCCTCCATTCCACGCCAAACGACAGGCTGGAACTTTAGTAGCTTCATAAATCTTTTACAGCCGCAAAGCTTTGGCTATAAAGTGCTCCGCAGGTTTGATGCCGGATCTTTGAACAGCGGATGGTTCAAAGGCGACAAGCTGCAATTAGGCAGCTAACGCTAATTTATTGTCTGCGTTTATATTTAAGTTTACGGTTTACTGCGTGGTCCCGCCCCACGAATGGCTTCCTCAACTTCAAAATCCCCGTCGAAACCAGTACAAGCCCTAATTTTGTACTGTTCACAGACATTTCTTATTTCTTTCTTGAACATCATTATATTGGTCTTTTATTTTTTTGTCAATAGAATATCTTGATTTTCTTTTTAGATTTTCTTTCCAGATTTACTTATTTCTGTTACAATAAAACTTGTATAACTTAATAACCAAAAGAGGTATCATATATGAATAAAGGAAAAAATTTAACTGTAAATGGATTTTCATTCGAAACAGAAGAAGCCTATGAACTGGCACAAAATGAATTGACCGGAATTGATGTAATCCGAAGTCGGATTAATATGAGAAATCCCCAGAACGTTTTAGACGTATACAATAAACTAATCGACAAACGCTTATGTAAAACTCCTGTAGGGTATAGTTACTTACACGACCTGCAAAGATACTTAGAAAATAACAACGAAATACCAAACGAAGAAATTCGTCCCATTCCTATCGAGCCAATTCGAAGAAAGGTAGTAAAACAATTTTCTGGTGATAACGCTATCCGAAAGCAAGCGGATGACAATAGTTACCAGAGCAAATACCATTCTTCATTATTTTTTAATTTTGTTTTTGTCATTGGAATTGTTCTACTTCTCTATCTCTCTACAACAGGCGATAACGTAAACATTATCAATTACGAAAATAAAATTATAGACCGTTATGAACACTGGGAAGAGGAATTAACTCAACGGGAATCTGCAGTTGCTGAATATGAAAAAAAATATAATATTACCCCATAATTCAAAAGTGATTTCACCTATTTTTCACATTTTAAACCAAGAATTTACATATTTGCACTGTATAAATGTATTAAAGTAATTTTCAGGAGGGAATTTTCATGGAGAAACTAAAAGTATTGGTGGTAGACGACGAAAGCCGCATGCGAAAGCTGGTAAATGATTTTCTTTCCAAAAAAGGGTTCGAAGTGTTAGAGGCTGCTGATGGAATTGCGGCAGTGGACACCTTTTTGGAGCACAAAGATATTGCGCTGATTATTCTGGATGTAATGATGCCCCGAATGGACGGCTGGGATACCTGCAAAGAAATCCGTTCCTACTCAAGGGTTCCCATTATTATGCTGACAGCCAAATCTGATGAAAGAGATGAACTGCTAGGTTTTGAACTTGGCGTAGATGAATATATTTCCAAGCCCTTTAGTCCAAAGATTTTGGTGGCTCGTGTGGAGGCATTGCTTAGAAGAAGCGGCTCTCTATCAGAGGATTCTACGCTTTCTTTAGGCGGCATTGTCTTAGACAAATCTGCACATATTGTAAAGGTGGACAATCAGCCCATTGAATTAAGTTTCAAGGAATTTGAATTACTTTCCTATTTTATGGAAAATAATGGCATTGCTCTTTCCAGGGAAAAAATATTAAACAACGTGTGGAACTATGATTACTTTGGGGATGCCAGAACCATAGATACCCACGTCAAAAAGCTCCGCAGCAAAATGGGAGAAAAAGGTGACTATATCAAGACCATTTGGGGGATGGGATATAAATTCGAAATTTCATAGTATCTGATAAGATAAAAGGGGAGCAGTGGACTCCCCTTTTACTTTTATTCTTCTGCCTGCAATAATTTTTCTATTATCAGAGCAATTCTCTCCGCCTCTTTCTTTATTTCTTGTCGTTTTTCAAACTCCTGTTGCCTTTTAGAAGGTAAGCCGCCACCTCGCTTATAATCTCCATATTTCTCGTGCATTTTTCTCTGTTGCTGCTTCTCTTTTTCTTTGTTTTGCATCTCCCACTTCTTGAGTCTTACAGTTTCAGATTTTCTCTGCTGCATCTGCTCATAGTTTTTTCTGGTCATTGCATTATCACCATAAATCCGTCCACCAGTGACATAGGAAGCAGATGCTTGCATCTGTATTTCCATCTGTTTTCTACAAAGTTCTAAATAATCAAAATACTGATTTACAATTTCAAAAGCTTGATTTACATACAAATACTCTTTTGACGTGTCCCGTCCCTCCGGATTCATATCTGGATGATATTTTTTACACAAGGTTCTGTAAGCTCGTTTTGCCTCATCCCTGTTGCTATTTTGTGAAATCCCCAATATAGAAAATGCCCAGACAATCTGTTGCTGAGTCAATCTCCCACCCCACCTTCTTTTTATATTTATAATTTTATAGATTTTTAACTTTAAACTCTCTTTCTGCTTCTCTTCTCTGGTCTTTTTTGGCAATATCCTGACGTTTATCGTACAGTTTTTTACCCTTGGCAAGTCCAATCTGCACCTTTACCAGACTTCCCTTAAAGTATACTTTTAAAGGAACAATCGTATACCCCTGTGCTGCCAATTTTCCATTTAATTTATTGATTTCATTTTTGTGAAGCAATAATTTTTTCACCCGCAAAGGGTCTTTATTAAAAATATTCCCCTTTTCGTAAGGACTGATATGCATTCCATAAATATAAACTTCACCATTTTCAATTCTCACAAAAGATTCTTTGATGCTGCATTTTCCCATACGCAGTGATTTTACTTCTGTTCCATGTAATGCCACACCTGCTTCGTAGGTATCCTCTATAAAAAAATCATGATACGCCTTTTTGTTATTGGCAATTAAAAAATCATCTTTCTTCTTCGCTGCCATAATTTCCTCCTACTGTCTGTACCATTTTAAAATCTACTGTCTTCTGAGCTAAATCCACACCATCCACCAAAATGATGACTTTCTGTCCTAATTTATAATGGCGATTATTTCTCTCTCCTATCAGCTCATAGGTACTTTCACTAAATTCATAGTAATCATCTGTAAGACTGGTAATATGCACCAATCCTTCCACAGAATTTTCCAACTCCACATAAATTCCCCAAGCTGTAATCCCCGAAATCACTCCTGGGAATTCCTGGCCAACAAACTGTTCCATGTATTCTGCCTTTTTTAGCTTAAGTGTTTCCCTTTCTGCCTCTTCTGCTCTTCGTTCCAACTCACTGGATTGTTTTGCCACCTGTGGCAGAATTTCATTATAATGTTCTATTCTACCCTTTGTCATCCTTCCACGCAAGGTTTCTTTTATAATTCTATGAATCTGTAAATCCGGATATCTTCGAATTGGCGATGTAAAGTGACAGTAATACTTTGTTGCCAAGCCAAAATGTCCCTCACATTCCACCGTATATTTTGCCTGTTTCATAGAGCGCAGAGTCAATCTGGCAATCAGATCTTCTTCTTCGCTACCCTGAATTTTGGTCAATAGTTTCTGTACTTCCTTAGGATGTACATCCTCGCTGCCTAAATGCATAGAATATCCAAAATTATTGATAAAAATAGCAAGCTTTGATATCTTATCCGGATCCGGTTTTTCATGGCAACGGTATACAAAGGGAATTTCCTGCCAGAAAAAATCCTCTGCCACAGTTTCATTTGCCGCCAGCATAAAATCCTCAATCAGCTTTGTTGCCACATTTCTCTCATATGGCTTAATATCTACAGGTTTTCCATGCTTATCCAAAACAACTTTACTCTCTGGAAAGTCAAAATCTATACCACCACGCTTTTTTCTCTTTTCCCTTAGAATTTTTGATAATTCTTCCATCAGTTCAAACATGGGCACAAAATCCTGATATTTCTCCCTCTCAACAGGATCTTTATCCTCCAGAATTTTTTTCACACTTGTATAACTCATACGCCTGTCCACATTTATCACGGTTTCAGCAATCTTGTGATCTACCACATTTCCCTTTTTATCTATCCACATAATGCAGGACAGGGCAAGTCTGTCACATCCGGCATTCAGAGAACAAATCCCATTTGATAGAATATGAGGAAGCATAGGGATGACTCTATCCACCAGATACACGCTGGTACCTCTTTTCAAAGCCTCTACATCCAACGCACTTCTCTCCTGTACATAATTGGTGACATCCGCAATGTGTACCCCCAATTTATACTTATCTTCGTCCATGCAAAGTGATATGGCATCGTCTAAATCCTTGGCATCCTCACCATCTATGGTAACCATTGGCAGAGAGCGCAGATCCAATCGTCCCTCTCTGTCCTGGTCGCTTACTTCTTTTCCCACTCGCTCTGCCTGATTTAAAACCTTTTCTGAGAATTCACATGGAAGGTCAAAACCTTTCACAATAGACAATATATCTGTTCCCGGATCATTGACATGGCCTAAAATCTCTACAACCTTTCCTTCCGGATTCCTTCTCTCACTACCATAATCTGTGATTTTCACCACTACCTTATGTCCATCTACTGCCCCTTTGCTATCCCGTAACGGAATAAAAATATCCTGGCTGAATTTTAAATTGTCAGGGCAGACAAAGCCAAAATTTTTGTTTTCCTCGTAGGTTCCCACCACTTCTTCTATCCCTCTGGCAAGAATCTTCGTAACCTTTCCTTCTTTTCTACGCCCTTTACTTTCCGGTTTTGTCAATATCACTTCCACCGTATCTTTGTGAAAAGCTCCATTACTGTCCGCTTCTGAAATGAAGATATCCTCTTCCTCCCCCTCAAGTTCCACAAAGCCAAAGCCCTTGGGATGGGAAATAAAAGTACCAGTATACACTTTCTTTGTGGCCTTGGAATATTTTCCTCTTTTGGATATCTCGATTTTGCCATCCTCAATCAGGCTGTCCAAAACATCTTTTAACTCCTGTCTCTGTTCCCTTGGAATCTGCAAAACAATTGCAATTTCCTTGATTTTCATAGGAACATAAAAAGAATCACAGATTAAATCATATATTACTTTCTTTCTCTTTTCTAAGGACTGTTTATCCATACTTCTCCCTTCTTTACCTATTGGTTATTTTAAAACAAAATAAGCACCCCTACAAGAGTGCTTATCATACGTTATCACGTTATCTTCTTTTCATTAGATACGGCTGATATTTAATACTGCTGCCAAAACAAAGAACAATACTGCCAAAAGTTTTGTAAACTTAACAAGTGCACCTTCCATAGAACGTCCCTTATTTTTTCCCCAGTATGTATCGGCCACACCACTGATTGCTCCCAATCCTGCTGATTTACCTTCCTGTAATAATACAATTGCTGTGATAGCAACGCATACCAATATAAATAAAATTGTTAAAATTGTTCTGATCATCATTACACCTCCTACAGTCAAACAGTTGTATTCTATCATAGTATTCCCATTATTTCAAGTACTAATTCAATACATTTTTTATTTGATTTTTTATTAAAACTGTCTAATCTTATCCTGGGAATCATCGGTGGTCTTCTCTATCTTTCTCACTACCACAAAATAGCTATAAGTGTCAGACACCTTAATCTCAACCCGTTCCCCTTGTTTCTTTCCAATCAAAGCCTTTCCCACCGGCGATTCAATGCTGATATAGCCATCTAGGGAATTCCCCCTCACCGACGTTACAATTCTATATGTTTCCTCACAGTCATCCTCTTCCACATACACAGTGACTGTATTATTTAACCCTATCTCATCTTCTTTGGAATTATCATCTATCACCTGGGCATTTTTTACCATTCTTTCTAAATACCTTATTCTGCTTTCATTTCTGTTTTTATCTTTTTTTGCCGCATGGTATTCAAAATTCTCACTTAAATCTCCATGGGCCCTGGCTTCCTTTACCGCTTCTAGTGCTTCTTTTCTCACTACCAATTTGCGGTACTCTATCTCCTCATTTATCTTTGCGATATCACTTCTTGTTAATTTCTCTCCCATTTTTTACTACCTCACATTTTTATTTTAGGGACGTTAATTTCTTTGCTATTGCAACCTCATAGTTTTGTATATATGCACTCATTTTACCTTGGTATAGAGTAACATAAATATCTGGAATTGACAAGGGGAAAACCCGGTTCCCAGTACCACTTTCGCCTTTTAAAAACCCTAAAATTATGCTATACTAAGAAAAAACAAAAAGGAGACTATTTTTATTATGGTAGATAGTATTTTATTTGACTTGGATGGCACCTTGTGGGATTCCACCCACATTGTTGCAAGTGCATGGAATAAAGTAATTGCAAAGGATCAGCGTGTCAACTTGAATGTAACCGGGGATTATCTAAAAACTTTATTTGGAAGACCTCTTCCGGAAATTGCAGGCATTATTTTTCCTGAACTTCCAAGGGAAGAACAATTAAAATTAATGGACTTATGCTGTCAAGAGGAACACAATGCTCTGGAAGAGACCTGTGGAATACTTTTTCCAAAATTAGAGGAAACTCTAAAAGAACTATCCTCTAAATACAAGTTGTGTATTGTCAGCAACTGTGAAAGCGGCTACATCGAAACCTTTTTTAAAGCCAGCGGATTATCGGCTTACTTCATGGATTCAGAATGCCCAGGAAACAGCGGACTCTTAAAAGGTGACAATATCAAACTGGTAGTGGAGAGAAATCAATTCAAACATCCTGTTTATCTTGGAGATACCCAGGGGGATGCGGATGCCTGCGCCTATGCCGGGGTGCCCTTTATTCACGCTTCCTATGGCTTTGGTACCGTGAAAGACTGTAAATACAAAGTTTCCTCTTTTTCTGAATTGCCGTATCTGCTCAGAACTACTGAACAGATACATTAAATCGGGCAATGCTTACGCATGAAAAATTGCCCGATTTTTGTAAAATGCACATTTTCTTACGGCCTCAGCAGTAAATGCTGAGACCTGTACTGAATAATTACCTTCTTACTTATATAGAAAAAACCTGGGCTTAACACCCAGGTTTTTTCTACACTTGACAACTAATCAAGAAATTCCTGTTTTTTCTTTTGATTTTCCTTGGCCTGTTCAATCTTCTTTCTACGTTTCTCTCGAACTGTCTCAGATGCCAACTTGGATGGATCTATAGAAAGCTTTGAAAGCAATTCTTCCAATTCCGGATCCACTTGTTCTTCCTCTTCCATTTCCTCGTCATCGAAGAAATATTCTGCTTCCTCTTCCTTTGTCATACCCTGAGTATCTCCAGAAGCACTCTCTCCATGAAGCTTACCAATCACACCTGCTGTCCACTTCTGTTTCTTCTCTTCTTCTTCCATCTGTCTTCTTCTAATTTCCTCAATAGTATGAATGGTATCATCTCCCAAGGCCCTTCGGTAAAGAATAGAAACCACCGCACTGGAACAAATAGCCAGGATAAATCCAAATTCCAACTGAACACCTGTGCCTGTCTCGAACAAAGCTCCTGCAAACACAAGCAAGCTTCCCACTACCAAGATAAAGTTAATATACCCATGATGCTGTCTTTGTAATAATTCTATTGCTAAAACTCCTGTTCCCAGCAAAATTAATAAATAATAAGCATCCTGCACAAAAATAATCTTGCTTGCACTCATATCTACACGGATAGCCAGGTCATACCCACATCCAAACATATACTGTGCCTTCTGCAAAATCATATTGACCGTACTGCCAAAATTTTCACTGATTCTGTCATATACTTTTCCAAGGCAGACCATCTGGGCATCCTTTGGATTATTACCTTCTTTGTAACTATCCATCAGATAATTGTAATCTTCTTGATTTTCCTTTCCTTGACTTTTTTCGTTAAATCCAGTAAGCATGGCATATCCATTAATTCCCGTTATCTTAGAAGAGGGATACCCCAAAGAGGATGCCACAATGCCATTAACTCCCATTAACACTACAAAAGTTACCACAAGCGAAACCGCAACCGCCGGAACACGCTGTAAGAAATTCTCTCCCACGGTTCTTTCTTTGCCCTCTTCACCTCTGACAAATAAAGATGCAAGTAATACCACCACAAAGAAAATCATTCCGGTCTGCATATAAATTAACACTCCCAATGCCAGACCTGTCAATGGGGCATAGAGATACCACAAAGTTCCTTTTCTAAACATTTTGATAAAATAAATGACTGCAAGGAACAACATTGCACAAAAATACTGAGGATTATCGTACACTACACCATACATCTGTGTTGGCCAGCAAGCCACCACAAACAATGCAAGGATGCCACCACTTCTTCCATACATAGAACGTACAATAAGATATATAAATACCATAGCTACAATATTACAGAAAATATTGCATAATTCATATCCCGTAATATTTCCCATAGCCACTGTCTCGAATATACCTGTAAGAGCACCGTACACTTTTCTTGCCGGGAAAAGTTCCGGTAATTTTTCATACTCGTTACCCAATGTAGAAATCTGTACTTTGGCTGCTATTACGAAACGGCTAATCAGCGTAATCAATGCACACACTGAAACACTGGCAATTTCAGCAATCATCATTTTTCTCTTCATACAATACAATAAAACAAATACTTTCTCTTCTGCCAAGTATGTAATCCCTTTTTTGATTACCAATGCAACCATCAAGAGTACCAACAGTAAAATTCCCATATATAGAAATTCCTGTCCACTCATATCACCATAATTCGTCACACCATTTACCAATAAGAACATACTTATAAGAGCAAAGACTGCTACTACAATTTTTTTCCCTACACTTATCATTTTTCTTCCCTTCCTTTTACACTTTAAGTTTTAATTGTACTTCCTGTTCTGCCTCTGTCTTGAATTCTTCCACTTTATCCTGTGATACCACAGGCAGTTCATCAATGGATTGAACTCCAAAACAACGCAAAAATTCTTCTGTTGTTCCAAATAATAACGGACGCCCCGGGGCATCTTTTCTTCCCAATTCACACACCAGATTATACTCTACCAACTTATTTACGGCATGGTCTGTCTTTACTCCACGAATCTTTTCTATCTCCACTTTTGTAATGGGCTGCTTATAAGCTACAATAGACAAAGTTTCCAGCAAAACATCTGTTAACACATGTTTTTTGGGCTGTGCAGCTAGCTTAATCAGATAGTCATACATTTCTTTTTTTGTACACATCTGATAAGAATTTTCCAATTCAATAATTTGAATCCCACGATCCTCACTTGCATATTTATCCATTAGATTATGTATAATCTTCTTTGTTGTCTCCTCATCATGACCAATAGTCGATGCCAGTCTGCTCAATTCCACAGAATCTCCCATGGTAAAAAGCAGTGCTTCTATGATTGCCTCATATTTTTTAATTTCCATTTACTGTTTCCTCATCTATTACTGTAATATATATTTCTCCAAAAGTTTCCTGCTGAGTAATAGTAATCCTTCCTGCTTTCATCAACTCCAGGATTACCATAAAGGTAACAACAATCTCCATTTTGGTACATTGCTTCTCCAACAATCCACGAAACGTAAATGACTTATGTTCCAATATGTATTCTTCCACATCAATAAACTTGTCTTCAATGCTCACATCTTCTTTTTCAATATTTCCATACTGACTTCGAATAGGGTCAATCCTGTTTTCCTGTCTCTTCATACATGCTCTGAATACAGAATTCAACTTCCGCAATGTTACATCACTCAGCAATTCATTTATGTCGAAGGGTGGAACATATTCCAGAACTTCCTTGGGAATGGTAGGATTTTTATACAAAGACCTGCCCGCATCTCTTTGGCGGTCTCTTAATTCCTCTGCCATAAATTTGTACATTTTGTATTCAAGCAATTGTTCTACCAACTCTGCTCTAGGGTCAATCTCCTCACCTTCCTCATCCACTTCCTTGGGCAGTAACATTTTACACTTAATATCAATTAAAGTTGCCGCCATAACTAGAAACTCACTGACTACATTTAAATCCTGACGTTCCATTTCTCTAATATATGCCAAATACTGCTCCGTGATGTCAACAATTGGAATATCATATATATTTACTTTATTTTTGTCAATGAGATGCAGTAATAAATCCAGCGGTCCTTCAAATGCCTGTAATTTTACTGTAATTGACATAACTTCCTACTTTCTTTCATTAATATCTACTTTTTTCTCTGAACAAAGCCTCAATACAACCAATTCTGCCGGATTGAACAAGCGAACGGGAATGGTATGTACTCCTAAGCCCCTGCTGATTATCATTTCCTTTCCAAATTCTTTCTTTCTTCCACCGTCGTACTTAGGAAATAATCTCAGACTGGGGGAAATCACACCGCCAAGAAAGGGCAATCTCATAATTCCTCCATGAACATGTCCGGACAACGTCATATCTGCTCCCCATCCGGCATAAGCTTTAAAATACTCAGGATTATGAGCCAGTAGTACGGTATATCCTTCAGGTTTTTTTCCCAAATATGATTCCACTTGCTTCTCACTTAGGATTTCATGAAAGAATTTCTTGTAATATTCCTTATCTATCTCAATTCCAAATACATGAAGACTCGTATCCTCCACCTGAATAGTAGCACCTTTGTTTACCAACCAGTGGATGGGCAAATGTTTCAGTGCCTCCTTGTAACGTTTTGCCATGTCTTTGTATATTTCCGGATACAAATACAATCTGTGTTCATGATTTCCATGAGCATAAAACACCTTATATTCCTTACATAAGTCTTCCACAAAGCGCACTGCTACTGAAAAATCCTTCTCAGGTTTTGCCACCAGCAAATCCCCTCCTATCAAAACACACTCCGGCTCCATGCGACGAATATGTTCCAACAGAATATCATTATCTTTTCCATACACATGATTATGTAAATCCGATATAAATACAATATTATGAGATTCGTTCCACTTTGTTCCCGGTACTGTCACATCATAAATCCTTGTAACAAAGAAACCATTTTCACGTACTATCTCCCACAGTAAAACCAGTCCACAAATGATAACACCTGTCACAATTATGATAATAAATTTCATTTTCTCGCTCCTTAAACAAGGTATACACTAAATATTATACTAATTTATATTCTTTTCCTCAAGCATTTCTTTATTTTTTTAGTAAATTCTTCACATTTTTTTTGTTTTTTGTGCATAATAATAAAAAAAGTGTTGGACGATTGGATATATGAAACATTTTATCTCTAAACTAATCACAACTTCCCTTATCCTGCTACCATTATTCTGTCTGTTTTTTCAAGACAGTATCTTAGTTTATGCCCAGCAGGATATTACTTTATCTTCACAAAGTGCCGTATTATTAGAACCCTCCACCAAAACGATCCTATATGAAAAAAATTCCCATAATATTCTTCCTCCTGCAAGCATCACAAAAATCATGACCCTGCTTATCACCTTTGACCAATTAAAAGAGGGAAAAGTCCATCTGAACGATACCGTTACAGTGTCCGAACACGCCGCATCCATGGGGGGCTCCCAAGTATATTTAGAACCTGGGGAAACCCAAAGTTTAGAAACCATGATTAAGTGTGTCGTTGTGTCCTCTGCCAATGATGCCTGCGTGGCCATCAGTGAACACATTGCTGGTTCTGAGGAAGCCTTTGTGACAATGATGAATGAACGGGCGAAAGCACTTGGCATGAAGGATACCAGTTTCTTAAACTGCAACGGTCTGGATGTGGAGGGACACCACACTTGTGCCTATGATATTGCTTTAATGTCTGCTGAACTTATAAACAAATATCCCGAAATCGAAAAATATACTACCATATGGATGGATACCATTACCCACACTACAGCCCGGGGAGAATCACAATTTGGACTTTCCAGTACAAACAAACTCTTAAAGATGAGTCCAGATATTACCGGTTTAAAAACCGGTTTTACTTCAAAAGCCAAATTTTGTGTTTCTGCAAGTGGACGCCGAAACAATATTAATTTAATTTCTGTCATTCTGGCTGCCCCTGACTCTAAAACAAGGTTTTCTGAAGCCCTTACACTGTTAAATTATGGTTTTTCCATCTGTCAAATGTATACTGCCCCAAAACCCCAAAATTTAACTTTGCCGGTAAAATATGCAACACAGGAACAAGTTTCCCTAATACCCCAGTCCTCATTTCAGTATTTAGATACAAAGGGTTCGGATTTGTCATCCATTACTTTTAAATACAACCTCCCAGAATTTGCAACCGCACCATTAAAAGCGAAAGACAAAGCGGGTACAATAGAATACTATTTAAACAACTCAAAAATCGGTTACTGTAATCTGGTCTATAAAGAAGATGTTGACAAAATTTCCTATTTCTGGTGTCTGCGCACCATGATTTCAAAACTTTTACTGTAGTATAGTAACTATTTAGTATAGGACTATGCATTCACTGCATAGTCCGTAGGAAAACCTAGATAGAACAAAGCAAAAATCCATCACCTCAGGTGATTTTGCATGGTTTTTTGCTGTAACTGTGAAGGTACTGAACAGTTACATAGTATATACAGTGTAACAGAAAAACGGCAGTAATTCTGCCGTTTTCTCATATCTAATTCTATTTTTCGTTGGTATGAACCATTTTGATTCCTGGCATTTCTTTCATATTCCTTGCACCTACTAAGGCTCTCACAAAAGCAATCACATAATACACGGTTAACAATAATGACAGAATCCGTCCAGTCTCTACAGAAATTCTATTCGTAAATGCCATAACTGCATTGTGTAAAAAGCCAAACATGATAATCGTATATAATCCCCATGCCAATGTGCTCTCCACACAGAGTATTCCTTTATAATTCAAAGGTTTCTGACTATAGTCCCACCAAACACATCCCGTGAACCTAATCATCAGCTTTGCCACAATAAATTCCACTGTTGTTGCAAGAATTGCTCCTATAAAGTAAAGCATCACATAGTGTCCCTGTAAGGGTTTTAATGTAAAATAAACAAACAATGCCCCTACACCATAGATAGGACAAATTGGTCCCTTTATAATGCCGCGGTTTGTAATCTTTTTAAAGCAAATGGACATATATATGGATTCCACAAACCATCCCAGAATACTATATACCCAAAACCAGGCACATATATGATATATATCTGTTCCAAATAACTGATAAGTCCAAACCATACCCCAACCCCCTTCTATCTAATCAATTTTATTCTTCACCTGTTTACTGTGTCTTTATTATACTTTATCTACTTTCTTTACACAAGAAAGATTTTATTAAGATTGCCTGTAACTATATAAAAATTCCCTGGTGAAATTCGCCAGGGAACCTTATAGCACTAATTAATTATATTTACGTTTTCTAGCCGCTTCAGACTTTTTCTTACGTTTTACGCTTGGCTTTTCGTAATGTTCTCTCTTACGAATCTCCTGCTGGATTCCTGCCTTTGCGCAACTTCTCTTAAAACGACGTAATGCGCTATCTAAAGTCTCGTTTTCTTTAACGATTACATTTGACATGTCTTACACCTGACCTCCCTTCAGTCCCTTCCTAGTAACACTGACTGATTTGGGTTTATTTATGCATGCATAAAATGTAATACAATACAATCAATGCATGCACATTAAATATTATAACGATTTTTTTCAATTCGTCAACTAGTTTTTTTATTTAATCTGTCCTTCTAATACAACAAAAGCTTCTTTGATTGCATCATCGATTCCTGCAGGATTCTTACCACCAGCCTGAGCCATGTTTGGACGGCCGCCGCCGCCACCGCCAACAAGTGCTGCAATTCCTTTGATCAAATTACCTGCATGCGCACCTTTGCCCATTGCTGCATCCGTTGCCATAGCAACCAGGTTTACTTTACCATCACAGTCAGAAGCAAGTACGATCACACCGTCACCCAGTTTTTCTTTTAACTGATCACCCAGTTCACGAAGACCATTCATATCGACTCCGCTTACTTTTGTTGCTAACAGTTTTACACCCT
>JBGVDD010000071.1:0-8539 GCA_045119215.1 Lachnospiraceae bacterium | reverse complement strand
GTAACTGTTCAGAACCTCTTAAGCAAAGATGATATCTGCATTTCCATTTAACGCTTCTTTTATAGCTGTAAATGCATTGATTCCATGCTTGTGAGCGGTTCCAATATAACTCATAATTGTTAGATACTCCTGTGCGCCTTCTTCACTTCGAAAACAACCTGAGACTTTGGTTTTTACTTTAATCATTCTTAAATCTCGTTCAGCCTGGTTGTTATCAAAAGGTACACAGAGGTTGTTTATAAATAGGCAGACTGATGCCTTGTAATGCTCTAGTCTGCTGATTAAATTTAATACCTTGCTCTTTTTCTTGCGACCACATTTTTTTGTGGTTTCTTCCGGAAGAGGATTTTCTTCATATGCGGTTTTGATGATTTCATCATACTCTTTATCAAACTTATGCAAGTGATAATAGCTGAGTTCTTTTTTCACGCTTACAAGAGCTTTGTCTCTTACCTTTTTCATAGCAAGAAGAAGTTCCTTGAATTGCGGAGCCCATTTTTGCTCGGGGTAGTTTTCGATTATCCCGTTAAGCTCACGCAATAAATGTGCGCAGCATACCGCATGTTCCACATCCGGATATTTCCAGTAGGAAGCCCAGCAATCATGGACAGCAATACCATGAAAAGATGGAAGGATTCCAATGGCATCCATTCCCAGATGTCCACGTTTCTGCTGGAGGCTTAAATAAGTGTAATCCATATCCGATACGTTATGAACCCACCAGGTTTTTCCGTCAACACGGGTACCTGTCTCGTCGCAATGGATAAGACCAAGATTTGTCATGACACTATGAAGTTTTTCATAGGTTGGCTTTAAAACACCGGCACATCGGGTCACCATGTTTTTGATGGTTCCAGTTGATAGTGGGATGTTGAATACACTGCTAAGTATTTCATGAGTACGATTAATACTTACTGCGCCAACAGTATTAAAAGCTATGACCATTGACTGTAAGTTTTTACCATACTGTACAGTTGCTTTGATGTCGGAAGGAAAAGAACCTGCCTTCTTACAGTTATGAAGAGGGCAATTGCCTACCACAATAAGTTGATGCGCTGTAACATTTACAACTACTTCAGCATCGATTTCATGGCGTGTCTCTTTGATACATGCTTTATCAAGACAACTATCATGATAAGGACAGTTCAGACAATCAGAGTGCATATGTGGCTCTATGATGTCGGGTTCAGAAATGACAGAAAGACATACTCCATCATGCCCATTCTGAGCCCCTTGTTTCCTGCCGGACTTCTGGCGTAGACTACGCTCCTTATTTACTGGCGGCTTCTTAAGTCCATCGCTTGAAGGTGGCTTTGAACTGTTCTTGGAGTTTTTATTAAGCTGCTCCTTAAGTTCTTTGATGGTCTGGTTGAGCTCTTTAATTGTTTCGTTCATTTCGGATACTTGCTTTGTCAAAGCAGTATTCTGCTCCATTAACTGTTGAACGAATTCCATTGTAATATTAATAGGCAAACAGACCACCTTCTTTCCTTGATTTCTATACCATAATTATAGCAAAAATTAAGGAAATAAGCGAATCGCAAGTAAACTGCTTATGGTAAAAATGACGGTGGATAAGTATTAAATTTCAAGGTGCAAATGGTACAAAATCTATCCAAAAACATCAAAAAATGATGAAAATGAATGATAAATTAAGTGGAAAAACATTTCTATCCACATGGGACAAGAAATCTTCTAAAAGGAGTTTCTCTTATCCACAATAAAGCTGTTTTTGTCAAAACAGAAAAAAAGAAATTTCTCTGTTTTGTACAAAATAAAGTTACATGAACCCACTAGGGTTCTGAACAGTTACCAATATTTTATATTTTCCTTTTCGACATGATACGGAATAACTAATACTTGATATTTTGCTCTTGCCATTTTGTTTTCCCCCACAACTTCCAGTTTGCTAAACTCTATTTATTTTACTACACTCATCAATTTTTCACCAGCAAAAAAACACCCCAGCCACAAGCCTAAGTGCTATCATCTTGCAAAACCAGGGGGGGCACATCCCATTTTGTGTATATATAACGTCCTTTAACAGCAATCCCAGTTATATAATGTGCTGCCAAACTCCCGCTTTTTTAAATCTTCTCTGTTAATAAAGAAATTACCTACACCGCAGTCTCCCCAGAGAACATAATCTTCTCCGCCCTTCATCTCAGAATCCATCTGAAAAAGCATGATATCGTATCTTCTAATTTTCTCCGTATATCTCCTTGGGTCTTCCTGTGTAAAAAATGGGTAGCCCAACAGCCAGTGACCATTGAAATTCACTTCTTCTGTCACTGTATTATAGTCCTCATCACTCAATAATTTATATAAGGCAGCATCTTTGGTATCCACTTGATACTTCTCCTGGGCTAACTGTCGAAACATTTCTTCAAATCTATAATCTCCAAAGCTCAGACACAACTCTTCCACAGAAATATCCACCACTGCCGGAAGAAAGACAGGTGTAAACTCTTCCATATTTTCATCCGTAGAAACTGGCACCCCCAAGGCTCTCACCTTTTCTTCTGTCACTGTATCATCTATTGTCTCATGATAGATGACACGATAGCTTTTCTGACTGTCAGCTTCATCAAAATCCAATCCATAACAATCATCCGCTCCACAGAAAAATTGCAGCATTCCCTGGCTTGGGAGCTCCAGCCCATCCTGATTGGATAGTCTCTCCAATCCCTGCAGATTTACCTGGGCCAATAGTAGCATTTTGTCGCCAGCAGCATCCACTGGATATTCCTTTGACTCATCCCAATAAGGAACACCACCGAACTTACTATCAAAAATTCCAGGCTGCTTCTCTGGATTGATAGTCAGCTTATATGCTTTTCTTTTTGTTTTATTTTTTATCTCTTCCATAATGGCTTTTACGTGCTCTGTATCCAGACAGCAATTACTTTCCTTACTCATACAAATTCTCCTTTTTTATTACAACTAAAAATATTTTCTCCGTAACAGTTCAGCCATAGGCTAAACTGTTACAAAATCGGGCAATGCTTACGCATGCAAAATTGCCCGATTTTTGTTAAATACACATTTTCGCACGGTCAACGCAGTAAATGCGCAGACCTGCCTGAACTGTTACTCATCTCCTGCTCAATTTGGATATTCACTTTCTTGGGGTTCTCTTACATACTCTTTCATATCTACTTCACATGCACCGTACTTTTTATAATTTTCTCTTCCCTCACGTAAGGTTAATCCATGATTTGCTCCTGAAGGTATATCCAATAATTTTTCTTCCTCCACATCTTCCAATTCATTATACAAAGATGATATATTTTTTTCTTCTTCATTTATAATAAGATATACATCATCTTCCCAAAAGCAGATAGGGCAGATATCAAACTCCGCCCGCGAATCTAATGTAAAATAACCACAGCATAGACATTTGTACTTCATATCTTTCTCACCACATTCCATTGTTGAAAACAGGGACGCTCCTTATGACAAAAGAAGCGTCCCTATTTTATAATATATTGTCTCATGATAGAGCTAGCTATGGGGCGCATCCGTTTCTGTTTGCCCTTCTATAATTTCTAATTAGCAATTTCATTTAATGGCAATTTCAGTGGACCTATTTTTAAAAATTCTGCCAGCTCTTGTGCCTCCTCATAAGAACCCATTCCCGGAATATTTATCTCCCCGTTTGTAATATGACTTTCAATCGTTGGAGAAGCAGTAACATACCCATTCATGACAAAGGAAGCGTCCCCGTTTATCTAAGATACGAATCTATCAAACCAAAGAAATTAAATTTGTTAGCCATTCTGATACAATAATCCAAAACTTTCGAGTTGTAATCGATTGGCTTCACAAATCTATATCTGTCATCATTGTAGTCATCTTCTATTTCTTCCGCAAGTTCACTTAACATTCTCTCTATTCTCTCGGAAGATTTTTCATTTGAAAAAATGTATATCGTATACACATAAGTATCCCTATTTGCCAATATACACCCTTTTCCATCCTCTTTTCCATCTAATATATAAACATAATCCTTGTCATCTGACAAAATATATTCATCCTTTTTATCGCAATCGCATACAGAAAAGATTTCTCGTATTTCTTTTATCAAATCATCCATATACTCATTTTCAAACATAAAATAATAAATTCGATTACTAATAATTTTTCAAAACCTCCTATACTAAACCAGGTATACTAAACCAGGTACTAAACCAGGGACGTTCCTTTTGTCACAAGGAGTGTCCCCTGAACATGATATCGGGATTTGACAAATATTTCCCATCAAAGATTTCAAATAATCAAAAATGTATTTGGACTTGGTACTAAGAAGCGTCCCTATTTTACACCATTTGTAGTTCCATTCTCTAAGATATATGCTTCCTTTGCCTTTTCTGCCTGATTTACACCTACTCCACAGCGTGGGTATAAAAGAGAACAGTGTTTCCCACAGCCATCACAAAAGAGCCCTCTCAGATACTCATCAGGATTCAGAACTTGTTCCTCTTCAGGGGAATCCTCTATGATTTCGTCCTGTCTTTCCGGTTTCTTGTTTTTGATATATCCTTGCTCTTGATGTCTTTTTTCATGATGCCCTTTTATTTCCACAACACTTTGAAAAGCCCGGGTGCTGGTGAATATTACAAATACACTCATAAGAATGGCCACTGCTTTAGAGCCAACACTCCAAACTTTTTCAAAGTCCTGTCCACCAACATTTTTCCATAGCATTCCCTTGAACAGAGGCATATGAAACAAAAGATGCACCATACTGCTCAAAAAAAGAATCACTGCACAAAGGATATGAACCATCCGCCATATTCTCTGTTGACCTAAATCAAGCTTCATAAAAGAAAATACATCTTTTGAAATGACGATGGAACTAAATATCATCACGGGAATAGCAAACAACAGAATACAATTTATAATAAATGAAACAATTTGCTTTCCACCCCAACCGCTTACATTTTTACTCTGAAACATCACTTTATAATACTTATGGTTTATACTCACATGGACGATAAATCCAAGCAAAAGTATACCCCCTAGTACTTCATGCAGGAAGTTCCCAGTGAACTTATACTTCATACAAAGAACAAACAAAATTGCCATACAAATGTCCAATATTACCTTGTGTTTTATTTTCACTATATTTCCTCCGTATTGTCATCTGTAGCCAGCTATTACACCAAACAGATATTTTGAAAACCGCTTTTCCAATTTTATTTTACATATTTATTAATATTTTTCTTGTTTACCGTATGCCACTTCACTTTGCTGAACTTATACTTTTTCATTGCACGCACATAGTCTTTTGAGGAAGAAATTTTCCCATTCACCTTATATTTCAGTTCCAATATCTTTCCATCTGGATACTCTATGTCCTTTTCTTCATCATACCACATGACAGTTTGATTTTTTGCAAGTTTCTGTGTGGATTTTCCCTTGGCATTCATCCTGTACACCTCTACATCTGTATATCTGACTGCACCTGCCATCCCATAATCCTCTGTCAGGAATTTCATTCCATTTTTATGAACCCCTACCAATGTGCCATTGTATGGAATTGCAATGTATTTTTTTCCTATATGCAGATATACCTCGGTAAATGTCATTGACCTTAATCCCAGAGCGCCTGTCACAATTAAATCTTTATGCCCATCATTGTTCACATCATAGAAAGAAAATTTTGGCTCATAAATAAGTCCGGTTTCTTTTGTCATAAATGATCCATTGTCACCCATGCCATCATTCAAATATTTCTTAAATTCTCGCTTCTCCGATACAGTCAATTTCCCTGCTGCATATACCACACTGTCCATTCCATATGTCATTCCACCGAAAACAAGCGTGGATGCCAATATGGCAATCATTATTTTTTTGCTAAGCCTTTGGTTTCCTGTCATTTTCTTTCTCATAACCCTATACTCCCTTGTTCCATTATTTTAATCTCAGATACCACTTTACTATGTTGTATTCTTCTTGTCAATGAATAACAAAAAACCGGATGGCATCCCTAATTAAAGCCATTTTTCATTTCATTTTCTAAATCCGTCATAACACGTTCCATAAACTCACCTAATAATTTAGGATTCCATTTGTCTGTAATCGGATATTCCTCTATCTGATATGTGTTTAAGGTCTGTATTACTGCGTCATCGGATATATCCTTTGCCATACATACCATGTACAATTACTATTACCACCACTATAGGGATTTGCCCAGACTACTAATGGGTCTACTACCATAGTTAATAATATGGAAAGTACGAAAATCCCTACAAATGAAGTAATGTTATGTTGTTTGTCTTTATAAGTTTTTCTCATATCAACCACCTCTTTCTCATTATTCCTATTTTTGTTTACCTCATTTCACCTCCACAATATCTGCACTCCCTCTTATACATTACAGATATTACTAACGGTATACTATTTTTTTCACCTCTTTCTCATTTTTACACAAAAGAGCCACACCTTAGGTGCAGCTCCGTGGCTTTTCATAAATATTTAACTTACTTTTTTCTGCCCCCATAGCACAATTTTAGTTTCTTACATTCTCCCCACACTATAAAACTATAATAGTATATTCTCCCTTTAATTGTCAATCTATTTTCCCTTGTAGCGAAGTTAAATTTTACATAAATAAACTGTATTTTCCACAAATATTCAATACTACTATTTTCATTCTTTCGCCGCCAGCGAATATAGCACATCTTTTGTATCTGTGAGGAATATAACTATATTGTGGGTTGAAACCAGGGACGTTCCTTTTGTCACAAGGAGTGTCCCTTGAACAAGATATCGGATTTTGAAAATTTTTTTCAATCAAAGATTCCAAATAATCAAAAATGCATTTCAATCTGCTACTAACATATTATTATCGTGTAACATCATTTTCTGATATTCACGGGGACGCTCCTTATGACAAAAGAAGCGTCCCCAATTAAA
The DNA here is from genome assembly GCA_045119215.1 of Lachnospiraceae bacterium. Classification (GTDB taxonomy): domain Bacteria; phylum Bacillota; class Clostridia; order Lachnospirales; family Lachnospiraceae; genus RUG11237. The sequence goes on along the minus strand of JBGVDD010000071.1, from coordinate 1,615 downwards.
GCCCAAAACTACTTTTGAATCTTAACTTTCTTTACATTGCTGTACTTTCCATACACGTTCTTTCCCTTCGTATCCTTTACATAAGCCCGCACTTTCACATAGTAGGTTTTACCCCTTTTCAGTTTTGTGATAGTTTTGGATGTTGATTTCATGTCTACACTTTTCTTTGCTTGTGTAAATCTGCTGTTTGGGTAAAAGCAGGGACGGTCCTTTTGTCACAAGGAGTGTCCCTTGAACATGATACTGTGATTTGAGAATTACTTCCCATCAAAGATTCCAAATAACTAAAAATGCATTTGGTTCTGGTACTAACAAATTATTATCATGTGAAAGCATTTTCTGATATTCACGGGGACGCTCCTTATGACAAAAGAAGCGTCCCTAATTAAGCACCAATGAATATAACATAGAACCAAATAAAAAAATCTAGAGCTGGCACTCTAGACTTCTTTACGCACATTGAAAATGTACTTACTTTTCTTAGCTAATGCTATTATATGATAACTAATAGTAAAAATCAACCATCTAATTGAAAATTTTTGTATTCATGTTATTCTTTTGTTACTGTACAGACGCAAGCTTAACACTTGCTGTTAAGCTATGCGCCAAGAATGATATTGTGCGAAATTTCAGCCCCATGCATCGTAGATGCATTTTAAATAGGCTGAAATGGTTACTGTGCACAGGATACCTGTGTACAGTAACCACTAACAATATCAATAAAAAGGTCTCCTATGATTCTTGTGACATTTATGCCCAATTATGTTAAAATAATTTTGTTATCATTATTTCCCGCAAAGAAATGGAGGTTTTTTTATGAAAGTACAAAAAAGATATTCTCTTGTCTGTACATTGTTACATTGACAGTTGTTTTTATATTTTCCCAACAGGCAACTGTAATGGCTCAAAGTACACTCACACACTATTCTTATGAATACGGAAAATGGAACACAGGACATCCTTGGAAAGGCAAAAGAGAACAACCCAAAAATGCTCTCTATGTGGATGAATACAACTCATCCTATAAAACAGTTGACTATAACAAGGACGGGAAAAAAGAAACTGTAAAATTAAAGAGAAGATACAGTTCCAATTACCAAAAGAAAACGATAACGTTAACCATCAATAACAAAACAAAAATCCACTTCACAACCAAACTTAACGCATGGGCTGTATGCTTTTTTACCCAAAAAATTGGTTCAAAAAATTATGCTTTTCTCTATTATGGAGATAATGACTTTGCTGGTGGCGGCGTTCGTATTTATGAATGGGGAAAAAATAATAAACTCAAATATCTCATGTCTTATAAGTCAAAGGGATATTTAGATGTCTTTATAGCAAAAGATAAAAAGCTAAAAAGAAATGTAGTTTACATTAAAGATATGCAACAATTTGCCAATAACGAAAACACAAAATGGCCCTCCGGCTATCAAGGCTGGAAGAATCAGCCAAGTACCTCTGTAACAAAAGTTACTTACTAAAACTTCCCACACCATTTTGGTGTAAAGAACCTTGAAAATTCAATATTATAGCAAAAATAAAAGGCACAAATACAATCCTTTTGGTATAATGTAATTAGCCCAAAAACAAAAAACCGAAAGGGGATTATATTTAT
>JBGVDD010000070.1:0-6819 GCA_045119215.1 Lachnospiraceae bacterium | reverse complement strand
ACAGGATTTATTCAATAAACAGATTAATTCGGAAGCAGCAAAATTCTATAAAGAGGAATTGATACCCCAGTTGAATAGTGAAATGAAAGAAAAACTGGGGGATGGAGAATGGATTTCGGTTGATATAGAAGATGAGATGGTAGTAAATTTTTATTATCCGCAGATATTTGAGGCAGAGTATTTACGCTCTTGTGTAAGATTGGAAATTGGACCATTAGCAGAATGGATGCCATCTCATGAGACAAGCGTAACTCCATTTGCAGCCGAAAAATATCCGGATATTTTTTTACAAAAAGATACATCGGTTTTGACCATTGATGTTGAGAGAACTTTCTGGGAAAAACTCACCATATTACATAAAATAGCAAATTTCCCAGAGGGAAAGCCGTTGCCTGCCAGATATGCAAGACATCTATATGATGTGTATAATATGGGTAATTCATGGGTAAAGGAAAGAGCATTTAAGCGAAAAGAGCTGTTAGAAAAAGATGTGGCATTTAAGCAGAAATTCTATTATGCAAAGAGCGCACATTATGAAACTGCAACATTAGAAACCATTATGCTTGTACCGGGAGAGCGGATACATAAAGAATTAGAAGATGATTATCAGGCTATGCGGAATATGATATATGGAAATATACCGGAATTTAAAGATATCCTTATGTTTCTTGAAAGGTTGCAGGAAGAAATACATGGATTGTAGTAACTTGATAGCTTGAGGAACTTGATACAACAGGAGGAGAAAGCTGTGTTTATATTTGAAAAATGTTCTTATGAAGAGTTGCAGGCAATACAACACAGAGAAGATTTGTTACTAAGCGGTTGGACACTGCTTGAAAAGGAATATATAGATGTAACTGAAAAAGTATATGATGAAGATGGAACAATGGTGGCTCTGATCAATTATTACTTTTTAAATGAGAACAAAGATAGGATGATGATTGCATTGTTCGAGGTGTTTAAGCCATATCGAGACAGAGGACTGGGGAAAAGAATTATTGCTCAGTTTTTACAAGACTATTATGGAGAAGTAAATTTAGAACCATCTGGAGAACAAAGTGAATCTTTTTGGAAACAGTGCGGATTTGAGAGTGGATGTTACTTAGACAGGAGATGCAAATGAAACTTCTTGATTTGGATATGGACTATTTTATGGAGAATATAGCTATCGGGATTACGGAAAGCAGAGAAGAACGTTTGTCAGAAGATGAGTATGGATATTGTGTTTGGAGTGAGCAGCGAATAAGGAGTTTTCTGGAAGATAACCTTGGACTTTCAAAAGATAGAAAAATCAAGGGAAGAATTGTGACCGGACACAACGAAGCACTATTCTTTTGGCAGGAGTTGATAACAAAAGAAAGTTTGGAAACGCCATTTGAAGTTGTGCATATAGATTCACATGCGGATTTAGGTTTGGGTTATCTTTCCTGGACATATATTTTAGATGATTTGCTTCAATATCCGGTTGAAGAACGGCGTATGCATACAAAATATTTGGATTGCTTTGGACAGTTGAATGATGTTGGAATAGGAGATTACCTGTTGTATGCCATTGCCTTTCGCTGGATAAATAGTTTGACCTATTGTGCTAATCCCAATGGCGACAAAAATGATTATGTGTGGGAGACACTGAAAGATTTTGAAGAGAAGTTCATTTGGGACAAACCGGTTGAGAATACAATACAGCTTGTGTGTAATCCAGATATGGAATTTCCTTCATATGATGCAGATAAACAAGAAAAGCAAGCATATTTGAAGAATGCTGTAAAAGAGCCAGAGGTTCCTCTATTAATTATTCCGTCTATTCAAGATGTAAAGTATGATGGGGATTTTAACTTTGTTGTAATGGCGCAATCTCCCAATTATACACCCGCAAGTGCTGATTTTATAATGGATATAGTTAGAGAGTATATTGTGGAAATCTAAAATTGTAACATTGGAGATTAAGGATGAAAAAGATAGAAAGAATTGCAAGACAATTTCGAAATGCATTAGATGCGGCATGGGAAGATGATATGTTTAGAAACTTATATCCGTTTAATAACTTCCCAAATGATTGTTGTGGGCATACCTGTGATTTGTTAAGTCAATATTTGCTGGAACATGGAATAGAAACGAGGCAGGTAAATGGAACATGCAGGAAAGATAGTCAGTGGCATCATGTATGGTTAAAAACAGAGAACGGGACTGTAATAGATATTACCGGAGATCAATTTATAGGAAGACTGGTAACAGCAAAAGAGGTTGAGGCAGTTCATGTGGGGGAAGAAGGTACAGTACATAAAATATTTTGCGTGAATGAAAAAATCAATCCCCCGCTATGCGGGGGCGAATAGAGTAATCTGTGGTGGGTATGGTGTAGAAAAAAGCCTCCTATGTTAATATGATAATGGTGTCTCAAGCCATATCAAGAATAGGAGGCGGTACAAATGTACAGTTCAAGTTTATCACATACTAAATGGAAATGCCAATACCATATTGTGTTCATTCCAAAATATAGAAGAAGAGTATTGTATGGAAGATTAAAGAGTGATGTAAGAGAAATAATAAAAAAACTCTGCGAGTATAAGAAGGTGGAGATAATAGAAGGAGCAGTATGCTCAGACCATGTACATATCTGCGTAGCAATACCACCTAAATTAAGTGTTTCAGATTTTGTGGGATACTTAAAAGGAAAAATTGCACTGATGCTTTTTGATAAACATCCCGAATTAGGAAGTAAATGGGATAGAACATTTTGGGCAAAAGGATATTATGTTTCGACGGTAGGTAATATTACGGAAGATGCAATAAAAAAGTATATCCAAGAACAAAAAGAAGAGGATCAGAGAAAAGAAACAGAGAGAAACTAAGTAAATAGACCACTTTAGTGGTGAGCAGGTAAGAGTGTGCTTGAGGCACCACCTTTTAGGTGCACATGTAAAATGCCCTTATAGGGCTAAAATCAAACCACCACTTGAAGTGGTGGTTGCTGACTTAACTGTTCAGAGCCATGAACAGTTACTAGTTAACTATTAAAGGAGGAATGTATCAATGAATATATTTGAAAATATATCTAATATTTCAGAAGATATGCAAAGTTTACAATACAAAACATTGAAAAATAATGTACAATTTGCAAGTGAACGTAAGATAATTGAAACATGGGCTGAAGATTATGTAGATTTAGATGGAAATTTCAAAAGAGATTTTCAAAAATCTTTTTGTCCACAAATGTGGGAATTATATTTACATGCATTGTTTAGAAAAGCCAACTTTAGGCGGAATATGGATTATCCTGCACCTGATTATATCATTGAAAGTCCATTTAAGTTTTATATAGAGGCTGCAACTGCTAATTTTAGAAAAAATGGGTCAACAGAGGTGGAACGTACTTGGGAAGAGTTTAATGAATTAACTAAGCCGCCATATTTGGTTGATTTATATAAAGACCAATTGGATGAAAGTATTTCTAGAATAGCGAAGAAATTACGAGATAAGAACAGTGCCTATAATAAGTATCGTCATAATGGTTCTGTTGAATCGGATATACCGTATACTGTGGCAATTGGTGCATATGATCAATTGAATTCTGGAAAGGAATTTATTTATCCAATGCTGGCATTACTTTATGGATGGTATTATGATGGCACAACAAATCAATTCTGTTTACAAAATAGTATAACTGATCCGAATACATCAAAAAAACAAGAGTTAAATCTGTTTTCTCAGACTAAATTTGAAAATATTTCAGCAGTTATATTTTCGTGTAGCATAACAATTGGAAAACTTACAGCCTTGGCAATTTCTGAAGGATTACCTACCTTTAATGCAGCATATTCCTTTCATGAGATTCCAGATGAAACAAATAGAAATGCCTATAAATATGTTATGAAAAAAGTTTCCAAAGATATTCCAGAAGAATTGGAAGAAGGCGTATTTCTATTTCATAATCCAAATGCTAAAAATCCTTTAGATGAAAATGTTTTTTCTGATTTAGCTGTAACACAGTTTTTCCTTGAAGAAGATGGCGTTAACTATAAAGGAAACATATCCCCACTTGTAGTTAGAAAGTCATTTTCAAAATGTATGGAACAAGTTATGCAACCAGTGTTGAAAGAACACTTACGAATGTATAATCGCTTAGAACCAGAGGATTTTTATGATATAAAGTAAAGCTGAATTCAGTTATATTGTTTTGTTGTAGATACTCACGGTATATTTGGCTTATGAAATCAAAGTCATTAGATTTTAATGGTCGCACCTACACTGCCAAGAGTATTGGTAGCTAATAAAAACGTTGGTGTACACAGATTAGTAGACATGGCGTTTGTACCTAATCCACACAATTACAATGAGGTAGATCATATTGATGGAAATAAAAAGAATCCATCATCAGACAATCTGGAGTGGGTGTCTCATCAGGAGAACATCAAAAGTGTAACTGCAAGAGGTAGTTATTCTGGAGAACGTAATTCTCATGCAAAACTTAATAAGTATGAAGTCATATTTATCAGAGAAGCTTGTGAGTTAGGTATTAAGAGAAAAACGTTAGCGAATTGAGCAGAAAGAAAACCTAGGGTGATTTGCTACTTTTCCTGTTGTCAGAACGGAATTTTACCGATATAATGTATTATAGAATATTTCGTGTCAAGGAGGGAAATATTTGTGAAAGGAAAATAATATGCAAAAAAAGACACCTGATTATGATAACGTATTCCCGACCCTTAAGAGTTTGGATAAATAACAGTTACATTGATTTAGAAAACGAAAACCTCAGCGGGTAGAGATGCCTGTTGGGGTTATTGTAGTATGTGGGAGGTTTGTTATGCTTAACATTATTCTTGGAGATATGGAGGAAGTAATTTACTATCCACCAGTATTTTTTGATAATACTAATGAGGATGAGTGGATTACGAATCCGCTGTCGGTGGAAATGATAAAGGATGCGGGTTGATTGACGGTGGATATTGACAAAAATACATATAGAGACTATAATCAAATTACCTGGCGGGTAATTTGACGAAAGGAGGAAGGCCTTGGAATTAGTTTATACAGATGCCAAAACTGAGGAACAATGTACTAGTTTAAAAGCAGCAAAAAAGCTATTTGGTGGAAATGATGCTTTGGCAAAAAGTCTTTTTGCCAGGATAAATGCTTTGAAGCAGGCAGATACTATGAAAGACATTATAGTTCAACCAACCTTTCACTTTCATAAACTTGAAAATAAAGGTGGACGAAATCTGGAAGGGTATTTTGCCATTGATGTGAAATCTAGGAGAGACCAGTGGCGTATAATATTAGAGCCACTAGATGAAAATAAGGAACCATATGTTCCGTGCAATATTGATGAGATATCGCAAAATGTTAGGATTGTTGAGATAACGGAGGTGAGCAAACATTATGAGTAATTACATTGAATATAATGATACGGTTGCATTTCACCCAGGATATTATATTAAAGAAATTGTGGAAGAAAGCGGATTAACTCAAGAAGATTTTGCAAAAAGATTAGATACTACACCCAAAAATTTGAGCTTGTTGATTCGTGGTGAACAGAGTTTGTCTATTGATATTGCAATGAAACTTTCCAGAATGATCGGAACCAGCGTGAACTATTGGTTGAATCTTCAAAATGCCTATGATGCATTGATAGCTGAATTTAAATCTCAGGAAGAATTGGTAGAGGAAAGAAAAGTGTTTGAATTTTTTGATTACAAGTACTTTAGAGAAAACTATGGCCTTCCTAATTTACCTAGAAAAAAAGATGAACAGATAAAGGCTCTTCGGGAATTCTTGAATGTTGCGACTTTGACAGTATTAACAAAACGTGATATGGCTGTAAGCTTTAGAAGTTCTACGGATTTTTTGGAAGAAGTTAGTACAGTTAAAGCTAATACAATGGTTCAGATTGCTACTAATAAAGCATTGGCAGTAGATGCACCGAAGTTCAATAAGAAAAAATTTGAAGATGCAGTGCAGTATGCTTTGACTTTAACCAAGAATCATAGTGAGTTTTATCCCTTGATTCGAAAAGCATTTGAAGAAGCCGGTGTTATTTTTGTGATTTTACCTAATATTGCCGGATCTAAGATTAATGGAGCTACTAAGAAGATTGGCGAGAATATTATGCTGATGGTTAATGATAGAAGGCTTAATTCAGACTCGTTTTGGTTTACTCTGTTCCATGAGATTGGACATATTATTAATGGTGATTATGGAATATCGTTTGAAAAGGAATCTGGAGAACAGGAACTTGCAGCCGACTTATTTGCGGAAGATAGTTTGATTCCAAGAGATAAGTATAATGATTTTGTGGCAAGTAGAAGATTTGGATTAAATGATATTATTAACTTTGCGGAAACAATTAATAGAGATCCAGGTATCGTGCTGGGAAGATTACAGAATGATGGTTTAGTTCGATTTGACGACTGGACAATGAAACCTATTAGACATAAATATAGAGTGAAAATATCATGATAAAGAAGATTGCCCAGGTGGTGGCAATAAAGAATTAGTTGTGTTACTGGACAGACGCAAGCTTAACACTTGCTGTTAAGCTATGCGCCAAGAATGATATTGCACGAAATTTCAGCCCCATGCATCGTAGATGCATGGGGCTGAAATCGTTACTGTGCACACATGGTGTGTACAGTAACACAGTTGTGGGAAAAAAGTTATACCCACTCAAAAAATTGTGTAAGTGCTTCAAAATATAGCGTTACTGACAAACAACACTCATTCTGCTATGATATCAGTAACCTATTTTTTGAAGCTCTTTTTATGCTTATGTATAAGACGGCAGCTTTCAGGCAGTTTATCTGACCACGGGAGCATATC
>JBGVDD010000069.1:0-2929 GCA_045119215.1 Lachnospiraceae bacterium | reverse complement strand
AATGTCAGTAACTTAACCTTTTTACTAATACTTTCTTTATCCAAGCTATTAACTTAAAGAATCAGGTGTTACGAAAATGAGTCAAAGATGTTGAAAAGGACATATTTAGATATTTAAAATTGAAATATTTTTGAATTTTGGGTACAACAAAAAGACAAAATCAATTTTTATCATTGAAATTTGTCTGGAGATAGAATATAGTTTATACATGAGACAGATGCTAATTTCTATAGCAGAAACTCGTCGGAAGTTTGAACCTATGCAGGCGGGCAAAGGATCTTCCGGGTCTGATTGGCTCAATGTTCTGGGCAATCAGACCTTCTACATTTACCTTTGTTATCCCATCATGAATTCTCAAAAAGTCACGGCATGTTTTCAATGCTGATGAATAATTTATCTGATACTCATAAGCACGATCCGCTCTGTCAATTGTTACGTTTGCGGTTATGCTGGAACTAAAGTTATACAGGATGGCTCTGGCCCATACTTCCTGAACAATATATTCATATTTTTTGGAATGAAATGCTTTTAAACATAGTGGATATTTTAAATCCCGAAAAGAATTTTCCTCGTTCCATCTGAGATGGTACAGAGACTTAAAATCCTCTGCTTTAAATTCATCTCTGGGAAGATTTGTAGCAATATTTTCATAAGTGCCATTATCAAGCTGAATACGCAATAAACGAAAGGCCATATCGTATTCTATTGTTGTGTCATTCAGATAATCCATGGGAGCATTCTGATAAACATATCTGTATGCTGAAAGCATTTCAAGTCTGGAATAACTTTTCACAGCCTTAGACCTTGTCAGTATGAGATTGATATTTTCATCAAAAGCAGGAAGAGAATCAACAGGATATCCCAGCATGCCAGATGCTCTTTTGTCATTGCACCGTATAAGAAAAAACTGGCCTTTTTCAATTACGTGTGCGAAATTATTATAAGAAGTATATCCTCTGTCGCCAAAGAAAATGATTTTGGAGTATTTGCCAAGTATTATTTTAAAATAATATCAAGCAGTTATCAAAAAAGCCTATCTCCCTTTTATTGGGTGATAAGCTCTAAAGTTAATGACATTGGCTTTGCATTGTAACGTTCTTTCGCTTCATCAAATAAAACAAATTAAGGGATGGTAAAAAAAACTCCAGTGAATACATACACTTCACTGGAGTTTTTAATTGAAAAAACATTTTTGGGATTGCTAAATCAATTATTGCTTGTTATAATTTCCTCATGGGTGCTACCATAACGGTAGGCGGTTAGTCCTTCAACAGAGGGACTGTGACCCTCTGATTACATAGAAACCCACAAGGGAATCCAAGGAAAGGAGGGCTAAGCCTTATGAGTATTATTGATTTTATAGCAGTGGTAAGTTTCGGCTTAACCTGCTTTGGATTAGGATATTCCTTTGGCAAGGATAATAGCAAGCCACAAAAATAGCCGCCCCGGTCTGGTAAACTAGGCGACTATCTTTGATTTTCAAATAGTTAATTGGGCTGACCGTCTATCGGTAGCACTCTTTCTATAATTATATTAACACTATACAATGAATATGTCAAAGAATTTTCTCCAGTGAATAACCAAAATTCACTGGACTTTTTTATTCTTGGCACCGCTGGCTCTATTTCTCGTTGTTATTCCGCCTATTTCAAAATGAAGAAAGGGCTTCCCAATTTCTCGGAAAGCCCTATAAAATCCAGCTCATTATAGACACAATCAAAGATTACTCAATAATTGTAGCAACACGTCCTGAACCTACAGTACGTCCACCTTCACGCTATATGAATAGCATTTTTCGATGTATTTTCCATACTTTTTATGGCTGAAATCTGCATATTTTCGTTGGTTTTGTATGTGATATTTTTATTTGCATGATTTCTTGGCACCGTTTTGGCACCGGGATACTTCTCTTAATCAAACTGAAATTTCACGCTTTTCTTGCAACTACAATAGGTTGATAGAAACCTGTTTCTTCGGGGAATATCCACACCACTTCGCCGCATCCATTTTCTTTAAGTAAGTCTGTCATTTCCTCTCTACGAGTAGCTCTGTATTCGCATTCAAATTTGCTTACTTGCAAGGCATCCTCATCGTCAACGATATACTGGATTAACCTATAGTTATCACCTTCCCATGACCAAGTCTGAAAAGATACTCGCTGTCCCTTTGCAGTCTTGTGAATATATGGCGGAGAGTAAGGTGGCTTATCCATAAGCAGAGCATCGTAATCCCGAATGCTGGCAACAAAAATACCACCACTCTTAATTTGATTTACGATACTCCTAATAGCAGATGCTAAATCATTGCTGGTAAGCATATGAGGCAAAGCATTGTCCATAGCAATCACAATGTCAAACCGTTCAACAAATGTATCCGACAACGCACAAAAATTAGCTTGTTCAAAACGAACTTCTACATTATTCTTTTTTGCTCGTTCCTTTGCTTCTGAGATTTCTCCCTCACTAATGTCCGAACCCGTTACATTGTAGCCAATAGCAGCAAGACCGATTGCCTGTGTGCCGATGCCACAGGCACAGTCAAGAATATTTGCAGTTTTATCAAAACCATTGCTTACAAAGATTTTATCCAAAATTACAGCTTGTTCCTGTGTGGTAGCTTGCCAATCAAGAAACAGTTTATCGTATTGAGAAGCAAGATTATCATAAAAAGTTTGGGTGATGCTCATATTATTATCTCCTTGTCAAATTCAAATTCAGCTCTCAGTTAAACATATTGGCTTACTGAAATCTATCTCTCATCAATATCTATCAATACAGCTCTGCATGGCGAACCATCCGCACCTGATAAATTCAGCGGAGCAGCATTTAAGAAATAAACACCCTCAGACACTTCCGACAAACGAATTCCTTCAAGTAAAACAACATCAGAACCCAAAAGCGTAAGGTGTACTGCCATCGGAGCATCTTGT
>JBGVDD010000068.1:0-26360 GCA_045119215.1 Lachnospiraceae bacterium | reverse complement strand
TATGGTTTCGATAAGGTAAATGGTTCAAGCGACTACAGCGGAAGCCAATTCCACTTTATCCTGGGACAAGAATTCTAAACTAGTATAGGAGGTCATTATGAAGAAATTTTTATTAATAGCAATAGGATGCATGGCTAGTATATTTGTAGCCAATGCCCAGAAGTTTGCTTTCATTGACATGGAGTACATTATGGAGAACATTCCTGCATACCAAGAAGCAAACAAGGTATTGAATACCGCATCACAAAAGTACCAAAACACTATAGAGGCAAAAGCTAAAGAAGCAGAAACCCTCTACCTGGCGTACCAGAAGGCATCTGCCTCCTTAAGTGCATCGCAACGTACACAGAAAGAGGAAGCAATTGTTGCAAAAGAAAGAGAAGTTGCAGAATTGAGAAACAAATATTTTGGTCCGGAAGGTGAATTAGCCCAAAAACAAGAAGAGCTGATTGGACCTATCCAAGATAAAATATATGAAGCAGTAAAACAGATCTCACAACAAAAGGGATACGATGCAGTAATTGACAGAGCATCAGCTTCTAGCATTATTTTTGCTTCACCACGGATTGATATCAGTAATGAAGTCCTCTCAAAACTAGGATATTCAAATTAATTTTATACTTTTGCATCCGAATCCATAAACAAAGAAATAATAACTAATAAAATAAAAAAGACTATGTTGAAGAAAATCGCTTTAATCCTTTTGCTCATCGCTCCGATGAGTGTTTTCGCACAAAAATTCGGTCACATCAAGACTCAAGAAATTTTGGTAGCTATGCCTGATTATATCAAGGCACAGACTGACATTCAAACAATGCAAAAGCAATACGAAGACGAAATGAAACGTGCTCAGGAAGAATTCAACAAGAAGTTCACTGCTTACCAAGAAGAACAAGCTAACCTTCCTAAGAACATTCAAGAAAGACGTCAAAAAGAATTGCAAGAATTGAGCCAAAAGGGTATGCAAATGCAACAAGATGCTCAACAAGAGTTAGAAAGATCATGGATGACTATGTTGGAACCTATCGCAAAGAAAATTGATGATGCGATTAAGGCTGTAGGCCAAGATGGTGGATATGTATATATCTTCGACTTGAACGCAACTCAAATTCCATTTGTCAACGAAACATTGTCGACAGATGTAACTAGTGCTGTAAAGGCTAAGTTAGGAATCCAATAAGAAAATAATTAAAAAAAAGAAACTCCTTGGCCTTCAGAGTAAGACCAAGGAGTTTTTTTAAATACAAAAAAGCCAGATGGAATTCAACAACATACAAAAGACAAGCGGTGCCATCGGAGTATTTGACTCTGGTTATGGAGGGTTAACTATCCTCGAAAAAATACGCGAACAAATGCCTGAATACGATTATATATATTTAGGTGACAATGCGCGTACACCTTATGGGCCACGCTCTTTTGAAGTTGTATACGAATTCACACTACAAGCGGTAAAAAAATTATTCGAGTTAGGTTGTCCATTAGTTATACTGGCATGTAATACCGCCTCAGCGAAAGCCCTCAGAAGCATCCAACAAATTAACCTTCCAACAATGGATGCAACACGAAGAGTTTTAGGAGTTATACGTCCCACAGTTGAACGTATTGGACAATTAACCAAGACTTCGCATGTGGGTGTTCTTGCTACAACAGGAACCATTAAATCTGAATCCTACCTACTTGAAATAAAGAAATTATTTCCTGACATCAAAGTAACCGGCGAAGCATGTCCAATGTGGGTTCCACTTGTAGAGAATAACGAATTCAGTTCAATGGGTGCGGACTATTTCATTCAGAAACACATCAACAATCTGCTTGAAAAAGACCCATTAATCGATTCTATTATATTGGGATGTACCCATTATCCACTTTTGTTGGACAAGATTAAACAGTTTGTACCTTCAAACATCCGCATTATAGCTCAAGGCGAGTATGTTGCTCAAAGTTTGCAGGACTACCTTACGCGACATCCAGAAATGGATATTAGATGTTCTAAAAACGGAACTTGCCAATTCCTGACTACTGAGAGCAAAAACAAATTTGAAGAGTCTGCTTCTATATTCTTACAACAAGACAACATAATAGTCGAAAGTATCTCTTTAGAATAGCAGATTAAATCATTACCAAAAACTATTCTTTAATCAATAATCTACGGTTAAAATAACGGACAGGATAAAAGACAGATAGAAAGGCAATTACTAGTACAGTCAACAAGATTAAAAGTACATCCTGCCAATGTACACTAACGGGATAAGCATCCACAACAAAAGCACCGGATGAAGCCCCACTACCTAAAGTTATAACACCAAACTCCTGCTGAATTAAACATAGCACCAATCCTAAAACAACACCAAACAAGGAGCCAAAGAAAGATATCAGACAGCCTTCGAAAAGAAATATACGCGAGATTACTCTATCGTTTGCTCCCAAGTTGCGTAATGTAACAACATCATTTCGTTTATCAAGTATCAGCATGGACAATGTGCCAACAACATTAAAGCATGCTACCAATAAGATAAAGCTCAAAAACACATAAGAGATGAGTTTCTCTATCTCCATAATACGAAACGTATCGGCTTGTTGTTCATACCGATCCTGAATGCTAAAGCTATCACCCAATATATCGGATAACTTCTTCTTGACTTCGGAAATTTTGCTCCCTTCACGTAATTTAAGTTCGATGGAGCTTACTTCAGTATCGTACTGAAAAAGTTTTCTGGCAAAAGACAAGGATGTCAATATATACGAAGCATCGTACTTTTGTTGGTTAACGGCAAAAATCAAGCCTGAAGAATGCAAGAAAGAAGATTGTAAACTTGAAGCAGGATTAGCCAGATTTATCTTTGCACCCTTTTTAGGAACATATACTTCTAAAGGATCGAGAAAGCGGATGCCTGTACCTAAAACTGAAATCAATTCTACGCCTGGTATAGCATAATCAGCGACTTCATCATGCAGAGTCTTGCTCCCACGTCCGTATAAAATACTATCGATGGCTGTTAATTGATAGAAATTATCTTCTACTCCTTTAACCACCACCATGGCTTGTCTATCTTTATATTGCACCATGGCGTTATCTTCCAAGGATTCTGAAAAGACTTCTATTTCCGGAATTTGTTTCAAAGACAGAATTCGTTCGTCTTGAGAATCAAAAACTTTCCCATCTAAAGTCGTTATTTTTAGTTCAGGATCAAAAGCTGTAAAGAATTGGGTAACCAGTTCCTGAAAACCATTAAAAACAGATAAGGTACATACCAATGCCAATGTAGCTAATGCTACACCGCACACTGATATACCTGAAATCACATTTATGGCATTATGTGATTTCTTGGAAAAAAGATATCGCCTTGCAATATAAAAGGAGAAATTCACTCGAATTTACTTTTTCAACAGTTCGTCTATTCTTTCCACGTAATCCAACGAATCGTCTACAAAGAACTTCAATTCTGGAATAATGCGCAACTGATGACGTACACGATTACCCAACTCGAATCGGATTGCTTTTGAATTATTATTGATATTCTTCACAATTTCATCGGCTTTACCAGAAGGGAAAACACTTAAATAAGCACGAACAATGCTCATGTCGGGACTAATACGAACAGTACTTACCGAAACAAGAACACCATTCATAGACTTTGTCTGAAGAAGAAATATCTCGCTTAACTCTTTCTGAATCAAGCGACAAACTTTATTTTGTCTGGTTGTTTCCATATCTATTTCTTATTTTTTTCTTATTATAGTCAAACCATCTCTCAATGGGAGAATTACCTTTTCTACACGTTTGTCTGTAGCAACTAAATCATTAAACTTCTTTATTCCTATTGTCTGCATGTCTGTATGGTGAGGTTCTTCCAGCACATGACCATCCCATAACGTGTTATCTGCAATAATATAACCTCCGGGAGACAACATCTTCAAAACTTGTTCGTAATACTCGATATACTTTCGTTTGTCGCCATCGACGAAAGCCAGGTCGAAAGTAATATCCATCTGTGGGAGCAATTCCAAAGCATCACCTATATAGAACTTTATCCTATCGGCATAAGGCGATTGCTCTAACCATGGTCGAGTAAAATCCTCCTGCTCATCATTAATCTCGAATGTATGCAACATACCTCCATCTTCCAAACCTTCGGCTAAGCAAAGAGCTGAATATCCACTATAGGTACCTATCTCGAGAATCTGTTTGGGACGAATCATCCGCACAAACATCTTGAGCATTCTTCCTTGTAAATGACCCGAGGCCATTCTAGGACGAAGCAGTTTAACGTGCGTGTCCCGGTAGAGTGCTTTCAGATAATCGGTTTCCTCATCGATATGCTGAAGGATATATTCATCAAGAGCATCGGTTTCTTTCATTCGCTTTCTTATAAATAACGGTTTCTATTAGGCAATACATAATCCAACCCATATCCTAATACATCACCTACCACATTGATTTCGAGGAAAGAGGTTCTTGCACCTTGCTTACCACTGCTCAAATAGGCTACCATGTCGTTTTCAGAAAGAACACCATCGTCCATCAACTTACGTAAAGCAGCAAAGTAGTATGCTTGTCCGTTTGCCTTTTCAGGCATATAAATAGCTTCTACGCCATACGACAAGGCTAAGTGACGCATGGTTTTTTCCTTATAACAGATAGCAAGCACAGGATACTTTCCACGGAAAGCAGCCAAGTTACGTGCTGTACGTCCGCTGAAACTATCGGTAATGATTGCTTTGATATTTAGCTTATTTGTTGCTTTTACCGCTTGTTTAGCCAAAAAAGCAGTAACATCATTAGAACCAGGTATCAAAGGTATCTTGATATTGTTTTCTTGCGACTTGTCTTTCTCGGCTTGAGCTGCAATCTTGGTCATTGTACGAACTGCCTCAACCGGATATTTGCCATAGGCTGTCTCCCCGCTCAACATCAAAGCATCTGTACGATAATAGATTGCATTCGCAATATCTGTAACTTCGGCACGGGTAGGACGCGGATTGTTTATCATTGTGTGCAACATCTGGGTAGCTACGATTACCGGCTTCTTTGCCAACGTACATTTCTTGATAAGTTGACGCTGAATACCAGGAATTCGTTCTTGAGGAACCTCAATACCCAAATCACCACGGGCAATCATCACTCCATCGGCGACTTCCAGAATTTCGTCTATATTGTCTACACCTTCCTGATTTTCAATCTTAGCAATAATCTTTACGTGATCCTTTTTCTGATCAGCGATAATCTTTCTAACCTGAAGAACGTCCTCTGCTGTTCTTGTGAAAGAAGCTGCGATAAAGTCAAATCCCTGTTCTACAGCAAATACGATATCTGCGTAATCCTTTTCACTAACGAATGGCATATTGATGTGTAAGTTAGGCACGTTTACTCCTCTCTTACCTCCGATGTTACCACCATTGATAGCCTTACAGATAATGTCTAAATCATCAATCTTAACAACTTCAAGTTCGATTAAACCATCATCAAGAAGAATCTTTCCACCTGGCTTGATATCATGTGCAAGTTCTTTGTAAGTAAGAGATACAATTTCGTTTGTTCCTTCTACACCATCTCTACCTGTCAGTGTAAATGTCTGTCCTTCTTCAATATCAATTCTTTTGTGGTCATCGTTGTAGAATGTACCAATTCTGATTTCTGGTCCCTTTGTGTCAAGAAGTGCAGCGATTGGAAGTGCTAATTCCTTTCTAACCTTCTTTAATCTTTCAAATCTTCCACCATGTTCTTCGAAATCACCATGTGAAAAATTAAGTCTTGCCACGTTCATACCAGCTAAAGCTAATGACTTAATTGCTTCTTCTGTGTTGGCAGATGGACCAAGAGTACATACGATTTTTGTTCTTCTCATTCTGATAATTCTCCTCTCCTAAGTTGGATATTTTATATAATTTACAATATGAAAGTTAGTAATAAACTTTGTAAAACTTCGCATACCATTAAAAGTATACACATTACTTTCCCACTATTCAAGTGTCAATTTTTATCCCTTTGAAAATTTCCCATATGCACAATTTTTTTTGAAACTCGATACTTTTTTTGTTAATTTTGCAAAGGTGAAGTAACAGTTCAGGCAGGTCTGCGCATTTACTGCACTGACCGTGCAAAAATGTGCATTTAACAAAAATCGGGCAATTTTGCATTTGTCGGCATTGCCCGATTTCGTAACAGTTTAGCCTATGGCTGAACTGTTACAAGGTGGATTTTTCAGCATTTCCTGAACCTTTCTCAAATCCATTTCCTTCAACAAATATGTACTCTTAATAGCAGAAAAATCCTTCACTTCCGGTGAAATATTAGAGTGAATATAAAAGGAATCCAATCCGGCTTTTGCAGCTCCTTCAATATCACATCTATTATCATTTCCAATCATTATGGTTTTGTTTCTATCCAGATTTTCTTCATTTAACAAGGCATTATAAAAATCAATATCCGGCTTTTTACAACGGTAATCAGATGAAATATAAACCTTATCAAACATATCATAAATTCCTAGAAGTCGCATTTCATACTCTGTAAAAATACGCTGTGCATTGGACAAAAGGTATACCTTTTTCCCTTGTTCTTTCAAAAACTGCAACAAATCTACCGCCCCATCATATAGTCGGATATATTCTGTAGACAGGATACGGAAAAACTGACCAGCACAAACTGCCAATTCTTTCTGCACATTTACACCTTTTTGGGTAAACAATTCCATAAACACATCTTCAATTTGAAGTTCCGGAAACATTTCATGGTTGTCTCCCTTTAAAACACCTTCCTGTCTATTAATGATTTCAAAATAAGACTTTTCCAGTTCTTCTGCTGTATATTTTGCCCCATAATAGCCATAAAATACTGCCAGACGCTCCCATACTTCTGAATGCTGTTCATCTGTATGAATATCCACCAGCGTACCATATAAATCAAATAAATAATTATCGTATTTCATATCCATTTCTCCTTTCTTTCTCCTCACCTATTCACAAATATGTTCCATGCCCAAACGCAGAATATTTTCTATATGATCATCTGCCAGAGAATAAAACATGGTTTTTCCATCTCTTCGACACTTTACTAACTGCATCTGCTTTAGCACACGCAGCTGATGGGAAATTGCCGACTGTGTCATCTCTAACAGACATGCAATGTCATACACACACACTTCTCCCTGTAACAAAACAAACAAAATTTTCACCCTGGTGATATCCCCAAATACTTTATAAAATTCTGCCAAATGATACAGTCTTTCTTCATCCGGCATTTTCTCCTGTACCTTTGCTATCACATCTTCATGAACATGAAGAAACTCTTTTTCTTCCATTCTTTACATCCTCTTTCTGATATCTTTCAATATCATCTGAACCATTTTCATAAATCAAAACGCCACAATATGAATATCTGTTCATATGTATGTTATATTATCAAATTTTTACCCCCTGGTCAAGCATTTACAACAGAAAAAGGACACCTCTTTAAAGGTGTCCTTTTTCTAATACGCTCATATCTTAAATACTCCCCAGCATCTAAGTGATAAATGGATACTAAATACTTCTCCTTTATCGTCTCCGTTTGATATTAATTATTTATATCTCTCCTCCACTTCACCTTAACATTTATGCCATACTTTCGCAATATTTTGGCATTAAAAGATGGTTTTTTGGCAACAAAAGGATTATTTTTCTTTCATTATTATGAATTTTTAAGTAATTATTTTATATTCTTTCAAAAAAATTCTGTACATTAAGAATAATTTTTGCTAATATGTATCGGTGTGGGGAGTTATCTAAGAATAGGAGAGACTGTATGAATATAATAATCTTGGATGATATTGCCACAGACAGAGTAATTCTGATACATTTTTTAAAAAGATTTTTCAAAGAGCAAGGTATCACCACCCAGTATACCATAACAGAATACGAATCCGGTGAAGATTTCTTTGCCGACGATAGCACCGTGGATTGTGATGTGATTTTTATTGATTACTACATGCATGAAATGAGCGGAATGGATGTAGCCAAAAGAATACGACAGTACGATGAGAAGGTTGCCATCTTTTTCACTACCTCCTGTCCTGACTATGCCATCGAAAGTTTTTTGGTAAAAGCTTCCGGGTATCTGTTAAAGCCATATAAATATGAAGATTTTGAACAGTTGCTTTTGTTTTGCGACTGTTTTAAGTCCATCATCCAAAATCCTTACATAGAATATGTTGACGGCAAAAATACTTTCAAATTTTTACTGTCTGATATTATGTATTGTACCGCTAACGGTCACTATGTGAATCTTACTATGAAGGACGGTTCCGAAAGCAGAGTACGTTCCTCTTTCGACAACTTTACAACCCCTTTGCTGGCCCATGAGGAATTTTTGATTAGCTGTCGAGGATACTTGATTAACATGGATTACGCTGTATCTGTTGACAACTGCGACTTTATAATGAAAGACAAAACCCGGATTCCCATTACAAAAAAAACTAAAAATGAGATCCGAAACTTATACGAGGAATATATATTTAACAAAAAGACATCGGTACATTAACCGATGTCTTTTTCCGAAATGTCTATTGATATGTATATTTATGTTTATGTAACTACTCTGCCAGTTGTTCAGAATCCAATAGTTTTTCAAATTCTGCTTCTGGCAAAGGTTTCGAAAAATAATATCCCTGGATATAATCACAATCATGTACAACCAAAAAATCAACCTGTTCTTTCGTCTCCACTCCCTCTGCAATGACTTTCGTGTTCATATGATGTGCCATATCTATCACAGAATGAATAATACCTTCTGCCTTTTCACTTTCACCAATCTGTTGTACAAAACCCATATCTAGTTTTATAATATCAAAGTCATAATCTCTCACTGTACTAAAAGAAGAGTATCCGCTTCCAAAATCATCCAATAAAATTTTGGCTCCCATTTGTTTTAGTGAATGAAGCATATTGTGGTCATACTGGTTCAATGCCGCATAAGAAGTCTCTGTCACTTCATAGCGCGCCATACCTTTTGCCACCTTACCTTCTTTCATATCCTGAAGCAATGTATTCATCATATTGATATCATAAAAATCCATCCAGGACAGGTTCACTGAAACTGAAACTACAGGCAGATGATTCTCCATACGTCTTTTCAAAAATTTTTTTACGCTGCTTTCCACAAAGTAATCGATACGTGAAATATGACCGCTTTCCTCCAATACAGGTATAAATAATCCCGGCGAAACCACTCCCCGCTTTGGATGTACCCAACGCACCAGAGCCTCTGCTGATGCCAGTTTTTTTGTTTTCGCCTCATACACCGGCTGATAATAAACCTTAAATTCGTTATTATCCAGAGCACTGTTCACATCACTTAGTACTTCCGATTTATCCATATAGGCCACATGCATGGAATCATCATAAACCGCATAGGGCTGAATATATTCATCTGTAATATATTTCTTGGCCAATTTTGCCCGGTCACACATACCGCTCACTTTCATATTCTTGTCTTCCACCAAATACACACCGCATTTTGCGTATACAGTAAACGTTTTTCCATGACTAGAATACAGATGCTTACACAATTCACATATTTTATCATAATCTAAGTATTTTTGCTCTAACAGACAAACAAAATGATCTGCTTCTAACCGTCCCACTACCAAAGGATGAAAGGAAGAATCCACCATATAATTGTATACATGCTGTAATAACTCATCTCCCCCTTCCATACCAAACATTTCATTCACTGCCTTAAAATTATTCACATTTATATATACTACTGCAAACTGTTGGTTCTCCCGGCTGTTTTGAATAATCTCTGTGGCAATCCGTATAAATCCACGACGGTTTAATCCTCCGGTCAGTACATCCTTTTCCATCAAATGGGTAACGTCCTCTACAGTATTTAGTAGGACACCCATACTCTCTTCAAAATATAGATATTTATACTTTTTTAGCCGTTTATTTCCATCTGCGTCTGAATGGTATATGGTAAACTCGTACTCCCGTTTTTCCTTTAAGTTTTCCAAAATGGTAGGCAACTCTGTAAACTGAAGAAACATCTCTGCATCTTCCTTGGGAACATAACGTTCCAGTTGGCCCCTTCTCACTTTGTCATAATCAACAAAAGTATTCTTTTCTAAATCATTCACCATGTCAAACTTCTGCAATGTATATGTATGATTCGGTGCATCTATAATCGACACACTCTCAAACTCACTTTGGTATAAAAGCTCCGGTAGTTTTCTGCTAATATATTCCTGTGTAATATCAAACCCATATAACACAGCTTCAATATCACCTGTATAACTGTTTTCCACCATTTCAACTGTTGTTTGCAGAAAACATCTTTCTTTTTTCTTCTGGTAAAATACGTGTTCTAATGATACTTTGGTTTGTCCATTCCAAAATTTTTTTATCAACGTGTCCCTTTGGAACGTTTGAACGTAAATGTCTTTATACTTATCAGATATATAATCGACAGCGTCTTCTATAAATTCATCATATTTTCCCGTCTCACAAGTATTCTGTGTCAAATTTACTCTCACAGAGTAAACAGCCCTTAAGGTATTTTCCAACAACTTATCTAACTGCCCTACAAAATCTTCATGAATATCACGAACAAAAAGCATTAAAACTTGATTCGCAGAGGTATATTCTGCGGTTTTTTGAATCTCCATAGCAACCCAGTGATATTTATCTCCCGCTCTTCTCCGATAATGCATACTCACATGTTTCTTTTTTTCTAATTCTTGTGTCAGATAATTAAAATTTACAAATGCTATAAATTCCTCTCTGTCCTCATCGTAGATGTTCTCAGAATGGGCAAAATCCAAAAACCACTCCGATAAACTTTTGCCTTCCAAAGATGTCTCCTTTACTTCGTCCTCTCTAACCCCCACTTCTTCAATCGTATCCGTGGTCAAATTTATGCGCATGATTTTATGATATCTATCCAACAGCAGTCCCAAGGCGTCCTGGAGAATTTCATCATTTTGCTGTATCATATTACCCTCTCCCTTGTTTTCCTTTGTTTTGCTACTCAAAAGCCTACCTATATCCCCCATTATAACATATACAATAAAAAAAAGAAAGCTTTCTTTTGTCAATTATACATAAAAAAGCCTTCTTTTTCCTGATTTTTTTGTTATTTTCTTTATGATTCTTTTTGTTCTAGAAATGCCAAATAACTTTCCAAAGAATGATACACCATATCCCGAATTGCTTCTTCGGTGTAAAAAGCCATATGGGGAGTAAATAAAACATTGGGGAAGGATTTTAGTATAGCCAACTCCCGATTATCCAAAGGCTGGTACCTCAAATCATTATAGTAAAGCCCTAGCTCTTTTTCCACAACATCCAATGCTGCCCCACCTATTTTTCCACATTCAATTCCCCGAATCAGTGCCTCTGAATCTATCAGTGCTCCTCTGGCTGTATTAACTAACAGCACACCTGGTTTCATCTTTTCTATGGCTTTCTCATCTATTATATGATAATTGCTTTCATTGGCAGGCATATGAAGACTGATAATATCTGACATTCCAAGCACTGTATCTAAATCTGTATAAGTGGCGTATCCTTTTACACTTTCCTTCTCATACAAATCATAACAAAGTACTTTACATCCAAAACCACTTAAATCCCGGATAACGGTTTCTCCAATTCTTCCAGTTCCGATGATACCCACAACAGAGTCATGTATCTCACTTCCAAGGATTCCCGGCAAGGTAAAGTCCTGGATATGGGCGCGCTCCATGATGCGCTTCATCTTTCTCTTTGCCATTAACATCATCATTATGGTATACTCCGCTACCGTATCTGGTGTGTAACTAATATTGCTCACACCAATCCCCAATTCCTTTGCAGCCTTT
This sequence comes from Lachnospiraceae bacterium, assembly GCA_045119215.1. Classification (GTDB taxonomy): domain Bacteria; phylum Bacillota; class Clostridia; order Lachnospirales; family Lachnospiraceae; genus RUG11237. Next base: position 14,523 of record JBGVDD010000068.1, on the reverse strand, counting down.
ATGTCAATATGATCGTAACCTATGGTTCTAGTAGTAATAAACTTTACTCCCAAAGCCTTAAACTTTTCCAACAAAGGTCTGTCTATTTTTGTAGTAATCACATTCACAGCTTCATAGCCTTTTGCCAGCTCTACGTTGTCTAACGATGGTGCCGATTTCGTATAACCAATCTCTATCCCATATTTTTTCGAGGCACTTTCAAAAAACTCTGCTTCATCAAATTCTCTGTAATTATATACAAACATTTTTTTCATCATATCTATCACCCATCTTTCACTCCTACCATTTTCGGTATTCATTGATATCATGCGCAACTTCCTTAATACAGCGTATCAAATTGTCAAAAGCACCAAATTTGTACAAACTTATGAGAATCATTCCTGTAGGAATTGCTATTATCATTCCCAATACCCCCATCAGTTTATACCCTATATACATAAAAAATAACGTTGCCAATGGATCCAACCCTATAGTATCTCCCACAATTTTAGGCTGTATCAACTGTCTCACCAACTGGGTAATCCCATAGATTACTACAAGCCCAATGGCCAAGGTATAATCCCCTGATAAAAGCTTAAAAACTGCCCACGGTCCCAAAGCAGTGCCTGTTCCAAAAAACGGCAGCATATCCAAAAATGCAATCAAAACAGCCAGTAAAATAGCATATTTTACCTTTAAAATTAAAAATCCCAGGAACAAAAGCACCATAACAATTCCCATAATTTTAATCTGTGCTGCAAAATATCCTCCTACAATCCGTTTGAATTCCTTCCATATCATAAGAATATATTTCTTGATAGATTTGGGTGTATATTTCTTTAAGATTCCATCCACCCGCTCTTTATCTGCAATAAAAAAATAAGAGGAAAGAATTGTCATAATGGTACTGATTAAAGCACTTGGAATATTTTGGGCAAAACTGCCTACTGCATTCACCGTAGGCACACCTAATTTTCCCACCATTCCGCTAAAAGAATCCACAAGATTCTCATAACCGTTTGCCATACTGTCCTGGATGTTATCCGGCAATTTATTATATACTACAGACATATTCTTCTGAATATCATTCCAGTCTCCCTGAACACTTTCTATAATCTGAGGAATATCGGCTACAAGATTCCCCACCTGCCGCACAACATTTACACCTGCAATGTAAATAATCAAAATCACAATGGTCAAGGCCCCAATAATCACCATCACAGTACTATGTTTTCTTACTATTTTCAGGTGACTTTCCATAAACTTTACAATAGGATTTGCCAACATGGCTAAAATCCATCCAATGACAAAGGGCATAAAAAACTTAAACACCCTCGGAACCACAAACACTATAGCAAGAACAATTGCCAAAAAAACAAACAAATTTGTAATAATCTTAAGATATTTTTCCCCTGTTTTCATACTATTCCTCCTGGATTGGGTCAATCAATAGTCCCTCGATATATTCCCATATTTCATCCCTACCCTCTTTTGTAACAGCAGAAAATGGAAAGATTTTACCCTCCCCTGGCATGGATAGACTTTGTCGAATCATCTTTATGTGTTTTTGTCTCTGACTTCGATTGATTTTATCTAATTTAGTTGCAATAATAATCGGTTCATAGCCATGATAAGTCATCCATTCATACATGTTCCTGTCATTTGCAGAAGGTTCATGACGAATATCAATAAGCAGAAACACTGCCTTAAGCTGTTTCGACTTGTGAAGATAGTTCTCTATCATCTTTCCCCATTTTTGCTTAATACTTTCTGAAACTTTGGCATATCCATAACCTGGTAAGTCCACAAAATACAACTGCTCATTAATGTTGTAGAAATTTATGGTCTGAGTCTTTCCCGGCTGTGAGGAAGTTCTTGCTAAAGATTTCCGATTCATCAACCCGTTTATCAAGGAAGACTTTCCCACATTTGATTTTCCGGCGAATGCAATTTCCGGCAATAAGTTCTCTGGAATTTTGCTTGTAATTCCACATACTGTCTCTAAATTTACGCTTCGTATTATCATCTTTTCTCCTTTTCTAGTGTTTATCATAACGTAGGCCGTTTCGTCCTCCGCTCCGACTCACCTAAACTGTTATAAGAAAAGTGAAAGTCCAGGGACTTTCACTTTATCAATCTACCAATGCATGTTCTAATACCTGGTTCATATGTTCCACAAAAATAATTTCAAGGTTCCTTGTAATCTCTGTAGAAATTTCTTCCACATCCTTTTCATTCTTTTTCGGTACCAGTACCTTAGTAATCCCCGCCTGTTTTGCAGCTAAAAGTTTTTCTTTTAATCCGCCAATAGGAAGCACACGCCCTCTTAGAGTAATCTCCCCGGTCATTGCCACATGAGCATATACTTTTCTTCCTGTAATGGCAGAAATCATAGCCGTTGCCATGGTAATCCCTGCACTAGGGCCATCTTTTGGCACTGCTCCCTCTGGGATATGAATATGCAAATCATTTTCCTTAAAATATTCCGGCGAAATCCCGTAAGCACCAGCCACCGAGCGGATATAACTAATTCCGGTCTCTGCTGATTCTTTCATGACATCACCAAGCTGGCCTGTGAGCTTAAATTCGCCTTTTCCAGGCATGGTATTCACTTCTATTTGAAGCGTATCTCCGCCCACACTGGTCCAGGCCAATCCACGGACAATACCCACTTCGTCCTGCTCATTTGCCTTATTGATTTCGTATTGTATCTTTCCTAAATACTTTTCTAAATTAGACGCCGATACCCTTACCTGCTTTTTGTCATTATCCAGGTATTCCTTGGCTACCTTTCTACATACCTCGGACAGTTTTCGCTCCAATCCACGAACTCCTGCTTCTTTGGTATACCCTGAAATAATCCGGGCCAAAGCTTTATCACTTACGGTGATCTTACGCTTATCCAGACCATTCTTTTTCATCTGCTTAGGAAGTAAATGATTTTTTGCTATATGGAATTTTTCGTTCTCAGTGTAACTATTTACCTCTATAATCTCCATTCTGTCAAGCAGTGGTTTAGATATGGTTTGCAAAGAATTGGCTGTTGCAATAAATAATACTTCTGACAAATCCAAAGGAATTTCCACATAATGATCTCTGAATTTCACATTCTGTTCGCTATCTAAAACTTCTAATAAAGCTGCAGAGGTATCTCCCTTATAATCAGAACTCATCTTGTCAATTTCATCTAGTAACATCAACGGGTTTTTCACCCCGGCACTACGCAATCCATTGGCAATACGTCCAGGCATAGCCCCAATATAGGTTCTTCTGTGTCCTCGAATCTCTGCTTCATCCCGAACCCCACCTAAGGATATCCTGACATATTCTTTATTTAATGCCTTGGCAACCGAGCGGGCAATAGAAGTCTTTCCTGTTCCCGGCGGACCCACAAGACAGATAATAGGACTTTCACCTTTTTTTGTCAGACTACGCACTGCAAGGAACTCCAGAATTCGTTCCTTAACTTTTTCCATTCCATAGTGTTCTTCCTCTAGAATTTTCTCTGCTCTCTCTAAATCCTTACTATCTTTTGAGGTTTTATTCCAGGGAAGCTCTAATAAAGTTTCAATATAACCTCGAATCACTGCATTTTCTGAATTATTGGACGCGGTATTTCGAAAACGTTCAATTTCTTTCTTTAATTTTTCTTTTACCAGTGAATCTGCTTTTAGTTTTTCTACCTGTTGCTCTAAGTGTTGTGCCTCACTGATGGTATCTTCACCCAATTCCTCTCGGATAACTCGCATCTGCTCTCTAAGCAGATATTCTTTCTGGTTTTTGTCCACCTTTTCCTGAATCTTTCCTTGCAATTCCTGTCGGATATGAAAGATTTCAATTTCATTTGCCAGAATATTACAAAGCACTTCATAGCGTTGTTCAAAATCAACTGTTTCCAACAAACGCTGTTTCTCTTTGTAGTCTACCGGCAGATTAACCATAATCTGATGGGATAGCTGGTATATATCCGAAGTATCTGTTAGTCTCTGAACGGAATCTTTTTTTATTTTGGGATGCAGTGTTCCATATTGTTCAAACAGTTCCTTTAGCGTCCTAAGCATGGCCTCTTCTTCCTGTGATGTGTAAGATTCCTTACTCTCCGGATATTCTACCAGCTGTCCTGTCAAATATTCCTGTTTCGTATCAAGTTCAAGAAGTTTTGCACGTTCCACACCTTCTGCCATCACACGCAGCACCTTGGAAGGAAGTTTTAACACCTGCTTAATCTCAGCAATAACTCCCACGACATACAAATCCTTTACTTCAGGGTCATCCATCTGACTGTCTCTCTGTGCCACAAGAAAAACTTTTTGATTGTTGTTCATTGCATATTCGATTGCCTGTACCGATTTTTCTCTGGTAACATCAAAATGAACAATCATATCCGGCAGAACCGTAATCCCACGCAATGCCACCACCGGCAATACCATTGTCTCTTGTTCCATTTATCTCACCCACTTTAATCTCTTCACAGAATGATTACGCTGTAGCATCTGCTTTCTTCTTACTTCTCAAAGCTTTGGTTGCTTTCTCTTCCTCTATGTCTGAACGTACAATCATAGGTGGAGCAGTTTCCATTGCAGCTTCCTTAGTTACCACACATCCTACAATACTTTCATCACTAGGCACTGTGTACATTAAGTCCATCATAATATGCTCCAAAATTGATCTCAATCCTCTGGCACCAGTTTTTCTTTCTAATGCTTTTTTTGCAATCACTTCTAGAGCTTCCGGATCCACAGATAATTTTACATTATCCAATTCAAACATCTTTTCGTATTGCTTTATCAGAGCATTCTTTGGTTCTGTTAGGATACGTACCATTGCCTGCTCATCCAGTTTATCTAAGGCAACCATTACTGGCAAACGACCAATAAATTCAGGAATCAGGCCAAACTTAGTCAAATCCTGTGGAAGAACATTCTGGAACAATACTCCTTGATCTTCTTCTTTTTTGTCTGCAATCTCTGCCAGGAATCCAATAGACTTTCTGTCCATTCTCTGTTCAATAATCTTGTCCAATCCGTCAAAGGCACCGCCACAGATAAACAAAATATTAGTAGTGTCAATTTGAATTAATTCCTGATGGGGATGTTTTCTTCCTCCTTGTGGCGGAACAGATGCTACAGTCCCCTCTAGAATTTTTAATAAAGCCTGCTGAACACCCTCACCGGAAACATCTCTGGTAATGGAGACATTCTCACCTTTTTTGGTGATTTTATCAATTTCATCAATATATATAATTCCCTTCTCTGCACGCTCAATGTCATAGTCCGCAGCCTGAATCAGTTTTAATAAAATGTTTTCAACATCTTCGCCTACATATCCTGCTTCTGTGAGAGCTGTTGCATCTGCAATAGCAAAAGGTACATTTAAAATACGTGCTAATGTCTGAGCCAGGAAAGTCTTTCCCGAACCTGTTGGTCCCAACATTAATATATTACTTTTCTGCAGTTCTACATCCAGATTTTTCTGTGAAAGAATTCTCTTATAATGATTGTATACAGCAACAGACAATACCTTCTTAGCCTCATCTTGTCCAATGACATAATCATCCAACAACGCAGATATTTCCATTGGTTTTAAGAGATTGATTTCCAATTCATTATCAAACTCTTCCTCTAATTCTTCTTCAATGATTTCTGCACATACATCTACGCAGCTTTCGCAAATATATATACCATTTGGACCTGCAATCAGCTTACGTACCTGTTCTTGTGGTTTTCCACAAAACGAACAACGAATACGTTCTTCTTGTTTTTTCCCTGCCATAAACTTCTCCTTACACTTTTTAACTTTACATAATTGCACAACAAGGCTACCTCTAATGAGGCAGCCTTTTATTCATATTGAAACAAAATCACAAGGATAACATACCATCTTTTACTGACGCTTTGTTACAATTGCATCAATCAATCCATATTCCAATGCTTCCTGTGCTGTTTTCCAGTTATCTCTCTCTGTATCTGCCGCAATCACATCATATGGCTGTCCTGTATTTTCAGCCAACATTCTGTTCAGGGTTTCTTTTGTGCGAAGAATGTGCTTTGCTGCAATTTCAATTTCTGTAGCCTGTCCCTGAGCTCCACCAAGTGGCTGGTGAATCATGATTTCAGCATTTGGTAATGCCATACGTTTTCCCTTAGCACCACCAGCTAACAGGAACGCTCCCATGCTTGCAGCCATACCAATACAAATAGTAGATACATCACATTTAATATAATGCATGGTATCATAGATTGCCTTTCCAGCAGTAACCGATCCGCCCGGACTGTTAATATACATATAAATATCCTTATTTGGATCTTCCGACTCTAAAAAAAGTAACTGTGCCACAATAAGACTGGCTGTTGTCTCATTTACTTCCTCACCCAAAAAGATGATTCTGTCTTTCAAAAGTCTTGAATAGATATCGTAGGATCTTTCACCCCTGCTGGTCTGTTCAATGACGTAAGGTACTAAACTCATTGCAATTCCTCCTACCCTTTCCTAAAATACAAATTCAAATGAATTCTATTTTTTATTTTTCAACTGCTGCGTCCACAACAAACTTAGCTGCTTTTGTCACAGCAAGATCTGCCATGATGTTTTTCTTTTCATTTTCTCCAATAGACTCAATAAGCTTATCAGCTTCCATCTGATACATCTTAGCCATTTTTTCCATTTCTTCTTTAAATTCTTCTTCTGTTGCTTCAATATTTTCAGCCTTTACGACAGCCTCTAATACCAAACGGCTTTCAATTCTTTCTTTTGCCTGTGGTCTCATCTGCTCTAATAACTGTTCTGGTGTAGCACCTGTAAACTGCATATACTGTTCAAATGATAATCCCTGCATCTGTAATCTTTGAGCAAAATCATTTACCATCTGACGAACCTGTGTATCTAACATAGCATCTGGAATTTCCATAGTTGCATTTTCTACAATCTTAGCTACTACTGCTTCTTCCTTTGCATTGTCAGCTTCTGTTTTCTTCTTTTCTTCTAATTTTTTCTTAACATCTTCCTTGTACTCAGCCATAGTATCAAATTCTGACACATCCTGTGCAAAATCGTCATCTAACTCAGGTAATTCCTTTGCCTGGATTCCATTGATTTTTACCTTAAATACTGCTGGCTTTCCTGCTAAATCTGGAGCATGATATTCTTCTGGGAAAGTAACATTTACCTCTACTTCATCTCCAGCATTCTTTCCAATTAACTGTTCTTCAAAAGTATCAATGAAAGAATGAGAACCGATTGTTAATTCGTAGTTTTCTCCCTTTCCGCCTTCAAAAGCTTCACCATCGATAAATCCTTCGAAATCGATAGTTGCAATATCTCCATCTGCTACTGCTCTATCTTCTACAGTAATTACTCTTGCACTGTTTTCTCTTTCTTTGTTGATTTCTGCATCTACTTCTTCATCTGTTACAGTAATGTCAGCTTTTTCTACTTCAATTCCCTTATAATCACCTAAAGTTACTTCTGGTTTCAAAGCCACTTCTGCTGTGAAAATAAAGTTCTTTCCAGATTCAATCTGTGTAACATCGATTTCTGGCTGTGAAACGATTTCTAAATCTTCACATTCTCCTAATGCTTTTTCATAAGCTGTTGGAATAATTGAATTTGCTGCTTCTTCGTAGAAGATAGACGCTCCATACATCTTTTCAATCATTTTACGAGGAGCTTTTCCCTTGCGGAATCCCTGAACATTGATTTTTCCTTTATTTTTCTGGTATGCAGTTTCAATTGCCTTTTCAAATTCCTCTGCTGGAACTTCAATTGTCAACTTTGCCATGTTCTTTTCAAGCTTTTCTACCTGTAAACTCATTTTAAAATTTCCTCCTTAATATCTATATCATGAATTTTTTGTAACATTCATCTTCCTATACAGTCATTTCTATAGTATATCATATGGTTTTTTAAAAAGCAACCAAAATATTGTCCACAAGCTATTCACAAAATATTGTCCACAAGCTATTCACAATTATTCCATAGGATTATCCACAAGTTATCCCCTGTTTTTGTGGATAACTTATCCCCATTCCTTATTTTTTTTCTATATATTTACTCTCTTCAATCAGAACCTTACATTTACTGTAAGGTTCGTACCTGCGCCAAATCTCTGATTTGTGTGCATCAGCTTTACGAAACTTCCATGGAATACATTTATAGTGGTCTCAATTTTGAGATGGAAGTTTCGTATCTGTTCAGAGCTACTGAATAAGTTACTTTTTTAATTTTGTTTCAAATATATCCGTTCGGTATAATGATAAACAATAAATATTTGAAAAAACACTTGTAAATTTTCAAATGTCTGGTAAAATAGTATTAAATGAATCCGTAAAATTCAATTAACAAGCCATGAGAACCGCCACTGTTTTGTGGCGGTTTTGTATTGGCTGATTTTCCATTCTAATAGCTTTTTAAAATTTTAAGCATCTGGCTGATTCTGATATCATAAGTATGATACTTTTTTACCAGTTCATATCCCCTTCCTGCAATCTCTTTCCTCACCCTTTCATTTTCCTCCCTTAAGTAAAACTCACATTTGTTCTGCAATTCCTCTAGGCTTTCATACCACTCCATATCCTTACCCATCTGAAAATACTCTAAGAGTTCGGACTGCTTACTGGACAGCAAGAATCCCCCGGCGCCCAAAATATCCCACGCCCTTTGGGAAATCCCTGTCTTTATCGTTTTTATGGCAGGATTTAAATTAATTCTACTACAATGAAAAATTTTAGGCATCTGAATCCTTGACTCTGCGCTTCCACAATCCAACACATTTTCTAGTGAAAACATAGCGGTATCACTTTGAGTAAACAAAGCCACCTGAAACTGTTTTGACAGTTGCTGCAACAACTCAATACGCTCCATCTCCGAAACTTTAATTCCTAAATATTCTTCTTTGATAAATTTCCTATCATCCAGTTTATAATCTTCCAAAACATCTTCCCAATGAACATATTCCTTAAATTCTGCTACCCTTTCTTTTGTCAATGCTTCTTCTAAATAGTCAGGTTCCTGAGTAAACATTTGTTTTCTCATAGCCAATTCCAAACATTCTCTCAAAGTTTCTGGAAGAAATCCAATTCCATTATAGAGACATTTCTCCGTATACAACGAACCAACCAGAGTAATATCTTTTTGATATTTTAGATATTCCACCTCTGATATCCTGCTACATATTTTATCAGAATGTGCTACATTCGCAGCCAGTGGCAGATGAAAAATCCCCTCCGGATTTCTTCTTTGAAAATACTGATACATTGCTCTATCAAAGATAAAAATCCTGTTGTACTCCCCAAAAATCTCCTCCGAGTACAATGTTATCAAAGGACAGTCTACCACCCAGCACACATAGGGGAGATGAATAGCATTGCAAAGTTTTGATATGATAGGGAAAAAATTGATGGAAAAAATAAAATCATATGTTTGATTTTTCACTTTTTCTGCCAAAAGTTTCAAATACCTCACGTCTCCATCTATTTCTTCCATAATTTCTGTAAACTCTTCTACCTGATAACCATTTTTTTGAAATCCCTGGATTACATCCGGCTCACATATGCTCTGGTAACGGCAGATGAGAATAGATTTTTGTTGCATACATTTCTTCCTCTCATTGGTTCTATTTTCGCATCTGTTTATAGGCACAAAACAAATACGAAAATCGGGCAATGCTACGTAAGCAAAATTGCCCGATTTCTATAAAATTTGCGTTTTCTTATGCTGTTTTTTCTTTTTTTAATTCTTTCACATATGTTTCTAATACATTTACACGAACCATCAATTTTTCCTGTTCCTGCTGGACTTTTATACTCTCATCCAATTTTCGCATCAAATCCAAATGTCCTTCTGCAACAATGGAAATATTTCTGCGAAGTTCATTTTCAATCACCAATTTAATATCCGTTACATCTTCCCTAAGTTCCTGAATTTCTCCCTTCAGTTCGCTTCTCACTCCCTGAATCTCTTCCTTCAGTTCGCTTCTCACTCCCTGAATTTCTTCCTTCAGTTCGCTTCTCACTCCCTGAATTTCTTCCTTCAGTTCGCTTCTTACTCCCTCAATTTTTTCTGTCAGTTCGCTTCTTACTTCCTGAATCTCTTCCTTCAGTTCGCTCCTTACTCCCTGAATTTCTTCTTTTAGTTCACTCCTTACTCCCATAAGATTTTCTTCTAAGGAATCCATTCTCTTTTCCTGGCGTGCCATTGACTCTACAAGAAAATCTAATTTTTGAGAATCTGTCATATATATCCCCTCCCTTCTGTCATGTACTCTTGCTCATTTCTTATTTTAAACTGATTATAGCACAATGCTACTTTAAGAACAAGAATCATGCAGTTAGAAAATTCACCTCAAAAAAACATGTCATTTTGTTGAATCCTTTGAAATCCGAGATTTTTTTCAAGGCTCATTTTGGGCACTATGCATAAAGCTATATTTTAACTCTGCCAACTTCCAGTCTGTTTCATTATCAATATCCTGAACTTCCATCTCATCCACAATAAAGGGGACAATACCGCTCACAATCTGTCCCCTAGACTTTAGAAACCCCTGCACCTGATAGCAGTAAAATTGCCCTGCATCGTGGTACAGGGGTTCTAAATCCTGGGAACGGGTTCTGAAATACTCCGGCCACTTCATGTTCAAAACTCCATCCTGCATCACATAACCACGCAAAGGTGGATAGGAAAAAGCTGTCACAGGCATTACCTGTTTTGCCCTCTTTTCTTTTAAAGAATCCATAGCCTTGGTAAGCTTTCCTGCCGTCACAAAAGGGGCAGTAGGATAAATACATGTCATATAATCGAATTCCTGTCCTAATTCTCTATATTGTTCCAGGACTTCCAAAAGAACATCCGCCGTTGTAGCATAATCATCCGATGCCTTTTCGCTTCTCATAAAAGGCACTTCTGCCCCATTCTTTTTTGCTATGTCTGCAATTTCTTCACTGTCTGTACTGACCATCACTGTATCATACATTCCGGACTTTAACGCCGCCTCTATGGCATAACAGATAATAGGTTTTCCACAAAAATCACGTATATTCTTTTTGGGAATCCGTTTACTGCCACCTCTTGCCGTGATAATAGCTATACTTTTACTCATGAAACCATCCTCCCACTCTATTTGCGATAAGATTCTACCACTTTTCTTACTCCTTGAATCACATCTTCCACATCCTGATCTGTCATAGAATAATACAATGGGAGACTCATCATTTCCTCATACAATGTTTCCGCTTTGGGGCAAAGTCCTTTTTGATAACCTAGCTTTTCATAATAAGGATGGTAATACACTGGAATATAGTGTACATTGCAGCATATATTTTCCGCTGCCATGGCATCAAAAAATTCCTTTCTTCCAACTTTCAATTTATCTAATTTTAATCGAAGTATATATAAATGTCTTGTAGTATCAGATTCTGGAATTTCTTCTTGAACTGTAATCTCTGGCAATTCCTGAAATGCTTCATTATAACGAGCAACAATCTCTTTCCTGCGTTTGCTAAACTTTTCTAACTTATCTAGCTGACTTATAATCAATGCTGCCTGAATATCCGTCATGCGGTAATTCATGCCTAGAGAAATCTGCTCATAATACCAGGTTCCATGACTTTCCTTTTCCATGAGGGAAGGATCTCTGGTAATTCCATGGGCACGATACAGTAGTAACTTTTTATAATATTCTTCACTATTTGTCAAAACAGCTCCACCTTCTCCTCCGGTTACCGTCTTTACCGGATGAAAACTAAAAGTTGTCATGTCAGCAATGGAGCCAACACCTTTGTCCTTGTATTTTGTTCCTATAGAATGGGCTCCATCCTCAATTAATACAATTCCTTTTTCTTTTGTCAGTTCCTGTAATCCATCCAATTCTACCGCCTGCCCGGTAAAATCTACTGCCACCACTGCTCTTGTCTTTTCCGTGATATGCGCCATAACTGAATCCGGATCAATATTGTAAGTCCTCTCATTGATATCTGCAAATACTGGCTTGGCACCACAATACAAGGCACAATTTGCAGATGCGGCAAACGTAATAGGTGTAGTGATGACCTCATCCCCTTCTCTTACCCCTGCAGCCTGACAGGCAATATGTAACGCAGCAGTACCATTACTTACCGCCACTGCATATTTAGCCCCTGTAATTTCGCAAAGTCTATTCTCAAGTTCCGTAATTTTGGGACCACAGGTAAGATAATCACTTTTTAATACTTCTACCACTGCTTCAATATCCTTGTCATCAATATACTGATGTCCGTAAAATAATTTTTGCTCCCTTACCGGTGCGCCACCTTGAATTGCTAATTTTTCCATTGTCTTTATCTCCCATTCTTTCATTCTAGCGTAACTGTTCAGAGCTACTGAACAGTTACATTCTAACATAATATCATATCGTACAAAACTGCTTTCCAAATTAGATGCAAAAACTATTCTTCCTTTTTATTCGGGTGTAATCTCTATTTATTCTAGCAAAGTCTTGGGGGTTTCCAGAAGGCTTTCTAAAATTTCCTGTGCAATATGCATTGCCCCATTTCCATCAATACATTCTCTTATTTTCCTGGCATATTTATTCCTTAAAGAATTGTTCTGTCCTAACAATTTTAAATTTCTAATCAGGTCTTTTATCATTCTTTCTTTTTCCGTTAAGTAATTTCCGCCATAAGCTGTCAGATCTTTTTTCACTAACGCCTGTACCCCTGGCTCCTGATTATCCACAAAGGAAAAACAAAGAAACGGAATTCCTAATGCACTTAATTCTAATACGGTGGAACCTCCGGCTGTCAATGCCACATCACACTGTAACATGATATCTGACATCCGCTTTACATTAGAATATACCGTTACATTACTGTAATTCTTTTCTAGCTTCTGCAATTCCTTTAAATGCGTATTAAATGCTCCACTAACTACATGATATTTTAAAGTTTTGGCATACTCATCCTGTAAGGCTTCCTGTAAAATCCCACCAGCTAAGTTATATGCATCACTTCCACCTGTAGTAATTAACACATCTGTCAAAGCTTCATGAAATGTGATTTCCCTGTCCTGAAATTCCTGGCGAACCGGGGCATAATATGGTCCCAGCAAACACTTTGTTGTCCTTGGATACTTTTCTTTGTATGGAAGCTCTTCTGCACAGATTCCATAATTGATGATAATATCCACCGGATATACACGTTCAAACATATCGTCAAAATAAGCAATCTTTGTAACTTCTCCCAGCTTATTAAAATATTTTTCTGTCACAAAATAACTGTCTACCAAAATCCCTGCCGGTTTCCTGTGCTTCAAAAATGAAAAATAGCTATCTAACTCTCCCTCCATTTGTCTGTAATCCGTTCCCAGCACATGAACCCTGTACCCTCTGCTTTCTACCAAATCCCTGCAACTTTCGTCTGCCAACACAAACCACACCTCTTCGCCAAGTTTTTTTAAAGCCATGGCAACAGAAAGACAGCGCATAATATGACCTGCACCAATCTGTGAATTTCCATCTGCTCGAATCTGAATCATGTATCTTTCCCCCTTTTCGTTTCTATCTCATTTTCCATCTCATTTTCTATCAGACATTTTCTATTATACCTACCCAATCAACACCCTCTGCCCCTCAAAGGCAAATCCATACTTACGGATTCTCTCTTTCGGTATTCCTTTTGCAATCAAATCCGTATCATACTTCTTATCTTCAATCTGCTTTAAGGCATTTGCCACAGTGGCTTTCAAATCTTCTTCGTCTTCTTCATCGTACACCTTAAATTCCAGAATATATGCATAGTCTCGCTCTTTATCCTTGGGCTCCAGCACTACATCATATCTGCCAAATCCACTTTCGCGATTGGATAACACAGCATATCTGTCTTTTAGCTCTACCAACAGTCCAAGGACAAAACCATGGTAAAATCTCTCCGGCTCTGCATGTTGTGATGGCTTTTTTCCCACATCAAAGTAACTGATGGTATTCAGTGCCACCCGGTTCATATACCGGTTCATAAATTTCACATCCCCTAAGAGCAAAGCCTTCACAAAATCATTATAATTTGCTTCATCCCTGCCAAACCACCCATGAATCAGGTCCTCAAACATAATCTCTGTCTCACGGTTGGTAATCTTTAAGGTAAATATAGGCTTTCTTCCCGGTCCATCTGCCTCCGGTGTCACCACTTTTTCTGCCTTTAAATATCCACTGCACAATAAAAGCGCCCAGATAGCCTCATCCTTCTCACCTAACTGTGAAAAGATCATTTCATCATTCATCTCCACATCTATGCTCTTTCCCTGCATCAGTTGCTCAAACAATACCTTCACGTTCTTGTCCGCCTGCTGCAGCACACTTCCTGCCATCCCGTTGGAGCTGGTATTTACCCAGTAGGTTTTAAATACCTTCTGCCTGAGGAAATTGGTAATGGACCAGGGATTGTAGATGTCATGATGGTTTCCAATGGTAAAACCATCATACCAGTTCTTCACACCCATCTTCTCTTTTTCGCTTCCCATGTCAAATTCATCCATGGATGCAAATACTTCTTCTTCCGTAAATCCAAAAGCTGTGGCATA
>JBGVDD010000067.1:0-3428 GCA_045119215.1 Lachnospiraceae bacterium | reverse complement strand
AACACTCATTTCCTACAAAGTCAATAGGATAATGAGGATATATTAAAATTCATATTTTCTCACTTCACAATTTTTGATTCCAAACGCCGCAAACTCTCCATTTTCCATATTGCGAAAGTAAGATTCTACCACCCGGGAAATTCCATTATGCGCCACTAGAAGATAGGTTTTTTCCTCTGACTCTTCCTTGATTTCATCTAATAAATTGTAAATTCTTTGACACAAATGCAGCATAGTTTCCCCACCGTCAAAGTCCTGGATAAAATGTGACTTCGCTTCTTGAAACTCTGCTCCATTTCTGGGTGTTGACTCATACTTTCCAAAACTTTGTTCCGTTAGGCGTGGCTCCATTCTCATAGGAATGCTGGTTTCTTCCGAAATATGTCTTGCCGTTTCTGCAGCTCTGGACAATGGTGAATAGAGAATTTCGTCTATTTTCATATCACTTGCTGCAATTTCTTTTCCCAAAGTTATGGCCTGCTCATGTCCTAATTCCGTCAGCGGAACATCCGTTGCACCACAAATTTTATTCTCCACATTCCATATGGTCTGTCCATGTCTGGTATAATAAACACATCCCATAAATATCTACCCTTCCTGACTTTTCATTACAAAGACTTTAATAAACTATTCAATTCGTATTCTTTAAAAATTTCCATTAAGGCTTCTTTGGTAACCTTACTCATAGAAAAATCTGATAACTCCTGTGTAATCTCGATATCATCCTTCATTTGAGCTAATTTCTCACTAAGAATAACCTCTTCTTTTCCTGCCTTCAATTTGTTGATAGGGGTTTGGCGAATGCCAAGCTCCTTAAAAAATCCTGCCAGTTCCTTTTCTTTCTTGGCATCGCCGCCGCATTCTTCTATCACCTCATAGATTCGTTCAATGCTGCCATATTCCTTTACCAGAATAGGTGCTGCCGACGAAATTCCTTTGCAACCTGGGATTCCATCTCCCGGATCCCCTTGAATTGCCAACATAGGTACAATCTGTTCCGGCCAGACCCCCTCTTCCTCCAATACCATCTGTGGCGTATACTCTACCACATTTCCTGGAAGAGAATCAAAAAAATGCCGTTCTAAATTCTGACTGTATTTTTCAATAAAAGCTTCCCTTTTTTTCTTATCTACCACTCGCCACATTCTTGTGTTCTCACTAACTAGTTGAAAATAATCGTGGTCTTTTGTGATGACGTAACAGGTATTCTCATCTGAGGCAAATTTCTTGACCAGAGAAGCTGCAAAATCGTCCGCCTCATACATATCTGACATTAACACTTGAAATCCCGCTTTTTGTAAAAGATTTTCCATGGCAACGAACTGCTCTTTTAATGGTTCCGGTGTTGCTTTACGGTTTGCCTTGTAAAAGGAAGCTCCCAATTCTGTTCTTCGGAAAGTATCCCTGGATGTATCAAAAACAAAGGCCACATACTCTGGTTTCACCTTTTCATACATGGAAATCAAAGTGCGGAACATGGTAAATATTCCATTGGTATATCTTCCATCCGAAGTGTGGAGAATTTCATTATAGTGCTCTTTTCTTTTTTCTTCATCCTTCTCAAAAAGAATGCTTTTCGGAAGGTTTCCATAATAAGATGTGCTCAACATGGAAGAACCATCAATGATAAAAAAATCTGACATGGTATTACTCCTTTTTTCGTTTTAATGTTTTCAGATACTGTTTTTGTTCCGGTGTAATGCGATAACTTTCCACTGCCTTTTGTATTGCTTTATTATGTGTCCAAACATCCAATTTTATTTCCTGTAGATATGGAAGCGTTGCATCATACTGCTTTGCCAAAGCTGTGGCAAAATACCAGGCAATCATCATATTCACATAATACTCTTCTGAGCGAATAGCCGCCACATAATCCAGCTGCTCTGTAGAAAAATTTTCATTTAAAAACATTCTCATAAAAATTCCTATTCCATATCGAATAGTATAAGTATGTTCTGACTTCATCCATTCCTTTGCTTTTTCTTCCATCTCCTTTGGATGTTTTGATGCAACCTTTGGCAATGGGAAGTCACAGGTAGCCCAGTTATTAATGTATGGCAAAAAAATTTCAATTTCTTCCAACCATTGTTCAAAATCTTTCATCTGGTTCAGAAACATCATGTGTAAATTATTTTCTTCATAATAGTCATGGGGCAGAGCATTAAAAAAATGCTCCACCTCTTTTTGTATCACTCCATCCTCTAATGCCTTTTTTTGCAATTCCTTGGCAAATCCGCGAAGTATTGGTGTACGAATACCAATCACGGTATCTGAATCCACGGTGGGCATCAGCTTTTCATGAAATTTCTTATATTCTAAATCCTGTAATTCAAATAACTGTTGTTGTATTGTTTTCATAATCTCCCTTAATTTCCGGCACTTTCGTAACGTCTTGTTCCTATGGTAAATACCACATATGCAATAGAAAATAACACTACCGCCATAATACATTCAATTCCAATAATTCCTGGGGATACCTCAGCTTTTAAGAAAAAACTTGCAGGCAGGTACGCCACAAATGCAAATGGGATAATCCAGGTAATGACAAAACGAATCGCTCTGTGGTAGATTTCTGTTGGATATTTTGCAAAATCAGCCATTTCATATGCAGTCTGTAAAAATGGACCACTTATTTTTACCCAAAAAGACAAGGAAGCAAAAAATAACTTAATTGCTGTATAAATCAGTGCCCCTGCCATCACCGATACAAAAAACAGCACAATATGTACTCCATCCACAATGACAATCCCTTTTTGTAGGGAAATCACAAGCAATATTCCCCCTACTAAAAGTTCTCCTAACGCATCCGGTTGTAATTTCTCTGCGATTACCTGAAAGAACAGATTCATAGGTCGAAGCATATATCTGTCAAAATCCCCGGACAAAACCATTCGCCAGGCAATCAACCATATATTGTCGGTAAGTAAATGGTCAATACCCCTTGGAATTTGGGCAAATCCATAGATAAATATCAACTGTTCCAAAGTCCATCCCTGTAAACTGGGCACCTGCCGAAACACCAGATACAAAAAGGCAATTCCCATAAACTGGGTAAAGAAAAATCCCAAAAGTCCCATGAGAAAGTCCACCTTTGACTGCATGATTCCCTTTAAAAACTGGGTAATCAGCACTCTGTACAATCTCATATACCGTTTACACGTTCTCATTTTTTAACCTCCCAACACAACCAGACGCTTTGTTACCCTGTTCCAGACTATGCTGTCTAAAGCATACAACAAAACAATCCAGACAAATTGTCTCCCTAAGGCAAAGACAAGCTCACTTCCCTGATATTTTCCCAAATAAATCATTACCGGAGTATACACCATAGAAGGAAACGGTAAAAATTCAAAAATCTTTTGTGCCCAGCCCGGAAACATACTTAAAGGGATCAATTGTCCCATTAAAAAACTTAACACTGCTTCCTT
>JBGVDD010000066.1:0-4355 GCA_045119215.1 Lachnospiraceae bacterium | reverse complement strand
GGCTGAGCTATATGACCTGTTTCTCCCTTTTTCTCTTCGTTGGAATTTGCTTTCACTACCACAGATGGATACCAGTTGTAGATTGTGTAGACACCTGTGTAACGACCTCCGAAGTCAGTGAAGGTTGCTTTGAGTAACTTGTAGCTTATATCTAAAGAGGATGCATCTAAATGCATCCTCTTAACAGAAAATCATTTCATCTTGGAATTCTTAAAAGTCATCTGGCTCCTCTTCTTCAAACTCATTATCATTCAAAGTGATTCTGGTTTGTAAAATCAATAAACGGAATATTTAACACTGGGTATTTAGAGCTATTAGTTATGCTGGCTACTATTGGTCTAATGTATGAAAGTAGTACAGCAGGGGCATTGATATTCAGTAACTGCTTTGCCTTCTCTTCTTCAACTACCCCTTCCCAAGTAAAAGTGGCTCCCATTCTCACACATACACTAAAGGGCTGTGTTTCTGTAGAATCACCAATGTTCAATGTTAATCTTACAATTGCTTCATTACTGCCCAATAATTGCACCTCGATATTTGACTGTATTTCTATCCCATTACACTTTTCTTCATCAAATTCTTTGTTTACTGAAAACTCTAGTTTATCTAACTCTGGATTAGAAAACTGAAATTTACTATAATTCATATTCACTCCTTATGCTGCGTACGAAAGACTATCATTATTCTGCTGGTTAAATGAGCTACCGCCTAAAAAACTATACTCCATTTGTTTTTTAGCAGTACTTTTTATCTGTTGATTGCTTACATCTAACTTAAATGAATCATTAATTTCAAAACTATAGCCTGAATCATTTGTTGGAAAAATAATTTCAAAATCGGAAACCCCTGGTGTTAATGTGCAATTCAATTTATAAAGTTCTTTGTAAAATTGAATATCTTTTGCAGATGCATTCTTTACTTTTTCCATACAACTTTGTAAAAAAGTTAGGCTTTCTTCCTTATTCATGTTTTACCTCCTCAATCAAATCTTTTTCGATAATACATTTTACATTTCTTATACTATAGATACACTTTACTCCAATTGTTGGTTCTGCTTTCGTAGTGTTATAATCAAACTTAAAAAAGCCTTTATTAGGTGTACCATTATATTTACCATAAACCTTTATCAAATCATATCTCTGTTCAAACTCAAAGGAATCGAACAAAAAATTCAATTTACCTCCTAATTGTACATTAGGGTCTAAATCACATAATTTACAAATTTGCTTCCATAAATTATCCAATTCCATATACACATCATAATCTGTCAAATCGAGTAAATTGTCCAAAGTAACATTAGCAACTGCAATACGATATTTCAAGTTAGGATTTCTATTGCATTGTTTACGGTTCCACCACTTAGCATTGCCCATATTATCCCAAAAATACATTCCTTTACCTAGCCAAATATCATCCTTTGTATTACCACTTAAAATCAAAACATTCTCTTTATCTACAAACTGTTTACATTTATTTTCTTCATCACTGTGATATAAAATTATTTTCGACTCCACTCGTCAACCCCTTTTCTCCTTGGCGATTCAATGAGTACCATACTAACATATTTTTGCAATCATCACAAGAGGTACTGCCATTATTAACGCCAGTATCCATTTCTTTTCAAAATTATAAATATCTATTTTTATTATATCGTATGAATATCTTTCTAGCAAGGCAATTTTGCGTTGTTTAAATCTACCGCCCATAAAAGTCTCAGTACCCATGTTTCTACTTCCAAAAATCGGTGCGTGTACTTTTTCACTAAATCGATAAATTTCACCGTACAGCCTATGTACAATTGTTCTAAAATGCGTTATATTAATATCACCTTTATTAGCAATACTGTACAATCAAGGAGGTATAATATATGACAAGAGAAGAAAGAAAAAAGGGGTTAATGCATGTCGCTGGACAATGGAGAATTTTTTGTGCTAAAGACTTGTATGACATGGAGGATAAGCTCGAGGAATTTATATTGCATTTTGAAGATCTCATTGATCAATGCAACGATAAACCGGAGAATGCTCTACTAGACCAACACAGAGAATATTATGACTATGATTCCATTAAGGAAACATTAGAAGAATTACTGACTTATGTACGGGCATGCATAGGAATATATGAAACATCAGAAGAATTAAAAGCTTGCATAAAAAGTTCAAACTATTAGGAGGTACAATTATGATTATTTCAAAAGAAATGTCTAAAAAGATTAAAAAGTTTTTAGATGATTATGCTGTTATTTACTTAGACGGTTATTTTACAGACACCATAGATTATAGTGATATAGAGGAACTGATTTCTGAATATAAAGATTATCTACTTTCAGATGATAACCCTCAAAGATACAAATATGAGGATAGATACCAAAATATTATAGATATCCTAGACAAACTTTGGGAATTAAAGACCACAGCAGATGAGTGCGATCCTGAAAATTGTGTCAAGGAACTGAGAGATGCACTTACATAGTCCTGACTATAGGACACCCCATAAAATCGAGTAGGAGGCTAACCATTAATTGATTAGCCGACCTCTCACACCACCGTGCATACGGTTCCGTACACGGCGGTTCCTTAGTTTTCATAGACTACTAGATAATAGTCAAGCATGGATGTATATCCCAGCTTGGCTATTATTTTGTTTGAAAAGATTTGGTTCAGGACTTGTGCCATTCTCCAATAACCTTTTCGGCTACAGGCAAGTTCTTTCGCTCTCCAATGTTCAAGTCCTAGTGCTTTAAGCATTCGGTACTTTGTCTTGATTTTCTTCCATTGTTTCCAATAGACCGCTCTGATTCTGCGCCTTGCCCATTCATCTGTTTCTTTGAGAAGATTCTTCATGTCTGCAAGTTTGAAGTAATTTACCCATCCTCGCACGAATTGTTGATATTTTTCTTCTCTTTTAGCGTTGCTCATGCCATTATTTCTGTCTGTCAGTTCTCTGATTTTATTCTTCATCTTAGTGACTGACTTTGGGTGGACTCTAAATCTGCATTTTCCCTTGTATCTGTAAAAGCTGTAACCAAGATATTTGACCTTGCTGATATGAGCCACCTCTGTTTTCTTCCGATTTACTCTAAGAAATAACTTTCCTTCAATAAATGGAATAATGTTTTCTAAGGTTCTTTCTGCACTTTTCTTGCTTTTGCAGAAAATCATGCAGTCATCTGCATAACGGACAAATCTATGTCCTCTGCGTTCTAATTCCTTATCCAACTCGTTCAGCATAATGTTGCTAAGTAAGGGACTAAGTGGACCGCCTTGGGGCATTCCTATTTCTGTGCGCTCAAACATCCCATTTGCTATAACTCCCGCATTTAGGTATTTGTGTATCAGTGAAATAACTCTGCCGTCCTTGATGGTTCGTGACAATACCTCAATCAGTTTACTTTGGCATACAGTGTCAAAGAACTTTTCCAAGTCCATATCCACCACATATACCTAGCCATCATTTACATTCTTTTGGCATTGTCTGAGGGCATCATGTGCTCCTCGTTTCGGGCGAAAACCAAAACTATTATCTGAGAATTGCTCTTCATAGATTGGTGTGAGTTCCTGTGTAATTGCCTGTTGAATTACTCGGTCAACTACTGTTGGGACTCCAAGCTTACGAAACTCGCCTTTTGTTTCCTTGGGTATCTCTACCCTTCGAACTGGATTTGGCTTATATTTGCCATCCCTTATCTCTTGGATTAGGGTTTTCTGGTTTTCTCTTAGGTAGGGCAGAAGTTCATCCACCTGCATTCCGTCAATCCCACCGCTTCCCTTGTTTGATTTTACTCGTTTATATGCCTTGTTAAGGTTTTCTTTTCGCAGAATCAAATCCAAAAGATTGTTCGTCCAATAGTCTGTGATGACACCGCTCTTTTCAATAATCTTAGAGTAGTCGAACACTTCTGCATACTCTTTCTGTTCCGCAGATACCATTTGCAGATAGTCCTCAATATGAAGTTGTCTGTTCTTAAATCTACTTTCAGTTACATTCATTGCTTGTGTCTCCTAAAGTTCAGTCCTTCCCATAACGTTTGCAACCGCCATGGTACTATGACCTCTGCTGACTTCTCGCCATTCGTTGTTACTCACGGATTTCATACTCTGTTTCCTCCGCTGACGAGACCTCCCTTGGTACCACACGTTTCTTTCTCTCCATATATCTGCCACATTTACTACAATTAATTCCGAGTAGTTATTGGACTTCAGTTTGTCTTGCAACCTTATCCTTAACTATAGCCTGATGTGATTTCTGTTCGTCAGACCAGAGATTTGCCTCCACCTTCCTTCAGATTCCCCTCGCGTTAATCATAATCTATGTCATGAATAGGACACCCTTGGTCTTGGCTGTATCCTTCCCAC
>JBGVDD010000065.1:0-6175 GCA_045119215.1 Lachnospiraceae bacterium | reverse complement strand
CACCTTGTCTTTTTCTAACAAATTTAAATTACTCTTTGCATTTCCTTCTAATACCATAAAATCAAAAGAAAACAATGCAGATATATCCTCTTTTAATAAATAATCAATTAGATCAAACATTTCATCGCAGTTTTCTCTATTTATGGTATACATAATATGCGCTTTAATGGAACTTTTGTTTTCAATAAATTTAAGAGCTTCTATAGTTTTATCAAAACTTCCTTCTCCTCTTATCATGTCATGCGTATTCTTCATTCCATCCAAACTAACCTGATATGTAGTCACATTATATTTACTCAACATCTCAAGATTTTCTTTTGTAACTCTTTCAGGAATACCTAATATATTTATTTCTTTTCCTCTTACAGATAACTCATCTAAAAACCTTTCAAAATCTGCATACTCAAAAGGGTCCCCACCCGTCACAGCAAATCGCTTAAGTTCAGCATCATATTTGTCTTCAAAAGCCTTAAGATTATCCAAAATCGATATTAACTTATCTATACTCAGTTCATTTTTCCGTCTTTCCTCATTAGATATGCCTCCAATGTAACAGTGTTTACATCTATTCGGGCATACCTCCGTGATATGCCATTGTTTGGATCTATATTAAAAAAGTGGACACATTTAGTTGATACACATTACAATAAAGTAGACACGAATAAGGAGGTATCTACATATGTCCACAAGTAACCGCGGTACCCGCTATGACGAAGACTTCAAACGTACCCTCGTCAATCTTTATCAATCCGGTGGCAAAACACAGGCTGCACTCTGTAGAGAATACGGAATTGCTCCCATGACTCTTAACCGTTGGATCAAACAATACTCAACCATCGAGACAGACGATGGCGAAGTTCTTACTGCAAAGCAGGTAAAAGAACTTCAAAAACGAATGGCTCAGCTTGAAGAGGAAAACCTCATACTAAAAAAAGCGATTGCCATCTTCACGCCACACTCGAACAACGATTAGAAGCTGTTCATAAGCTACGCTTTCAGCATGACATCAAAATTCTTTGTAAAGTATTAGGTGTAAACAGAAGCACCTATTACAAACATTATAATTCAGAACCTGCCGTTCGAACGAAAGAAAACCAACAAATCGCAAAACTGATTCTTCAGATTTACGCTGATTATCGCAAACGGCTTGGTGCTTATAAAATCACCTATGTTCTCCAACGTGATTATGGCATTAAAATCAGCGTCGGCCGAGTGTACCGCCTGATAAAAACTCTCCAATTACCACGCATGTCCACGGAAAAACCTTTTCGTAATTATCGACATAAAGAAACCGGACAATGCACAAATCACTTACACCAAGAGTTCAACCAAAGGTATCCAAACATTGTCTGGGTTAGTGATTTCACCTACATCAAAGTCGCTGGTAAATGGTACTATCTCTGCATTGTAATGGATCTATTTTCACGCAAAGTCATCTCCTGGAACATCTCATCTAGACCAGATGTTGATTTAGTAATGACCGCCTTCAAAAAAGCTTATGATAAACGGAAACATCCCAAAGGTTTAATGTTTCATTCTGATCGAGGATCTCAATATACTGCATTCGCATTCAGACAGTTATTAGATTCTCTTAATGTTGTGCAATCCTTTTCAAAGAAAGGTTATCCTTTCGACAATGCCTGCTGCGAAAGTTTCTTTAAATATCTCAAAAAGGAAGAAACTAACCGAAAAACTTATCACTCGCTACAAGAACTTCAGTTATCCATCTTTGAGTACATTGAAGGTTTCTACAACTCCAAAAGACCACACGGGGCTCTTGGAATGTTAACACCTAATCAAAAAGAAGAACTCTTCTGGAATCAGGCTTAATGTCTCTTTCCAGAGTGGTTTTCTAACTAATTGTGTCTACTGGCTTGACTATAGTCCAACACTTGTCATATAATATCAAAAAATATATAATGTATTTACCATCCCGGAAAGGAGTCATATATGGAATACTCAATCAATATCCACTACATCGCCAAAACCATGCCAATGTCAAAAGCTGCTCAACTCGTTTCAGAAGCCGGTTTCACTGCCCTGGACTATACCCCTCCAGTTACTGATGATAATTGGGAACACGTTATGGAAGAGCATATGCAAATATTTGCAGAAAACCATCTGCATGTTCATCAAACCCATGCACCTTTTAACCGCTACAATCATCATGGCAACAGACACCGTCTACTAGTAGAGCGTGCCTTGCAGGCAACTAAAATGTTGAATGCTGCATACATGGTAGTGCACGGTGACGAATTTGACTTCAAAAACATAGAATACACTCCGCCAAAAGCACTGGAATACAATTATGACTACTTTGCCCCTTATGTCGAAAAAGCGGCTGCCTTCAATATCGGCATTGCCTTTGAAAATGTTTTTGAAGATGCCGGCAGACCACGCTTCTGCTCCGATGTAACGGAACTCAAAGCTCTTATCGAACGCTTTCAGACTCCAAATGTATCCTGTTGTTGGGATTTCGGTCACGCCAACGTCGCTTTTGGCCAAACACAACCTGACAAAATAGCTGAAATCGCGAAGTACATTTCCTGTACACATATACACGATAATTATTACGGCAAGGACCTGCACCTTCCACCTTTCTTCGGTGAAATTGACTGGGAGGCTTGCATGCAAGTACTCCAAAAAGCTGGCTATTCAGGTAATCTCAGTTTTGAATTTGTCTACGGAGCTTTACCGGAATCCCTGGCCAAAGATTACCTTAAAAACTTCTATTGTACCGGAGTGTTGCTTGGTGAAATGTTAGCATAACAACTTATAAATCAAGACAGCCCAAGGTATTGCACCAACCTTTTTTATCAGCGGATAAACATCCTCGTCCCAATCCCGGACTCCGTATTTATCAAGATGGATCGTTGTACGTCCTTTACAGACCTGTAGTACCTCCTCAAAGGTGGGAATCAGGTAATCTGTTGTTCGCCATTACACTTTAGCCGAAGCTGTCGAAGCTCTTCAAAGGTCCAGTCAGATACCAGAGCTGACGTAAACGTCTCATTTACTGTTCCTTCCCACAATCCGTTTCCAAAACGATCTTCCGATAGCACTTACCAGCTTCAATCCATCCATTTTCGTATCATCCGGCAACGCATTGATTCCCCTGAAGGTTTCAAAAGAAAGAGGACCGGTATAGCCAACCTCTATCAATCCCTCTATAAATCCATCCCAATCTACGCCTTTCGATCCTGTCACACTATAGGGAATCATATGCCAATCCCAATCGCCGGGGTTATCGTGTATATGCAAAACAGTCAATCTGCTGCCAAGGGTTTTAATAAATTCGCGGATATCGCGTCCCAGTACATTGGCATGCCCAGTATCCAGACAAAATCCAAAGATTTCCTCACCAGCTTCTTTATTTAACGTGTCTATATACCAGCAAACCTCCGCCACATCATCACAAGCTCCTTCACGGATACAACCATGATCGCTTCTAAAGGTATTCTCCAGACACAACTTCACTCCATATTTTTTCGCACTTGGCATCATCTTCCGATACATCTGCAGATTATTTTCTTTCTCAGTAGCCTTATCCCGGTGAATGGATGGATGCACCACCAACGCAGGACATCCCAGATACTGACAAACTGCGCAGCATTTATCCACAGCATTGATCAGATAAGCATTCACGTACTCTTTCTCTTCCACATAAAGAGGAAATGGTGCATGCATCATAGAAATTTCAACATGGTTTCTTTCAGCTGCCTCTTTCACAGGCTTATAATATGCCAACAATTCCTCTATACTTTGATCAAAAAAAGTAGTAAGACTTCCATCTACAATATTTCTGCTAAGCAGATGATTATTGATATTATAATCTACGCCCTCAAAACCACACTCATGGATATAACGAAAGCTTCCTTCCGGATCGTTTTCCTGATACCAATCCCCTGACTGTACACAAATCTCCAACATACTCTTCTCCTACCTTTCTTTTATTTGTCCAACACTGCCGCATGCCAGTGCAACGTGAAGCAATCCCATGATACCGCAACCTATTACAAGCACGGTATCACCCATCTGAATATCTGCTGTTTCCACACTATGTACCACACAGGAAACCGGTTCAATGATAGCTGCTTCCTCTGGGGTAACATTGTCGTACTTAAACATACAATCCGGTGAAACCAGCATATATTCACTCAAGCCGCCCATTCCCTTGTGAGGCATTCCTTCCAGATGTACACTGTGGTTGAAATGATCACAGCTCTGGGAATTACCGGTCTTGCAGTAAAAGCAATTTCTGCACTGTAAGGTTGCACCTACAACTACCTTGTCACCTACTGCCCACTCCTGTCTGTTTACTTCCTCTCCCATTTCAACAATATGAGCAGCAATCTCATGTCCTCCTATAAAAGGAAATTCCACTTTATTTACGCCGGTATACACTCGCTGTTCCCAGGTACAGATTGCTGTTGCATCAATTTTTACCAATACTTTATTTCCTCTGGGAACCGGTCTTTCGCATTCCTGCAATTCAATTTTCTTAACATCAGTGAAAACTGCTGTTCGCATTACATTTGACATCTTTTGTCCTCCTTACAAGACTGATTGATTTTACATATAACATCAATTGAGCGTTTGTTTGTAAATGTATTGCGAAACTCTTGCAAAATGCTCATAATTCTTCTTTTGTTAAATCAAATTCGCTCATATTCACTCACAATAATAATATGTTTTTCTAGTACCTTATTGACTTTTCTTCTGACAAAACTATATAATATAAGCCATAAGATTTTTACTTTTAATTAAGACTGACGTATAGCACAAATTATTTTATTCACCGAAAAACTCCCAGGAGAAGGAGGCACACATATGTTACAGCTTGATCGCCATAACGCTATCATTAAACTTCTAAAAGAGCATAAAAATATAACCTCAAAGGAGTTATGTTCCATATTGTATGTAAGTCCTGCAACCATACGACGAGATTTGGCAGAATTGGAAAAGAAAGGGCTTCTGACCCGCAGTTTTGGAGGTGCGGTGTTAAACGAAACATTCCCCAGTCAGATTCCTTTATCTGTACGAAGTGAGAGCAATGTTTCCGAGAAGAAAAAAATTGCTGCAAAAGCTGCAGCAATGATAAAACCAGGAGAAACTATTTTTATGGATGCCTCAACAACTACTTACTTTATGCTTCCATATCTCCGCAATATTCCCAACCTTACTGTGATCACAAACAATCCACAGATTTGTCTCGTTCTTGCAGAATATAAAATACGCAATTATTGTACCGGCGGCGAAATGCTTAACGATTCCATTGCTTTTGGCGGCTCTCACGCAGAACAATATATTCGCAAGCTTCGTGCAACCTCAATGTTTTTTTCTGCACGGGGAATAGACAAGTCAACAATAACCGACTCATCTATTCTGGAGCGCGATATCAAAATAGCTATGTTAGAATGCTCACAAAGGAAAATTTTTCTTTGCGATAGACACAAAATTGGAAAATGCTTTCCCTATGTAATCACAAACATATCAAGTGTGGATGAGGTAGTGTAACAAATTTTGTGTAAACCTCTTAGATTAGTGAAAAAATCTTAGGTTTAATTAGAATTGTATAAGATTAGATGAGGGCAGAATGGCACGAATTGCTATTCTGCCCTTGTTTACTTTCTAGCATGGATCATTCTGCATGTCAAGGGCGCCCGTCAGAAAACGGGCGTTTTATTTACCCTTGCTATGCAGGATGATTTATGCTAATCAAGGTCTTCCGGTTGAATCCGGTCTTCGAAGTAGATGCATAACTGATCTAAGGTGAGCCCCCAATCCCATGCTTTTCCTGTCCATTTCTTAGTTGCATCCATCATGGCCAGGTATAGACTCTTGAACAGGGCATCATCCGTAGGAAAGATGGTTTTGGCCTTTGTGACCTTGCGAAGCTGACGGTTAAAGTTCTCAATAGAATTCGTTGTGTAGATCAGCTTCCGGATCTCCGATGGATACTTGAAATACGTGGATAATTGCGGCCAGTTGTTACGCCAGGAAGCAATAGAAGCCGGGTATTTTTTTCCCCATTCTGCTTCCAGATCATCAAGAGCAGCCAATGCCAGATCTTCTGTATCTGCCTTATATACCAGTTTAAGATCTTTCATAAATGGCTTTATATCTTTGTACGAAATAAACTTTGTAGAGTAACGGATCTGATGAACGATACAGC
>JBGVDD010000064.1:0-4939 GCA_045119215.1 Lachnospiraceae bacterium | reverse complement strand
GGCATCTACACCCTCGTCATCAAACTGGACGATTGCGGTATTGTTATCAGTCTTGTTATTATCCAAGTCAAGATACTTACCACTGTTGCGGTTCATGATTTTGAAGTTACCCGATAGACCGCTCTTACCATTTGGTTCGATTCGCACCGAACAAGCCTTATCGTTCCAATCCCCACCAACAAAAGAAGCGTCTGTTGTCCAACTCTTTGAATTACCAGTGAAATCAGCATTCTCATAGAGTGTAATCTTGAAGCCTTTTGTGACCTTCAACGATGATATATCCTTAGCACTAATGCCATACATGGCGAGGTCTGCCTGAGTGTAGCTACCCTCGCCCAATGATTTTGAATAACCACGATAGTCGGAATCTGCATAAAGACTTGCTATATTGTCATCGCACTTTTTGGTACCAAACACACGTAGCATCCTCGTTGCCCACTGATTAAGATTCCATGTTTCATCGTTATAAAGCCAAATAAAACCTCCGCTCACTCCATTATTTTTCTTCCATGACTCCATCTGAGCTATGCATGCATCTACACCACCTTCTTGGTAATTCATTCTTCCTGCATGGACAGCTCTGTTACCTAAATGCCAGTCGGATGGATTGTTTCCTGCTCCGCCATCATAACACTGTATAAGTACCCTATCACATCTATCGCCCAACTGAGAAACAAGATTTTCCCAAAAACTACGGTTCATATATGGCGCGACAGTTGTTTTATACCCCAATGTATACATCATCTGGTGGAATTTAACAGCCGTTGCGACATCGTAGCAATACTCATCATCGTTGTTTACAGCATCAATCTCTGGAATGGCATTTTTAAGCGCTTTAAAATTCTTATACAAGATGGTACTACTTCCTACACCATGACTATTAATAAGTTCCTTGATGCGACTAAAAGACTTGTTACCCCAACCACCTATACATATTTCTATTCTACTGATGGTTGTTGGTGCCTGTTTTAGTTTTTTTATGTCAGAGACATAGTTGGGTTGCGTGTTACCAAACACATACTTTCCATCTTTGCATACCGTCTCGCCATCTGTAGTCAGTGTACCATCGGGCTCAACGTTGATATTGAAGAGAATGATGTATGTGAAACCAGAATTGCGTAATTTCTCGATGGTACCGGGACGTTCACGTCGGATATGTCCACCTACATACACGCCAATGGATTGGGCAATAGTTTTGCTCACTCCCGAAAATACGAGAATGAGCAATAAAAAAAGAGTTTGTTTCAATGTATTCATACTTTGTACTTTTTGGAAAAACGTGAAATAAAGTTGTTAGTCATTCCAAATGATGTCTTTATTGTCGTGGATCGGTCCGTCTTCGCCACCTTCGCCAGCAATATTTTCATCAGGATCGACTTTGTTGTAATCATAAAGCGAGGCTGTTTGTAATAAAGCATCATCATTATATGTTTTTATAATAATGATTTTCGGTTTTATATATTCCTTTTTCATTGTTGCTTATTTTATTTGACTACATATTTTTTTCCATTCACGACATAAATGCCCTTTGGCAGATTATTCAGATCGGCGGCATTGTTTTTCATAAACACTCCGCTGATGCTATAAACTTTGCCAGAAGTGTCTCTATTCAAGTCATCTACCTTTACTGTTTCTATAGGAGTGATACTACCATCATCAAACAAACTTAAAGAAAGTTCAGAAGGTTTCGAGTAATTATTATCTTTTTTATGAAACCACCCACTGAACCCACGGATACCGTATTTATTACCTTCTGTATAGGGATAGAGTTTCATCGTGCCGTTTTGGGACTGCTGAAAGAAATAATCATCGGTTGTTATTATACCTTTTGAATCCTTCACAGTGCCCGTGAGCTGAACAAGAGAACCTTTAAGCACATATTCATCATAGGATGCCTTATCTTTAAATGGTGTCGCATCAGTATTCACTTTACCATCAAAAGGCTTTACCTGACCTAACATTTCATTAGCAGAATATGCTTTTACAAGCGTCCAATTCCCTTCATTTCCACTTGTTCCATCTGCAGTCCAGCGGTAGTTCAAATCAACATTTCTAAACGTATAAATAGCAACATCACTTTTATCCTTTGGTGCATTATCAATATCTTGTTTTCTCATCTTAACAAGGAATGTCTCACAGAAATCAAGCGGATAATCTTTAAAATTGGTGTAATGGAGAAACATGAAAGTCTTACCATCTCGCCAATAGCCGCGGTATACACCCATTGTGAAATTATCACTAGTAGCCCCGCTATTATGGGTAAGCCCATTCACTATGATGCTTGCATTGTAATCCTGTTTGGCTTTATAATCTTCACCCCACATAGTACAATATCTGTAATTCACTCCAAAAGGCAGACAAATGGTGTTCCAACCCTCCTTAAGTGTTCTGTGCAATCTTACTATCGCATGTTGCTGCGGCACATTAATATATTCTGTATGATCACTATATATGTCTTTTGTGAGAAGACGCTGAAACTCAGACCCATCAGTCATATAGGTCAAAAAACCAGTTGTCTCAGTTTTCTCCCAGCCTTTTGCAGCATTTTCAAAGATTACAGTTGTCACATTTGGATCCAGCCCATCAAACACGCTTTTATTTTTAATATTTGCATATTCATCCGTTTCCCCTTGTAGGCACTTAGGAGCCATATCACGGTTCACTGTGATAGTTTTCAACTTTATTTTAGCATCACCAGTAGAAGCAAATGCACCATCTCCTATTTCAGTAAACTGTGCAGGAATATTCAATTGGGTAAAAGAACAAACATTTTTATTCCCATCCGATCCATCATGTCCATCTTGTCCGTTGCAGCCAAAAAACAGATAAGCAGGAATTTTCGTTACCTTATTTTCCCCATTTTTCCCATTGTCTGCATAATTCTGTAACACACCATTAACAAATTCGTCGGTCATGGATCGACAGTCACCAAATACACCAGTTCCAAGATAGGTTATCTTAGCTGTATTCATATTTTCAAAGGCATTCAACTGTTTGCAGCGCATAAATGCATTTTTATATATTTTAAGTTCTTTTTTATCCTGAGTTAGATTATCCAGAGTTATCTTTGCCAGTTCATCACATTGTCCGAATGCTTCAGAACCAATCTCCAAGCAGCCACTATTTCCGTGAATAGTCAGTCCGGTAACTTTCAGTCGATTATAAAAAGCCTGACTTCCTATTTTCGTTACTGAGCTGGGTATCACAATAGCCATATTATGGCCTGCTACTTCGTCAGAGAATTTATCACGATTACCGTCATTACTTTAAAAGCATAGTCTTTTATCACTGAAACATCCCTTATCAAACGGTTTATATATTTGGTACTCAAGTTATAACAATTGGAAAACATATATTTTCCAACTCTATTCAACAAGGTTTTATTATTTGCCCTATCATCTGTTATATCTACGGCGGCATTACCGTTCCATATAGTTATTTTTTTCAGTTTATCAGCATTAGCGAAATAATATTGACAATGCGTATCCCCATCTCCTACATTCATACCAAGTTGAGGCAATTCCAACTCTTCAACATTATGCATATCCATGAAATAGCCATCACCAGTATATGTAGTAAGTTCATACTCGCGCAATTCGAGATATTTGATGTGAGGACGTATCGTCTCCCACGCTTTATATTCATCTCCCCCCAGTATGTTTAAATCTGTACCTTTATCTCTTCCTTTCTGATTGGCAAATACAATACCATAAATTCTATCCAGATCTACCTCATTATTATTATTGGCTTTTCTGGGCAATTCATATTCTTTAATGCCTTGCCCATTCCCATCACCTTCATCCTTTACCTTCCCTCCATCAAGAAGTGTTCTCAGGCCGTTAGGATAATCATATATCGGTTTACCAGTTTTTGTGTCTGTGCCAATTTGACGAGCATCTACCTGAATATATTTAGACCATCCTTCCAAATCACCATTATCTTTGTAAAGATTGATTTTGAAGTAATAAGTGTCCGCTGAAGCCTGTATCAAGCACAAAGCGAGCAAGATCATTGATAAAAGTATTTTTTTCTTCATATCCATAATTACGCAACACTATTATTAATATTAATTAAACTTTTAAAAGACCTTAGCAACAAAAAGTTGCCCAGGATTATGTCATGTCAGAAATTTCACTTATCTTAGTGTTGCATTTAAAAAACAAATAAAACTCTGAATGACATTGCAAAAATTCAAATAAAATCTGAGAAACTCACTCCTTTCTTTTTAGTTATTATTTACTGAAGTTTCGCAAGTTTTGCCCCACACGCCCTGAACCAACGGTCACCGGCGCGTAGCGGAATTGACCGTTGGTTCAGGGCGTGCTGCTTCTGGAGCTTCTGAGCCTCCAGCCCGTACTTAAACCACTTGCGAAACTTGAGTTATTTAAATTTGTATGCAAAGTTATAATGTTTGTATGTGTTGTTATTCCTAATCTGTGCCAATGATGTTCTGAAAGAAGTGACTTTTTGGTGTTACCAATCTGATAAGTTACTTCCAGCGTATTGGCAGCATGCACAAAAACAGAAAGCATGCTAACCATACAGAAAAGTAACAATTTGTAAATTCTCCTATTCATAAGCATCGTTTTTTAATTATACAATTAAGTTATTAAGTTTTCGCTTGCAAAATTACACTTTTTATCATTACGTTTATCGGCTGTGGGTAAAAAAGTGGCTTCACGAAGCAACAAAAAGAGCACAAGTAACTGATTATCTATTGTTTATCTTTTTCTTCGTTTTGAAAAATATTAAGATAAAAGGGGCATTTCATCTTGAAGAAACGCCCCCTTGTACCTGATTTATTGAACTTTCTCATGTGCGGAAGTTAGAGAAGTTATTCAAGTTTCGCAAGCTCAGAAGTTAAAGGAGTTAAAGGAGTTATCGCTCCCTACGGTCGCTGAGGAGTTAAGACAACAGTCTTTTTGGCGTATTTTTTAAG
>JBGVDD010000063.1:0-11159 GCA_045119215.1 Lachnospiraceae bacterium | reverse complement strand
TGTAATAAATTGGAAACAAAATGTTAAATAAAAAGAAAATAAAAAGAAATAAATAGTTAAATTGACCAAAAGCTGGACGTGAGAGATTGCCATGCAATGTGTTGTGAAAATGTAAATAAGGAGACAGAACTGAAAAATGATCAAGCATGGAAATGTTGCAAAGGAGGAAGCATATGAGGACTAGAAAAACAAAACAAATCCTGGCATTGGGGTTGGGGATCATGGTAGGAGTGGCAGTGGGGAGTGTTCCGGTGGGAACACCTCTTATTCCAATGGTATATGCAGAAGAACTTCCACCGGGGAATACAGCACCGATACCTACTGTATATACAGAAACCGTAGATGGGATAGAATGGACCTATACGGTATATTCAGGTGTGGAGGAATCGGAGTATGTATATCCAACCAACAAAGATACGTTGCCTGATGAAGTTGTTATTCCAGATACTCTAGGGGGATATCCGGTAGTTCGAATTGGAGCGAATGCCTTTTCAAACTCCAAAGTAAAAAGTATCACCTTACCAGAAACGGCTGTGTGTATTGAAGAGAGAGCATTTGCAGATTGTGAAGAACTTACTACTCTGAACCTGCCAAAAGAAAAACCCTTATCCATTGTTTATAAGGAGGGATTTAAAAACTGTAAGGCATTGACAGATGTGAATGTTCGAAATACAAAAGATTCAGCATTTGAAGGTTGTACGAATTTGAAGTCGGTAACGATTCCTGTAAGCTCCTTTAACAAGGCGGCTGCTATTGGAGATGGTGCATTTAAGGGATGTGTATCATTGGAAGAAATTAATCTACCGGAAGAAATAAAAGAATTTTCCATTGGGATTTCAGGATTTGAAGGATGTACTTCATTAAAGAAAATGAATTGTTATAATTCAAATGTAATGTTGTACAAAAATGCAATGCTAGGATGTAGTTCTTTGGAAGAATTTGTAGCAACAGGCGATATGAACTGCAATTCTTATGCGTTTAAAGATTGTAGTGCACTGAAAGAAATGATCATCAGTGGAAACGCAAAATTTAGAACAGGTGTATTTGATGGATGTATTAATTTACAAAAAGTAACATTTAAAGGAGAAAGTGCAGAAACAAATTTTGGAGAAGCAGCGTTTACGAAGATTCTTGTATATGATGGATGTAAAACTGTTTCCGGCAGTATTGAGAATATGGAAAGTCTGGAAAAAATCATTTTTACAGAAAAAGAACCGGATGTAAGTGGTCTTACTTATGCAGGAAGAAATAAGGTGCAGGTTGCGGGCTATTGTCAGGGAAGTGCAGACGACGAAGGAAAAGGAAACGTCTATGCATGGGCAAAAAATATCAATTGGAAGAAAAATTTATTGATTTAGAAACAACGAGATTAGATGAAATTCTGGTACCCAAGAATCCTCAAGTTACAGGGGTACCTACAGTGACGAAGGTACCTACAGTTACCAATGTACTAACAAAAGCACCGGAGGGTGAGTATTCTAATGAAGAGACTCTTCCGATTTTGTACATTAATATTGACGAATCCAAGGGAACTATTGCAGATATGAATAATGATAATGACCATAATACGAAATGTTATGGAAGTATCAGTTTTTCTATTCCGGAAAAGTATCAGTCTCAATATGGAAAACTTGGGATTGAAAATGGTCAAGAATTGGCATTAGACCACATCAAAGGACGTGGAAATGCTACCTGGCATTGTGATAAAAAACCATATAAAATAAAGCTAAAAGAAAAAAGTGATTTCTTTGGGATGGGAAGTAATAAGCACTGGGTGCTGTTAACAAACTCTTATGAATTTACTTATATGAAAAATAAAATGCTTTACGATTTGGCAGATACCATAGGATTAAAATATTCTCCCCAGTCTGTATATGTGGATGTGGTTATGAATGGAGAATACTTAGGAAATTACCTGCTATGTGAACAAATTCGTGCGGGAAAAAGCAGAGTGGCTATTGATGATTTAGAAGAAGAAAAGGAGTTTAATGACAGTACCATTACGGGAGGCTATCTTGTAAATTTGGATAGTTACGCTTCCATGGATCCGGTGCACTACATCACACAAAAGGAACATCGTGCTTATACCTTTGAAAGCCCAAAGTTTGAAGATTTATTGGATAAAGAAGGAAAGTTAAGTGCAACGGTTCAAAAACAATATGACTATATTACTGATTATTTGCAAAGAATGGAAGATGCTGTGTATTCGCCTACATTTGTCAATGAACAAGGGGAACGATATAGTGAACTGATGGATGTGGATAGCTTTGTAGATTACTTCTTAATCCAGTTTTTTAGTGATAATTTTGATGCGTTTACTAATAGTACATATATGTATAAAGAAAGAAAAGGTAAGCTATACTGGGGGCCTGTTTGGGATTTCGACCATAGTATGAACCAAAAAGATGGAACATCAACCAGCGTGGTGGACAATAACGGAAGATACATGGTGAAACAAATTTTGAGTGATCCATATGTGGCGAAAAAAGTAGTAGAACGTTATAAGGAAATTAAGAACACTTTGACAGATTTGTATGCATCTGGTGGATATATAGATAAAATGGCGGAACGCATTAAAGTGTCCAGGGAAAATGATATGACCAGATGGCAGAATACATATAAAAAATATTATCAGTTTGATGATGAAATCGAAAACTGGAAATACTGGATGAAAGACAGGATTAAGTTTATGGATACTTACCTGCCAACTCTTGTAGGGGAATATTATACAGTAACTTTTACGGAAGATGAAAAGAGTACAGTAGTACCAGCGGCAAAAAATGCAACGGTAGAGTTGCCGGTACCTCAAAAAGAAGGTGCTGAGTTTGAAGGATGGTTTGCAACAGTAAACGGACAGGAAATAGAATTTACCAAAACAACCCTTGTAACCTCTGATATGACAGTAACAGCAAAATGGAAAGAACAGCAAGAAGAAAATCAGAATTCTGGTAACACTGAGAATGAAAAACAGCCCCAAACTGAAACGCAGAAAAAAACATATGATGTGGTGCTGAAGGGACAGGGAGGAAATATTACTGGGAGAGAATTTTCTGGCAAATATTCGTCTGTTACCATTCCGGTGGAGGAAAATGATAGTATTTTCATGAATTACAAGGCAGAAAAGAAGGGATATGAATTTACAGGGTGGTACACCAAGCCTTCAAAAGGTAACAGAGTGTCCTCTCGAGAAAAATTAAAAGTTTCCGCCGACATCACCCTTTATGCCCAGTGGAAGAAGGTTAGTGTACCAAAAGCAAAGATTTCCAGTGTCAAGAATCTGAAAGGAAGAAAAATAAGTGTGATTTTCAAAAAAGTATCTGGCTCTAAAGGATATGAAGTGAGTTATGC
This sequence comes from Lachnospiraceae bacterium, assembly GCA_045119215.1. Lineage (GTDB taxonomy): Bacteria > Bacillota > Clostridia > Lachnospirales > Lachnospiraceae > RUG11237. The sequence continues at coordinate 7,811 of JBGVDD010000063.1, read as the reverse complement.
CACACAAAAGAACTTCAAAAATGCCAAAAAGAAAAATGTGTCGGTAAGTGCTAAAAATTATACTATTACCAAAGCATCCAAAGGAAAAACATACTATATAAAAGTAAGAGCTTATAAGAAAGATTCCACAGGTAAAAAAATATATGGAAAATATAGCGATGTGAAGAAGATAAAAATTTCAAAATAAAAGAATGGAAAACTAATTGGAGAAAGGAGCAGCGACAATGTTGAATAAGAAAAAAATACAGGCATTAGCACTGGCACTGGCGGTGACCACCAGTACAGTAGCAGGAAATGCTTCTCTACAGGTCAATGCAGAAAACAAAGAAAATGTGGAGAACACAGTTAATAAGGCGGCATCAGATTTAGCAAATCCCACAGTTACGGAAACAGAAAATGGCAAGCTGGTGACATGGGACTGTATCTGGTTCGGAAATTATTACCAAAGCGATGCGGAGGGAAAAGTAAAAGACCCGATTAAATGGAGGGTTCTAAAAGTGGATGGAAATGACGCATTTCTTTTTGCAGATAAGGCATTGGATCAGATACCATATTGTGAAGGAACTGTGGTTGACCCGGAACCGGACAAATGGGGGAACATTCAAACTGCCATTGATACGGATAAGTTGACATGGGATATTTGTACCATCCGGAGTTTTTTGAATGGATATGGAGCAGAGGAAAATGTAACAAAAAAGGACTATACGGAAGATAATTTTATCAATACTGCGTTTACTCAGCAGGAGCAGGAAGCGATTTTGACCACTATGGTAACATCGGATAAAAGTTCTCCTAAGGGGAATGCTACGGAGGATAAAATTTATCTTCTGTCTGCAACAGAAGCTATGAATCCAGAATATGGTTTTGTGGATGACTGTGAAGACGATATTACAATACGCCAAATTATACGTTTGCAGGAGGTAGAAGCGGAGCAAAAGCAAAAGTAATGGTGGGGCAGGAAATAGGTTATTCCTGGTGGACCCGAACTAGTGGCCAAGAGTACTCGGGAAGATATATATATACTGTTTCCACAGGTTTATATGGTAATCTTGAATCACAGGGGATATATGCAGAAAGTCCTGGCTGTGGAATGCGTCCGGCAATGCACATAGATTTAAACAAAGTAGAGGGCTTATGGACATATGCCGGAACTGTAAATTCTGATGGAACTATGGTAGAGGAAAATGGAAAGGAACCAGTGGCGACTCCAACGGAAAATCCGGAAGCGACACCCACAGACATACCGGAGATTACAGACACACCAAGTGTGACTCAGGGAGCAGCAAAGCCGATAGAAGAATTGGTAAATCCAAAGGTTTCTAAAGGTGAGAACGGAGAAATTGCCACATGGGATTGTATCTGGTTTGGAAATTATTATCAAAGTGATGCTGAGGGAAAGGTAAAAGATCCGATTAAATGGAAAATTCTTTCTATTGATGGAAACGATGCATTTCTTTTGTCGGATAAAGCATTAGAACAAATGCCATATTGTGAAGGAACCGTCGTTGATCCGGAACCGGACAAATGGGGAAATATAAAAACTACCATTGAAACAGATACTTTGACCTGGGAAAACAGTACCATTCGAAGCTTTTTAAATGGATATGATGCAGAGGAAAATGTGACAAAAAAGGATTATACAGAGGACAATTTCATTAGTGCTGCATTTACTAAAAAAGAACAGGAAGCAATTTTAACCACTACAGTAACTGCTGATAAAAATACTGAAAAAAATTCTCCGCAAGGAAATGCTACCCAGGATAAAATTTATTTATTATCTACGATAGAAGTGTTTAATAAAGACTATGGATTTATAGATGGTAATGCAAGAAGATATTATAATACACCAAATTATACGTTTGCAGGTGGAAGAAGTGGCAAAAAAGGAAAAATAATGGTGGACCAGGAAATGGGCTATGCTTGGTGGACTCGTACCAGTGGTCAGGAATACTCCGGAAGATATGTGTATCCTGTTGCAGTAGGACTTTATGGTGAGGTCGAAATGCAGGGAGGATATGCTGAGAGTCCTGGATTTGGTATCCGTCCGGTAATGCATGTAGATTTAAAGAAGGCAGAGGGATTGTGGACATATGCAGGTACGGTAAGTTCCGATGGAACCATGACAGAGGAAAATGCAAAAGAACCGGCAGTGAAGCCTACGGGAAATCCAACAGTAACAATAGAGCCAACAGCAACAGTAAAGCCAACAGCAACAGTAAAGCCAACAGCAACAGCGAAGCCAACAGCAACAGCGAAGCCAACAGCAACAGCAAAGCCAACAGCAACAGCAAAGCCAACAGCAACAGCAACAGCAGAGCCAACAGTAACAGCAAAGCCAACGGCAACAGCAAAGCCAACGGTAACAGCAAAGCCAACGGCAACGGTAGAGCCAACAGAAGAACCAACAATAACAGAAGAACCAACAATAACAGAAGAACCAACAATAACAGAAGAACCAACTAAGGCACCGACCATAACGGATGAGCCGACAGAAAAACCAACCAAAGTACCGACAGTAACGAAAAAACCAACAGAGGAACCAACCAAGGCACCGACAGTAACGAAAAAACCAACAGAGGAACCAACCGAGGCACCGGCCATAACGGAAGAACCCACGAAAGAGCCAACCATAACAGAAGCACCTACGAAGAACCCAACCCAGGTACCAGAAGAAAAACTAGTAAATATTTATACGAAAAAGATTCAGCTTTCTGCAACATCTTTTGCATACAATGGTAAAGTGCAGAGACCTACAGTAAAAATCCAGGGACTAAAAGAAAAGGTAGATTATCTGGCATGGCATGAATATGGAAGTAAGGCTCCGGGCAGTTACGTTGTAACAGTAGTAGGAATCGGAAAGTATACCGGAACAGTGGAACTTAAATATACCATTGAAATCAAGAAAAACAGCGTCTATAACGTTGGAGGTTATCGGTACAAAGTCTTAAGTTCTGGAAATAAAACAGGAACCGTGGCTGTCCTGGGAAGTACGAAAAAGTCTGTGTCAAGTGTGAAAGTGGCAGACAAGGTGAAGATAGGAGGTATTTCATTTAAAGTAACAGAAATTGCCCCAAATGCATTTGCGAAAAATAAAAAATTGAAAAGTGTAGTGATTGGAAGCAATATAAAGACGATTTCAAAAAATGCCTTTTATGGTGATGGCAACCTAAAAACAATTACAATAAAAACTAAGAACCTACGTACTGTAGGAAAGAATGCATTGAAAAATATCAATACAAAAGCAGTGATTAAAGTTCCGTCAGGCAAGTATAAGGCATATAAAAAACTGCTGAATAAAAATACGGGCTTAAAAAATACCATGAAGGTAAAATGAAAAGTAGACAATTTATAATGAAAAAACCGTAAAGTTCTGTAACAGTTTAGCCTATGGCTAAACTGTTACTTTTTGTAAAAAAGTTTAGACAATATCTCTTGACACAAGTGAAAAATTTGTGATATTATATAACGTGCTTTATTATGCAAATAAAATACCAAAAGTATAGTTAAAGAAACTTATCTGGCAAAAAAAGGGGATAAGTTTCCTTAGCTATGCTTTTGGTACACCAAATGTTATTTATGAAACCTATTTTTAAAATTTTAGAACAGGGGTGAAACGTCAATGGAGAAAAACAGAATACGTCCAGTGAAAGCCGATAAGAGTATGCGTATGAGCTACTCAAGACAGAAAGAGGTACTTGAAATGCCGAACCTGATTGAGGTTCAGAAAGACTCATACAAATGGTTTTTGGATGAAGGACTGAAAGAAGTTTTTGCAGATATCTCTCCAATTGCAGATTATAGTGGGCATTTAAGCCTGGATTTTGTTGACTTTGTATTATGCGAAGAAGACAAGAAGTACACTATTGAAGAGTGTAAAGAGAGAGATGCTACTTATTCTGCACCACTGAAGGTGAGAGTGAGACTTCACAACAAAGAGACAGATGAAATCAACGAACATGAAATTTTCATGGGAGATTTACCTCTTATGACAGAGACAGGTACTTTTGTTATCAACGGTGCCGAACGTGTTATTGTCAGCCAGTTAGTTCGTTCCCCAGGTATTTACTATGCCATTGGACATGACAAAATTGGTAAAGAGTTGTATTCTTCCACCGTGATTCCAAACCGCGGTGCCTGGTTAGAGTATGAAACCGACTCCAATGACGTTTTCTATGTTCGTGTAGATAGAACAAGAAAAGTGCCAATTACCGTGCTGATAAGAGCTTTGGGTATCGGTACAAATGCGGAAATTATTGAAATGTTTGGAGAAGAACCAAAGATTTTAGCAAGTATAACCAAAGATACTTCTACAAATTATCAGGAAGGTCTATTAGAGTTATACAAAAAGATTCGCCCAGGAGAGCCATTGTCTGTAGAAAGCGCAGAGAGCTTGATTACAGCTATGTTTTTTGATGCAAGACGTTATGACTTGGCTAAAGTTGGTAGATATAAATTTAATAAGAAGTTAGCATTAAAGAACCGTATTCGAAATCAGAAGCTTGCTGAGGATGTTATCGACGCAAATACAGGCGAAATTCTTTTTGAAGCAGGTACTTTATTGACAATGGAAGATGCAGACAAGATTCAGAATGCAGCAGTTCCATACGTAATGATTGAAACAGAGGAAAGAAATATTAAGGTTCTTTCAAATATGATGGTGGATTTAGCTGCTTTCGTGGACTGCGATCCAAAGGAACTTGGAGTTACAGAGTTAGTATACTACCCTGCATTACAAAAAATACTGGATGAAAATGACAGTTTAGATGATATCAAAGAGGCAATCAAGGCAGATATTACCGAGTTGATTCCAAAGCATATTACAAAGGAAGATATCTTTGCTTCTATTAACTACAATATGCACTTAGAATATGGTCTTGGAAATTCTGATGATATTGACCACTTAGGAAATAGACGTATCCGTGCGGTAGGAGAATTGTTACAGAATCAGTACCGTATTGGTCTGTCGCGTTTAGAGCGTGTGGTTCGTGAACGTATGACAACCCAGGATATGGAAAATGTATCTCCACAGTCTTTGATTAATATTAAACCGGTAACAGCAGCTGTAAAAGAATTCTTCGGTTCTTCACAGTTGTCTCAGTTTATGGACCAGAACAATCCACTAGGTGAGTTGACTCATAAGAGACGTTTATCTGCTCTTGGTCCAGGTGGTTTGTCAAGAGATAGAGCTGGATTCGAGGTTCGAGATGTTCACTATTCTCACTATGGAAGAATGTGTCCTATCGAGACACCGGAAGGTCCAAACATCGGTTTGATTAACTCTTTGGCTACTTATGCAAGGATCAACGAATATGGATTTATCGAGGCTCCATATCGTAAGATTAATAAAGATGACCCGGAAAATCCACGTGTTACAGACGAAGTTGTCTACATGACAGCAGATGAGGAAGACAATTATCACGTAGCACAGGCGAATGAGCCATTAGATGAAAACGGATACTTTAAGCGTAACACAGTATCCGGCCGTTACAGAGAAGAAACCCAGGAATACGAAAAGAAAATGTTTGATTACATGGACGTATCTCCAAAGATGGTGTTCTCGGTAGCTACAGCACTGATTCCTTTCCTGGAAAATGACGATGCCAACCGTGCGTTGATGGGATCTAACATGCAGCGTCAGGCAGTGCCACTTCTGACAACAGAAGCACCGGTTGTCGGTACAGGTATGGAGCCAAAGACTGCAGTGGATTCCGGTGTTTGTGTGGTTGCTAGAAAATCAGGAACTATCGAGCGCTCTGAGTCAAATATGATTACTATGAAAAACGATGACGGTACAAAGGATGTTTATCGTTTGACTAAATTCTCCAGAAGTAACCAGAGTAACTGCTACAACCAGAGACCGATTGTATTCAAGGGTGAGCATGTAGAAGCAGGTCAGGTGATTGCAGACGGTCCATCTACTTCTATGGGAGAAATTGCTTTAGGAAAGAACCCACTGATTGGTTTCATGACATGGGAAGGTTACAACTACGAGGATGCCGTTCTTCTTAGTGAAAGACTTGTAAAAGAAGATGTTTACACATCTGTTCATATAAATGAGTACGAAGCAGAAGCCAGAGATACAAAGCTTGGTGCAGAAGAGATAACACGTGATGTACCTGGTGTAGGTGATGATGCACTTAAAGATCTCGATGAGAGAGGTATTATCCGTATCGGTGCTGAGGTTCGTGCAGGAGATATTCTTGTAGGTAAAGTTACTCCAAAGGGAGAGACAGAGCTTACTGCAGAGGAAAGACTTCTTCGTGCTATCTTTGGTGAGAAGGCACGTGAAGTAAGAGATACATCTCTTAAGGTTCCTCATGGAGCATATGGTATTGTAGTAGATGCCAAAGTATTTACAAGAGATAATGGTGATGAATTATCGCCAGGTGTAAATGAAACAGTTAGAATTTATATAGCACAGAAGAGAAAGATTTCAGTCGGAGATAAGATGGCGGGTCGTCATGGTAACAAGGGTGTCGTTTCACGAGTATTACCTGTAGAAGATATGCCATTCCTTCCAAATGGACGTCCACTTGATATCGTTCTTAATCCGCTTGGTGTACCTTCGCGTATGAACATTGGACAGGTGCTTGAAATTCACTTAAGTCTTGCTGCTAAGGCTTTAGGCTTTAATATTGCAACACCTGTATTTGATGGCGCAAACGAAGATGATATTATGGATACTCTTGACATGGCTAACGATTATGTAAATGGCACATGGGAAGATTTCCAGGAAAAATACAAAGATATACTTGATGAAGATATTATGAACTATCTTGGTGAGAACCTTGATCACAGAAAAGAGTGGAAGGGTGTTCCGTTATCAAGAGACGGTAAGGTAAGACTTCGTGATGGTAGAACAGGTGAGTACTTCGATAGTCCTGTTACTATCGGACATATGCATTACCTTAAGTTACACCACCTTGTAGATGATAAGATTCATGCCCGTTCAACAGGTCCGTACTCATTAGTAACTCAGCAGCCACTTGGTGGTAAAGCACAGTTCGGTGGACAGAGATTTGGTGAAATGGAAGTTTGGGCACTTGAAGCTTATGGTGCAGCTTACACATTACAGGAAATCCTTACAGTTAAGTCCGATGACGTTGTAGGACGTGTTAAGACTTACGAGGCAATCATTAAGGGGGAAAATATTCCTGAACCGGGTATTCCGGAATCGTTCAAGGTTCTTCTTAAAGAGCTTCAATCACTTGCGCTTGATGTTAAGGTACTTAACGAAGACAATACAGAAGTAGAACTTATGGAGACAATTGATTACGGTGATACAGATCTCAATTCAGTAATTACCGGTGCTGACAAGCAGCTTGCTCATGACAGCAGAGAACTTGCAAGAGCCGGTTATCAGGAACAGGAAGTACAAGACGGTGAATTTGTAGCTGTGGAGACTTCTGAAGATATGGAAGATTTAGATTATGATTATGAACCTGATAGTGATGATAATTCAGATGACTATTCAGATTCAGATTTTGAATAAAGAAGGGAGAGCGTAAAATGCCAGAAAACAATAACGAAACTTATCAGCCAATGACATTTGATAAGATAAAAATAGGATTAGCGTCTCCGGAAAAGATTCGTTCATGGGCAAGAAGAACCCCTGAACCAGATAAGACTCAGAATCCAGAAGCATGGGAAAGATGGAACGAAGCAGGTATCGTAACAAAGCCTGAGACAATTAACTACAGAACACTTAAGCCTGAAAAAGACGGTTTGTTCTGCGAAAAAATCTTTGGACCAAGCAAGGACTGGGAATGTCACTGTGGTAAATACAAAAAGATCAGATATAAAGGTGTCGT
>JBGVDD010000062.1:0-2862 GCA_045119215.1 Lachnospiraceae bacterium | reverse complement strand
CGTGTTCTGTAGTGTGTCAGTCTTATAAGAAATAATATATCAGAAGGAAACTAAAATAGAAAATAGAAAAAGCGAAAGTCAGCCAACATGTTTCATGACGCATTGGTGCCTTTCGCAGAAAGGCGGATTATAATAATGAAGATGTTGTTAATTGGGAGAACGATGGTTTCGAAATTCAAAATTTTAAGGATGCAAAAGGAAAACAACGTTCTAGACCTCAAAATAAGCAGTTTTATTTTAGGGAAGGCGGAACTTGGACCGCTATTTCGAGTGGTAGATTTTCTGTAAGATATTTTCCAGAGGGTTTTTTATTCTCAAATGCAGGAATGGCAATTTTCTCTGAGAAGAATAAATTGAAATATTTAATTGGCTTTTTAAACTCAAAATTATCACAATTATATCTGCATATTTTCAACGAAGGATTAAATTACAATCAAGGTGATATTGCAAAACTGCCAATTATATATCCGCAGAATGAGAAGTTACAAGAAATCAATGATATTGTTGATAAGTGTATTGCAATCGAAAAGGAAGATTGGGATGCTTTTGAAACATCATGGGATTTTAAAAAGCATCCTCTGTTAAAAAATACAATTTTGATAAGGGATGCATATGAGCAGTGGGATAGAGAGTGTAATGAACGAATAAATCAATTGAAAGAATTAGAGGAAAAATTAAATAGGCATCTGATAGAAATATATGATCTTGAAGATGAAGTAAGTCCAGATATTGACGAAAGCGAATTGACATTACATAAAGCTGATTTGGAAAGAGAAATAAAAGGTTTAATATCATATGCAGTAGGTTGCATGTTTGGAAGATATTCATTAGATAAAGAGGGAATAATATATGCGGGTGGAGAATGGACAATGATGACGTATAATAAATTCTTACCAGATAATGATAATATAATTCCTATTTGTGATGATGAGTACTTTAATGATGATGTTGTTAATCGTTTTATAGAATTTGTTTCTATCACATTTGGAAAAGATACTTTAGAAGAGAATTTGTCTTACATTGCAAGTGTATTAAAAGGAACAGGTAGCAGTCGAGAAGTATTAAGATACTATTTTATGAATTCATTTTATAACGATCATTTAAAAATGTACCAGAAAAGACCGATTTATTGGATGTTTGATTCAGAAAAAAAGCAGGATTCAGGGCATTGATTTATGTTCATAGATATGAAAAGGACACTGTCGCGAGAATTAGAACTGACTATGTTCATGAACAGCAGAGTCGTTATCGTACTGAATTAGAAGATATAGAACAACGCATGTTGAGTTCCGCATCAGGAGAAAAAGTATCACTGAAGAAAAAACAGACTGTAATAAAGGAGCGTTACGATGAATTAAAAGATTATGAAGAAATAGTTCACCATTTAGCTGACCAAATGTTAACAATTAATATGGATGATGGTATAAAATACAATTATTCGATATTTCAGGATATCTTAAGTAAATTAAAATAAGGAGAGATTAATGTGGATATAAGAATATATATTAAACCAAAACACTCAGATGTTAATGCAGAGGCAATATACCAAGATTGTAAAATAGTGGTTTTGCCAGGGGGGATAATTAGTAAGGATTTCGCGGAGCATATTCAAGGTGGGAAAAAAGCTAAAAGTTATAGAAATAATAGTGAATATGTAAACGAAGATGGGGTGATACTAAAAAAATGTGAATTTACAAGCCCTTCGACAGCAGCACAGTTTGTTACAGGAAGAAGTACAAATGGCTATATGGCATGGAAAGTGGGAGAAAAGAAGTCATTAGGAGATTATTTGAAAGAAAAAGGCTTGAGATAAAATAAAAAGTGATGGTGATTACGATGGATTCAGAAAAAATAATTCAAGAATTGAATCAGAAATTTGCCGCTTCATTACCTGAATTTTACAAGAGACGTATTGTATTTTGGTATGATGAGGATAGGGAATTTGAAGAGCAGATTAACGAAATTCAATTATCAAATGCAAAAATTGTATGTTTGACCGGAAACAACAATTTTGAAGTAAAAAAATTGTTGGGGGTAGATGATTTAACAAGTAATTATCTTGTATATTGTCCACTTACATATGAACAACCAGAAGATAATTGGCTTATGGATGTTGAATTATATAGCGAAGAGTTCAGAGCTGATTTAATTTCAATTTGGATGGACGAAATGGGGCTACCATCTACACCGGCACTTAGAAAACTGGTAAAGGAATATCATAAATTCTTTAAAGCAGTGATTAGACGTAATAAAATTACAAATATGAGCAGTACTCCAACCGTTCCAGCTCAATTGCACATGGCTATTATGGCTGCATTAGGAAATATAAAAGAGGTTAATCCTGCTCGCATAATTAAAGAAGTACTGAAAGCAGGATTGGACAAAAATACAAATTCATTATACGGTGAGTTTGTAAATTATGGAGCAGACAACGCGTTTTGGAGTATGGTTCAGCAGGGGACAGGTTATTCATCAGATGAACCAGATTTAGGACAGTTGGCAACACATATGTTGCTAACTGCTACAACAAGAACGATGAGACTTGAATATTTAGCTGGTTTAGATCAGTTTGTTTCAACTCCACATCAAGCATATTGTTTTGATTTTGTATCAGATTGGTTACATAGCGAAGATGCAAATGAACTTGCAGAAATTGCACGAAATGTAGAAGACGAGTTAAAACTTCATCAGCGATTTATGAAGATGGAAGTGGATGATTTGGTTGAAACAGAAGTATTCCCTTGTATTCATGAGGTGATTCTTTTTAAGCTTATGACGGAAATAAGTGATCATATTATTAATGTGGATGTGATTAAGCGTACTGTTGATAAGAGGCGTACTTGTATATGGTATGAAAATGTA
>JBGVDD010000061.1:0-5025 GCA_045119215.1 Lachnospiraceae bacterium | reverse complement strand
ACCAACATGCGTTCCGTTGGTGTAATGGGAGACGAGCGTACCTACGACTACGCAGTGGCACTCCGTGCGGTAAACACCATCGACTTCATGACTGCGGAAGCCGCCGAGATTCCATTCGAGGTACTGCAGACTGTCATGAGCAGAATTATTAATGAGGTGAAAGGGGTCAATAGGGTATTCTATGATTTGACCAGTAAGCCACCAGGAACGATTGAGTTTGAATGATGTGAAAATAGCGGGAAGCCAGTATTTATGCGGCTTCCCGTTTTCTGTGCTTGCAAAATGCTTGCAGTTTTTGGAAATTAGTTGTGTTTATAAAGCTTTTCAAAATATTCTTTGAATCGTTGTTCTTTTACATTGTGAGTGTAAAATGGTAATCCCTTGACGGAATAATTGTCATAATCAGGATATGCTATACATCTTGAATCATTTTCCAATTGTAAGAGGAACTTTTCTTTCCAATCATCATTTTCTCTTAAATGTTGACCTTTTGGTTCAATAAAGATATGTTGTTGCTCAATCACTGTTGTTTTATTACCAAGTATTAAAATATAATCAGGTTCAAATCTCTTACCATCATCAAAAGAATATAAATGATATTTTCTTTCATTTCTTATGAGGTAAACTGTTTCATAAACTTTCTTCAATTCTTCTACTTGGGTTGCAAAATATCTTACAAACCTCTTTTCTTCTGTTGTTCCATAATTATCATCATATACAAACCAAGGTTTATTAGATAAATTATAACGATAATCTTCATTAACATTAGGAGAATTTTGAGAAATTCCTTCTCCTTCTTTTTGTTCAATTTCATCCTTATCATATTTTTTTTCTCTTGGAGAATCAACAATATAATCTGATAATTGAATTTCTCTAAACTCATGAGTTCCTCGTAATGGTTTTTTTATTGAAAGAATTTTATTCGATAGTATTTCAAATAATCTCAATGCTCCTTGATAAATGTCTTCATTAGTAGGTTCTCCAGATGTAATTGTTACAAATTCATATCTGCCGGCATAATCCTTAGAAGTTAGAAACTCACTATGAGATTTTAATAATGGAAAATATGACTTCAATCTTGCAAACTCATAAACAGGAAATTTTCTTAATGCCTTTAGCAAAATTCTCTTATCAACCTCAACAACGAGGCTGTAAATTTTTCTGTGTCTTTGAGATTAAAAAGACCTTTTGATTTGAATTAGATATGTAGGTTTTCATGTCGATTTAGATTGTCGAATCAATGTCGAACTTTATTTCTAATAATAGTATTGCCTCTTTCTTCTGGTTTATACATTATTTTGAAATTTTTTGCATAACAAACAGACATTCACAGTATATCCTTTTTCTGGGCTCTGCCCAGACCCGGTCTCAGGAATAGGAAACGAAAATATTGGACATACTGTCAATGTCGAAGGAATAAAAGAATGAGGGTGGAACTCCTTTTCAATAAGAGAGTCCATCCTCGTTCTTTTTAAAGGTATGGTGTCAGACGGTCATCATATAAAATAATCAGCTGGCCCAGTACCTGATCCCAGTTTCGATAGCGCTGTGTCCATTTCTGGGTGATATTTCTAGATGCTAAATACAGCATTTTTTCCAAAGAAGTATCACTTGGAAAGACACTTTTGGTTTTTGTCACTTTTCGATACTGACGATTCAATCCTTCTATGATATTTGTGGTATACATAATTCTTCGTATCTCATCTGGGAACTGAAAGAAACTGTTTACATCTTCCCAGTTATTCTCCCAGTTGCTGATAGCATAAGGGTATTTCTTTCCCCATTTTTCTTTTACTACTTCCAATTCATCAAGAGCTGCCGATTCATTTGGTGCATTATATACATTTTTAAAATCAGCAGAAAACTTCTTTAAATCATTATAGTTTATATATTTGAACGAATTGCGGAGCATGTGAATGACACAACGCTGAATCTGTGCACTTGGGAATACTGCCTGTATTGCATCCTTAAATCCAGGAAGTCCATCTACACAGAAGAACAGCACATCTTTTATTCCTCTGTTCTTTAAGTCATTAAGCATTCCAAGCCAGAACTTTGAGCTTTCATTTGCCCCTACTGTGATACTCAAAATATCTTTGTATCCTTCAATGGTCACACCCATGATTACATAAGCAGCCCTGCTTAAGATGCGTCCGTCTTCACGAACTTTATAGTGGATACAGTCCATAAATACAAACGGATAAACAGGATTTAATGGACGTGCCTGCCACTCTTTGATTTCTGGAAGAATCTTGTCTGTAATCTTGCTCACCATTTCGGCTGAAAGTTCAATGCCATACAAATCCTGCAGCTGGTCATGGATATCTCTGGTACTCATGCCACGGGCATACAGAGAAATTACTTTTTCTTCAATGCCGGAAATATCTCTCTGATATTTTGGTATCAGTTTTGGTTCGAACTCCCCATTACGGTCGCGCGGAATATCAATAGGAAATTCACCATACTGGCTTTTCAAAGTTTTCGTGGAATAACCATTGCGTTTGTTATTGGATTCCAAGCCACCTTTTTGATTTTTCTCATATCCTAAAGCTGCATCCATTTCAGCTTCCATAAGTTCCTGTAAAATGTCTTTGAAACCTTCTTTGAGATAAGTGTATACATCTGCAATATTTGTAAAGTTGTTTTCTGTAATAATCTGTCGTATTTGTTCCTTTGCAATCGCCATAAAAATGCTCCTTTTGATAAGAATTGTCATATCGTAATTCTTACCAAAAAGGAGCCATTTATTTCCAAAGACACAAAAGTTTTTACACTACCTCAACAACCTTATGAGTTCTTTCAACAATATTATCATCTATTGTTTTGTCATCCTCTATTTTTTCATATAATTTTGAAACAGAAGACTTCTTAACTAAATTTGTGCTTGTCATTATTGCAAAGGTATCAGGGATTCTTGATATTTCTTCTACTGGTTTTTCTTCATAAGAATTTACAAATAATTTGCCATACTTGTAGAACTTACTATCTACAAATTCTTTTTTCAATTTGTATTCAAATTTTAATCCCTCATTAGTTTCCTTAAATCCAGTTTCCTCTAATGCTCTCTGTAAATCATAGATATACTTTGAATTATCAATGCAATGATAATATAATGTTTCACAAACCTTTAAAGGATTGTCTGGGATAGCATCGAATTTTCTTTTATATAACTCATTATCAGCACCTATGATGTCATCATTTAATTTAAAAGGAAAATATCTTGCACCTCTACCAATTAATTGAGCTTCTTGAGTTGTAACAGGGGATACATTTGTTCCATCTTTTCTTTCATCATAAAGCCTTACAATATCAAATAAATTTAGTACATCCCAACCTTCATGCAACATATCAACAGTAAATACCATTCTATATGGAACTCTAGGATTTTCCAAATCATTTAATTCTACTTGTAAATCGTTTATATTTTTAACTTTACTATGAACTTTTATCAAATGCTCTTCTGAAAATTCTTGTTTTAATTCATCAACTAATAATCTATTAGTCAAACCATGAGAATCAAAATAATCAAACATTTCCTTAATGATGTCTTTCGCTTGATTTCTAATAATAGCAATCACATTTTCATCAAGTTCATTTTTCATATATTCTTTGAAGTTCTCAAAGAAAGCATCACAATTATCTGTTGTTCCATCTGTTTTAAGAAGAATAACAGGCTTCATATCATGGATATGATTATCTTGAAAAAGTTTCAATCTATATTGACTAAGAAGCATTGCTTGAATAGTTCTTGTTATTGGGTCTAAAGTAGTTCTCAAATTAAATAAATCTTTTGTATATCCACTAGCCCTAAATTCCAACAATGTATAATTAAAAATGATTTCCGCAGGATTTCCACAGTATTTCTCTAAAATGTTAGGATTTTTTAAATCACAAGTAGCAGTAAATTCTAATAAAACATTATCTCGATTTGCTCTAAAAATATTATTGATCGTATCTTCCCAATTTCTGTCCTCTTCTTTTTCAGCAGCAGATAATTTTTTCTTGGTCGCAGCATTAATATGATGAGCTTCATCTGCAATCAATACTATTTTCTTATCATCAAAATCTTCATATGAAACAGAATACTCTGTTATATTATTGAGCTTACCATGTAAATCTTGAATAGTTGTAAAAAGGATATTAATATCATCACTTGTATCATCAATATTTTGGAATGATTTTACTTCATTGATTTCAACAGTCCTTCTATCGATTACAATTTTTCTTTCAAACAAAAATTTACTTGAATATTCATTTTTAAAATTTTCTTTTGTCTTTGCGACAATATTACTTTGATTTACAAAAAAGATAAAATTTCTATACCCTTTTTTATAAAGATACAAAATTAAACCAGCCATAATTAAGGTTTTTCCACTACCTGTTGCACTATGGAACAAAGTCCAAATTTGCTTATTATGGTTAAACCTATCATCTTCAAAATATGTAATGAAATTTTGAAAAGCCTCTTTTTGATATTCTCTTAATTCAAATTTATGGTTCAAATTATTAACAATATATTCTGGTATTTCCGGTCTTTCAACAAACCTTTCTTTGAATTGTTTTTCTATTTGATAATATTTGAACTTATTTTTATCAATATCAGGCATAACTATACCCCCTCATAAAAGTTCTTTGTAAATGCTTTATCATTATCATCAATAACATAATCTTCATTGTCTATATCCGAATAATTAATATATAAAGTATTTTTATCAATAATACTTATAAGCACTTTTTTAGCATCATCAATTGACAATTGAATAAAGTCATCATCTTTCATCTTGTTAATATCTACTCTATAAGAAATAAATTCTGATTCCTTCAAGAAATTAAATATATCAACCAATTCCTCAATGGTATTTGTGTTAAAAATTCCATGAGCTGTCACAGATTTACTCTCACTCTCTGTCACAACCTTATTCACTTTCTTGTCACTGATTCCGGGGCAATCGCCCCGGATTTTTAGTCTATTCCACCAACCATCTCATGGTCGGCTACAAATCTCACCATGTGCTCATCAATCAG
>JBGVDD010000060.1:0-13804 GCA_045119215.1 Lachnospiraceae bacterium | reverse complement strand
TATAAATTATTGTATTGTTCAGCTAATCGCCTGATTTCATCCTGTACTTCTTTTACAAGACTCTCTGGTCCTCTTCTTTGAACTTCAACACGTGCTTCCATTTCGTCAGACATAAAAATCCCCCAACATGCTTTGATAACTAACCAAATTGTATCAAAGCTATTGGAGTATTATTAAAGGACCTCTAGTTCCTCTAGCACTTCCACAACATCGGTCATAGGATTGCATTCGGCATCACCCCAGGCAATTCCAATAGTTTCATAATATCTCTTTAACTGTTCTATATGCTTCTTTACATCATTTCGTTTTTTCTTCTGAAAATTTCTTTCAGCCATTTACAGCACCTCCTCATTTTGGAGGAATGGGATTGCTCCATATCTTCCCATTAAATAGCCCTTTTCAATATTTTCAGTCTTTCGAACAGAGAACTCATCAAGAGAATACAAGTCTGTTACACCAGTTTTTGAATCTTTCTCAGTAAAGTAAATCTGGTCTCGCCTAAACATATCTAAAGTCAAGATTCCTGTCTCATGCGTTGTTACGATCAACTGTGCTCCTGCATTGTTAATATCTGGATCACGAAAAAGATTCATGATAAATTTTACAAGACTTGGATGCATACTCTTATCAATCTCATCCAAAATCAATGTCTTTCCTCTTTCGAATGAATCCTTTAAAAGCGGACCGTAGAAGAATAAAAGTTGTGTTCCAAGTGACTCTTCCTGAAGCGTAAGCGAATATTCCTTTTGCGTTCCATCCTCATTCACAATAGTATGACCTGTAGTAATCTCTACGTCGTATCTCTTGCCTTCATTTGGCTGAATCACTTTTCCTTGAAACATAATCTGTATTGGAAGAGTTGCTCCACCTACCACTTCTTTTGCATCCACTTCAATACTACTAATATTGATATCTGCCTGTTTTAGCAAATTTTTGGTGAAATCAATATACCGACGATTCTCATCCGTACGATATTTTTCAATGGCAACTCCACTTAAATCCATTACCTCTGTAAAAGTATCGATATATTCTGCTAACCATTCAAATGGAATCTTTGTACATTCTGCATTCCAAGTTGTAGCAGTTGCCAAAAATAACTTATTAGGCGTGTTCATCTGATAAGCAGCTTCTAGTTTCACCTTATATGCACGATTATATTTTGGTTCCTCCCCATCTTTTATATCAAAAATAAGTGTTGGCTTTGCACTGTTATAGCAATATAGATATTCTTCAACAACCTTCTCAGCAGTTGCACTGAAACCATAAATATATTTCTTATCATCACTTGCAACAAAGGTGAACTCAAATGATGTCGGTTTGTTCTTTGATTCTGAATCAAATTTAAAAGGAACAACTGGTAATCTATCAGTGACCTGAATATTGTTCGAATTTCTTAACATTATTAAAGCAATCGTAATTGCTTTAAAAAGGCTTGATTTTCCTGATGCGTTTGCTCCATAAATTGCAGCTGAAGTAACAGCATTATAATCACCCTTGGTTATAAGGTTCTCAGGATGCTCACTATCTTTTGAAGGTTCAAGACTTAAATACACCTTATCTCTAATTGATAAAAAATTTTCTACTGTAAACTGAATTAACATGTACTTGCCCCTTTCTAAATCATAATGGAGTTACAGTACTATCATATTCCCTTTGGATGTTCTTTGCAACAATATTTTCTCAATTTTTGCAATATTTATTCAAATATCCGAGTTATATTGTCATATTCTTACAACATCCGACCCTATCCTTTGAAGAACTGCTACCCCTATAATTTGTCGTCTTACTGCTTCCTTTCCCACCATTGTGTAAATCTAAATTTGATTCAATAACGCTCAAACTAAAAAGATCAACGGAAAGGATATAAATTATTGTATTGTTCAGCTAATCGCCTGATTTCATCCTGTACTTCTTTTACAAGACTCTCTGGTCCGATTATCTTTGCGCCTTCCCCCAGCGCCATAATCCAGTGAATAAAATGTTTACTTGCTGCTACTTTTACAAGGACTCTAAAATGTTCATCGTCAACCTTAAGCATTCGAACCTCTTTACCGAAGCGATCTATCATCACCCCTGCCAGGCTGTTATCGCAAAGTATTTCAACATTCTGCTCCTCTCCATCGAACATGTTGAACATTTTCTTGGCATATGCTGCCATATCAATTTCCCGGAATTTATTTCTTCCTTCGCGGCGTTTCGTCTCTACCTTGATATGCAGCATCTTGTCAACTCGATAATGCTTTATCATATCTGCTTCTTTTTTCACATTCCACTGAAAATACTGGAATGAAATCTTTAAGTTCTTAGAAATGGCCTTATGTATTGCATCAACATTTGCCATTACATCGTTATTCATGGCTTTTACACGCCCGGAAACATACACCTGGCGCTGTAACATTGATGCATCCTGTTTACTTGCAAGTCGCTCTATCTTATTGATTAGCTCATTCGATTTCTTTTCTGTTATAAATTTTGCTGATGCAACTGAGTCCACAAGTAGCTTTAATTCTGCAAGTTCAAAGTCACGGTTGATTACCTGATAATGATATGTTTTGCCATACTGCGTCTTCTTGATTTTTATTCCGAAATTATCCAGCTGGGCAATATCATCATAAAGACTTTTTCTCTCGGCAGTCACATTACAAAGTGCTAATTTGTCAATTAGCTCCTGTAATGTAATATCGTGATTCGCATCTGTATTTTCTAATAATATTTTTGCCAAATATAGAATCTTATATCAAAGCTGTTGGGGGTTTTATAGTCCTCGATATATTTACTTTCTTTTTTGCTTTTGCAGCTTTCAAAATATCAGCAAGATTGTCACCATTAAGTACACCCGGATAATCCTCCTGAAATCCAACCAAAACATCTTTATTCTCCTGTTCAAGTTCTCTGCACTGCTTGTAAAATTCATGCAGGTCTTCTTTTTTATATACAGCCTCTATAAAGGTTCTGGAAGCTTCTGGTATCTTGTCATATGAATCATATAAATCGACTACTGCCTTTTGGATTTTTTCAAAGCTCAATGGCTCATCTCGTTCTTCTTGTTCAATCAATATCCCTACTATATCAGACAAATCATTTTTATATTGACGACCTGCCATAAGTTTCATTGCTACCAGATACTCAGCGGATACTGTTCTTATCTGCAGTATATTCGAAAAAGTCTTATAGTACTTTGAATGTTCTGCCAATCTCGGTGTATATGAATTTGTGTTAACAAAGTCTGTGTTTAACCATCCAACCGGAAGTCCCAATCTGTCTCCAACTGTGTTAATAGCTTCCTTCATTGCCCCTGATGACTTGATAATTGCATCCATATCATAAGTCATTTCTCTGAAACCATAATTGATAAGTATGGATGCTCCTCCAATAAGTATAATCTCAGCAGGCATCCTGGTACCGTTCTTTTTACGAAACTCCTTTGCTAATTCCTTTAGACAGCTATCCAGGTTTTCCTTTGTAAAAGGCTTATCAGCAGACATTTCGCACCTCACTTTCCACGATATTAAATCGTACAAATTCAGGTATCGCATTTGCCAATGCCTTTTCTTTTATGCTTTCATCTCCAGTCGCTGCATATGATACTATAACACTTGCAGGAAAATATGGCTTCTCAAGTTTCTTGGAACGAATATCATTATAATTAGTGCAAAGAGGAAGACCATTCATCCTGGACAGATAATCAATCATTGCCAACAAATATAAGGCCTCTCTATACCAACTGCGTTCATAAAGTTTTCGTATCTCATCAGCCTCAAGTGTTTCAATGATGAATTCAATGTCGCCCATATCTTTTACATGGTGGCATATATTACTCTTAAATGTCTCAAAAGAACATCTATAATCCACCTTTTCTACACATTTATTCTCCAGTATGAAATCAACCGTCACACCAAGGACCTTAGCAATCTTATATAAAGTTCCAGCTGCGCATTTATCAAGATCAGCTTTTCCACTGCAAATATCTGCAATAGTAGTCATTGCTACACCGCTTTCTTTGCTCAAGCGATATCTTGACATATTTTCTTTTTCAAGTAAGTCATTTATAATCATCAGCTTTCCCTCCTTTTATTATAATATATCGGTTAGCCGAAGTAATGTCAATTATATAGTCTAATTTTTCACCCTAAATTTAATATATCTATTAAATTTAAATCTATGTAATCAAATGTTAAAAGAATTTGACAGCTCCGACCGATTGGTCGTACAATTACAACCGAAAGGTGTGATAATATGAATAAAGAAAAAATTATAATGGCTACGCTCGAACTTGCTTGCGAGAACGGACTTCGAAGTGTATCCATGTCACAAATTGCGCAGAAGGCCGGTATAAAAAAATCAACCTTGTACAGCCATTTCTCTTCAAAGGATGAGATTATCTCAACAATGTATACATTTTTGCGAAAACAAGCCAATCAACATAGGGAGATTGGTCATTTTGATTATGGAAGCTATGTTGAGGGGAAGGATTTGAAAGAAATCTTGATGGGGACTGTCTTATCTTATGAGAAAATGAACCATGACCCACAGATGGAGATGTTTTACAAAGTAATTATTTCTGAGAAGACATTGAATCCTATTGCAGCAGAAATTATGGTTGCTGAGACTAATACCATGATTTGGGCTACAAAGCAGCTCTTCTATGCAATTATGGCAAAAAAGGTTGCATACTTTGAAAACATCGATGCGGCGGCGCTTTCATTCGCCATGGGTGTACATGCAATCCTCGATTTCAGGATGGATGACTGTATTTCAGGCAGTGACAGTTCACACGGCGTTTTAGAACAATACATAGATGAGTTTTGCAGAGTATATTCGGCTGATAAAGGAATGAATGATTAATTGATTGAAAAGAAAATGTCAGCAAAGCTGGCGAATATTCCGTGGCAAGAATGCTGGAGTTTTCTTGAGTTAAAAGGAGGTATAGTATGACTGAAAAAAGATTACGTAAACTTGGAGTATTGGGAATCATAAGTTTGTTATCTTATACGGCAATGGTGGTTTTTTCTCCGCTTGCCTATCCGGGCTATGACTGGTTGAGCATGGCAGTCAGTGATTTATCTGCAGAGGGTGCGCCATCTGCAGAGCTTGCAAGTCAGCTAAATGCTTTATTTGGACCATGTGGATTAGTTTCCATAATGGCGGTATTTGTAAGCGTTGCCTCGCGCAAATCCAAAGTGTTAAAAATAGGAGTTTATTTTTTTACTGCCATGGAATGGATTTGCAATGTGGGATATAATCTTTTCCCATGGGTAAGTGATGCACCGGTATCAAATCCACAGAATGTTATGCATATTATTGTTACTGTTTTGGTTGTGGTTTTATCACTGGCGTCCCTGATTTTAATAGCAATCGGAGCCCAAAAAGAACAGATAAATTCGCTTAGTATTTGGGCAATTTTATGCCTTGTGGCTATGCTAATGGGCCCGATTGGTACATCTTTGTTGCCAAAAGCGGTATTTGGTTTATTTGAAAGATTCAGCACTTTTTCTGCAGTTGTTTTTAATGCTGTTTTGGGAATTTATCTCTTGAAAGGTAAAATATAGGTTTGTTATTGCTTACATAAAACGATACACACAAAAAATTACTGTTTTTTTAATTCAGTGATTTTTTTCAAATTCTATAAATAAACTAGTCGATCTCGGTATCGTAATCCCTGATTCTACCAAAGTAAAAAAGGGATACCGCTATCAACGAATTTATGAAGTTTTTGTAGGGGGTAATTAATTGCTGTTTTTCTCTTATCTATCATGAAAAACATAAACTCTATTCTTTTCCTATGATAAAAAACACACGCGTGCGTTTCGTGTGTTTATAATCATTTTCTGCAAGTTAGCTAACACATTTTATATCGACTATTTTACTCTCTTCAGTTTGAACTATCGCAAATTTTGCGATGGTTCAATTATCCAGTTCATCCAGCATCCGCTCAAACGGCTTCACGTATTCTTTTCCCTGACGCCTAATTCCATTATTTTCAAATGCTGCCTGTTCCGCCTGAACACTTTCATTTTCCTGCCATCTGTCACAAGTGTATTCCATATCAAGAAACATTCTGGTAAGATTACCTGTCATTTGCCTATCTGCTTTCTCTGCAAATATTATTTCCCCCACCCCGAACATATACTTATCAATTTCAAGGTTATTGAAACCACCGACTTCCATGGTATACGGAATAGCTTCTTTGATTAGTTCTTCAAACTTATCAACATTCCTTGGTAATCTGTTTCTGAAAATTAGTGAATACATCGTTCTGTCATTCATTAGGATAATCGTGTTCTTTCCATTAAGCTTTGTTATATGACCATGCCAGGCATATAATTCATCAATTTGAGCATCGGCCGGCATTTTCTGTAATTCATTTTTCTTTATATTTAAAGCATCCGCTAATGCCTTAGAACAAAATATATACATATCCCATCTACTCCTTACATTTCCATAGTGCCATTGGATGATTCTTCACTCTTTCAACTATCTCCGCATCTTCAAAAAGCAACTCCGGCATATATTTTTTCTCTTCGAATCTATCAAAATATTCCTTCTCTTTAGTAGTCAACACCATGAGGTCCGATATGTAATTCTTCGCAATCTTCTTTCTTTGCCTTATCAAGCTGCTTTGCTGAGTATTCCTTTACAACCTGATTTAAGGCATCTGCATCACGTGCCTTGAAGAAAATCACATACTTTGGTGGATCAACTGTCTTATCCTTTGTTACTGCAAAATCCACGTTGTATTTCTTAGCAATGCGTTCGAAATCTCTGAGACCTGTCTTTGAAACATCAATAGTAGATACTCCAGCATTCTGGCCAATTAGCTCTTTTACGGTTTGTTTTCCATGTGGAATCCTGTTAGCCTTCTCAAGCTTCTTCTCTTTACGATGCCGCAAATACCAGGCAATTGCCTTTACAGCAACTCGACCGGTGAGCTTTGTTGTAGTGACAGCCAGGTTCACCGTTTTCTGCTCCACTTCTTCCTGCATCTTATCCCTCCCTTCTCTAAAAATTGGCAAAATAATAGCAGTGAAGACTTTTTCCCACTGCTATGTATATTTTCTCTATTCTGTTTTCTCCTAATGAACCTCTTCAGCTCCTAAAAACAACCTAATATTAGGAGTTGCTACTCAGAATCACTTCTCACGTAGAACGTGGCCCTTCCTGACCCTTTCTTTAGCAATACTCCATCATCAACCAGTTGCTTTAGTGCCAGTTCCACAGATTTTACGCCTATAGAAGGACATAACTCCACTATATCACTCTTGCTCAGCTTACCTATTTTACTGTAAACAGCTCGTCTGACAATCTCTTTTGCTGGAAGTTTTTCACTTACTAACTCCACTCTTTCTTCAAAATCTCTATACGCTGCTAGAATCACTCTCAGCATATATTTTACAAATGGAGTTACATCTTCCTTATTTTCATGCCAGCCTTCCTGGCATTCTTCTAATGCTTTGTAATAAAGCTCCTTATTTTTAGCTATTTTATTTTCTATTGAAATATATTTTCCAACAACATATCCGCTTCTATAAAGCAATAAAGCTGTTAGCAAACGACTCATTCTTCCATTGCCATCAGCTCATGTCAAGGATGGGACAAAAAAAAATTAACTTTTTTTCATTTTGTCCGGAATGCCCATTTCATAAGACATTCCAGACATAGTTAATTATCCTAAACCAAATTCATCAAAGTTTTCAAACATAATCTCTAGATTATCAATCTTCTTTTCAGTATGATAATGACCACAATACCATTTTTTGTATGATAGCCTGTCTTCAATTTTATCAAGCCAATTTTCTGTTGATTTATCTACTTTACTCTGATCAACACCAGACATAAATACTTCAACTGGCTCATATTTAAGCGGTGTGGTATGACTAAGCACCACATCTACATCCCATGCTTCACGTTCCAGCTGTTCTTCAACATACTTTTTGATTTCATCTGATGGCTGCTCATCTTCCCACCAGCCATAACCATATGCCAAACGATACGCTTTATCAATACTGTATGCTCCGCCCATTACAATTGTTTTTAGTCCATTAAGGTTATAAACTTCTCCGTCCTTAGCAAACAATATGCTCGGAAATTCTTCCTCATAATAAACCATTCCACCATTCCACACCTGTTCTTTATATGATTCAATAGTGAATGGTCTCTGTTCATGATTACCATGAATGGCGAATATAGTAATCGGCAATTCTTCAAGCTGACGTTTCTTTAATCGATCATATCGTGGACCACTGAAATTTATTCCCGCATCTCCAAGTATAATCATTATATCGTCATTTTTTGTATTAAACCTTTGGCAAAAGTTCTCAACTCGCTCAAAACTCCCATGTGTATCTCCAGTAATATAAATCATTCATTCACAACCTTCCCGATGCTCATTAAACAAGCATTCTTATTATATCACATATTTTTTATAAATTGGATAAAACCTTATCGTACATATCTTGATTTTTCCATATTACCTGAACAGTATTTTCATCAATTACTATTGCTTTTTCAATCAGACTTGCCATAATTTCTTTATCATACTTATCCAGATTTACATATTTTTTTATATCCCAGATGTCACTCTCTTCAGCTATCGCTACTCGTTTATCTAATAATTCCCTCTCCAAATCAGAAAGTTCCTTATTTATTTCTGATATACGCATATCAGCTAAGCCTTTTGCATCCAAAAAATTACTTCTGGAAATACTGCCCTGCTTGTAATGTTCATAATCAGATACTTTTTTCGTTTCAAGTCTTTTCAATTCAGCTCTCAACCTTTTTATCAGGCTCTCTGTATTTCTTTTCGGCTCAGACTCTTTTGCTTTCTTCTTAAGCAAATCTTCTGCCGTGAGCATAATTTTAGCCTGATTTCTTACAAGTTTTACAAGGACATTCTGAACAAGTTCTTTTTCTATCCTTACCTTTGAACAAGGACTATTACTCTTTGTCCTTCCTGTACTGCAATACATATACTTGTACTCTGCCTTTCCAGGTCTTAATCTAAGCCCACAATACGGACAGATAATAACGGAATAGTTTTTACTTGATGAACTCTTATCTTTCTTTGATTGACGTTTGCCCTGCATATTTGCATTTGCAGCCTCAAATTCATCATACGAAACAATACCTTCGTGTGTATTTTCCACAACTATCCATTCAGACTTATCAACCTCAATTTGATGCTTTGAATCAAAAGACTCATATACTTTCTTATGAGCCACCATATTACCCGCATATCGCTCATCACGAATAATTTTTGCAATCATAGTATTAGTCCATCCAACATTATTTCCATTAGGAACCCAATCTCTTGAACACCCCTTCTTCTTTTTATATAGTGCCGGTGTAAGAATCTGCTCATCATTAAGTATTCTTGCAATTTCTCCTCTTTTGGTTCCAGCAATGACCATATCAAAAATTCTTCTAACAACCTGAGCGGCCTCATCATCAATTACCAACTTATGAATATTCTCCGAATCTTTCTTATATCCATAAATCCCATACGGACTTAGAAATTCTCCTCTTTTCATTCTTGAAGTTACCGCAGCCTTAACCTTTTGTGACAAATCCCGGCTATATAGATTATATACAAGATTTTTAAAAGCAACATCAATGCCACCTGTCTGCCCAACAAAAGAGTTACTATCATATCCGTCATTTATTGATATAACTCTTATACCCAGGAACGGAAATAATTGTTCCAGCAAATTTCCAACTTCAACATAATTTCTACCCAGTCGTGAGAAGTCTTTTACAATAATGCACTGCACAGATCCTTGCTTGCATGCCGTAATAAGATTTTGAAAACCTTCTCTTTCAAAGTTTCTGCCTGTAAATCCATCATCCAGATACTCCTTAATTAAATAATCCGAAAACTCTTTGTTATCACGAATGTACCTCATAATCATATCTCTCTGATTGGTAATACTATTACTTTCATTTTTTTCTGATGATTTCACATCAGTATCCTCAAGGGATAATCTAATATACATCGCTACTGTCTTTACCATGTTATCCCTCCAGTTTTCTCAGAATTTCATCACAACATGAAAATGTTATTTCTATACTTTTATCATCATTGATTGTAACTAACTCAATAAAGCTTTCAACCATTTTTCTATCCAGTTTCTTTGCTTTTTTGCACTTTTTCAGATAATCTGCTGCTCTTAATTTTCCTGCTGAATCAGAAGTCTTCTTCATATTATCTGACAGAAGTTTTTCTTCTCTCTCCAACTGCTTCTTGTCATTCAGAAACTTAGTTTTCATCAACAGATAATCGTTTTCATCAATCAAGCCGTCCGAAACATCTTTGTATAAATCCGCAATCTTTGAATTAGTCTGGCGAATCGCTCTTTCTATCTGTACCATTCTCTTTTTAATATCCTGAGTATTTTTGTCAGCAATCTCAAGCGAGAGTGAACTTTCATCTATATTGTTGAAAATACATTTTTTAATACTTTCTAATACTTTGCTTTCGACAGATGATTTATTTATCCGATTTTTATTAGTACAAACTGCTTCTCTTAATTCCTTATATCCACTGCAATAATAGCTTCTGCTAATACTGTTGCCTCTTACGTTTTGAGCTAAATTCATGCTCTTTCCACAGCAACCACATTTTATGCGACCTTTCAGAAGATTCTCTTCTTTGTATTCTCTGCTCTTACTGTTTTTTCTTCGGACTGCCTGCTCTGTCTTTTTCTTTTCCAAAATATCCTGAACTTCAAAAAACAGATTTCGCTCGATAATAGCCTCGTGTGTTCCTTCAACTACTATCCAGTCATCTTTATTCGTATAATGCATAACAATGTTATTGCAAAGCTCCTGTTTTACTTTTCCCTGAACCATATCACCTATATAAGCACGATTAGTCAATATTGTGTTAATGGTTGTTCTACCCCATTTAGAATTCTTGTATCTATCCGATTTTGTTATCCCAATGGAATATCTGTATTTTCTCGGACAATCATAATCTGATTCATTCATAATTCTTGCAATGCGGTCTAATCCATATCCTCCAGCATATAATTCAAATATTTTTTTCACTGCCGGTGCCGTCTTTTCATCAATTACAAACTTATTTTTGTTTTCAGCTGACTTCAAATAACCATATGGTGCTACCAGTCCAATATATTCTCCGTTTTTCTGTTTGGTACGAAAAGCAGTTATAATTTTCCTCGATATATCTTTGGCATAGACATCATTTACCAGATTTTTAAATGAAGCCACCATATTTTCTACGCCGCCACCTTCATTCGTATCAAAATTATCCGTGACCGCTATAAATCTTACATTAAGAAATGGAAATACATTCTCTATCAAATTTCCTGTTTCAATATAGTTTCTTCCAAGTCTTGACAAATCTTTCACTACTATGCAGTTTACTTTTCCAGTCTTTACATCGTTCATCAGCCTTGTAAATTCCGGTCTTTCAAAATTGGTTCCTGAAAAACCATTGTCCGCATATATATCAACCAGTACCATATCGGTTTTCTCACCAACAAAACTTTTCAGAAGATATATCTGATTATCCAAAGTATCCTCATCCAAATCTTCTGTAGATAATCTTGCATACACTGCCGTCTTATACGCACCTTCTTTTGCAGAAATAATGCTCATGGCATTTTCTGCAATTCTGCTCTTTCTTGCCATTATGACACCTCCTGCATTTCATTCTTATTATCTTGTATATACCTAATTTGGTTCAATATTTCCTTATAATTATCTGCGTATCTGAAAACAATCTCAATTCTCTTATCTTCATATATCTTGATATAATCAATAAGTTCTACCACAACGTTTCTTTCCAGCTTTTCAATTCCTTTATTTGCAAGAAAAGACTCAATCCATTCATGATGCTTTCCGTTTCTGGATGCCAATGTCTCTATTTCAATTTTAATCTGTGCTATAGAATCAAGTGCAGCTCTGCGACGTTTTTCAAATTCCTGCTTCATCGAAATATATTCTTCTTTTGAAATCAACTCGTCTTTCAAATCTTCATAAACAGATACTTTCAATTTTTCGTACTTCTGAGCATCCTCTTCTAACTGAACAATTCTCATATTCAATCTCTTAACATTTACTTCCTGATATGGAAGTTTATCAATAAATTCAAGAAAATGCTGAATGTTTTCAAGTTCATCAATATAACTGTTCAGGTATGTCACTACAGCTTTCTCTAATTCATCCTCTCGGATTCTATGACTACTGCATACTCCTTCTTTTTTATTAGCAGAACACATATAGTAAACATATTTCTTTCCTGAAACCGTAGATACTTTACGACTCATCTGTCTTCCACAATCTCCACAGACAGCTATTCCGGAAAACAAATAAACGGACTTCTTATCTGGAGCCACCCTAGTATCCTTTTTCAGTATTTCCTGCACCATATCAAATTGCTCTTTTGTGATGATTGCTTCAAATGCATTGGGAATCACAACCCAATCCTCTTCATCTTTAATTACAGTTTTCTTAACCTTGTAATTAGGTGTAGTAACCTTCCCCTGAATTAGCGTACCAGTATAACTTTCATTTGTTAGAATTCTGGTTATTGCAACAGCACTCCATATTGCTTGTTTTTTTGTCTGCAAATTTGCACTGTATTTTATACCACAGCTTTTTTTATACTCTGCCGGAGAAAGCACACCCATATCATTCAGTTTGTCCGCTATTCTCTGCTGACTCATACCTGATATTTTCCACTGATATATATCCCTTACAACACCTGCGGCATATTCATCAATAACTATCTTATTATGATCATGTTCATCCTTGGCATAACCATATATGGTAAACGAGCCGATGAACTCACCTTTTCTTCTTTTGACATCTAAATGACTGCGTATTTTTATGGAAATATCCCTACAATACGCATCATTAATTAGGTTTTTGAACGGGATTACTATTTCATCTGTTTGAGATTTTCCTGTCAGACTATCATAATTGTCATTTATTGCAATAAATCGAACGCCCAGCATTGGAAATATTTTTTCAATATATCTGCCCGACTCAATATAATTTCTTCCAAAACGAGATAGATCCTTTACTACCACGCAGTCAACCTTGCCTTGCTTAATATCCTCCAACATTAACTGAAATGCCGGACGCTCAAAGTTTACTCCGCTGTATCCATCGTCTACACGTTCTGAAACAATTACAATATCCTGTTTATCCTTGAGGAAATCTTTGATAAGTTCTTTTTGATTAGATATGCTGTTACTCTCTGCTTTTGAAGCATCAGAAACATCACCATCTTCTTTAGATAATCTAACGTAGATGGCTGCTTTATAGATTTTAATATTACTCATAATGTGCAAGCCTCCTTAATTTTATTAGTTAGATTACCTAGTAAAATTTGTGGTTTGCACTAATTTAGTCCTAATGGTATATTAACACAAACTCACAAAAGATTCCATATGATTCTTAAGAAAATCCAAGAATCATCTGTTCAAACTGCTCGTTAAAACTCTTTCCCCCTGATGAAAATGCCACTTTTACCACCACACCATCAACTTTAAAACAATAAGGATTCTTTATCTGCTCGATAAAAGATGCAATTCTTTCATCAACCGAAAGCTTATCGTTTATGCGTATATCCTGTAAATCAACAAGTGTATCCCTATCAACATTAGTAACATCAACATCTCTTAACTTTATTAATTCCTCTGCCGTCATCCAATCCCTCCAATCTATAAAATAATAATTGCCACCCGGATGAGTGGCTATGTAAAGCCGGGGCAGATGCTCCGGCACTATTCTTTATTCGTTATACTTTCCTACCATTCCAAGCTGTATCTGCATCCCC
>JBGVDD010000059.1:0-3118 GCA_045119215.1 Lachnospiraceae bacterium | reverse complement strand
CTGTGTTGCATATACCACATATAGTTATCTCAATAATATGGTAGAGAGCGGAGATATAGAAGAGAGATATATAGTTAATGTGGGGACTCTTGATCAGGACGAGGATATTGCTGCATTGATTAATGGATTAAGTGAAAAATCATCTCTATATGATTTGGATGTTTCCATAGTATCAAGAAGCATACTTGTTGAAGAAGTGAGAAATCTGGAAAGCAAAATAAAGGGATTTATTAATGCTTTGATAGTAGTTGTGATTCTTATAGCAGGATTTATGATTGTTACCATCTATATTTTTTCTGTAAAGGAGAGAATGTATGAAATTGGAGTAAGACGAGCTCTAGGTGCATCAGAATTTGATATCATATATCAATTTGTAGCGGAAGGAATAGTAACAGCACTAGTTGCAGCAGTTATAACATTTATGGCAGGAGTTGTGATATGTAATTTGGCAACCTCTTATTTGATTGGAAAACTTTATATGGATATGAGATTAGTGTTAAGTAGAGAACTTATATTATCTATGTTTGGATTGTCTGTGTTACAAGGTATTGTGTTTAGTTTTGCTCCTGCATTGATAGCATCTAAAATACGCCCAACTGAAGCTATCAGGTGGGATTAGTGAAGTTATCATTATATTAATCTGGGACTTGATATATTTTGCTTGACAATGTATAATCCAAAAAGACAGTTCGTTTGTACCATCCTGTCTATAAACAAAACCAGGACTAAATAATTTTATTGTATTATTTTAGGTATGGTTTTTGCCATACCTTTTTTTGATGGAGGAATGTATGTATATTCTTAAGACAGATCACAGTTTTGACTCGGCTCATTTTCTTGCCGGGTATGAAGGTAAATGCAGCAATATCCATGGACATAGGTGGAAGGTTGAAGTGGAAGTGATGTCAGAAGAACTTAAAGAGGATAAGCAGCTTAGAGGAATGTATGTTGATTTTTCAACGCTTAAAGATGACCTTAGAGAGAGAGTAGATTACTTGGACCACGCACTAATAATTGAAAAAGGAAGTCTCAAAAAGAAGACATATGAAGCTCTTTTGGAGGAAGGCTTTAGGATATTGGAATTTGATTTCAGACCTACTGCAGAAAATATTGCAAAATATTTTTATGATCAGATGATACTTGCAGGATACAGGGTTAAGATGGTTACCGTATATGAGACACCAAATAATTGTGCTTCATATACAGATTACTAGTGAGGTTAGTATGAAAGAAAGTAGAGGAAGACCATAAATTGGCGCACTTAAATAAGCTGTCTAAGGCAGGCAACTTTTAAAAGTGTTATAGAGTTAGAAAATTAAATCAAGAAGCTAATGGTTCATCAGGGGGAAGTAATCCTTCACGTTGTAATAGTTTCTTGGCTTGCTTGATAGCTTTCGCCTTTTGTTTTTCAACAAGAGCTACAGGCATATCGATTTTGTAAAGATCGCTCGGATTCCACTGCTCACCAGTAGACAGCATCTGGAAGATGGCAGTGAGAATCATACGGGCAATAGCGATAATGGCTCTTTTCTTGCCACGGCGTTTAGCAAGAGATTCATATTTCTTTTTGTAGTAAGGAGATTTGTCAGATTTTACGGCTGCATGAGCACACTGTACTAATGCAGGTTTGAGGTAGACTCCGGCACGTGTAATCCGAACAGACTTCTTCTTACCAGCAGATTCATTGCTGCCAGGTGTAAGCCCTGCCCAGCAACATAAACGCTTGGAACTCCCGAACTGAGACATATCAGTACAGATTTCGGAGATGATAGTGACAGCACTATCACGTTTAACACCCGGAATGGTAGAAAGTAACTGGATAGCATTTTCATAATCAGGGTCAGAAGAAATCAAAAAATTTATCTGTTTATCAACATCTTTGATTTCAGCTGTGATATAATCCATATGTGCGCGGACAAGGCGCATACGGTATTTTTGGGCATCAGTCATCTGATATCCTTCGACGGATTCTATAACAGCATCTTCTTTGGATTTGAGACGCCGAAGAAGCTTGGATGCGATTTCTTCGTGGTCAATGGATGTGCCCGATTGTTCAAGCAGATAGTCAATAATGGATGTGGATGACTTCCCGAAGATATCGGAAACAACAGAATCTAATGCAACGTTACAAACGGTAAGAGCATTCTGATACCGATTCTATTCACTGGAACGGCAGGAAACGAGTTTATATCGGTATCTTGTAAATTCCCTTAAAATGCGAATTTTTTTGCAGGGAATGTAACTGCCTCTGACAAGTCCAAGACGGAATAAGTCTCCAATCCATTTAGAATCTTTTGTGTCATCTTTGTTGCCTTTAACTGCCTTAACCCATTTGGGATTGGCAATGACAACATTGATATCATCTTCAAGAAGATTAAAGACAGGAACCCAGTATTTACCTGTGGATTCCATACAGACATCATGGCAACCATTGTCGAGAAGCCATTGCTTGAATTCAAGAATTGAACTGTTAAAGGTGGAAAAGCGCTTCTTTTGGTAAGAAGGCTCGATACCACCGGTGGTTTTAATGATTGTGGCAACGAGAAATCTTTTGTGAACATCGACACCACAACAGGTTTGATAAGTAACTTTCATAGTCAGACTCCTTTCGTAAAAGATAAGAAGCCATTGACTGAACTGCCACACAATTAAACTAAGGCGCTTAAACAATTCTTAGTATTCAGACTCAAGGTACTACTTATTTGTGCTTGAAAAGGCAGAACTTACACTGATTAGTATGCTGTCTAAAACGAAGAAAGTTATTACAACTCCTCCTACCGTGCTTTGTAGTATAGCTTCTTACAAGCAATTTTACATCAAAAAGTAGAGAGTTGGAACACTTTCATTACTATTTGTGCCGCCAGCCGAAGGCGGCGGAATGGAGATTAGTATGAAAAATCGCGCTGATGCGCCGATTTTTCATACAGCTAATTGAGACGGAGCCTCAATTAGCCCTGATTGCAGAAGAGAAATCGCCTGCGCGAATTTCTCTTCGCGGTGTCTCCGCAATAAATTGCTCCGACAAGGAGGATTACTATGAGTTACATTAAACACCGTGCCGACGAGTCATTGGAAGATTATTTAGAGACAATTCTTATGTTACAAAAAAGTACGGGAC
>JBGVDD010000058.1:0-5143 GCA_045119215.1 Lachnospiraceae bacterium | reverse complement strand
AAGATGTGGCGAATGATTGATGACGAGAAGGTCTTGCGGAATGCAATTGCACATGACATACGTTCTCCACTTTCCATATTGCGAGGGTATCAGGAAATGCTCTTAGAGTTTGTTTCTGCTGAGAGTATAAAAACAGAGGATGTTATTGATATCTTACAAATAGGCATGTATCAGATTGACCGTATAGAGCATTTCACGGAAAACATGAGAAAAATGTCCCATTTAGAACAGAGGGAACTGCAATGCTCAGAGATAGAATTATCGGAACTGGCAAAAAAGATTGAGGCAGAAGCTGCCATGCTGTCCAAGAAGGAAAGTAAATTATGTAAGGTAGAAAGAGTGCAGGAACAAAACATTGTGAAAGTGGATGAGGAACTTGTCATGGAAGTGACAGACAACTTACTGGAAAATGCGGTTCGATATGCGCAAAAAAGTATTGCTCTGCAGATAAGGAAAAAAAATGGTTTTCTTATAATTTCTGTTGAAGATGATGGAATAGGATTTGTGGATACTGAGGAAAAAGTAACAGAGCCATTTTATCATAAGAATCCACAAGATGATTTAAAGCATTTTGGCCTTGGTATGTATATTTCTCGTATTTTCTGTGAAAAGCATGGAGGAAATTTGAAAATATATAATGCCAGACAAGGCGGTGCTCATGTAGAAGCTCTTTTCAAAGCTGAATAAAAATACTTTATAAGGCTGAAATCACAAATAAAGTGGTTTTAGTCTTTTTTGTTGTGAATTTATTGAGAATTGATTTGTATGATGTTGTTAAAGAAATAAAGAAAGGAAGAGATACAATGAAAACAATCATAAAAAGAAGTATACTTGATTATTTAAAGAACCCTGTTTTGTGGATTGGCTTGATTATTATAGTTGCCAGTATGTATCAATGTCTGTCATCGTATTTGCAAATTCATTATATCAAACAGAATGAACAGATCACACAAAATGACGTAGCATTGGAAGATGCTGATGTCATGGATGGGTACATTCCCACATCTGATGATAAAGAAAGAAGAAGGGAGTGGGAAGATACGATCAAAGAGACGTTAATGGACACCTCCAAAAATGGTTTTGGATTTAGCAGGCAGGAAGCAGATCATGTAATGAAAGAAATTCAGAATATGGATGTAAAGACTGCTTCTGAGTTTTTGGAATCCCAATATGGCTATTATAATGCAATATATGCTTATGAGGACCTTGAAATTCATAAGGGGACAGCAGAAGAAATCAATCATTATATCGAGCGGAAATTATCCGAACATTCTTTTTCCTGGTACTTTGCCAAAAAATTTACGGATTTTGCAGGATTGCATATGGCCTTTTTTGCAACAGTCTTGCTATCATTTTTATTTATTCAGGATACACGAAAAAGTACCTATGAATTATTACATACAAAGCCTGTTACGGCAATCCAATATATATGTGGGAAAGTAATAAGCGGATTCATTAGTATGCTGGGAGTATTAGTGATTTTGAATGTTATATTCTTTATGCTGTGTTTGAAAACGTCTTTAGAATCGGGCTTTCCAGTAACACCAATTGATTTTTGCGTGAATTCTCTGATCTATATTGTTCCGAATCTTTTGATGATATGTTGTGTCTATACAATTACAGCAGTAATATTTAAAAATCCGCTTCCGGCAGCACCAATCTTGTTTTTACACATTATATATTCAAATATGCTGACCATGAAGAATGATATTTATTATATGAGACCGTTCTCTATTATGGTGCGATTCCCTGGCAGATTTTTTGAAACACATGTAGCCAAAATGTCAAACATAAATCAGATTATTCTTGTAATTTCATCAGTTATATTAGTATGTATTTCTGTTACAATCTGGAAAAGGAGGAGGGTTCATTGAAAACGGAACTAAAAAACTGCCTGTCGTTATATAAGATTTTTTATTCATGTGCATTTATACTGATATTGTGTGCTATTCATCCGATTATATACTATGAAGAAATCGGTTCAGCGATTCAGTCGCCAATAGCATTTTTAACAATTATTTTTTGTAGTGACACATATTTGATGGAAGTAAAAAGTAAGCGTGCCGATGTATTTCATTTGTATGATCAAAAAAAGCAGTTAAAAGTAATATCACAGAGAGTGTGCGTTCAAATATTATATTTATTAATACTTTCCTGTGTTGGATATGTTTTGTTTTTCTGGCAAAAACCGGCCAGTGTAAACGAAGGCGTTTCGGGCACTCAGATATTCCTTTTATTTTCCATTGCAATGTTCGGAACCATCTGGCTTTGGAGTATATGCTCTGTGATTTTGTGTACATTGCTTGGAAATATGTGGGCAGGTATAGGATGTTTATTTGGAATTGTCATTGGTCTTATATCGAAAGCGGGCAGTTCATTTTTCGGGAATCTGGGATTGTTTTCTTTCAGCTCTTGTGAACTTAATCAATTAATGTCCGAGAGTTGGATTTATGGAACGCTTGTGTCTTTTATAGTGGGTCTGCTTTTATTTGCAGTATTACCAATGGCTTTAAAGAAAAGGGGATAGATTATGAGTATTAGAATAAATGATTTAACAGTTAGATTTAAAAATGGTGTAGTTGCAGTAAATAAGGCATCTCTTGAAATACCTAAAGGAATTTACGGACTTTTGGGAGAGAATGGTGCGGGAAAAACCACGCTGATGAGGGTTCTTACAACCGTTTTAAAACAAACGGAAGGAATGGTTTCGCTTGATGGAATTCTGTATAACGAGGGAAATTATGAAAAAATACAGAAAAAGATTGGTTATCTTCCACAGGAAATCGACTTATATCCGAATCTTACGGTGAAAGAATGCCTTGTATATATGGGTGGACTATCAGGAGTATCCACAAATGACCTCGAACAAAGAATTACCTATTATCTGGAAAAGACTTCTCTTACAGAGCATCAGAATAAAAAAATGCGGCAATTATCTGGTGGTATGAAGAGACGTGTCGGACTCATACAGGCACTTCTTAATAATCCGGATTTTTTGATTATTGATGAACCTACCACCGGGTTAGATCCGGAAGAAAGAATCAGGATCCGCAATCTTTTGGTTGATTTTTCAAAGGATAGAACTGTGCTGTTTTCCACTCATGTAGTAGAAGATTTAGCAGCAACCTGTACACAGCTTGCCATTATGAAAAAGGGAAGTTTTTTATATTCTGGAAGCGTGAGTGGGTTGCTGGAAAATGCAAAGGGCTGTGTTTGGAATTGTACGGTACAAAATGCAGAAGAAGCCCGTTTGTTAGAAGCCAATTATTCTATATCATCTAAGCAGTATGTAGAAAATGGAATTCATATGAAAGTATTAAGCAAAGGAAAGCCAAATGAGAATTGTGTCCTGGATAATGATATCACTTTGGAAGATGCATATATTTATTTGACGAATAGTTGAATATAACGGCGGGCAAGTTGCCCGCCGTAAATTATGCTTATTTTGTTAAAAGACCGGATAGATTTTTTCCAATGAAAAATCCAATCTGTGGATATAACTCCTGAATTTCCTGATATTTTGCTTCAATCATTTCTGGTTCATCAGCCCAGATCTTTTCATATATTTTGAAAGCTCTTTTAAAATGTGTTTTGGCTTGCGGAAGATTGGCAGTCATCAGATAAATGGTTCCAAGGGTTTCCTGTACTTTGGCATAATCCAGACAGTCATCGGAATGGTATTCCTTGATGATGCCGGATAATTTTTGCAATTCAGAGATGCCTCTTTCGGGTTCCTGCTGTTCTGTCAGGAACATTGCATAATTGGCAATCTGAGGTATGCTGTCATTTATATGAAGCAGGTTAAATTGGTCAAGCAGTGAGATGCTTTTTTCCATGTGTTCTCTTGCAAGATCGGGATGACCGTTCATGCGGTAAAGTCCACCGAGATTGGCATGAAGGTTGGAAACAAGGCGAGCATTGTCAGCAGTGATATTTTCTATCTGGGCAAGTGCATCCTTTTCCAGTTTTATTGCTTTTTCTGGCTTGATTTCAAGAGTAGCCTGAAAATCCAGTAACAATGCCCGGTCAGAATCGGTGCCAATGTCTTTAGGCTTCAAAAAATTTTTTAATTCCTGAATGATTTCTTTCATACCTTTCTGGTAATTATAATTATCCATATATGGAAAAACATTTTCCAGAAAAAGTAGATATTTTGGTATATCATCTTTTTCAATCAATTCTATGATGTTTCCTGCTGTCTGAAACAGCTTCTTGTAATAATCGACTTCAATTCCATGCATTAAACATATTTTCTGTAAAGAATCCAGTAATATGTGGCAGCGAGTTACAGATGGTTTTGTCTCTGAAAGGGTGATTTCCTGAATCATCGGATGCAGAGAGATAGTGCGACGTTTTGTTGTCTGGACAAAACCAGTCTCAATTAAATCGTTGATCTCATTTAGTGTTGGCAGTTCCAGCCATTTGGCAAATATACGGGCAGAAATACCGGTGGAAGGAAGAAAGCACATATTACACATGATATCCTGCTGTTCAAGAGATAAAGTGTATAAAGAAAACAGCGTATGGATATGACTGTAATAGGTGGCTTTGCTGCTTTGTCCATCTTTGATTATTTTAATTTTATCTTCGTTATGGAAAGATGCTTTTTCCGCCTGAAGTCTTGTTAATAACTGGTCTGGAGTTGAGATTCCATTTTCCAGAAGTTTTGCTGCCAGTTCCACGGCAAAAGTATGAGAGTGAACAGTTTCGATGATCTTTTCAACTGTTGCCCGGTACGTGTCTGCCTCTGAATAAAATACTGATGCCAGCTGGAAGAGAGCGTTCATATCCTCAATTTCTTTTAATGGCAGAGTACAGTATTCATCCAGTTTGCTTCTGGTTGTAAACAAAATCTGGCAGCGATATTTTAATACTACTGACAGAAAGCTGTCTTGTGTAGCAGAGACATTAAAATTGTCTATGATCAACAGAGTATCAGATTTCAGAGAACGCAGAAAACGGTTATGTCTTTGAAACCGTTCCTGTTCAGTGCTTTCCGGAAGATCGTCAATAAAATCCATGTCAGTAATATCCTGATGAAGATTGCCGGTATATTCTACATAAAGGATATTGGTGTATTGCTTTATGTACCGCTTTGCGTAGGCTTTGGCAAGTTCACTTTTTCCGATTCCAGCAATTCCGC
>JBGVDD010000057.1:0-21462 GCA_045119215.1 Lachnospiraceae bacterium | reverse complement strand
GCTTCCATTTATGATAATTGTCTTGGCTCCGTCGTTTAAAGGTAACTCTCTCTTCTCCTCACACAATTTTGAGAATGTGTATTTCATGAATCCCTCTCCAAAGGGATCAAACAAACAGATAAATATGACAAACACATCTTTTAATTCATTGTAACTTTTGACACCGGACTTTAACATTTTTGTATCCATTAGCCCTTGATAGAATCTACTTCTTCTGGGAATATCGTATTTATTCAATACCTGCATTTCTATATTATAATAATTATTTTGTATATCTGTCACATGTACATCCAGACGTATTCCCCGATATCCTGGAATAGATTTTTGCTCATACTCCACAACCGCAGTCTCTATCTCTTTCAACTCCTTGTCTAAAATACACTCCAAGAGTCTCTTACATAATTTCTTATTCTTCATAACCTCTGCAAACATAAATGCATCTGTAAACTGTAAATCTTCAAAGTTCTTTATAACATCTTTTTCTCCCATATAATTCCTCCGTTTTATGTTAGTTTTTTTGATTGCTTATTATTTCTTACGCGTAAATTTGGCGAACGCCGGATGGATGCTTTTGCATCCTGGACAGGTATTGAGACCTGTGGGATTATCATATCATTTTAGGTTGCTGGATTCAATTCTTTTGACTGAATTTTTTCATTTTTGTAGGATTTAGCACTGGGATTTTTCTTTATAGTGAATTTTTTACAAAATTTTGTAGTGTAGTTCAAAGGTTTGCACAAAGGAGGTATTGTTAGGAAAACGGGGTCGTATCCTGTAAAGATGGATACGACCCCGTTTTTCATGGTTCACGGTCCACTAAATGAATCCCATACTTTTTATTAGATAAATCCAAAAAGTCAATGTGATAGAGGAACATAACGTGGTAACTACCACGGAGCTTGCGGTAAGTACGCCATCATTTTTCATGTTCTTAGCCATAATATAACAGCTAGGTGTGGTTGGTGCCGCCAACATAATCAAAATGGCAATTAATTTTTCTGTGCGAAATCCCAGCATACAGGCAAGTGGAAGAAATACCACAGTCTGTAGCACAAGTTTTATGAAAGCCACCCATATGGTAGGTTTGATTTTTCCCAATGCCTTTTTGCCTTCAAAGCCAGCCCCAATAGCTATCAGCGCCAGTGGAGAGGCCATACTTGCAACGCTCTGTATTGTTTTGTTTACCAATGTTGGAAACGTTATCCCGGATACCGATACCAGTAATCCTAAAAGAATTCCTATAATAATTGGATTTTTCACTATTCCTAAAGCCGCTTTTTTTATCCTGTCACTTCCCTGTATCTGTTCATTTGCCTCCATAGTCAAAACAATCACTGAAAAAATATTGTAAAGAGGAACCGAACCAATAATCATCATGGGCGCCATGCCAGAATTTCCATATATATTCTGAATAAATGCAATCCCCATAACCGCTGCGCTACTTCGAAATGAGGCCTGAACAAAAGCTCCATGAATTGTTGTATCCTTCACAAACAGCTTTGTCAGCCCCCATATCACAAAAAAACAAAGTGTGGTAGCACCTGCACAAAAGAGAACAAATTTCAAATCAAAATTTTCCCTTACATTGGCACTGGAAATATCTTTAAAAACCAAAAACGGTAAAGTAACCTGAAAATTAAACTTATTTGCAACCGTCACAAAATTTTCATTCAGCATTTTGGTCTGCATCAATATATAGCCAAGTACAATCACCAAAAACACCGGCAAAGTAGCATTGATACTATAGATAAAATTTTCCACTTACTACACGCTTCTTTCGTATTTAATAAATTCAAACTCTAAATCAAAGTATGTTTGTTCCTCACTAGTGGCTGTAACTTCCCATTCCGGCATTTCATCCAGATTTGGAAAATAAGTATCTGCTTCATAAGAGTGATATATTTTTGTAACGTGTGCTGTATCACAATAAGGTAGCATTTGTCTATAAATACTTTCTCCACCAATAATATACACATCTTTGGAGTCATACTGTTTTAGTTCTTCCAACAGTTCCTCAATAGAATGAACCACAACAGCATCTTTCACCTTATAATTTTTGTCTGTAGACAAGATAATATTAGTTCTATTCTTTAATGGCAATCCTCCCGGGAATGTCTCTAAGGTCTTTCTACCTAATACAACCACCTTCCCTGTAGTCTCCTGACGGAAGAATTTCTGGTCGCTGGGGATTCGAACCAAAAGCTTATTTTTCAGACCTATAGCCCAGTTAGAATCAACTGCTACGATTAAATTCATAATATTCTCCTTCTTTACATTGTATTTTAGTATCTACTCAGTTTTGTAATAACTTTTCTGTTATATAGCAACCGGAATATTTTTAATCTGGGGTCCGGTAATATAATCCTCCACCAAAACATCATCTGTAGTAAATTCATAAAAGTCCCGAACTTTTGGATTTAATGTAACCTTTGGTGCAGGAAAAGTTTCCCTAGAAATCAGTTCCTTCACCAATGGAATATGTCTGTCATAAATATGTGCATCAGCAATTACATGAACCAGTTCTCCTACTTCCATGTCCGATACCTGGGCAAACATCATAAGAAGCAGTGCATATTGACATACATTCCAGTTATTAGCGGTTAGAATATCCTGAGAACGCTGATTTAAAATGCCATTTAAGGTCAGCCTATCTCTTCCCTTTTTCTGTGTCACATTAAAGGTCATGCTATAAGCACAAGGATAAAGATTCATTTCATTTAAATCCTGGTGAACATATATATTAGTCATAATTCTTCTGCTGTATGGATTATTTTTTAAATCATACAGCACCCTGTCCACCTGGTCCATCATCCCTTCCTTATAACGATGTTTCACCCCCAGCTGGTACCCGTAAGCCTTTCCTATAGAGCCATCCTCATCTGCCCAGCTATCCCAGATATGGCTATTTAAATCTTTTATATTATTGGACTTTTTCTGCCAAATCCATAAGATTTCATCCATGGCACTTTTGATTGCTGTCCTTCTTAAAGTGATGGCAGGAAATTCCCTCGACAAATCATATCTGTTTACCACACCAAACTGTTTTATGGTATACGCATAGCTTCCATCTTCCCACTTTGGTCGAACCTTTTCACCTTCCGTACTATATCCATTGTCAATGATATCCTGACACATTTTCACAAAAATATCATCCGCTAAACTCATTTTTTCTTTTTCTCCTTATTCTTCAAAGATAACAATCTCTTTGTCCACCACCGCAAAGTACACCTGTTCTCCACACTCCATGTGGCATTTTCCATTAGTTCCTTCTGTAATCTCAGCCTTAATTTTTTCCACCTGGGCATTGGGCACTAAAGCGGTGAGTACTACCTGCTGGCCATACTCAGAATCTATGATTTTAATATTCTGTTGACCTAAAATATACTGAATTTTACCGATTCCATTGTAATCTGTATGCATCAGCACTTTGGTAGCGTAACATTTGTCTATGATCACACTATTCTCCAGGCCTGCCTTTGTTGCCTGGGTATAGGCACGAACAAGTCCACCGGTTCCAAGCAGGGTGCCACCAAAGTATCTGGTGACCACCACAGCTACATTGCACAGCTTTTCTCCCCGTAACACCTCCAACATAGGCTTTCCTGCGGTTCCCTGGGGTTCGCCGTCATCGCTGCATCGCTCTAACTCTCCCCGTTTTCCTATGATAAATGCAGAACAATTATGTCTGGCATCCCAATATTTCTTTTTTATTCTTTCAATAAAGGCAAGGGCCTCTTCTTCACTTTCCACTACTTCTACCGTGGCTATGAAACGGGATTTTTTTTCGATAATCTCTCCCTGTCCGCCCCTGTAAACACATGTATATTTTTCTTCCATCTATCTATCTGTCCTAATCTGTTTTATTCCGAAGCTTCATTTGGCACTTCTGCCCCTTGTCCTGCCTGCATCTGCTGGGCTGCCTGCTGAGCTGCAATGGTTGCCTGGGCATCTGCTGCTTGTTGAGCTGCTGCTGCCTGCTGAGCTGCCTGAGTCGCTGCCGCTGCCTGAGCTGCCGCCTGGGCTGCTGCCGCTTGTTCTGCCGCCGCCTGGGCTGCTGCCGCTTGTTGGGCTGCTGCCTGAGCCGCTGCCGCCTGTTGAGCCGCCATGGGGTCCACAGGCTGTGCATTTACCGAACCTGTCCCACCATGCAGTGCGCAACCTGCGGAAATCTGAGACGAGGTAATCTGGTACGGAGAATCCGCTGTAGTTCCCAGGATTTTGGAACCATTAGCATTCACTGTATAGCTGCTGTCTGGTCTCAAAATATACACTCTGGAACCTGCAATAAACGGACAATATTCGCCTGCAATAGAACCTGACATAGCACAAATATTCACACGCACATGGGTGTCACAATATTCTGTTGGCACAGTTCCTTCCGCAAATTTTTCTGTTATCACCTGGCTTCCTCTTGGATCACAGTCACAATATCCGGAGCGGGCAAGCTTTCCTGACTTTTTACACACGGACGCAGTAACAATTCCTTCCGGCTGTTCAAAGTCATTGCCTTCTAAACCTTCATGAACTCTGGTCATAATTTTTTTCCAGATTTTCTTATGGAAACTTTTTTCATCTCCCTCTAAGGATAAGTTGTTGTCGTAACCTGCCCATACCGTAGCTGTATAATATGGAGTATATCCTGCAAACCATACATCTTTGTTGCTGGAAGTTGTACCTGTTTTACCAGCCACATGCTGTCCACTCACTGCCGCTGCACCACCGGTTCCCTTTGTCACAACATCCTCCATAGCATCTGTTAAAAGATACGCTACCTGTGGGCTAATCACCTGTTTTGTCTGGGGTATATTCTCCAAAAGTACCTTTCCATCTTTATCCAGAATCTTTGTATAATAAATAGGCTTAATATACTTTCCTCCATTTGCAATGGCAGCATAGGCAGCATTTAATTCAATGTTTTTCACTCCATCTGTCACACCGCCCAAAGCCAGTGCTTGAATCACGTCTGATTCCACAGCACCATTAGCATTTTCTCTTCTCTCTACTAAAGTGGTAAATCCAAAATTCTTTAAATAGTTAAATCCAAGCTGTGGAGTAATATCCGTCAGTGTCTTTACTGCCACTATATTCAGAGACTGCTCAATTCCATATCGAATGGTACACAATCCCTTGTATCCTGAACTATACCAGTTACTTACCTTACGGCCATTAGAATAATAGTATTCTGTATCATCCTGTACAGATGCCAACGTCTTTTCTCCTGTATCCAGTGCAGGTGCATATGCAGCCAGTACCTTAAAAGTAGAACCTGGCTGACGCATAGTATTGGTCGCCCTATTTAAGGTAAGACTTGCCTCTTTGGTTCCCCTGCCACCTACCAACGCTTTTACATAACCGGTATGCTGGTCCATAAGAGTAAAAGAACACTGTGGCTGTGGAGTTATGGTGATTTTTTCTCCAATAATCCTATCAGCAGAAGTAAGCTTTGCTTCCTTATACTTTTGCACATAACTTCTTGCTGTTTCCTCATCTTTGAATACCAGATCGAAATCTTTTCCCTCCAGCTCTTTAAAATATTCTTCCAGCATCTGGACACTGTGATTTACAATTTCCCCATCTTTTGTCTCTACAGAAAGTTCATATGATAAAGAAACCTTGGTTCCCGCCGGATAATTTTCTGAATTTGAAAATTCTTCATCGCAGATTTTCTGTAATTCGGGGTCTTGAACGGTATAGATTTTCAATCCTCCGCTATACAAGGCATAATATGCCTGGTTTGCAGTGTATCCCAACTGTTCCTGTAAATCTTTCATCACTTCTTCTGTAACTTCATCTACATAATAGCTGTAAATCTTCTTTTCTTCTGTATCTGAATTTACCACCTGGATTCTGTCATAAACCTTATCCTCAATGGCTGTCTTGTACTCTTCCTCTGTAATATATCCCTGCTCTTTCATATTATCCAGAACTTTTTTCCTACGTTCCATATTATACTCTGGATGGGAGATTGGATTATATTTGGAAGGATTCTGGGTAATACCTGCAATTACCGCACATTCCGATACGGTAAGTTCTGATACATCTTTATTGAAGTATCTTTTGGAAGCCGCCTGGACTCCCAAAGTATTTTGTCCTAAATTAATGGTATTTAAATAATTCTCCAAAACCTCTTCCTTGCTCATCACTTTGGATAACTGGATGGCTAAATACTGTTCCTGAAGCTTTCTTTTCACTTTTTCAATACCGGATTCTCCATTCACCCACTCTGTAAATACATTGTTTTTTATGAGCTGCTGGGTAATAGTACTTGCCCCTTCTGAGAAATGTCCCGAAGTCAGCCCCTTGTATCCAGCTCTCATAATACCCTTTAAGTCAATACCATTGTGCTCATAAAAGCGTTCATCCTCTATAGCAACAAAAGCATTCTGAAGCTGTTTGGGTATCTTATCAATGGACACTGGAATACGGTTGGAATTCTGGGCTACCAGCTTCACCAACTCGTTTCCATCCTTATCATAAACAAACGAGGAGTATCCCGTTGGTACTACATTAATCTCAGAAATTTCCGGTGCACTGTCAATAATTCCTTTCATCACTCCAAAACCAGCAAATCCTAAAAATACTGCTATAGTTACCACACAAACCATAATTACTTTAAAAAACGTTACATATACACGTCTCCCAACTCTGGCATTTTTCGATGTGATATTTTTTTGCTTTTTTGAAGCTTTATTTTTAGTATAGTTCATTTTATACCTCCTTGTCTTCAAACATACAGAATGTATTATAACAAAATTATTGACATAGATAAAGTGAATTTATAAAGTTTTTTCATTTAAACATTTTCATAGTCCATTTTTTACTCTCTTTATGGTTCCCCATTCCTCTTTACGCCTTTTATACCCAAGAAATGCAGTGATACGGATTACATCCAGCACGATTCTAAAAAATA
The DNA here is from genome assembly GCA_045119215.1 of Lachnospiraceae bacterium. Taxonomy (GTDB): domain Bacteria; phylum Bacillota; class Clostridia; order Lachnospirales; family Lachnospiraceae; genus RUG11237. The sequence goes on along the minus strand of JBGVDD010000057.1, from coordinate 14,552 downwards.
CATTTTCTATCACACACAAAATCGTAGCCTTGCATACATCAAGCCGGCTGATTTTTAAATTCTGGGTGTATATTCTCTGAAAAAATGCAGTTATGGACAACACAGCTCCATAGAAAGAATACAGCAAATAAAAACTGATCATAAAGGGTATATTTAATACCCCAAGAAGAGCTGAGATCACCATACTAAACCATCCCGTCAATTCTATAAACGGAGAAAGTAATTCATAAAGCAAATAATAGAGATAAGAAAATGAGCCCACCAGCCCGAACCTGTTCTTCATACAAATATCTTTATGGGAAAATAAGCTTTGGAACAGTCCCAGATGCCATCGCCTTCTCTGTCGGTACAAATCCATAAAGGTTCCTGGAGCCTGACTCCAGCAGATTGCGTTTGGTTCATACCTAATAGTATAGGGAATCTTATTGTTCCTGCAATACTTATGCAACCGTACCACCAACTCCATATCCTCACCAATGTTATGATTTTCATAGCCACCAGCGCCCACCACTATATCCTTTTTAAACAATCCAAATGCCCCGGATATGATTAGATTTCCATTAAATTGATCTAATAAAATTCTTGAAGCTAAAAAGGAACGGTCATATTCCATTACCTGCATGCTCAAAAGCATATTCCAGGGAAGTCGATAACCTGCCACCCGCCCTCTGTCTAACAAAATACATTGGGCCACCCGGATTAATCCCCCAACGGCCACCGTTTTATCGTCTTCCATCACCGGTTGGACAATTCTTTTCAAAGAATCCCTTTGAAGCATGGAGTCTGCATCCATACATACAAAATATGGATAAGCGGCTGCATTGATTCCCATATTCAATGCATCTCCCTTGCCACCATTCTCTTTACAGATAAGAGTTATCTTTACCTTTTCACTGTTTGTTTCATAAGTAGACATTATTTTTTTACAGGGAATGCTCATACGGATGGGACATTTTACCTCCTCCATTTCAAAATAATCTATCAGTTTTTTTGTCGTATCATCTGTGGACCCATCATCTATAATAAGGATTTCATATAATTTGTAGTCCAACTGTAACAAAGATTCCACGCTTTCTAATATATTTACCTCTTCGTTATGAGCCGGCACAATAACAGACACTGGAAAATAATATTCATGACATATTTCATTCTTGACCTGACGCATCTTCTCTTTGTGATACAACTGCCATGCGCCTACCACCACAGAAAAAAATAAATAGGAAGCATATATTAGCAGATAAATCAAAAAAAATACATTGATAATATTTAATACAGATACCAGTTCCCTGGTCATACGTTACACCCTCTTCCCTGTTTTGCAGCTTCCTTCCTTTTCGTTTCCAGCACATATCGAAGCATTTCCCTGGCATAAACATCATCTGCTTTTAACAACTCTTCATTACCTGCCCTGGTAAGTCCAAACTCCAACAGTGCATTTGCTGCATTTTTTCTTACATACCAAAGATTACTACCTAGCGCCTGCATTAGGGATTGTTTTACATCATCTCCTGAGTAACATCCCAAAACGCTGGCTGCAGGTACACTGTATTCATCCTCTTTTTTTAGTATCTCAATCAATTGACTTTTTGCCTTTGGACAAATATGATATCTGCTTCCAAAATAGCGAATTACAGTATAACCTTCTTCCCCGGAAAGATGTTCTAATTCCGGAAGAAATAACCATGAATAATCCTCAGGAAGTCTTGACATAAACTGAATCAACCCAATTCTTACTTCTGTATCAAATTGTTTTCTACACTTCCACAGTCTTTTGGCCAGCTTATCTTTATCCCCATTGTATATCTGTAAACCATCTGCAATCAAACCATGCTGGTGATGATATCCACATACCTTCATCTGGGCAAATGCCTGTTCAATGGCATCTTCTGCCCCCAGACAATAAAGTGCCATCAACACGTTTTCTCTGACATAAATAGTAGAATCCTCAAAATATGCCAACAAGGTTTCTGGTAAATGTCTGTAAGTCTCTTTCACTTTTTTAAAGTGCATAGAAATCATATAGCCCATATATGCCCTCTCCATAGCCGGCTTCTTTTTAAAATTCCAGGCTACCTGAACCAGAATATTTTCGCACATTTTCAGATACAGGATAATTTCTTGTTCATTTCTTTCTTTTTCACATTCTGATAAAGCCTCTTCAAACCCTACCAGATACTTAATATTACTCAGTTTTCTTATAAGACTTTTTTCCTCTTGCACAGTAAACTTCGTTTCTCTCGTAATGCCATTCATGGCAGATAACTGCATTTTTTTCATTCGTTCTTTTCTCTTGTATGCATTCCTTTTTCTCTGCTTTGAGTAGACAATATAGACTATATTAAATATCAGCAGTGCCACACAAATGAAGATATACAGATATACCACCATATTTACAATTTCCTGACGCATCCTGCTACCTCCACAATTTCTGTATCACCTTATAAGAATCTTTTAATCTTTCTGTATACTCTAACTTTTTTCTCTTTAATGCAAAATCCACCAAATTGATTTCTTTTTCCTTCTCTGTACCAAAGCCAATTCCAATGGTTTTCACTTCCTTAAATTCTACTCCATAATTTGTGTAATAATCTTTATGCACCAGTCCATAAGAAGGATTGGCAAAATTCAAAAGTGCCCAGGGGATTCTAAGCTCAACTAGATTTTCTCCAAAACAGAAATCCCCAAGGGAGTCATACTCACTACTGCCCGGATTATTATTTCCATACCTAAGCTTTCCTGTTTCCCAAAGTTTAAGATACTTTAAATGCATATTTTCTCTTGTCAACTGTTTTACCATTGTCATATTTTTAACTACCATATTGATAGTAACAAAATGTTTATCATTTCTTGCCGGAATCTCCAAAAAAGGGTCTTCTCCTTTATATTCCTTTAAATAATTTTCCCGAACAGCTTCATATCTTGTTTGTACCAGCAGTCTGGTTTCTTCTCTCCCAGAAAGGCATAGTACAAAATCAGCATCTTTGGTAAATGTTACGTCCATTTCTTCAAAAGCATAGCTTCCACTCTCTGATGTCACATCCAGGGGAAGCACATAAGTCCCGTTTACATCAATATTTTTTATCAGAAAATCCAATCCTTCTCCATCTGTTTTAGCATAAATGTCACTGCCGTTTTTTGAGAATATAAAATCATCTTTGCTCCATTCTTTATCAGAACCATCCACCTGACAGGTGTTACTGTCAAATTCCATCAGGCCATATCCTTGTCCATGGGATTGAACATCCTTCCACATATCATTATTTTCAAAATCCTGGGCATAAGATGTATTCCAGGTTTTTTTATCCCATTCATCCTGAAAGGCACTGATACATCCTCCTGCAAATCCTGCTGCCATCATATCCTGATAAATCTGTGCAAGTGCCTTTCCCTGTCCTTCCTCCGTCAAAGGACCCGTGGTAGTTTCAGAAACTATTCCTCTGGCACTGGATATTCCAAATCCTGCTGCAATCACCGGCACACTGTGGTACATTCCCAGCAAATCAAGATAACCGTCATAAGAACTTTCCTTGTTTATCTTTGGCAAAATATCTTTTAATCTTTCTTTCTCTTCTTTAGAAAGATACTTTGAGAAATCCCGACAAAAATCATACAAATGATACCCCACAAAATACCCGCCTAAATTTTCACTGGTTGTATGAATGTGTTCTCCATCCAGTAAATTAAACTTCCCCAGCTGTCTTGCATATGTAAAAGTCTCCGGCAAAGGTTTTTCATACTTGTCAAAATCTCCATTATAAGAATCTTCATATTCAAAAGGGTCATTTTGTGGATCTGTCACAAAGCCTATGGGTCTTTGCAGGCCATATTTCTTTGATTCGTATTTCATAATCTCATCCATCACTTTTGCAAGCATAGTTTCAAAACAACTAGCCTCATTGTCTGTTATGAAGTATTTTCCCTGATATCCCCCCTCATAAGCCTTCTGCATATCTGTGTAGGCAATCTTATCACTACTCCATTCTGAACCCACTAAAATCCCCAAGGCATATTTTGATACATCATAATGATAATTTCCATTTCCTCCCCGGGGATTATTCACAATCATTCTTTTTCCATGGATGATATCCACCACTGTTCTGCCATCCCACACTAAACTTCCAAAAAATTCTTCCTGATATGCATCACCGATTCCATAATTGTATTTATCATACACATGAATCCCCTGTATAAAATATAAAGGCTCCTCTGCCTCCTTATTAAATTCATATAATGCATCATAAAAATCGCTATCCATTACCTGATACACCCGTATGGTATTGGCTCCCATTTGAGAAATCAACTTCATCCAACGCTTATAATCTTTCTTACCGGCTGCAAATTCATAAGCTGTATGTTCTGGCATACTGGAAGTCAAATCCACCCCTTTGATTTCAAACCTCTCCTTTTTACTCTTATCATTTCTGTCAATAAGCTTATAAAACTTATCCCCCTGTGTTATAAAATCTGTAGTAATTTCTTTTTCTTTCCATGAAATATAAAAGCCATATCTTGTAACTGCGTAAAACATCAGGATAAGAGCTCCCCCTACGCAGGCAGACATTATCAAAAATTTTTTCAACCTGCCCCCTCCCTTCTAATAGAGTGCAGTATTTGCATTCTTAGACTGATGACAATACTGCAATAACGAATTTATATTTTCATCCAACCATTTTCCTCTATGCTTCATGTAGGTAATCATCTTACCGGTTGCCCTCTCATAACTAGAGGGATTTACCTCCTGATAGGTGGAATTCCCAGAAGCATCCGGTTTTCTTAACTCAGTTACCTCCAGATTCCTGTAATCAAAACTCCAGCCCCATACATCAAAATTTCTATCTGCTGCACTGCCAATAAAATTCTGGGCATCTTGAATATAGGCGGTTAAATACTGATTCGACAGCACTCCACTCCTTAACTTTTGATACCTTGTGATTACTTTGTTTACAAAGCGTTCACTCTTCATCAACTGTAGATACCACCCTCTTTGGGATACATAAAATTCATGAAAAGACAGTTCATTGTAAAAATTATCCAGGCAATTATTAAAATCCCATACCGGGCCAATATGAAGTTTTCCTCTGGCATCTTTATAAAAATAGGTAGATGCCTGAAAACAATCGTTGTTCCCTACAAATTCCATCAAGATATAATAGTCCACAAAAGAATCCTCATCTATATACTTCAGATAAAACTCATCATCACTACCTGCCTCATAGGAGTAAATTGCCTGTTCAATTTCACTAAAATCCGCCACAATATAATCCTTTACATGCTCAGATATATCTTTTTGGGTAGGATACAAGATCTCGTACCTTTCCTTTTCTTCCAGTCTCCTGGTATAGAATGTAAATTCCTGAATTGCTTTTTCCTTTTCTGTCCTGGGCTCTAAATGAACCACATAGCTTAACACCGGATCCCCAGTAGTATATTCAGACAGGTTTATTCTTTCCTCTTCCACGTCTACCGGCTCCATAAGCACATACACCCCTTGATATTCCCCATTGATATTCAATTCGCAAAAACGAACCTGGGGGGTATACTTTAAAAGACGCCCCGAAATATTCATCCACATATAATTTCGAATCAATGTTTTATCTAAAAAGGGACCATTTAAGATATAGCTTTTCCCTTTTTTCATACCAGCAAGAGAAACCTTCTCCGTATTTAAATCTAAAAGTTCCATAGGTTCTGACAAGCTGATTTCACTCACGTCAACTTTATCAGAGAGCATTTCAATTCTATAGCTTTTCTTTGAAAAAGCTCGTGAAGAATTCCCCCTGATATGTATAGTAATATTGCCCTCATAGTCCGGGTTTTGAGTATCATCATGCCAGCTTCCCTCTCTATCCCAGGATTTCACTGAGGCCACAATTCTATCCTGCCCCTGCTGGGTTGTGCTGATACCTATCATGCCTCCATCTTTAGTGGTGAAAGCATCCCCCGGAATTTTCTGACCCTTGGTATCTATTGAAATAATCGGCAGATGGGAAACTAATCCAGTACTTTCCGGCTTTTTTCCTTCTTCCCTTTCCAGTTCCTCTTCTGAAGCTTCATAATAAATCTGATCGTAGCGCATCATACCTATCTGTTCTTCAACATTTCTGAAAAAAAGTGCCAGAAGTATCATGGCCACAGCAGTCATTCCAAATATAATCTTATTGTTTTTCACTGCCATCACCCACTTATTTCGTCACTTTGTGATACAACATTGACATAATCCACCCCACCAATCCTGTACAGTGTTTCTGTAATTCCCACTTCCTTTTTGTAATTTTCCCTGTATATCTTTCTGCTTAACTCATAAATAAACTCTACCGACTCTGCTGCGGTGTTTTTTACTTTCAACACTGCTTTATTATTAAAATAGGTGGCAATGGTTCCTTCCAACTCTGCTTCTTTGGTACGAGCTGCCCGTACCACCAGAAGAATCCTGTTTTCATTGCGAACCCGCCCTAAAATCAATAAAGCCACAAACACAATAGCGCTGCCCACTGCTGCTACCATATAATCCCCTACACCACAACAAATACCTATGGTAATGGACCAAAAAATATAGGTGGTATCTCTGGAATCTTTGATTGCCGTACGGAAACGGACAATAGACAACGCACCTACCATACCTAGTGACAACGCCACATTATTTCCAATGACTGTCATTACTGTGGCGGTAAGAATGGTTAATGTAACCAGAGTAACATTAAATTTCTTGCTATATGTAGTTCCTGTATGTGTATACCAATAGGAAATATAAATAGCAATGCTGATAATTGCTGCCACTGCAATATGAAGAATAATCTCCTTTGTTGTCAGTGTTCCTCCATCTGTTAATATAGTTCTCAAATATGCTCTCATTTCCCTCTCCTTTTACAAAGTTACCTTTTTAATATCGATAATGGGTACTGACTGTCCTGGCAAGACAATATTTACTAATTGAAAGTTCTCCAACACCACACTCTTTTAGTGCATCTTTTATGTAGCTCAGCAAAAATCCATTGAACTTTACTTCCAGCACCACCACATAAGGATTCCACACCGGATACTGCAATAAATTTTCATCAAAAATATTAAAGTTGCTCTCTGTGGCCCTGATATTGTGGTCTAATGTAATTCGGATATTATTTCCCTGGGCCACAAACGCCTTTCTCTGATAATCCACCACTGTCTTTGGCAAATAACACATTGTATTCATCAGACCGTAGCATTCTGTGGCAAGGTCATCTTTATATTTCAAGAGAACACTGTAATTTTTTCCAATGATTTCCATGGCGTCCTCTTTTGATACAATCAAAGAGCGTTTTTTTTGCAGTTCCCCTTGCTTTTGCTTCATTTCCAACACTGCCATATCCTTCTCCTGCAGATAAGTACGAAGACGTATTTTTCTACGAAGTTCCACCCCAGATACCTTATCTTCAAAATCCTTGTCATCAATACTATCAAAATACAAGGATCTGATTCCATATCCCTCCCCCTGATTATTCTTATCCTGGGCAAGAATTTTTGGCAGCTTTTGGCTCAATTTATAATACTGGTCCAAGCTTAACAGATATTTCTTTTCCTGGCGAAATACCTCATTCACCTTCTAACACCTCCCTTGTTGCATTGTACTCATGAAAGGCGTATCCTAAAAAAACATCAGGATATGCTTCTTGCAACCTGTCTGCACTTTCCTTTACTGCTCTTATCCCCTCATGATAATAGGTATTAATTTCCCTTATCTCATGCTCCCCAGGCTTTTGCATCTCATAAATAACAACACCTTTTTTGTTATATTTATGACAAAGCTTCATCTCTGTTGAAATCTGTCCTATTTCATCCTGTTTAAAATAATTCATAATAGCAATATAATCACAGCCATTTTTTACTAATTCCTCCAATAAATCCCCCTTGTCATTTTCTTCAAAATAAAAGGGGAGACACACTCCAAAGCTAAGCTCTTCTTCCCTTGCTTTTTCGTAGGCGGATTTCAATGCAGATACGTAAATCTCCATGGTTTTTCTTTCATCCTGTTTCCATTCTTTTGTCAGATATGGTTCCACATCCATTAAAACTCCCCCAATCAAATCTTTATCCTTAGCAATCTCTCTCCACTTTTGTAACTGTGTTAATTTCTCTTTCATGTGGGTACCATCTGCCTCCAATCCATAAGAAGGCTCTCCCAACAAAGCATACACAGTAATCTTCCTTTCCTTAGCCTCTTTTAAAAAGGATAAAACCACATCTTCTTCCTGTTTTGAGTATTCAGGAATACTCTGGTACAGTATATGCAGTCCCAGTTTGTCCATAGTATCAAAAAGTTCCTTTCGGTTGTTTTCTCTCATGACCTGAGTTTTCCAGGAAAACAAAGCATTCTGATTTTTCCCATGAGCTATGAGAAAACTCCCCAAAAAAATCATTAGACTTACGAGTATGGTATAAATTATTGTTTTTTTTGTTGTCTTCTTCATATCTAATATCCTTTTTTATAAAAAAAGGACACATATACAAAGTATATGTATCCTAAACTTTTTCATTTCACTGTTACAGTTGTTCGTCTATCTCTGAAAAATCAATGTACAAATCATCATATATGTTTACCTTAATGGTAGAACAGAAATCATATTGCACATTTAGAATATTTCCTTCAAAGTAATTTACAATCACTAATTTTCTTTTGGGATCTACAATCCAATATTCCCTTACTCCATAGTTTTTATAATAATATAACTTTTTTACATAGTCATCGGATGGATTCCCTGGTGAGACAATCTCTATAATGAAATCCGGTGCCCCATTACATCGTTTTCCGTCCAGTTTTCCCCTGTCACATACAACCATGATATCAGGCTGAACAATGGTCAAAGGGCTATCATTTAATTTCACATCAAATGGAGCTGAGAATACTTTGCATAAGCCTGATTTCTTTTTTATATAGCTGTTTATTATGGTAGATAATTCCATGGAAATTGTCTGATGTTCCTGGGATGGGCTGGACATATCATACACAACACCTTCAAATACCTCTATCCTTTGTTCTGTGGGAATTTGTTCATACTGTTCTAAAGTAATGGGTTCCAACTGCATTGCTACAGACATTCTCTCACTTCCCTTCTTTTTTAAAAATTCGTATCTGTTCAGAACCACTGAACAGATACGCAAATCCCGGTCAATTAGTGTATAAAGTTTGTAAATATTTTCTGTTCTGCCTGTGGCTGGGCAACTCCTGCTGCCTTTCCGGCTTCTATACTCTTTAATAACCACGCCATATTCTTTCCTATGGTTTCCATAATCTGGACACCTTCTTTATCCTGGAGTACATCCTCCGGCTTGCTTCCATGTACCATACTCCAGTATCTTGAAGACACCAATGGCATCTGATTGTACAGGAAATACTTATTCAATACATCAAGTGTGGCTGTTGTTCCAGCTCTTCTTGCAGATGCAATGGCAGCCGCCGGCTTAAATCTAAGGTCTGCCTCTGCCACCCCAAACAATCTGTCAAGGAAGGCGATAACTTCACCAGATGGAGATGCATAGTACACCGGAGAACCTACGATAAATCCATTTGCACTCTTTACTGCCTCTGCCACTTCCTTTACCACGTTATCAATTTCTCCATTGACTGCTTTTTCTCCCACATGGAAAATTTCTGTGTCCACACCGTTTTCCTTCAATACATTTGCAATCATATTAAGGGCTGTATAGGTACAGCCTTTTTCTCTTCTGCTTCCATTTACAAGTACAACCTTCATAACTTTATTCTCCTTTTTCATCCATGCTTTCTCATAAACGTTGGTTTACTGTTCACATAATATGTATCATTGTATTGATTTATGCCACAAAATGGAGCGCTTATCTTGGCACTACAATCTTTCCTGCAAGGGCACAGGCTGCGGCTGACTTTGGTGATGCCAGGTAGATTTCCACCTTGGAAGTTCCCATTCTTCCTAAGAAGTTACGATTGTTGGTAGCAACCACCACTTCTCCGTCCGTAAGGATTCCTCCGGTTCTTCCACAGCACAGTCCACAGCTTGGATGAGTGATAATTGCCCCTGATGCTGCCAGAGTAGCCAGGGTACCATTTTCCATTGCCTGAAGATAAATTTTTCTACTGGCCGGTGTGACAATCAGCTTTACAAAAGGAGCTATCTGCTTATCCTTTAATACCTCTGCTGCCGCCATTAAATCCTCCAATCGCCCATTGGTACAAGAACCGATAAACACCTGGTCAATTTTCTGTCCTTCCAGCTTAGAAACAGGCTTTACATTATCCACATTGGAAGGGCAGGCCATCACTGGTACAAAATCCTCTGCCTTGTAATTAATCACCTGACAATAAACTGCATCCTTATCTCCCACCAAATCTCTTTCCTTATCTGTCAATTCCATCTCACAATACTCAGCTGTCTTCTCATCCGGAGTAAACAGTGCACACTTTGCCCCAGCTTCAATGGCCATATTGGACATAGACATACGTGAGGCAACAGACATATTTTCCACAGTATCTCCGGCAAATTCTAAAGCTTTATAGGTGGCACCATCTGCCCCTAAATCACCGATTAATTTCAAAATGATATCTTTTGCCATCACATTCTTTGGCAATTTACCTGTAATATTAACACGAATGGTTTCCGGCACACGAACCCACATAGTTCCGGTTCCTAAGATGCTTGCCATCTCCGTGTATCCGATGCCTGAGGAGAACGCTCCCACACAGCCGTAAGTAGTGGTATGGCTGTCTGTACCAAATACAATGTTCCCCGGCTTTACATATCCTGCTTCTGTCATTAACTGATGACAGATTCCGTCTGCTCTATGTATATTTTTCATTCCATACTTTTCTACAAATTCATTTCCCACTTTAAAATGTCTGGTGTCATCCACCTGGCTTGCAGGTACTAAGTGGTCATAAATCAGTACTACTTTATCCGGATCCCATAACTTTGTAAATCCCATCTCTTCAAACTTAGATGCCACAAAAGGGATAAATATATCATGAATCATTACACGGTCTACATTAACAGTTACAATATCTCCAGGTTTTACTTCTTTTCCTGTATTGTTTCTAATGATTTTTTCTATAATTGTTGAACCCATATTTTCCTCCTAGTCTAAGCCATTCAGCTTGCGCATTGCCTTTACTAATCCACCAGCATTGATGATATCCATCAGATTATCTGGTAACGCTGTTATTTCATACTTATTTCCCTGATGCTCTATGGATTCATTTAAGGTGACGGTAATTTCATCGCCTTCTGAAACCACATCACGAAGCTTGTCATTCTCGATTAATAAAAGTCCATTATTAATGGAATTGCGGAAGAAAATTCTGGCAAAGGACTTGGCAATCACCGCCTTGACCCCCAACGCCTTAATAATTTCCGGTGCCTGCTCCCTTGAGGAACCACAGCCAAAATTCTTTCCGGCTACAATGATATCCCCAGGCTGAATCTTCCCAGCCAGTTCCGGACGCAATGGGGAGAAGGCGTATGGTGCCATATCATTTACGGTTTTCAACGCAAGGTACTCGGTAGGAATAATAATATCTGTATCAATATCGTCACCTAATACCCAGATTTTTCCACTAAATTTTTCCATTTGTTCTTCCTCCTAAACCATATCTGCTGTGGCTATTTCGCCTTTGATTGCTGATGCTGTCACTGTTGCGGCAGAAGCTAAGTACACAAAAGAATCCTTGTGTCCTGCACGTCCCTTAAAATTACGTGTTCCGGTGGAAATCAAGACTTCATTTTCACCGATGACACCCTGGCAGCTTCCCCAGCACACACTACAATTTGGATTCATCACAATAGCGCCTGCCTCCATAAATATCTGGAGTAAGCCTTCTTCTAATGCCTGCTCATACACTGCCTTGCTGGCTGGTACCACCAGAAAACGCACCAGTGGGTGAACTTTTTTCCCTTTAATAATTGCAGCACCTGCCCGCAAGTCTTCAATTCTACCATTATTACATGATCCCAAGAAAGCTTCGTCAATATGAGTACCCACACATTCTTTTGCATCCACTACACTGTCTACAAAATGAGGTTTTGCAACAATAGGATTAATGGTAGATAAGTCAATATCATACACCTTGGCATACTGGGCATCTTCATCTGGTAAGAAGACATGTTTTGGTTCCCTTCCATGCTCTCTTAAGTAATTTAATGCCACGTCATCCACTTCCATAAGTGCGGTCTTTGCTCCCGCCTCTACACAAAGATTGCAGATAGCAATTCTTCCACTCATATCAATGGTATGTAAACCTTCTCCTCCAAACTCCATAGCAGCATAGTTTGCTCCATTAGCACCAATCATGCCGATAATGGTAAGAATCAAATCTCTTGCATACACACCCTCTCTTAACTTTCCTGTTAAATTAAAGCGAAGAGTTTCTGGTACTAACACCCAGGATTTTCCTGTAACCATAGCATACAGATAATCTGTACAGCCTACCCCTGTACCAAATGCACCTACTGCACCGTAAGCACAGGTATGGCTGTCTGCACCAAAAATAAGTTCTCCTGAGGTTACATGATTTTCCATCATAATCTGATGACATACCCCCGCTCCCTCATAAAAGGTAATGCCATTTTCCTTTGCAAAATCTCTCATTTTCTTATGGGAAGCAGCTGTTTTTACACTGTCACAAGGTACATTGTGGTCTACTATCCACACTAATTTATTGACATCTGCAATTTTTGGATTTTTTAATTTGTTGTACATATCAATGGTAAGATGAGTGGTTCCATCATTACTCATTAACCGGTCAAGCTCTACCGTATGAATATCTCCTGGCTTTACCTCATTTACTTTTGCTGCAGCCGCAATAATTTTTTCTGCAATTGTCATTCCCATCTTTAGTCCTCCTTATTCAATGAAGCAATCAAGCCACCCTGGTCTAAAATTCCCTGCATATATGCGGGAAGCTTGGTACACTCGTACTCTCTTCCATTTACTTTTACAATTCCTTCCTCCATGGAAAGTTCCATCTCATCTCCTGAAGTTACATTTTCATGTAAATCCTTACAGATAATCACCGGAAGACCGATATTGATGGCATTTCTATAAAAAATTCTGGCAAAAGATTTTGCAATTACCGCCTTTACACCCAAGGCCTTCAAAACACTTGGTGCCTGTTCTCTGGATGAACCACATCCGAAGTTCTCCGAAGCTACCACAAAATCTCCCGGCTTTACATTCTTTGCAAAATCCGGGTCCAGTGATTCAAAGGTGTATATCTTCATTTCATCGATTGTTGGAAATAAAAGATACTGTGATGCTATAATCTGGTCTGTATCTACGTCTTGCTGGAATTTAAAAATCCTTCCCATTTGTATTCCTCCACTTTCTGTTTTTTTAATTGTTTATACATATCCCTTATCATAGCATATCTTCTAGAAGTTTTTCAAGTGTGGAATGGGGTCGCATCCCGTGGATGGGGGTCGCATCCCATGGATGGGGGTCGCATCCCAAAGATGGGGGTCGCATCCCGTTTAATGCTGTAGCATATTTTCAATAAAAATCCCATATCCCTTTGTTGGATCATTTACAAACACATGGGTCACAGCGCCAATTAATTTTCCATCCTGGATAATGGGAGAACCACTCACGCTCGTGTCAAGTAGGGAACAACAAAAAATGAAATATTTTTCATAGATACAACCATAAGTAACTTAGTATGACCTTTTCTCCGATTATAAGACAAAATTCCATTCAATATGAACTGCATTATTGGGATATACAATAATCCTGTTTACAAGCTCATTCATAATACCTTCATCCAGCTCTGTAACATCCTGATGCTTGACTATCCTTCCGGCATCACTCTCGCTTGCCAGCTGATCTGAAATCTTTTTCTTCACTGCTGCCATCTGTGCCTTTGTCTCTTCTATCTTTTGACTTAGTACTTCTTCCTTATTTTTTATAAGAAGCTTCTGCTCCATAAAAATCTCTTTCGTAATTTTACCATCATAATAAGCATCCATAATGGACATAAGCTCATCTTTCCCCTCGTCCATGGTTCTCTCCTGCTTACGCAAATCCCATTTCAGAGTATCCAATACAGCAACTTCTTTATTCTGCTGACTTCTTGCACTTTCCAGCGAAGCATCTGCAACCTTACATTGCAGCCTAATTGCAGATAAGAGTTTTTCCTTCATAGCGGCTTCATTTAGACGAATACAACCACATTCTGTATCATCCGTGTATCTGGCAGTCGCACATAACCAGTTTTTGTTAGTTGTTCTGCCCTTGGTTAATTTGTGACCGCAGCATCCGCAAACTAAATATCCAGACAAAGGATTCTTTGTTTTTCCTGATTTGGTTTTCTTGTTAGACTTAATAACCAAACGTGCCTGATAAAACATCTCTCTAGAAATTATTGCTTCATGGGTATCAGGAATTACAATCTGTTCTTCTTCCGGTATCATCTTTACCCGATTACTACCCACTTTGACCACATGCGACTTAAACGGAACTGTATCTCCCGTATAAATACGGTTAATCAAGATGTTCTTAACAGACTCAAATGTCCAATATTCATAAGTTTTGTACTTACCTCTCACCTCTGCAAG
>JBGVDD010000056.1:0-13294 GCA_045119215.1 Lachnospiraceae bacterium | reverse complement strand
TAAGCCTGTATATATAAAGGCTTTCAGAATCCTTTTTTATAAAATCCCCCACTTTTTTTAAAAAAACACTTGACAAACACCGCAAAAAATGCGGCGCTTTGCGCCTATTGATTAATAAGAAACCGTCCGCGCGGCGGTAAATATTTTTCAATGTGGAGGCGATTTTTATGTTACCTGTTAACTGTGGCAGTCATTCTGACTACCAAAACTTTGTTGTTACTAATCTTCGTAAATATTATCCTGATCCTGATGCTCTTGCACGTTCCACATGGGATGTCATTGAACGATTTTGGAATCTTGATTTGTCATATACAGATGAGTTAATGAAAGACAAATACTCCAAATTTGGTCCTGCTCCAAGAACTCCATCCTGCATGCAGCGTTCCTATCTTTTATCTATCGATTTTAAGGTTACTTCCTTAACAGAATGGGCTGCTCAGCTTAAAATCAATCCTCTTTATGCCATTCTTAGTGGATTTGAAGTAGGCAATACTCCTGGTGTTGGAACTTTTTATGATTTCATTAACCGTTGTCTTTGGGACTCCGATGATAGTCATATGTCTTCTCATATCCATCCCCTTAAGACAAAGGTTAAAAAGCCTAAATCTAAAGGAACAAAAGCGGATTCTGTAGAAAAAGTTACCGTTGCTGAACTCCTCCCTGAGTTGGAAAACACTGAGTTTCATTTAGATAATCAGCCGTATGCTTCTCTGTTTAAAATCTATAAAAAAGAATTCCTTGATATTTCTGTCGATAAAGAACTTATTCATAAAAATGCTTTAGCACTCGCCGGAGATGGAACTCCTGTTGTTACTTCACACCGTGAACGTAAGCATCGTGTCTGTAAATGCAAAGAAAACGGTATTACCGACTGCAAATGTGACCGCTACTTCTCCCAGCCCGACTGCGATATCGGATGGGATTCATCCCGTGATTGTTTTTATCATGGATATGACTTATACATGCTTGTTGACGCTGAAAGTGACTTGCCTGTATTCCCTCACTATTCCTGTGCTTCCAAGCATGATTCACATGGATTTTTACATGCTTTTTTCAGAATGAAATCATTCCTGCCAGACTATAAAATCTCAAAGGTACTATTAGATTCTGCCCATGATGCCATGCCTTATTATCAATACTTTCAGCGTGAAAATATCACACCTTTTATCGATCTTAACGGCAAAGGTGGCAGACCACCTGTCTATAAAAACGACTTTACCATTGATAAGGATGGGGTACCAGTCTGTCCATGTGGTTATCGCATGCGCCGTGATGGTGTTGAAGTTGCGAAAGGACGCATGAAATTCAAGTGTCCCAAAATAAGCAGAAAAAACGGCTGTATTTCCTGTACCTGCGACAATCCATGCTCGGATGCCAAGTATGGACGCACCGTTCATTTGGTAATGAATGATAATCCAAGATTATTTAATAATCCACCAAGAAGCAGCAAGGAATGGAAGCTGGAGTATAACGCAAGAACATCTGCGGAACGTTCAAATAAACGCGAGAAATTAGACTTTAAACTAGAAGACGGCAGACACCGCTCAACAAAGATGTGGTACTGCCGACTTTATCACATCCTGATGCTACAACACCTGGATGCATGGGATTTGCCATTTGAATCTACCCTCAGAAAGTTGATTTTGAATGTAGCATAATCCTATTGTCTATAATACCACTTTTTGAAACATAGTGAAAGCTATGTTTATTTCTCGTGCGATTATTTTCGTTCCACGTATAATATTTACTTTTCAAAGTACAATGCCGGGTTCCCGCCGGCATGATCACTCAAGATTCCGAGAGTTCATGACACAATTCTCATTACAATTAAGGAATCTTTTCTTATTGTTTCAACTCCATCAATTGTAACATAATCGTGTTTTTTCTTTGGTGACGATAAGGGGATATAATACTTGTGATTTTCAAGTTCTATAACCACTCCTAAATATTTGCGTGTATGGATTCTCACATCTTCTTTGTTAGAATATATCCTTGGAAACTGTTTCCGCAAAAAGGATATATATTCATCCGAAATACTATATAACTTCATCATTCTCCTTTGCATACATAAAAAGAAGCATCACAACGATGCTTCTTTGTTGTTAAACCCTCCACTTCAACGGCAGGAGCTCTCCGGTTGTTAAACCTTCCACTTCAACGGCAGGAACTCTCCGGTTGTTAACGTGCTCCCATTTGACACATCATTGAGAAGTGCGGAAGCTCTTATTACTATTAGTGTATACTATTTATTAAAAAAACACAACCAAAACTTTTCAATATTATGAGCTTTGTACTTTTATTTTTTTAATTTATGTTACTTTCTGCAATCTACCTTTTGATTTTTACTTTTTTCACACTTGAATACTTTCCATATACCTTCTTGCCCTTGCTGTTCTTGGTGTAGGCCCGAACTTTTACGTAATACGTAACTCCTTTTTTCAGCTTACCAATGGTTTTGGAGGTAGAAGTCATTTCTATATTCTTTTTACCCTTGGTAAAGGTTTTGTTGGTTGCATAAGTAATCTGATAGCCCTTAGCATTCTTTACCTTCTTTGATAGCTTAATTGTCATCTTTGTTCCTTTGGTGTTTGTCAAGGACTTGATTGATGGTTTGCCCGGAATCGTTACTTTTGGGGTGGCAGTTGGCTTCTTCGTTGCCACCGGTTTTGGGGTGGCAGTTGGCTTCTTCGTTGCCATCGGTTTTGGGGTGGCGGTTGGTTTCTTCGTTACTGTATTACTTGGAATCTCAATGGGAATTTCCCCTTTTTTATAATATTTGTAAGGGATATTATTCCTTTTTGCATACGCTTCCGCGTAAGAATCCTTGATACAGTATATTGTCACCTTATTACAGCCTTTAAATGTTCCCTGGGAAAGCCACAGCACTTCCTGACCGTCAACCATTTCCGTAACTGTTTCAGGAATTACAACGTTTGTCAAACTTTCGCATCCCGCAAATGCCTGCCCTTCTACTTTTTGAACCCCCGGTTCTATAACAACATTTTTTAATTTCTTACAATCCCAAAAAGCACTGTATGGAACAGTATGTACATTAGATGGTATGGTGACGTTTTCCACATTGTTATTGTACTTAAGGGCATCAGAAAAAATGGTATTAACTTTTTCTGAAATCACAACATCACTTCTCGCTGATGGATACCGATACAAAACAGACATATCTTTGGAATATAAAATACCATCTACAGACTTATATGTTTTATTTTTTTCATTTACCTGTATATTTTCCAGCTTTGGACAATACCAGCAGTACGGGAAGCATTCTTCTAATTTTTCCGGAAGATATATGGTTTTTAATGCACTACATCCTACAATTGCATACATATCCATCTGCGTTACACTCTCCGGTATGGTAAGCTGTGTCTTACCTCCGGGACATACAATCAACTGTTTTCCATCCTTGGTATATACAGCTCCATTGATGGAACGATAGGTTTGATTTCCCGGTGCCACCTCTATCTCCTTTAGCTTATTAGTATATGCGTAAGTGTATCCACCCCCAATGTTTTCAACGTTTTGGGGAATGTAAAGTTTTTCTAAAGATTCACAGCCAAAAAAAGCATTTTCTCCTATTGTTGTCACACTGTCTTCTATCTTAATCTGTTCTGCCTTACACGGACATTGTATTACCAGCTTTTTCTCTTTATCATATAAAATACCATTTACCGAGCTGTACATGGCATTATCTTCACTTACGTTAATGGCAGATAAATTATCACAACTGCCAAATACAGAAACCCCCATACTCTTCACACTACTTGGGATATCAATAGTTTCTATACTGTCACAACCGCAAAATGCGGTGGAGTCTATTTGAGTTACCCCTTCCGGAAGCTGTACACTTTCCATTGCAATACATCCATAAAATCCATTAACTCCTATTGTCTTTAATGTATTTGGCAGTTTCACTTCACGCAGGCTTTTACACTCTTGAAAAGAAGAAGTTCCAATGTATGTTACACCCTCCGGTATTTCTATCCTTTCCAGCTTGTCACATCCTGAAAATGTATAGTGCTCTATTCTTGTAATTCCCTTAGGTAACACAATATTTTGCAGATTTTTACACCCTGAAAATGTTCCTATTTCTATCGCTTTTATACCATGTGGTATATTAATACTTTTCAGATTTTTACATCCAGAAAATGCATTATCCCCGATATTTTCTACAGAATCCGGTAATTCTATATTTTGTAAATTTTCGCACCCCTCAAACGCACTACCCCCTATACTTTCCAGACTTTTAGGAAGTGTTATTGTCCTCAAAGTTTTGCAACCTTGAAATGCACCAAAATAATCTTCTTTCTCATCATTGTAATATTCGCCAATGGATGTTACCCCTTCCGGTATTACCACATTAGCAGCACTACCGGTATACTTTATAAGTACCCCATCCTGGATTTCAAAATCACCTGCATTACTGTTGATTGGTGCATCCGGTGTCACATCCACTGTGTTCTCCTGCTGTCTGCCATCTTCTGTGGCAGCATAAGGCAACAGGTTCATATTACCTGCCAGCAATGCTGATGTTATCACTACTGATATTACCTTTTTTATTTCTGTTCTTCTCATTAGAATCTCCTCCTTTTTTATCCATGTGAACCATGGGGTCGCATTCCATAATCTTCTCTTTTTACTCATCCATGGGCACAATGGAGCCATTTTTTGTGTACAACGATGACTGGTTAATATACAAGCCAGGCACTCCATCTGGTGTACTTCTGAAGCCATAATCATCTGAAATAATAAAATAGTACCCTTCTTCACCTTTGATTTTAAGACTCCAAAATTCACCATTATCTGACATCCTCATTCCCGGCCATGCCCCGGTGCATTGTCCATTATCTGTATAAATATAACAATGCGGCGAATTGGTAAATTCGTCTTTTTTTACTGAAATTGTAATTTCTTTGATTTGATCCAGTACATCAAAATTCTCCTCTCCAAGTAAAAAATCAATTCTATCCTTGTCATTGTAATCAATATACACTTTTACAGTTCCCTCCAAAACCTTATATTGTACCTTATTGCAACTTTCACTGTAAGAATACCATTCCGTCCATTTATCTTTATATTCGTATTCATTAATATCCCATCCAATATACTTATTCCACCAATAATCTGTCTTTTTAGTCAAAACCATGTTATCAGTAACTGCACCACCATGAACAGTAACACTATTAGAGACAATATTTCCATCATAATACTTATTATCAATTAGAAGCGTATCTCCTGCGTTAAGTATCCATCCATATACTGCTTTATGCCCCAAATCTTTAACTGATAGTTCAATATTACTTTCCCAGAGAGAAATGATTTCCATATTCCCTGACTCAACAGTAATATCCACTCCTTCTGGTCCAATATATAAATATTGTTCAGAATTCCACTCTTCCATAAATCTAATTTGACGTTTTTCGTATTTTTCAAATGAATAATCGTATACAATGTAACTAGCAGTACAATTATTTTTTGCACAAAGCCTGTAGGGCGAGCCATGGTCAGAGGCAAACAAACGATAATTCCCTGGCTTTAAAAGTTTTATGCCCTGATCCCCACCAACATCTGTATCATTATCATTTCCATCTTTCACTTCCTCTGGACTTTTTGTAATTGTTGCCGTTGGTATTTTTGTCACTCCAGGTGTTACTACATTATCTTTCTCTCCTCTAGTACATTTCTTCACATACACATAATCTCCCTCTTCATTGGTTTCCATATGCAAATTGACTTTATACACACTGTGCTTTTCATCCCAGACTTTTAAGGTTTGTGAAAATTTTACTTTGTCACTTCCAAAAACTTCTTCTATCCAACTCCCTTCTCCCGAATATAGCTCCCCATATACGTATGTGGCTATATCAATACACACTATATAATCTGTCACTACACGCTTTATCTCTCCCTTAGCCTTAACCCCTACTTCAACCCCCATATTGTATAAAGGTTTCGGCTCCTCTTTTTCCGGATGAAAAAAACGAAGTACTTCATCAATTTCATCAAACAGATAAATTCCTAAATCAATTCGTATCCCAAGACCTGTTTCTCCAGTTACTTGAACTTTAACATTTGGTTCTACATCGAATATCTTTACCATATGATGATTCACATATTGAACCCCATAGGTACCATCTAGTTCAAATGCAATATTGTAGGACGCATCCAAAGTTGGTACCAGATAAAAAACTACTTTTATCTTAATTCCAGGACTCACCGGTATTGCATAGCTACCCAGTTTAACCTTTGACTGTTCCTCCTGCACTACATCTGCTTTCCCCTTCAATCCTACTTCAGCAGATGTATTACATTTAAGATAAAGATCATTTACTTTGAATTTATTATAATCAAGCTTGTACTCAATACTTTTGATACTAAATTTAACATTCGCTGTTGTTTCTTCTCCAAGCTTCACTGACAATTTCTCCTCAAGTTTTTTATTATAACTTCCTGAGAAATTTATCTTTTCTTCTTGAATTTCACCTTCGTCAATTTGTTCTTCCTCAATTTTAGTCACCCCTTCTGCACATTCAAAGTATTCCGGTTCAAGATTCGCATATCCCTGAATATCCACTGATTCGTACACATCAAAAAAATTATCCGGATCCTTTACCTCCATATAAATCAAATTTTCTTCTTCTGTGACATCTAAAGATATAACTTCTACTGTCAGTCCTTCCTCCTGATCCTGATTCTTTGGAAGTGTAATAACATCCCCCACCTGGATTCCTCGGGTCTCGTTATTGAGAGACACCTGATAAATGACACTTTCCTCTTTTGTATCTATTTTTTCATAAGATGTGGCCTCTGTAAAATTCTGATTTACATCTTCACTTACTACCAAGACATCCTGATGGCTCTCATCAATTACTCTTTTAGCCAAAACGCTTTCCATAAAAGCAAGTATTGCTGACATTTCTTCTTGTGTAATATATTTGGTTGGAAGGAAATTCCCATTTTCCAGAGAAAACAATCCGCAAATCACTGCAAGTGCATCCTGCATTTGATAATTCAACTGATCCTTGTCGTTGCACATTAGTGTTGCGTCTTCATCCATCATCCCTAATGCATTTATGATTACATAGGAAGCATACTCCTTTGTCACATATTCTTCCGGTCTAAAATATACCTTTTGCTCATTCTCTATTGGTATCATTCCACAAGCATAGGCAGTCTCAATTTTTAATGGTTCCCTACAGGATGCAATATCAACACATGAGTATTTTGTTTTTCCGTCTTCTGAAGGCAAATCATTTTCAGATACCATATTGACCTGTATTTTGTCTAATATATTTTCTACAAATTCCTCCCTTTGTATTCCATCCTTTACCTCCGCCGGAGTTGGTTCATATATCATCGTCGGTTCCGGCGTCGCTGTCATGGTTTGAGTGAGCTGATTCGTGGGCACCGGTTTCTTTGTTGGTACAGTCTTTTTCGTTACAGTAACCCTACACTTTGCCTTGACTTTTGCATTCTTCCTGCTCGATACGGTAATAATAACCGTCCCCGCTTTCTTTGCTGTTACCTTTCCCTTACTGCTGACGGTTGCTATCTTTTTATCGCTACTCTTATAGGTAACTTCCTTGGAAGCATTCTTGGGTTTTACGGTTTTCACTTTTAACTGAAAGCTTTTTCCTTCAGCCAACGTCTTTGATTTTACATTCAAAGTTATATTGACAGGGTTCTTTGTATATACTGCTGTCTTCTTGACAGTCACCTTGCATATCGCCTTTACCTTTCTGTTTTCCCTACTTGTAACCGTAATCGTAGCCTTTCCCGTCCTCTTGGCAGTCACCTTTCCTTTGCTGTTCACCATTGCTATCTTTTTGTTACTGCTTTTATAAGTAACCGACTTGGAACTTTTCTTCGGATTTACTGTTTTTACCTTTAACTGAAAGCTTCTTCCCACCGTTAGCGTCTTTGATTTTGCATTCAGTGTAATCTTGGTTGGATTCTTTGTTACTGCACTGCTTTCTATGCTATTGATGTTAATACCAGCAAACATCATTGCCAAAATCAACAGCATACTCAATACCTTTTTCATTGTCTCCATATCAGTTTCCTCCTTTCGCAAACTGAAATTGCAACTTCTTCTACACAAAAGAGCCACACCTTAGGTGCAGCTCTGTTGCTTTTCATAAATATTTAAGTTCACTCCTGCCGCCATCTACCTTTTAGTTTTTGTTTTTTTCACCCTGGAATAACTTTCAGTTCTAATCCCCAAAAATCCTTTCACTATATTCCACCCCCAAACTACCAAAACTTCTATCAAAACTAATGATGCAAATAAACTACCCCAATAAACATAATTTTTCCCATGTGGAGAAATTGCTACAAACTGTTCTGCACACATCATACAGTAAATAGGAATCTTAAAATCTAAATGTGTACACATAACTATCATTGAATTTTTTCCAATCACATCTAGAATATTAAGAGAAATGCTTTTTGTCTGCTGAGCCAGGAACAATATGCCAATTGATATCATCATTGCACTGGCAATCCACAAGGCTGGTCTTTGGAAGACATAATCTTTCAAATTAACAGACGGAACATACCATGCACTACAAAGTCCAATCAATGGCATGAACCACATAATTACGCTCCACAACTTATGTTCTCTCCATTTTTCTTCTGCACTTCCAAAACCATACCCCACCCCAATAAAGAACATGCAGATTACCCCTCTCAAAAACGCAATGAGTATTTGATCAAACACATATAACACCTGTGATTTTGCCCATAGCGAAACAGCAGTTGGAATCAAATATTCACGAATGGAGCAGGCTACAACTATGATTACAAATAACACAATGATTCTACTACAGGGTTTTAGCTTTTTTTGCAAGAACCACCACAATATTTCTCCTATAAACAATGTGGGAAAAAACCATAATACACTAATGCCATAAAAAGTAAATGTAAGCATTAACAAATTAGATAAATTCATATCCTGGGAATGTTCTATTAACACAAAAAAAAGTATATTAAGCAGACTAAATATAAAATATGGAATCAGCAACCTAAAAAACCTCTTTTTTACAAAAGGGAAAAATAAAGGCTGAGGATTTTTATAAAATAAATAACCCGAAATCACAAAAAAAACTGTTAATTCAAATACTGATAAGACTCTTACAATTTCCCCCAATCTCATTTCTGGTTTACTCATAGAAACCAACGTAATGATATGTCCAATTACAACGCAACACATTGCAAATCCCCGTGCTCTGTCAATATAGGACAAATGCTCCCTTTCTCTGTCTAACCTCTGTATGTTTTCATTTTCCAATTTTTACTCACTCCTCTTCCCCACATTATAAAACTATAATAGTATATTTCTCCTTTTATTGTCATTCTTTTTTCTCTGCTAGCGAAGTAGTGAAAAATATAAATACACCGCATTTTTTCACAAATATCCGGCACCCTTATTTCTATATTTTCGCCACAAGCGAATATGCCACATCTTTTGTATCTGTGAGGAATATAACTATATTGTTAATATATAAAATATTGGAGGTAACATTATGTTGGAAATCCCAAAAAAATATGATATCGGGCAACGTATCAGACATTTACGTCTTGTACAGGATTATACCCAGGCCGAATTCGCTGAAGCTGTAGACATATCTGTCAACTTTTTGTCTGAAATCGAAAATGGAAAAAAAGGAGTCTCCCAGGATACACTGGCAAAGATTTGTATGGAACTGAACAGTTCCGCTGATTATATTTTATTCGGTAAGAATTCTAATCAAGTTTCATTGATAGAGACAGCAAACTCCCTCACAATAGATGAAATAGAAACAACCATCAAATATCTCCAAAGCTTGTTGGAAATGCGTCGCATGGCACTTAAAAAGCAATAAATGCCAAAAAACGGGGTCCCATCCTGAAAATATGGATGCGACCCCGTTTTCCATATATTTTTTACTTCTTCTCATTACATTTCTTAATCCAGAGAATAAATTCATCCAGTTCTATGGGTTTACTGTACAAATATCCCTGATACCAGAAGCACCCTAGCTCTTTTAACTTATCACGCTGTTCTTCTGTTTCTACAAATTCTGCAATGACCTTTACCCCCAGTTTCTTTCCCAAATCTATTACAGAAGACACGATTTTCTGGTCTGTGGCATTCTCCAAAAGATTCTTCACCAGGGAGCCATCCAGCTTCACTACGTCAAAATAATTTGACTGCAGATAAACCAGCGAGGTATGACCCATACCAAAATCATCGATTAAAAGTGTATGACCCACATGTTTTAGATGCTCTAACTTCCTAATCACATTGTCTGTGTTAGAGAGCATATCCTGCTCCGTCATTTCAATCCACATTTTGTTTGCCGGAATCTGATATTTTTCTATACACTCTTGTATGTAGCTTTCAATATTCCAATACAAAGATTTTGCAGTAATATTAACTGATATCTTAAAGTCACCACTATAATTTTCCTGGGTTTTTTTAATTGCCTTAGACACCATATCAAATATTTTCTTCTCCAAATCCGAAAGTATCTTTCCTTCCTTTGCAAGATAGATAATCAAAGGAGGATAGATAAATCCATAATCCGGATGATTCCACCGAACTAAGGCTTCTGCCCCCAGACACACTCCACTTTTATCCATTTGTGGCTGATACAGCATATAGATTTCATCATTTTCAATGGCCATTTTCAAATCCTTTAAAAGCATCCTTGCCACCATACCATAGCTGTCTGTCCTATTAAAAAAGTCCGGTGATTCGTTTTCTTCTTCCTTGGCCTTTAATTCAATTATCAGCTTTTCTATCTGGTTTTTGATATGTATTTCCTGGACTTTTTCGTTCACTTTCAAGAAAGGGTAATAAATCATCATACCCACCAAAATGATACATAGTTGCAGTAAACTGCCACGGATGGATCCGGTTGCCTTATACCCACTGAGCAATATAGGTGTCGTCCACACAATTTCCTGAGTGACCCGGGGAATCAGTCCAAAATACACCGCCCCATAAGAAATCAAATACGCCGCCATTGGTGTTAACAGAAAGGGAACCATCAGAATTGGATTTAAAATGATAGGAATTCCAAAATTCAGCATTTCATTTGCATTGAAAAACACTGTAAACACAGACAGTTTTGCTATATTTCCCAAACGCTTTTTTCTGAAAAAGATTAACCCAATCAATAATACACAGATGGTTGTCCCGCATCCTCCCATCACAATAAATACATCAAAAAAGCTTTTACTAAAAATAATATCTTCCCCTACATTAAAAAAATAAGAAGATGCCACCTCCTCTAGCATATGACTTCCATGAAAACCCAGGGACCACAATAAATGCAGCATAAAAGTGTATACAAAACCTAATAAAAATTCTGCATGAATACAGTCAAAAAGAAAGAATAACACCTTATAAACAATTCCCTGCACGTTCGTCACATGAAAGGCCATATACAATACGGTATCCAAAACGGAGAGAGCAGCAGCAATAAGAAACATTGGAAAGATTGCACTCACCGCCCTTGCACATGTGGGTTCCATTCCCGTAGTATATTTTGCAAGGTTCAGACATTCCTTCTTACTGAGAAAATCATATGCATAGCAGGCAATTATCGTTGAAAAAACAGCTGAAAAACATCCTTTTACCCCCAACAAATCCACACGGAAACTATCCGTTCCCAGTCCAAGCTGTGTTCCAAAAACTATCAGTGATGTGAGCACATACATCGCTGCTTTTTCTGCTTTCTCATTTCGTTCCATGGCATACCCTAAGCTCAAAGCAATGGTCAGTGCAACGGAGAACAAACCAAACGTAGCCTGATAAATCATATATAATACATTGTATAACACTGAAAAACTTCCCGTACTGAATGCTTCCTGATATCCCGAAAAAGGCAGATTCATCAATGCACATGCCGTAACCCCCGTAAGAATTAGTGGAATCATCAATACAAACCCATTTTGTAGCATAACAAAAAATAAAGATTCCCTCATCTTTATGATATGTTGTTTTACTCTTTCTCTCATCAAAATTCCTCCCTCGTACTATTTATATTAAAACAAAAAAACTGCTTAATATATCGGCTCATTTTTCACAAATATCAAGGGATGTTATTGTACACCCCCTCCTGATTACAACCTAGGATTTGCTTGATTTTTTGTTATTTTATGGTACACTATGATTTGTGTAAAACAGTACCCGAAACCATCGGGGGATTTTAAAAGAAAAGGAGCCTATTCATGAAAAACAAACTTAACAAAGTTGTGTCTGGATTGCTGTTTGCTTTTATGTTAGCACTTGTAGCTACAGTAGTAATGCCAACCCAGACAACAAACGCAGCAACCAAAGTAACCCACCACTATTATTTAGGGGTAGATTATCTGCTCACTAAGGGAAAATCTGTCACTATCAAAAACTCTTATGTAACAAAATGGACCAGCGAAAATTCAAAAATTGCCTCTGTCAACAACAACGGTAAAGTTGTGGCAAAAAAAGGCGGTGTTGTTACCATCACAGGCTTTACCCCGTATGGCACTAGCTATACCTATGATGTAGGTGTGAAAACCAGCACTTTTATTCCTTCATGCAAAACAGCTTACAAAGTAGGCAAAGATATTTCAGCTGGCACTTACGTAGTTGTTCGTGACCAAAAATGTACATCTGATGATGCTTATTGGAGCATTTACAATAAGAAAAAAAATGGAAAGCTACTTTGCAATGACCTTTTCGGTCACACCAGTATTGTGACTTTGAAAAAAGGACAATATTTTGAACTTCGTGGAGGTTACGCTATTCCATTAAAAAAAGCACCAAAATCCTTATTTACCGTTAAAAACCTGAATAAATATACACCAAACAAATATTACGGTGCTTCTGCCAAGGTAGGATACGGTTTACCAGCAGGCACCTACAAAATTACTCTTTTAAAAGGAAGCACATATGGAAGCATTAATGTATTTAACAATGCTAAGAGTAGCAGTTATTCTTATTCTAAAAACTATATCAATGGTGCTTCTGTGTCTTCTTCAAAAAAGACTGCCACAATTACTTTAAAAAAAGGACAGTATGTATACTTTAACGGCTGCAAATTAAATAAAATCAAATAAAAATACAATAAATAGAAAAGGGGTTCTATACCAATTGGTATAGAACCCCTTTTTCTTTATAACTTTTTACACTGTCACCTTCACCTTATCCAGATGCCAGATTTCATCTACATACTGCTGTATGGTTCTGTCTGAGCTAAACTTACCGGAGCATGCTACATTTAAGATGGCACTCTTTGCCCATGCCCTCTCATCC
>JBGVDD010000055.1:0-124479 GCA_045119215.1 Lachnospiraceae bacterium | reverse complement strand
AGTTTGATATCCAAGATGACAGTTTTATCATCTATAGTTTCTCCAATCTGAATCGGGTTGGTGATTTCAATGGAGGAGATATCCTCCGGCTGCAAAGATAGAATGGCACAGAGGAGTCCTTTCAAAGCCGGCTCATTCTTTTGGAAAAAGGCCTTGAATAAATAATCGTTGGTCATTTTGTAAGGGAGTTCTCCGGTGAGTTCCTCAATGGAAACAGATGTGTTGTTTGCTGGTTGTTTTTTGTCTACCATAGGCAAGCTCCTTTCTGTTGTTTGTTAAATAGTAACTGTGAGTAACAGTTTAGCATGGCTGAACTGTTGCAATCGTTGTTTGAAATAATTGGCGATACGCCGGATGAGGACAAGCCTCTGTAAAAGCGAAAGCTTTTATGTATGAAATTATACACGGTTGGAAGAAAAAAGCAAGAGAAGGGATAGAAGAAATTTATGATTTAATAAAAGGTTAATATTTTTATAGAAAATTAATATAGTTGATGTTAATAAGGAGGACATATGAAAAAGATTTTAGTAACAGGTTGTGCCGGATTTATCGGAGCACATTTATGTAAAAAGATTCTAGAAACAGAAGAAGATATTTGGATTCTTGGCATGGACAATCTGAATTCTTATTATGATGTTCAATTAAAAGAGCAACGATTAAATGGATTGATGCATTACCAAAATTTCAAATTTGTAAAGGGAAATATAGAGGATAAGGGATTTATTCAGGCACTGTTTCAAATTTACAATTTTGATATGGTAGTTCATCTGGCGGCACAGGCAGGAGTGCGTTATTCTATCACCAATCCGGATGCTTATGTGGATTCCAATGTGAAAGGTTTTTTTCACATATTGGAAGCATGCCGTCACAGTTATGAGAATAAAACAGAAGGATACCAGGGAGTACAGCATCTGGTGTATGCCTCTTCTTCCTCTGTATACGGAACCAATAAGAAAGTTCCTTATTCCACACTGGATAAGGTAGACAATCCGGTATCGCTCTATGCGGCTACCAAGAAGTCAAATGAGCTTATGGCATATGCCTATGCAAAACTGTATGGAATTCCCTCCACAGGGCTGCGATTTTTTACTGTGTATGGCCCTCAGGGACGTCCGGATATGGCATATTTTAAATTTACCAACAAGATGGTGGCTGGAGAACCAATCCAGATTTACAATCATGGGGATATGTATCGGGATTTTACATATATAGATGACATTGTGTGCGGTATTCGGAAAGTAATGGGAAAAACTCCGGATTTAGATGAGAATGGTGTGCCATATAAAGTCTATAATATTGGTAATAATAAGCCGGAAAGTTTATTGTACTTTGTAGAAACATTAGAAAAGATTCTGCTAGAGGAAGAAGTGATTACGGAGCCGGCGAAGAAGGAGTTTCTGCCAATGCAGGCCGGTGATGTGTACCAGACCTATGCAGATATTGATGAGTTGGTGAAAGACTTCGACTTTAAGCCGGTGACAGAGTTAGAGCAGGGACTGCGGAAATTTGTGAAGTGGTATAAAGCGGAATATTGGAAGCAGTAGTCTAGCATAGAAGGGGGTCGCATTCCGTAGAAGGGGGTCGCATCCCGTAGAAGGGGGTCGCATCCCGTAGAAGGGGGTCGCATCCCATAGAAGGGGGTCGCATCCCCAAAGGAAGAGAACCGAGGTGAGACAATGCTCCACACAATTCAATCTGACATCATGGGTTTTGCACATAAATATCTTCTGCAGGGAATTGTGTTTGCTACAGTTTCCGGCAGTGCGATTTTCCTGTGTTTGTTTTTATATTTATATAGAAAGCAGCAGTCAATGAAATCAGCCCTAAAGGGGAAGTATCATAAAGCAGTGTTATGGTATTTGTTACTGTTATATTTTTATATGGTACTTGCTATTACCCTGTTTTCCAGGACACCATCCTGCTTGCGCCAGCCAAATTGGCAGTTGTTTAGCACTTTTGGGACAACTCAATGGCAAAGGGTATTCATATTTGAAAATATCTTGATGTTTGTACCGCTTGGTATATTGCTCTATCTGCTTTCTAAAAAAATGCGTAAATTGTACCGGGCATGGATTGTGGGGTTTGCCACAAGTCTTTTGATTGAAACTGCTCAGTATATAACTTGCCTGGGTAGCTTTCAAGTGGATGATATATTTAACAACGTGCTTGGAATGACCATTGGGTATGGTGTGGGAGAGGTGGTGAAGGGGGTGTGGGATGTTGTAAGGAGAAAGGGTGATTGATAAGGGCGAATGTATTGATTCTCAGCTTTGTAGTAAGGGCTGTTGTTAGGAAAAAGGGGTCGCATCCAGCCCTGCTAAGAAGGATGCGACCCCATTTTCCATGCTGACAAAGCTATGAAAGACGGTTACTTCTGACTTGCTTTAGCCAGTTGTTCTTCCAGGAAGCGAATGCGTTCATCTTTTTTAACACTTTCCTCCTGGAACTTAGCACTTTCCTCCTGGAACTTGTTTTTTTCCGCTTCCACTTGCTGAAGAGCACTTTGGAGGGATTGAATTTCTGCGGCACTCTGTCGTTTGCCGTATGCCAAGGCGGTAGCAAGGTCATGTTCATAACGTTCTCTGGCTTCCAGTTGCAGACGGATTTTTTCGTCAGCGGTCAGTTCTTTTAGAGTGACAATACCCTGCTTAATGGTTTCATTCTTTTGAGCTAACATTTTAATCTCCTCCCAGGTAGTTGCCTTGAAGAATTGTGCCCAGTAGTACAATTCCGGCATGGATTGCATGTCATCAGGTTTTCCTAACTGGTTTAATTGTAACATGTAGATACCAAATTTGTCACTATATTTATGTATGTGATATGTCGAATCTTTTTTATCAATGTGATAAAGGAAGTACTTTGAAAATAAGTTTTCGGGAAAGTCATCAGGAGTAAAGTTGATGATGCTTATATGTAAGGATGATTTTACATTACCATAGTCTTCACCTTTGTGTAAATGGTCAAACATTCTGCATAAATAGGTAAGAGAACGTTCCGGCCATGCTCCTGTATTTTCCACCTGCATTTCAAGATTAATCAGCTGCTGGTTATTGAGGAGAAGTTTGATATCCAAGATGACAGTTTTATCATCTATAGTTTCTCCAATCTGAATCGGGTTGGTGATTTCAATGGAGGAGATATCCTCCGGCTGCAAAGATAGAATGGCACAGAGGAGTCCCTTCAAAGCCGGTTCATTCTTTTGGAAAAAGGCCTTGAATAAATAATCGTTGGTCATTTTGTAAGGGAGTTCTCCGGTGAGTTCCTCAAAGGAAACAGATTTGTTGTTTGCTGGGTGTTTTTTGTCTGCCATAGGCAAGCTCCTTTCTGTTGTTTGTTAAATAGTAATCGTTGTTTGAAATAATTGGCGAAATGCCGGATGAGGACAAGCCTCTGTAAAAGCGAAAGCTTTTATACATAACATTATACACGGATGGAAGAAAAAAGCAATAGAAGAAACAGGGGGAATTGATGATTTAATAAAAAAATAATAAGTTTTATTTGTAGAGTTTTTGTAGAGAAAGGATAAAATATGAAAATAGCAATAGCAGGAACAGGTTATGTTGGATTGTCCATTGCCACTTTATTGGCGCAGCATCATGAAGTTGTGGCAGTGGACATCATTGAAGAGAAAGTAGAAAAAATCAATAATAAAATTTCACCCATTCAGGATGAGTATATTGAAAAATATTTAGCAGAGAAAGAGTTAGACTTAGTAGCCACATTAGATGCTAAGGAGGCATATAAAGATGCAGAGTTTGTTGTGATTGCCGCACCTACAAATTATGATTCCAAGACCCAGTATTTTGATACTTCAGCAGTGGAAAAAGTGATTGAATTGGTGCTTAATATTAACCCTGATGCCATCATGGTAATTAAGTCCACCATTCCTGTTGGTTACACAGAACATGTAAGGGCAAAATATAATACAGAAAATATTATTTTTAGCCCGGAGTTTTTAAGAGAAAGCAAGGCGCTGTATGATAATCTTTACCCATCCCGTATTATCGTGGGGACAGACGAAAATAATCACAGGCTGGTAAAAGCCGCCCATACTTTTGCAGAATTGCTAAAAGAGGGTGCAATTAAGGAAAATATCGATGTGCTTTATATGGGATTTACAGAGGCAGAGGCAGTAAAATTATTTGCAAATACATACTTGGCTCTGCGTGTTTCTTACTTTAATGAATTGGATACTTATGCAGAAATGAAAGGATTGAACACTCAGCACATTATTGACGGAGTTTGTTTGGACCCACGTATTGGTTCTCATTACAACAATCCTTCTTTTGGCTATGGTGGATATTGTCTGCCAAAAGATACTAAGCAGTTATTAGCAAATTACCAGGACGTACCGGAAAACCTCATTGAAGCCATTGTAGAAAGCAATAGAACGAGAAAAGATTTTATAGCAGACAGAGTTTTAAATATGGCAGGTTATTATAGTTATAGTGATGACAATACCTGGGAAGATACTATGGAAAGGAATGTAACAGTTGGAGTCTACCGATTGACCATGAAATCCAATTCAGACAATTTTAGACAAAGCTCTATTCAAGGTGTTATGAAAAGAATCAAGGCTAAGGGTGCAAATGTTATTATTTACGAACCGACCCTGGAAGATGGAGTTACTTTTTTTGGCAGTAAGGTGGTAAATAATCTGGAGGAGTTTAAAAAACAGTCAGATAGTATTATTGCAAATCGATATGATAAAGTGTTGGATGATGTAAAGGAAAAAGTATACACAAGAGATATTTTTCGGAGAGATTAAAGTTACTGAGTGGTACGTTGAACAGGGTTCGCAGAACCAGTTTAAATTTGAGAAAGGAAAAGGAACTGGAGGAATGTGTGGCAAATGCCCTAAAGCAGGTTAAGGAAAATAATTATGCTGTCGAACTAATAGAAAAAGAATTTCCAAAAGGAGGAAACTATGTCAGAACAGATAAAGAGAATAAGCAGAGACTTGATTCAGAAGGGGAGCATTATTGATTTTTATAAGGATTCTATTCAACTTCCGGATGGTAAGGTGGTTCAGTGGGATTTTATCAAACATAAGGGGGCAGCGGCTGTAGTAGCAGTAAGGGATGACGGAAAGCTTCTGATGGTAAGACAGTATCGAAATGCCTTAGACCGCTATACGTTAGAAATACCGGCAGGGGGACGAGATTATGAGGAGGAACCAACTTTGCTCTGTGCCGCTAGAGAACTGGAAGAGGAAACAGGCTATAAATCGGACAATCTGACTCATCTGCTTACTTTGCGTACCACGGTAGCATTTTGTGATGAATTAATTGATGTATATGTAGCTAGGGATTTGAAACCATCAAAACAACATTTAGACGAAGGGGAGTATATCAATGTGGAGGCTTATACCATCGATGAGTTATGTGAAAAGGTATTTGCAAAAGAAATTCAGGATTCTAAAACGGTGTCAGCAATTATAGCATATAAATTAAGCTTAATGACAGAAAATAAGTGAAAATGAGTAACAGTTTAGCCTATGGCTGAACTGTTACGAAAATGATTTAGCATATATCCCTCCTTTAGGCATAGAATGGAGAGAAGGTTGATGTTAGGGTAGATGCCGGGGAAAGGGAGGAGAATCATGTTTCGCAGAAAGTGTACCAGACAACCAGGAAAATATTTAAAAAAAGAGATACTTCGAAATAAAATTTTGGACATGAAGTACAATGTTTCTACTGTAAATTTTATGTCCTTCCTTTTTTTTATATTTTTTTTATTGGGATTTTGTATTATGATTTTTGGGGGAAGGAGATATGTGGAAGGCTTTTGGTATTTGAAAGAGGAGAGCCTTCTCATATTTATAAAAGAACAATCCGGGGGATTATTCTACTATATATGGAAGAAACGTAGTTTGCTTTATTTGGGTTTAGTCTTTATTGGAGTTATGAA
The DNA here is from genome assembly GCA_045119215.1 of Lachnospiraceae bacterium. GTDB lineage: Bacteria > Bacillota > Clostridia > Lachnospirales > Lachnospiraceae > RUG11237. The sequence continues at coordinate 118,569 of JBGVDD010000055.1, read as the reverse complement.
GCATCCGAAAGGATTTTCCTGGGGGGTGATAGTACTTTGCGGAGTTTTGTTTGGAGTGTTTGCCAGCGAGCTATTTCTGGTTTTTGGGAATAATGGATTGTTTCTGGGGATGCTTATGATATTCCCTTATATGATATGTTATATCCTGGGTGGAGGAATGATATTGAAAAGATACATTTGTTCTGTAATGGGAGAACATAGGGAGGGGACAGTCATAAAAAAAATAGGTGGATATGTTCTTATATATCTACTTTTTTTTCTTGGAATGTTGATAGAATGTTATTATTTTCCTTGGATTCTAAGGATAGTGTATGTTGCTTTTTGTGGGTAGAACTAGTATAATTTGAGGGCACAGTAAAACATAAGGTAATTATTGAGTAGTTTTGAACAGTTATAACAGAAGAATGAGAGCAGGATAAAAATATGGATTTTGATATACGAATACAACAGTTTATGGCATATATGAAACAGGAAAAGAATACAGCGGAAAATACAATTTTGTCTTATGAAAGAGATTTGATTAAGTTAAAAAATTTTTTTCGGGAACAAAATATTGAAAAACCGGATATGGTTACCATGACAAATTTGAATTCTTATATATTACACTTGGAGAAACAAAGCTTGGCACCAGCCACCATTAGCCGCAATATAGCATCCATCAAAGCTTTTTATCAGTACTTAATTCAAACTGGTAGTATAAGTATAGATGTCTCGGAACAGTTAAAGGCACCTAAAGTAGAGCGCAAACAAGGTCATTATTTAAGAAAACAGGAAATGGATTGGTTGTTTGAACAAATTCATTCAGAGCAACTGAAGGCAATGAGGGATGAAGCAATTTTAAGATTGATGTATGATACCGGAATTCGGGTGAGCGAACTGAGTGGATTGAAAGCGGAGGATGTGAATTTTACTGTGGGTTATATTGTGTGCAGAGATGTAAAAGAAAAAATTCTTCCTATCAGTAACGAGACTATCCAGGCATTGCAGGAATATGTTAGAGCATACCAAAAAGCTCAATTAGAAAAAGAAAAGGAAGTAAGTGAGTATCTTTTTTCTAATCAAAACGGTGGAAAATTAACCCGACAGGGTATATGGAAAATGTTAAAAAGTTATGAGAACAAGCTACATTTGAAGGTGGAGCTGACACCGGATTTAATTCATCATTCTTATCTGGTAAACCAGGAAAGTTCAAAATATTTATCCATATTGTAATTAGAAGGAATGTATACTTGAGCGTTATGATGATATGAAAAAACATCTTAGGAAATACCTAAGATGTTTTTTTGTAGGATAGTAACAGTTCAGGCAGGTCTGCGCATTTACTGCGCTGACCGTGCAAAAATGTGCATTTAACAAAAATCGGGCAATTTTGCATGCGTAAGCATTGCCCGATTTCGTAACAGTTTAGCCTATGGCTGAACTGTTACGTAGGATAAATAATTATACTAAATCTGCGATGGTGTAGATTAAGTGTTCTGAATCTTCCCATCCAAGACATGGGTCAGTAATGGATTTTCCATATACATGTTCACAAACCTTCTGATTTCCTTCTTCAATATAGCTTTCAATCATCATACCTTTTACAAGTTTTTCTACAGCAGAGTCATGCTTACGGCTGTGAAGTACTTCTTTGGTAATACGAATCTGTTCAAAGAACTTTTTGTTTGAATTAGAATGGTTAGCATCCACAATACATGCAGGATTCTTTAAATCACGTTTTTCATACATTTCTACTACCTGAATTAAATCTTCGTAGTGGTAGTTTGGATGGCAGCAACCATGTCTGTCCACAGCACCGCGAAGGATTGTGTGAGCTAATGGATTTCCAGATGTTTTTACATCCCATCCACGGTAGATAAACTGATGAGAAGCTTGAGCAGCTACCACAGAGTTCATCATAACGGAAAGGTCTCCACCGGTAGGATTTTTCATACCTGCTGGTACATCCATACCACTTACAGTCAAACGATGCTGCTGATCTTCTACGGAACGTGCACCGATTGCTACATAAGAAAGGATATCTGATAAGTAACGATAATTTTCCGGGTAAAGCATTTCGTCAGCACAGGTGAGACCGGATTCTTCTATAGCACGGATATGCATCTTACGCATTGCAATCAATCCGCCTAAAAGGTCTGTATCTTTTTCAGGGTCTGGCTGATGCACGATTCCTTTATATCCTTCACCGGTAGTACGTGGCTTATTTGTATAGATTCTAGGAATGATGATTACTTTATCCTTAACTTTTTCCTGAACCTTAGCCAGACGGTTGACATAATCACAAACAGAGTCTTCATGGTCAGCAGAACATGGACCAATAATGACTAAAAACTTATCAGATTCTCCAGTGATAACCTTCTGTATTTCCGCATCTCTTTCTTCTTTCAAAGCGGTCATTTTTTCACTTAAAGCAAATTCCTGACGTATCTCGGCAGGAGTTGGCAATTCTTTTATGAATTCAAAGCTCATTTTCATTCTCCTCTTATGATAAATTTATTCTTTTTTACAAAACAACTACATTATAATACACAATGTAGAGATTGTCGAATACTTTTTCAAAAAAAAACAAGATATGGTGTAAGATGTGTTACTGTTGCTTGCCAAAAAGGTTAAGGTAGTGCTATAGTGTAGAGATAACCAGTGTAGTTTAGACAGTTAGAATAGAAATTTTGCACTTTTAGGAGGAAGCATATGAGTAAACGAGCATATTTATGGGCACGGACATTATGCCATTATGCGGGAGAAACAGAAGAATTCTTGGCAGATTTTTGGGAGAGATTACAGCAGTCAGAAGGAATTTATAGGGAATTTATGTATTTTTTAGACCATGAGAAGTTTTCCGGTGAGTACAGTATCGATGGCTGTACGGTTATCGACATTATTGTCTGGCAGATGGATCACTTTAAGATGGAGATGGATCAGGGGAAGACGGATATGCGTTGCAATCAGCACAAGATGATTTTACTAGGTTTTGATACTATGTTAAAAATGGAAAAAGAGCCTGCAAAATATTTGAATAAAATGCGGGAAGAGACCGGATCTGATTATCCGGGAAAATTCTAAAGGGTGTTGGAGGTTAGGATGAAGATCATTATTGCAGGTCTGGGTAAGGTAGGCCAGACTTTGACGGAGCAACTGACAAAAGAGGGAAATGACGTTACGGTGATTGACAGGCGCAGTAAAATAGTAGATGAAATGGCTAATATGCATGATGCTATGGGGCTTGTGGGAAACTGTGCCAGATTAGATGTGCAGCAGGAGGCAGGGATTCAAAATGCCGATTTATTTATCGCAGTAACAGGTTCGGATGAATTGAATTTGTTATGCTGTCTTTTAGCAAAAAAGGCAGGTAATTGTCAGACCATTGCCAGGGTGCGAAATCCGGATTATAGCGCTGAAATGCGTTATATTAAGGAAGAACTAGGGCTGGCTATGGTAATTAATCCAGAACGTACAGCAGCAAGAGAGATTGCCAGAATCCTAAGTTTTCCTTCGGCCATTAAGATAGATCGTTTCGCAAAGGGAAGGATTGAATTATTAAAATTCAAAATATCTGCAGACAGTGTGTTAAATGAAATGAGAGTTATGGAAATCTCCCACAGACTTCACTGTGATGTGTTGATTTGCGCAGTGGAACGTGGAGAGGATGTTTTTATCCCACGAGGGGATTTTATATTAAAAGAAAAAGATGTGGTAGCTATTATTGCAGAGCCGGTAAACGCCAGTGCTTTTTTTAAAAAAATAGATGTGGCAATCAATCAGGTAAAGGATACTATGATAGTAGGCGGCGGTGATATTGCCTATTATTTAGCAAAAGAGCTGCTAAAGTTAGGTATTAAAGTAAAAATGATTGATAAAAATATGGAGCGGTGTGAATTCTTGTGTTCAGAGCTGCCAAAGGCAGAAGTAGTCTGCGGTGATGCATCGGATGAAGGAATGCTTTTGGAAGAGGGAATTCATAATGTTACCTCCTTTGTGGCATTGACCAACCTGGATGAAGAAAATATTTTGCTGTCTATGTTGGCAAGAAAGGGCAATCATGCAAAGGTGGTTACCAAGATTAACCGAATCGGTTTTCATGATGTGATTGGCGATTTGGATTTAGATACCATCATTTATCCCAAAAACATAACAGCAGAGTATATCATCCGCTTTGTGCGTGCAATGAAAAATTCTATGGGAAGTAATGTGGAAACCTTGTACCGTATTATCGAGAATAAAGCTGAGGCCTTGGAATTTATTATACGAAAACATTCGGAGGTGGTAGGTGTTTCATTGGAAAAACTTAAAATCAAAGAAAATATCCAGGTGGCATGTATCTATAGGAATGGCAAGGTAATCATTCCAAGAGGTAGTGATGAAATTAAGCTGGGGGATTCTGTGATTATTGTGACTACACGGACTGGCTTGAATTCTATTGATGACATTGTGAGAAAGTAGGGGACAGTATGAATTATAAAATGATTCGCTATATTATAGGCTGGCTCATTGTGTTTGAGTCTGTGTTTATGTTGTTTCCGGCGCTGGTTGCTTTGGTGTGTGGAGAAAAATCATTTTTTCCTTTTTTGATATCCATAGGATTGGGATTGCTAGGTGGAGGATTGTTGGTAGTGAAGAAACCAAAGCGGACTACCATGTATGCAAGGGAAGGTTTTGTAACAGTCAGTGTCAGTTGGTTGGTTTTAAGTGTCTTTGGAGCAATTCCCTTTTTACTTACAGGTAGTATTCCAAGTGTAATCGATGCTTTATTTGAAAGTGTTTCCGGCTTTACTACCACAGGTGCTACCATTTTATCTGATGTAGAATGTTTGGAAAAAAGTGTACTGTTATGGAGAAGTTTTACCCATTGGATAGGTGGCATGGGTGTATTGGTGTTTATTATGGCAGTGCTTCCACTGTCCGGTGGAAGCAATATTCATCTTATGAGAGCAGAGAGTACGGGACCATCGGTAAGTAAGCTTGTGCCAAAGATGAAGCAGACAGCACTTTTATTATATGGCATGTATATCACATTGACAGTGATTGAAATGGTTTTGCTGATTCTGTGGAAGATGCCGGTATTTGATGCGGTAAATACAGCTTTTTCTACAGCAGGAACAGGAGGTTTTGGAATTAAAAATGATAGTATCACCAGTTACTCTCCTGGAATACAGAATATTGTTACCATTTTCATGATTCTGTTTGGTGTGAATTTTAGTGTATATTACATGATGATATGTAAAAAGTTTTGGGATGTATTTAAATCCACAGAGTTAAAGGCTTATCTTGGGATATTGTTTGCAGCTATTTTAGCGATTACCATCAATATTAAGGATATGTATGGTGACTTTTTTGTGGCTCTTAGGCATGCAGCATTTCAGGTGGCATCTATTATGAGTAGTACCGGATTTTCTACGGCGGACTATAATGTTTGGCATGGTTTTTCGAAAACAGTTCTTGTTACAGTAATGATGATTGGAGCCTGTGCTGGAAGTACCGGTGGTGGAATTAAAGTATTCCGAATTACTGTACTGTTAAAAACATTAAAAAAAGAATTAGAGACTAGTGTTCATTCAAGAAGTGTTAAGAAAATAAAAATTGATGGCCGGATTCTGAATCATGAAGTAGTTCGGGCTGTTAATGTGTTTATGGTGGCATATATAGTTTTGTTTTTTTGCTCCATGCTGATTATCAGTATGGAAAATTATGATTTTACTACGAATTTTACGGCAATAGCTGCAATGATCAACAATACAGGTCCGGGATTGGAGGCGGTAGGTCCCACCCAGAACTTTGGAAAATTTAATATTCTTACCAAATGTGTTTGTATTCTGGATATGTTAGCAGGACGATTGGAACTGTTTCCCGTATTGATTCTGTTTACGCCATCTACCTGGAAAAAGTAATTTAAAATGAAGAAAGAAGGATGTTTATGCGTTCCATGGTTTTTAAAATGGAAAGAGAAGGTTTGGTAAAACCCGGAGATAAAGTAGAGGTGACAGAAGGAGTGTTACCTACCTCATATTACTACACCATAAAACCAGCGGTGGCAATGTCTGCAAACTATAAATTTAGCGAGAGACTTACGGTATTTGAGGGTGTGGTTACAGAGGTGGAGACGTTGAGCAGCGGGTATAATGTGACGGTGGAATTTGAAGAGTAAGAACCTTGATTTGAGGATTTCTTGAAAACCCTCCCGTCAAAGATATCACCGGGTGCAGAGGGAATAACCTACCCATGGAAAACGGGGTCGTATCCATCTTAGCGGAGCTGGATACGACCCCGTTTTCCTACAAAGAACCGTTTATTTTTATCTGAAGCGAGCCAGTGAACCGAGTACCCTGGCACGCTAATAATTTCTAGGAAAATACGTGGGTCTATGAATCGTAGATTGACTTTTGCAACAGAATTTAGATAATGAAGTAGATGACTCAACTGCAGGAGGGTATATATGGATGCACAACAATTTGGAGCGTTTATTTCAAAAAAACGCAAAGATAACAATTTGACTCAAAAAGAACTGGCCGAAAAACTTATGGTGACGGACAAGGCCATTAGCAGGTGGGAAAATGGACATGGTTTTCCTGATATTGAAACTTTAGAGCCACTTGCTAAAGCCACTCAAATCCTGTTTATGGCTTGTGGGCGCTTTTTTTGCAGATATTATTCTGCAGAATGTGGTATCAATTCCTAGTATTTTGATTTGCCCGGATTATAGCTCAATGGTAGGTGAAGCCCAGGCAGGCATAATGAAGCTATTGCCGGGTTTTGTACTTCTTTTGGTGTTTGGAATACTTGGTCCGTTAACAGAGGAATTTGTGTTTCGAGTATTTGCAGTTCAAGTATGTGGTGAAAAAATTCCTGCATACTTATGTGTAATGCTATCTTCGTTAGCATTTATGCTTTTGCATATGCACATGTTGACTTTGCTGGAACTGCTTTCTAATTTATCGATTTTAACCACCGGACTGGTGTATGGTTTTGTAGTTTACAAAACGGAAAACACGACAATACCAATGGCACTTCATATTCTAAATAATTTACTTGCAACCATAGGGTTGCTTATGATGAAATAAAATGTATCACGGGGGCTTGCCTGCTAGTGGGCGAGCCAGTGAACCAGGTACCCTGGCACGCTCTAAAGCCTATATATGCTACATATAACCAATATTACAATAGTATTGATACAACCACTTTCGATAACAAACTATTACGCATTGACTGTAATAAGGCTGAGGACGGATTAAAGACCACACCAAATTCCAGTTTGTAGAGTTGATGTGTTAGAAAAGAAAACTGAAGTTTTTCGCTCGACAGTGTATGATGGAATAGGGGGTGTTCCAAAGCATACCCTATCGTTAAATTTGCACCCACCTTGCCCCCCCCTAGAGAGGAATTTGCATCCACCCAAAAAGCAAAATGCACCCACCTTCGGCGGTAGTAACTACCGGGTGTATTGACTACGATTTGACTACTACACACGGCATTGAATTGCTCCGTTTTGCACTATTTTGCAAAAAGTGTAGTTTACAGCTTAAAAATTCATGCTCTAGCAGAAGTGGGCAAAACGCCCCAAAACACGGCATTATAGGGCATTTTGAGAGGAGAAAAAATTATGATTCGAGTGCTTTTCGTATGCCCGGCACTCCAGTTTTACTATAATGCAGGACTTTGTAAAGTGGGGCAACGCAGGGCAAAATGGGGCAGATGAAATGAATGATACTACCGACATTACTACTAAGGGGGCAAGGTTGGATGTTTGAGAAAAGGAAGTGAATTATGAGAACGATACTGCTAAGCTTTGATGAAAAGTGGTATCCGGCATTAAGAAATGGAGATAAGATATTTGAACACAGAAAGAAGTTCTGTAATGAAGAAGTGCGAGCTTTTTTGTATTTAGGTAAACCACGACAACAGATAGTGGCAGAGATAGGGTTATCTCGGAGAGAACTATTATCAGATTGGTTGCTTCAGTATCAAGATGATAGGGAGGCCGTTGCTCGTATACAGGATTTTATGCAGAGAAATAAATTTGCGATGAAGGTACTGTGGTTTAAGGAAATAGAACCTATAAGCATAGTTGAGCTTCAAGAAAAGTATCCAGAATTAAAGATACCTATTTCATTCCATTTTTTAGATAATAAGCCGGATGTATTAAAATGGCTTGATGCAAATAAACAATATACAGGCTACCAAATAGAAAATGATTTTAGTGATATCCGTAAAGATGATATCTGTATTTTATAATGATGTTTGATGCGCTAAGTGAGAAATTTTCACTTGGCGTATTTTTATGTTTGTTTTGTGACTTATAATCCGTTGCCTCAAAGTCACATAAAATATAGAATATTTAAATTGGAGGAATTAGAACCATGATTCAGAAAAAATTTGGATTAGCAATAAAGAAACTGAGAGAAGAAACAGGGTTAAGTCAGGAAAAGTTTGCATTATCTATTGGTATGGATAGAACTTATTATGCATCAGTTGAAGCTGGAAAGCGTAATATTTCCCTTCAGAATATATATAAGATAGCGGATGGGTTTGATGTTTCTGTTTCGGCTCTTTTTGTCGTGATTGAAAAAATGGAGGAGGGAGAATAATGGCTTTATCATATAAAATTCATGATTTGGATTTGAATGAAGCACAACAGAAACTTCGTGATGGTATTTTTAACATGAACACACGAAGATTCGGTAAAGTAGCAGAGTATATGATTGCTAGACAGTACGGCTTATCAGTTGTAGAAGGAAAGACAAACTATGATTTGACAGATGAAGAAAACACGAGGATAGAGGTTAAATTTTCTAGGGTGGAATTTAAAGAGGAAGATTTAACATTGGAAAATTGCTTAAGAGTGTGCATGGATAATGCTCTTCCACAGTTAAGGCGTGTGGCGTGTGAAGATGCTACAAGCGGAGAAGTACAGAGAGTTTTTAATAGTAATATACAGCAGATAAAAGCATTTGAATTTGATCGAATCTATTATGGTTTGTTTTTTGATGATCAAATAGCTATTTTTTCTATGTCATCACAGGAAATGAAAGATATAATGACAGCTCAGTATTTTGTATCTAAGTCAAAAACAATATCGCCTAAAACGGACATTAGTAAAACATTAGAAATGATAGAAACTGACGATGTGGAAGATGATGTAGTATATCAATCATTGATAGAAGTTCAAAATAAATTTCAATATATTGTAGATACAAGAAATCCATATGCAGGTGCTGCACAGGAGTATGTTGCAAATCACAATATGAAAGAACCATGGGATAATATTATCTTTGAAATAGAAGATAATAATAGAATGTTTCAAGGACAGCATATCGAACGTCTTAGAGATATTTGTAGAAGGTATTTTGAGTTTTGTGATGCACAATTTCCGGTGACTGAGAGGGTACCCGATACATCACCGTTCCAGCATCGTGGTAATGACAAAGCGGAAGGACAAATGCATTTTACAGAAAAAAACTTTACATGGCATATCGAGGAAAGTGGTCATTTTTGTGGATGGCTATCATATAAGGATTTATATGAACTTTTAAGTGAAGTTGCTGAATAGAAAGGAAGATAGATACAAATGAAAGAATTAAGAAACCAATTGGATATGTTACTTGGTCAGTCTGGCGGAGATAAGAATACTATAGAGGTAATTAAAAGTGAGAAGGCAGTATTCACGTTCAGCACAGAAGGAAGAATGTTGGCTTATCTTTTAGCAACGCAGACTATTGATTATAAAAAATATATGGAATTACATAATGAGTATGCAAAGAGGAATCAGTACCTAGATTTATTTGATATGGTTCCACGTACATTGGGCGAAACATGGGGAGAGAAACACATATTAGGTTTATTCCCAGAGTTTGTTAAAGCTACAAAGGAAAATATATCATCAATCTATCCAGATTTTGATGGAGAATTCGATTTATGGTTGGATGGAATAAGAGTTGAAGTAAAGGCTTGTAGAGCAAATAGTACTAAAACTGGCGGTAGTCTTGCTAGCAGGGCGTATCTACATTCAGAAGCTACAGCTAATGGTTTTAAGTATCATTATCAGCAGTTAAAACCCTCTTGTTGTGATGTTTTTATTTGGATTGGGGTATGCCGAGATGATTTGTTATATTGGGTACTTACAAGTGATGAGTTGCAAAAGACTGGTAAATTAGGTTCGCAGCATAGAAATGAAAATACCGGTGTTGCAGGAGTGGAAGTCTTCGAAGGGCAGGTATTTATGACCGAGGAAGAATTAGAATCATTTCTTGTAGACGAGAAAGATGTTCTAGATGCTGTTAGAAAAAAAGGACAATTATAAAATATAAAAATGAGCCAATGTCAATTTAGGCATTGGCTTATTTGATGATTAGGCTAAAAATTTGTTTTCTCCATCAACGGCTTTCTTTATGATTTCGAACTCGTCTGAATTTAGGTTAAATACCTGAGAAACAAGGATATCTAATTCGTCATATACTTTTGCTGCTTCAAGTATTTCAAGCCCAGATATAAGTTTTTCTGTAAGGGTAATAATGCTATCTTGTGTTGATTCATCCACTTTCGGAATAGGAATATTCTCGATATGCGAACGTAATACCTTTACAGAATTAAATTCTCTTTTATAAATGAATTGTGCAATTCTGGAATTCAGTATTGCGAGTACATATTTCATTTTTATACCCGGTATTTTAGGTATGACAATATTACAGCTGTTAAGTGAAAGTGTTTGTTTATCGTCATAGGCAAAAACTAATTGACTACTTATGAATCTGTATAATAGTTTTTCTTGAGCACGATACATTTCTGTTGGTGCTATCTGTTGGAAACTTTCAGGCTTAAAAATGATGTAATTGGTGGTTGGGTTGATGTGATATTTGCTGATATCAGCACCTTTTAATACCATTTCATTCGATTCAGTCTTTTTATCAGAAATATATTCCTTGTTATTTCCTGTTACGATTCCTAATGCAAAATCTGCATTCCCAAGTAGGTAAGATGCGTTTGGAACGTTTCTGATTTTATTCATAACATTGTATTCGGCATCTGCTGTTGTAAAACTAAAGTATTCGGGACTTACTGTGCGCTCTGTGTTAATCGTAAATGTATCAGTACCTGTATTGACATTCATACCTAAAGTTGAGAGAGCAGAATGTGTACATTGTAAATCTAGAATAATACATGGACATTGTACACCATCAAATGCGTTACCTAAAAAATCAAGATTTTTGATTGAACAGCTTTCGAGTATTATTTTACGAATATCTGTATGTGCTTTAACATTTAGTATTGCTTCTGGAAGTACATATGCTAAATGTCCATCATCTGCAAGATGGTTAAGAGCCTGTTCAATAAACACATCGTAAGATTCGATATTTTTCCCGGAAGTAGATTTGTATATACTTCTAAGTTTTGATTTCTCGTCTTCTGAAAATTCATATCCCCAAGGTGGATTACCAATTATATATTGGAAATCTTTGTTTGTGTAGTTAATCAAATAGTCCAACTCAGTTATATGGTCGTAAATTGCTGTGATAGGAACACCATATTTTAACGCCATATTTAGTCTAGTGATTTTGACGCTTGCTGTATCTATATCGTTGCCATACACTGAATCAAATGTAATGTGTTCTGGTAGCTGCAAGAGGAAGTTTCCGGTTCCACAACAAGGGTCTAGTATTTTCTGTGACTCTTGAAAATTAAGTTTGTTAATAAGGGTTTTAACAACTTTTGTAGAAGTATAATATGAACCAGTAGCTTTTCTGTTCCCGATATTTTTACAGGAAATATAGATAAGACCTAATACATCTTCGTTGGTTTCATAAATATATTCCATATTGAAAAATAAAGGGTGTTTTTTACAAAAGTTTATGGCAAAATCTGTATCTTCTATTAAGTCAGAAATTAAACGATCATATTCTCCTATTGAAAGTTCTTTTTGAAGAAATTGTAACAATACATTATTGTGTTCATTTGTTTGTATATTGTTTTTGGAAATAAATAAATGTAATGCACAGTCTGCGACTAATAGTTGAATGGTTGCAACATCTAAATCAATTTTACTGTCTGATGCTAGGGCTAATAGTTTTTGCAAAGTAGGTATATTTTTGCATTGCTCTGAAACGTAGGAATTGTATAAGAAATTGCCGGATATAAACTTTTTGTTTCTTCTACTTTTCAAAGCCATGTTTTCTCCAGATTGGAGTTCGGCGCGTAAGGTTGCAACATATTTTTTAGAAAAGTAAGGTGTTTTCTTGTCTGTATACCCAGGCGTGAGTTTTCCTAATTTTATCCAATTCCTTCCTGTAGCAGTAGAAATAGATAATTCTTCACAAAGTTCTTTTAATGATAAAAAATCTTCGGAATCAGGTGTTTTAGATAATCTCCCGTCTGAAGGCTTGACAGCTTCAACAGGAATTAACCAAACGCCACTAACCATACTGCATCCATCAATTCTATTTGTCTCACAGAGTTTTTGTACACGCCTTTCAGATATCTGAAATTTTTCTGCAGCTTCTTTGACTGATATATAATCCATAATAGCCTCCTAAATATTATAATAAATAGTATATACGCATAAACGAATAAAATCAATATTAATGTTGCAAGGAGGAAGAACTACATCTACAGAAATTTGAGATAGAGACCTATGCCTCCTCCAACACAAATTGTCGCGAAATTGCAAAGAGACTATTTTCAATATTTTTTTGTTTTTTTTCGGAAAAAGCCTCCATTTATTTTTTGTAATGAGTAGAAAGGCAACAACACTACATGCATGAGTTTGAAAATAATTAAATTTTTTTGCGCTGAAATTCGGAATTCTCCTTTTGCCAATACACTGCTATTCAGAAGAGAAAAATTTTAAAAAGTTTCAAAATCTTTAGTTTAAAATCGGCACTTATGTAATTGGGAGGATTAGAGGGGAGAAAAAATTTCCTTCGAATAGGAAAATGCTCAAATCCCTTACTAATAAAAGTGAGAGGGAAAACGGGTCATTTTTAGAAATTTCTGTTCAGAGTAATGCGATAGATAAAAAAAATCTTGCCCATTTCGACAAAAACTGTCCATTGGATAGTGAAGGAAAAAGAAATCCAATGAAAGATGAAAAAATTTTCGTTCAAAATCAGATTTCCTGTCCAAAGGAATATGAAAGGGGTTGTAACTTTTCCCGTCTATGAAAACAAGACAAAGGAGGCATAAACATGGATTTATCAAAAATTCCATAGGAGCCAGTGAACCGGGTACCCTGGCACGCTATGGTGAGAAAACCACTCCAAAAGCCGAAACCATGAATGCTGCCAAACATAATACCAGCCAACCTTACCGAAGCAGAGATAATAGGGCGAGATAAATTATTCCCTTCTTGTTTTTATTCAGTTTCGTTTTCTTCCTCTAATAACTTTATTAATGCAGAAGGTTCACACACCTTAACAGAAGATTTCACATAGTCTTTCACATTTCTGGTTACTATACAATCCATTTCTGAACGAATTGCTGTTTCCACCATAATAGCATCTTCATAATCGCCAATTTCAGAAGATATTGCTTTTCGGCAGTCTAAATAAGTAGTATCCAACAAATGAAACAGAGTAAAAAGTTTACTCAAAATCTTTCGTGTTTCTGCGTCATTATGTGTTAAACGATGTGTCAGATAATATATATCTGTAACTGACTTTGCAGTAATATAACCCTCAAATTGCTTATTTGCAGAATATATAAATAGTTTTTGTGCAGCTTCTGCAAAGGTCGCACGAGACTGTAATGCATCGATGATAACACAGGTATCAACTAAAACTCTCATATTGTATTCAACCTTTCTTCCCGTGCTTCTTCCAGAGTCATATCATTTGAAAGAACACCAAATAATGACTTAGCAACATCTACTCTGTCCTGATATGGGTTAGACAATTTTGCAACAACTTTTCCATTGCGAGTAATATAAATATCCTCTGTTTCTGCAAGTGTAAGATATTTGCCAAGATTAAGTTTTAATTCAGTTGCGGTAATAGACATATCATCATCCCCTTTCTTGAAGAATCAATAATTAGCGTCTTATAAAAGAAAATCTCTCTTTCAAATATATTATACACAAATCGAACGATTATATCAATAAAATCGTTCGATTTTTACATATTTTAATAATCGGATAAGTTACTGTGCACACAATGCGTGTACAGTAACCAAATAAGAATTTTAATATAAATTTCACAAAAATCCAGTTGCAAAAACTGATGTATGATAATAAAATAAAGTTAGGAAAGTATGAATAAATCAAGATGAGTCATACTATTAAAGGAGGTGTTTATATGGCAACTTCAAGTATCACTAAAAATTTTGTTATATCCGGTCAGAAGCAGGTGGAGATGTTTGTCGATACAATTGAAGCATCTGCCAATAATCGCCCGATTCGTATTCCGGTAGCAGCTAGGGAATTGACGGATACTGATGATATAATAAAATTAATGGAGAAGAGGAAAAAAGGGAATGTTGCAAAATGATAAGTATTCAGTTATCAACATTCGTAGGTATCTTGAGAGTGACAATCCATAGCTTGGAGAGGATGAGTTGGTACAAATTCTCTCCGAGTTTTCATGTGAAAGAAATTCGGATGTTGAAAGATTTTTAAAGAACAGTGCCATAGAGTTCACAAAGAAGAACCAGTCCGTTACATATTTGGTATTTTCAGTGGAAGATGGAGAATTGTTGGGATATTTTACAATAGCCCTTAAGCCTTTGACAGTAAGAGGAGAAGCAGTAAGCAATACTGTAAAAAGGAAGTTGTTACGAATTAGCGAATTGGATGAAGAGACGCAGACATATACCATGTCAGCATATCTGATTGCACAGTTAGGCAAGAATTTTGCAAATGGTGCAGATAAAAGGATTACCGGAGAGGAACTCCTCGAAGCAGCATGGAACAAGATTGAAGAAATACAATATCGGGCAGGCGGTGTAGTAACATTTTTGGAAGCCAATAATGAGGATAAGCTGTTAGATTTTTATAAAGATAACAGATTCCAAAAGTTTGATACTAGACAGACTGTATCAAATAATGAAGAACCGCACGAGCTTGTACAGCTTTTAAGATTACTCTAATCTTAATGCTAGATGAAAACTCTTTGCTTGTGTATATAAAAATGTGACCGTAGGAACTGTTAGTTACTGTACACACATTGTGTGCACAGTAACCGATTTTGGCCATGCTTCGCATTCCAAATGGCCAAAATCCGTAGCCGGAAGTCTTTCGTACGGTATTTTCGGTGCCGAAAATACCTACCTGTGTACTGTAACAACTGTTACAACAGTAGTTTCAAATTTCATCATACACCTTGCAATATGAAACCCCATATGATATAGTATCTGATTGAGTGGTATTCGGAAGGAACTGCATCAGAAAAGGAGCTGTTACTGAAAGATAAATAATAGAAAAAAGCTTGGAGGTGATAGCGTGAAAATAGGAATCATAGGAGCTGGCAAGGTGGGAACTACCTTGGGTATGTATCTGAGACAACCCGAGGATGCTATGGCAGAGATTGTAGGATTTTACAGTAAAAATGTAGAAACTGCAAAAGAAACTGCGGATTTTGTCGGCACCGATTATTTTGAAAAATTAGAGGATTTGGTGACACTCAGCGATACTCTGTTTGTGACAACACCGGATGGTGAGATTGCAAAGGTATGGGATTGCATGAGGCAACTGGCAGCAGAATCGAAAATTGATTTAAACCAAAAATTAATTTGTCATTTTAGCGGCTCATTATCATCTGATGTTTTTGTATCAATTGAGCATTTCGGGGCAATTGCATGCTCCATCCATCCGATTTATGCATTCAGCAATAAATTTTCCGCTTATAAACAATTTCACAAAGTAAATTTTACCATGGAAGGTAATGAAAAAGCTGTGGAAACAATGAAAACTTTCTTTGAAAGTCTGGGACATGGGGTTTGTCTGTTAAAAAAAGAAGACAAGGCAAAATACCACGGGGCCATGAGTATGGCCAGCAATCATATGTTAGCTTTGTTGCAAACTGCCGTTGACACTTTATGTCAATGTGGTTTTACAAGAAAACAGGCATACGAAAGTCTGGAAACGATAGTGACGGAAAATATCAAAAGTGGATTCAGGTTTGGAGCGGTGGAAGCGCTAACCGGACCAATAGAGCGCAACGATGTGGAAACCGTAGAAAAGCACTTAAAGGTGTTAGAACCACAGACGGCAGTGATTTATAAAGAATTGGCTAAGGTATTGATTTCCATGTCAAAGGAAAAGAATCCTAAAAGAGATTATGAAACAATGGAAAAAAGGATAGGAGAATGAAGATATGAAGACAACGGTAAATACATTTAAGAATGCAAAGGAAAAAAAAGAAAAAATCACAATGCTTACAGCTTACGATTACTCTACAGCCAAACTGGTAGATGAGGCAGGAGTGGAATCTATTTTGGTAGGAGATTCCCTGGGGATGGTTTGCTTAGGATACGAGGATACCTTATCTGTTACCATGGAAGATATGATTCACCATTCCAAGGCAGTGGCAAAAGGTGCAAAAAATGCTATGGTAATCACAGATATGCCCTTTATGTCATATCAGACCAGTGTGTACGATGCGTTGGTAAATGCAGGAAGGCTAATGAAAGAGGGAAGGGCACAGGCAGTGAAGCTGGAAGGCGGTCTGGATGTGTGTCCTCAAATCGAAGCCATTGTGAAAGCTTCCATTCCGGTATGCGCCCATATAGGATTGACCCCTCAGTCCGTAAATGCTTTTGGAGGCTTTAAAGTTCAGGGACGTGGCGAAGCAGCTGCAAAGAAACTCTTAGAAGAGGCTAAGGCTGTGGAGGCGGCAGGAGCCTTTGCAGTGGTTTTGGAATGTGTGCCTGCAAAACTTGCAGAGTTTATCACACAACAGATTTCCATTCCAACCATTGGCATTGGGGCAGGAGCAGGCTGTGATGGTCAGGTGCTGGTATATCAGGATATGCTTGCCATGTATTCGGATATGGCCCCTAAATTTGTAAAACAGTACCGCAAGGTTGGAGAAGAGATGAAGGCAGGATTTGCCCAGTATGTAAAGGAAGTAAAAGAAGGAAGTTTCCCGGCAGAGGAACATACCTTTAAAATAGATGATGCAATTTTAGAAAAATTATATTAAGATTTCAAAGGAGAGAAAGCCATGAAGATTGTGAAGACAATAAAAGAAGTGAGAGCAGAAGTAAAACAGTGGAAAAAGGAAGGACTCAGTGTGGGATTGGTTCCTACCATGGGATTTTTGCATGAAGGACACAAAAGTCTGATGGAACGCGCGGTAAAGGAAAATGATAGAGTGGTAGTCAGCGATTTTGTCAATCCCACCCAGTTTGGACCAAATGAAGATTTGGCAAGCTATCCAAGGGACTTAGACAGAGATGCAAAGCTTTGTGAAAGTGCAGGGGTAACACTTTTATTCAATCCGGAACCAGAAGAGATGTATTATGAAAATAAGACGACATCTGTTCATATGGAAGGGCTCACCAAAGAATTATGTGGAAAATCAAGACCCATTCATTTTGATGGAGTATGTAGTGTGGTGTCCAAATTATTCAATATCGTGACACCGGACAGAGCTTATTTTGGACAGAAGGATGCCCAGCAGTTGGCAGTGATTAAGAGAATGGTAAGAGATTTAAACTTTGATATTGAGATTGTGGGGTGTCCCATTATCCGTGAGGCGGACGGTCTGGCAAAGAGTTCCCGCAACACCTACTTGAGCGAATCAGAGCGGAAGGCAGCGGTAATTTTAAGCCAGTCGTTACAGGTGGGAAAAGAGCTGATTGCACAGGGTGAAACAGATGCTGTGAAGATAAAAAATGCCATAGTGAAAAAAATTGAAACAGAACCTCTTGCAAAGATTGACTATGTGGAAGTGGTAGATGCAGAAAATATTGTTCCAGTGGAGAAAATTGATAACAATACATTGATAGCAATGGCTGTATACATTGGAAAGACAAGATTAATTGACAACATGATAGTGTAGAGAATAAAGGAGTGTACTTATGACAGTGACAATGTTAAAAGGAAAAATTCACAGAGCAGTGGTAAAACAGGCAGAACTTAACTATGTGGGAAGTATTACCGTAGATCCTGTGCTTATGGAAGCAGCTGGAATCTATGAATATGAAATGGTACAGATTGTGGATGTGGAAAATGGGAACCGTTTTGAAACTTATACCATTGCAGGGGAACCTGGGAGTGGAATGATATGTTTAAACGGTGCAGCAGCAAGACAGGTTTCGGTAGGGGACCATGTGATTATTATGTCTTACTGTCAGATGACACCAGAGGAAGTAAAAGACCACAAACCATATGTTGTGTTTGTAGACGAGAACAACAAAATCGCAAAGACGTCCAGATATGAAAAGTATGGCGAGTTATCACCAGTATTCTAGAAAGGCAGAGAATTATGTTAAAAGGAAAAACAGTTGTACTTGGGGTAACAGGAAGTATTGCAGCTTATAAGATTGCCAACCTTGCAAGTATGTTAGTGAAATTGCATGCAGATGTTCATGTACTGATGACCGCCAATGCCACCAATTTTATCAATCCAATCACATTTGAAACACTGACTAATCATAAATGTCTGGTGGATACCTTTGATCGGAATTTTAATTACAATGTGGAACATGTATCACTGGCAAAGAAAACAGATGTAGTGATGGTTGCCCCGGCTTCTGCCAATGTGATTGGAAAGATTGCCAATGGGATTGCAGATGATATGCTGACAACTACCATCATGGCTTGCAAATGTAAAAAGATTATCTCACCAGCCATGAACACCAATATGTATGAAAATCCTATTTTGCAGGATAATTTAGAGAAATTAAGACATTATGGAATGGAAGTGATTGCACCAAACACAGGGTATCTTGCCTGTGGAGATACCGGAGCCGGCAAAATGCCGGAACCGGCAGAACTGTTAGATTATATCCTAAGAGAAATTAGATATGAAAAGGATATGGTGGGAAAAAGAGTGTTGGTTACTACCGGGGCAACAAAAGAGGCCATTGACCCAGTACGCTTCATTACCAACCACTCTACTGGTAAAATGGGAATAGCCATTGCAAGATGCGCCATGGAGCGGGGAGCAGAGGTGACCTTGGTTGCAGGTAGCGTATCTGTGAACTTGCCGCCATTTGTGAAAGTGATTCCTGTAGTAAGTGCCCAGGATATGTTTGAGGTGGTAAAAGAGGAACAGCCAAATCAGGATATTATTATCAAAGTGGCAGCGGTGGCAGATTTTACTCCGGTAAATGTTGCAGGAGAAAAAATAAAGAAACAAAATGGGGCAACAACCTTAGAGTTGAAACACACCACAGATATTTTGAAATATTTAGGAGAACACAGAAAAGAAGGCCAATTTTTATGTGGATTTTCCATGGAAACAGAGAATATGTTGGAAAATTCCAGAGCTAAACTGGAACGCAAAAATATTGATATGATAGTGGCAAACAATTTAAAGGTGGAAGGTGCAGGCTTTGGAACGGATACCAATGTAGTGACTATGATTACCAAAGATGATGCAATAGAACTGCCACAGATGTCAAAAGAGATGGTAGCCAAGGAAATTTTGGATAAAATTTTGGATAAGATGAATCGTTATATGAAATAAAAGATGTTCAGGAAGGAACCGAGGATATGAATTTATTAACTGCAACAAATGTAACAAAGGCACATACGGATAAAGTATTACTAAATAACGCAGATTTTAGTATAGATGATAAAGAAAAAATTGGAATTATCGGAATCAATGGAACAGGAAAGTCTACTTTGTTGCAGATTTTAGCCGGGGTACAGGAGGCAGATGAGGGAGAGATTGTGATGGGAAATCATGTGGTCATCAATTATCTTTCACAGAATCCGGAATTTCCTGAGGGCATTACCATATATGATTATGTAGCACAGTTAAATGCTAAAGATGGAGCACACTGGGAAATCGAAGGAGAGAGCAAACGTATTTTGAATATCCTGGGATTTGATAATTATGATGCCGTTGTGGCAAAACTATCTGGAGGACAGAAAAAGAAGGTGGCACTGGCAGCAGCTTTGTTAAAGCCCTGTGATATTTTGATTCTTGATGAGCCTACCAACCACTTAAATAATGCTATGGTATTGTGGCTGGAAAATTATTTAAAAGCCCGAAAGGGTGCTCTGATTATGGTAACCCATGACCGCTATTTCTTAGACAGAGTCTGCAACAAGATTGTGGAGATAGACAAGGGGAAATTGTATAGCTATGAAACCAATTTTGCAGGCTTTTTGGAATTGAAATCCCAAAGGGAAGACATGGAGCTTGCTACTTATCAGAAAAACAAGAACATACTACGCAATGAATTGGAGTGGATTCGCCGTGGTGCCCAGGCACGCTCCACAAAACAAAAGGCAAGAATCGAACGGTTTGAAACTTTGAGTGCCACCAATAAAAGACCTGAACAGCAGGCAAAGGTGGAGATGAGCTCTGTGTCCTCAAGATTGGGTAAGAAGACCATTGAGGTGAATCAGGTGTCAAAATCCTTTGGAGAACGCACACTGTTTTCGGATTTTAGTTATATCTTTCTCAGAACAGACAGAATCGGAATTGTGGGGGATAATGGTGCAGGGAAAAGTACCTTGATGAAGATTATTGTGGGGGAAATAGAACCGGATAGCGGATACGTAGAAATAGGGCCCACTGTAAAAATAGGGTATTTCTCACAGGAGAACGAAAAACTGGATCCCACTATGAGAGTCATAGACTATATCAAAGAGACTGCTGAATTTGTCAGAACAGAGGAAGGTCTGATTTCTGCATCAAAAATGTTGGAGCGTTTTTTGTTTGACAGCACTTTGCAGTATTCAAAGATAGAGAAACTCTCCGGTGGAGAAAAACGTCGTTTGTATTTGCTTAAGGTATTGATGGAGGCTCCAAATGTATTGATTTTAGACGAGCCTACCAATGACTTAGACATTCAGACTTTGGGAATTTTAGAGGATTATCTGGACAACTTTGATGGAATTGTTATCACTGTCAGCCATGACAGGTATTTTCTGGATAAAATTGCAGAGAGGATTTTTGCATTTGAACAGGGAAAACTGGTACAGTACGAGGGAGGATACAGTGACTATCTTTTGAAGGCGGGAAATCCTTTTGAGGAAACGATAGGAAATTCCGGAAAAAAATCCTCCAAGGAAGCAGCGGCTGCATACAAGGAACGTCCACGGGAGAAGAAATTGAAATTTACCTATGCAGAGCAGAAAGAGTATGAAACCATTGAACAGGACATAGAAAACCTGGAAGAAAAACTTGCTGCGTTGGAGGAGGAGATTTTAAAAGCGGCAACAGATTTTGTAAAGTTGAATGAACTTTCCAAGGAAAAAGAGGACACGGAAAAAGCTTTGGAAGAAAAGATGGAGCGGTATGTGTACCTTATGGAGCTGGCAGAGAAAATTGTGGCATCAGGAGGAAAGATATAGGTTGTAATAAAATAACATATATGCTATAATAGCCGAAAATCGAATAAAATAATTGGTGCCGTTATTCCTATCATGTTGATAAGAGTAAAGGGTAAAAGGGAAACCGGTGAAAGGCCGGTGCGAACTCGTCACTGTAAGTAAGGAGTGCAGAACTTTGATGTAAAAGCCACTGAGAAATTGGGAAGGCAGTTCTGTATGTTGAGATACAAGCCAGGAAACCTGCCAGTTATTGGTACAGGAATACACATTCCAGACCACGAGTCCTTGGTCGTACCGTAGCTTAGTTTATGTATATATAAGCTGTAAGCTTTTTTGTGCCACAGTACATGGTGCTGGGGTGTTTTTCTGTATGTCTTTTTCGATTTCAAATACTAAGTAAGGTGGAACATCCCACAGATTAGAAGGAGGAAAAAACATGAAACAGAAAAACGTAACAAAACTGCTTACAGCTTTTGCAGTGTCAACCCTTGTATTGGCAGGCTGTGGTTCTGGTAATAAGGCTGACAATGTTGCTACTAAGGAGATCCAGACAGCCGAAGAAACCCAAGAGGTGATTCAGGATGAAGCTGAAGACAAAACAAGTGAAACTTCCCAGGAAGATACAGTGGAGGAAGAAGTATCAGAAGAAGAAAATTATGACACAGGAGACGCTTCTTTGGACAATGTAAGAAACCAGGACGAAATCGGAGAGAACGAACTTTTGGTGGTAAGCTTTGGTACCAGTTATAATGACAACAGACGCATGACTATTGGTGCCATTGAGGAAAAATTAGAATCCTCTTTTCCAGAGTATTCTGTAAGGAGGGGATTCACCAGCCAGATTATTATTGACCATGTAAAAAAGAGAGATAATGTAGTAATTGACAATGTGAAGGAATCTTTGGAGAGAGCCGTGAACAATGGAGTTAAGAATCTGGTAATTCAGCCTACTCATTTAATGAATGGTTTAGAGTACAATGATCTGGTAGAAGAGGTAGCTAATTATTCCGATGCATTTGAGAAAGTTGCCATCGGGGAACCTTTACTGACAAGTGAGGAAGATTTTCAGGCGGTTATGAAGGCTATCACTGAGGCAACAAAAGAATATGATGATGGGGAAACTGCTATCTGTTTTATGGGACATGGTACAGAGGCAGATTCCAACAGCGTATATGTTAAAATGCAGGATATGCTTACAGAGGCAGGGTACAAAAATTATTATGTAGGAACTGTGGAAGCTAGTCCGTCTCTAGATGATGTGCTGGCAAAAGTACAGGCCGGGGAATACAAGAAAGTAGTATTACAACCACTGATGATTGTTGCAGGAGATCATGCGAACAATGATATGGCAGGAGAGGAAGAAGGCTCATGGAAGAAAACCTTTGAAGATGCAGGATATGAAGTGGAGTGTGTTGTCAAAGGACTTGGAGAAATGGAAGCCATTCAGGATATATTGGTAAAACATGCAAAAGCAGCAGCGGACAGTTTGGCAGAGTAAATTAACATAATTTAGAAGCTAAAGCAATAGGAAGTGGGAAGTGTCCCATTTTCTATTGCTGGAAAAAGGAATGGGTAAAATGAAAAAATCAAAAGTAATTTTAATGGTGGCAGCCCTGGCAGCTACACAGCTGATGGCTGGATGTGGAGCTGACACAACGGCTGAAAAAGAAACAATAGAAAATGTCTCAGTGAATGATGAAAAAGTGGAGAAAGAGGATACCAAAGGAGATGTCACAGAGGTGCCTGTGGAAACAGAAAGCAGCCAGGTGGCATCCCAGGATGATATGGCAGAAGCTGAAACTGTGGTGGAAGAAGGAATGACACCGGTGTATGCCACAGAATTAAAGGATGGAGTATACCCCATCACAGTGGATTCCAGCTCGCCCATGTTCAACATCACAGGTGGAGAGCTAAAGGTAGAAAACGGTGCCATGACAGCAGTGATGACCATGGGTGGAACTGGGTATCTGCATGTATTTATGGGAACGGGAGAAGAGGCAGTAAAAGCCGGGGAAGATGAGTATATCCCATATGTGGAAAATGAAAATGGAGAACATACCTTTACTGTTCCGGTGGAGGCGTTGGATAAGGGAATTGATTGTTCTGCCTTCAGTAAGCGAAAAGAAAAATGGTATGACCGGGTATTGGTATTCCGTGCAGATTCTTTACCACAGGAAGCTTTTGTAAATCAGACAATGGCCACTGTGGAATCTCTTTCTTTGGAAGATGGCACTTATAGGGTAAATGTGCAATTGGAAGGTGGTTCCGGTAAGGCAACGGTACAATCGCCAGCCACACTTAAGATTGAGGAAGGCAATGCTTATGGGACTATTGTCTGGAGCAGTCCGAATTACGATTATATGATAGTAGACGGAGAAAAATTTCTTCCAGTAAACACAGAGGGAAATGCAACTTTTGAGATTCCAGTGGCAGGGTTTGATACAACGCTTTCTGTGTCAGCGGATACTACAGCTATGAGTACACCTCATGAAATAGAATATACATTAAAATTTGATTCTAGTACAATTACAAAGGTTCCGTAATGAAAGAAATGAAAAAGAACAAAACCAAGGAATGGGTAACGATTGGTTTGCTTTTCATGTTAGTTACAATGTTCTCCTGTGCATGCAGTGTACAGGAGACAGTAAAAGAAGCCAAAGAACCAGAAAAACTGGTAGAAACCAAAGAGTGGAAAACAATGAAGATACACCACAGTTTAAAATTGGAATACGCAAATCAATTTTCTGTGGATTACTATCAGGATGGTCTTGTATTGATTACAATCAAGGAGGGAGGACGCTTTTTGGTCGTGCCCCAAAGTGCATCTGTTCCCTCCGGGTTAGAGAAAGATATGGTAGTTTTGCAGCAACCCTTGAATCACATATATCTGGTGGCAACTTCTGCCATGGACTTATTTCGGGCACTGGATGGAATAGATAATATCTGCCTGTCTGGAACAGAAAGTAAGGGATGGTATATTGAAGAAGCGAAACAGGCAATGGAAGCTGGAAAAATGCTGTATGCAGGAAAATACAGTGCACCGGATTATGAACTGATTTTATCTAAAGGGTGTAATCTGGCGGTGGAATCCACCATGATTTATCATACACCTAAGGTAAAGGAGCAGTTAGAAAGCTTTGGGATTCCTGTGTTGGTGGAGCGCTCCAGTTATGAAAGCCATCCCCTAGGCAGAATGGAGTGGATAAAATTATATGGAGTCCTTCTGGGAAAGGAAGAGGAAGCAGAACAATACTTTAAAGAACAACTGTCTAAGGTGGAAATCCTGGAAACGGAAGAAAAGACCAAAAAGACAGTGGCATTTTTCTACATCAATTCTAATGGTTCTGTGAATGTGAGAAAATCTGGAGATTATGTGGCAAAAATGATTGAGATGGCAGGAGGAGTATATGTGCCCTCCGATTTACAGGAAGAAAATTCTTTGTCCACAATGAATATGCAGATGGAAGCCTTTTACGCAGAAGCCAAGAATGCAGATTATCTAATCTATAACAGTGCAATCGATGGGGAAATCAAAACAAAAGAAGAATTGCTGCAAAAAAGTGAATTGTTGAAAGATTTTAAAGCAGTGAAAGAGGGTAATGTATGGTGTACCCAGAAAAATATGTTTCAACAGACCACAGGAATTGGAGACATGATAGCCGATATTCATAAAATTATCACTGGGGATGTAGGAGAAACAACGGAATTTATTGTACCTGTCAATTGAAATTGGAGAAAAAATATTATAAACACGTAAGCAAGATGGAAAGGAAAATATATGGAGGCAAGGCAGAGAAAAAAGCATAATATATATATCCGGTACGTAGTATCTTTCTTGATATTGATAGGATTGTTAGGAATTTTGACCGTGTGGAACGTAAATTCCGGCAGCGTGGATTTGAGCATGGAGGAAATACTTGGAATTCTTATGCATAAAACAGGGGGAGAAACGTCCTTTCGTATTGTTTGGGATATCAGATTGCCAAGGATTCTGGCAGCAATGATTCTTGGTGGAGGGTTATCTGTGGCAGGCTTTTTGCTACAGACATTTTTTGCTAATCCCATTGCAGGACCCTTTGTGCTGGGGATTTCTTCCGGAGCAAAGTTAATGGTTGCCATTGCCATGGTGGTTTTGCTGGGAAGAGGGATGGTATTAAATTCCTTTTTTATGATTCTGGCAGCTTTTGTGGGGGCAATGATATCTATGGGATTTGTTTTGTCAGTATCTAAAAAAGTAGAGAAAATGTCTGTGCTTGTGGTATGTGGCGTGATGATTGGTTACATTTGCTCTGCAATTACCGAGTTTATTGTGACATTTGCAGATGATTCTAATATAGTAAATCTTCATAATTGGTCTATGGGAAGCTTTTCAGGTATGAGCTGGGACAAAATTCAGGTTATGTGGGCGGTGGTATTTTCGGTAATACTTGTGACGTTTTTTTTGTCAAAACCAATCAGTGCTTATCAGCTAGGGGAAACTTATGCTAAAAATCTAGGAGTGAATGTACAGCTTCTGCGTGTACTTCTGATTCTTTTGTCAAGTATACTATCAGCCAGTGTTACGGCATTTGCCGGCCCCATTTCTTTTGTAGGGATTGCGGTGCCCCATTTAACCAAGAGCCTTTTAAAAACTGCAAAGCCTATTCTGGTGATTCCGGCCTGCTTTTTGGGAGGGGCTGTATTTTGCCTGTTTTGCGATTTGATAGCCAGAACAGCATTTGCACCTACAGAACTTAGTATTAGTTCGGTAACAGCCGTTTTTGGAGCACCGGTAGTAATCTATGTGATGATACACAAGCAGAAAAGAGGATAGGTAAAAATCATGAAAGAATATTTTCTTTATACAGAACATATGACAGTGGGATATGGGGGAAAGCCGTTGATTCGGGAAGTTGAGCTAAAGGTGGCAAAAGGGGAAATCCTAACCTTAATCGGGCCAAACGGTGCAGGAAAATCCACTATATTAAAAAGTATTACCAGACAGTTAGCGCTTTTGGGAGGAATCGTATATTTAGAGAACCAGCCAATAAATAAAATGACAGACAAAGAAGTGGCAAGAAAACAGTCTGTGGTCATGACAGAACGGATACGTCCGGAACTGATGACCTGTGAGGATGTGATAAGTATGGGAAGGTACCCATACACCGGAGGCCTTGGGATTTTAAGTAAGGAGGACAAACGAAAAGTAAGAGAAGCTATGGAATTAGTTCAGGTCACAGAACTTGCAAAACAAAGTTTCTTAGAAATCAGTGATGGTCAGAGACAGAAAGTCCTTCTTGCCAGAGCTATCTGTCAGGAGCCGGAGCTGATTGTATTAGATGAGCCCACATCTTTTTTGGATGTCCGTCATAAACTGGAATTTTTAGGTGTTTTAAAACAAATGGTAAAAGAAAAGCAGATAGCCGTCATTATGTCTTTGCACGAATTGGATTTAGCCCAGAAAATATCAGATAAAGTGGTCTGCGTACAAGGAGATACCATTGCCAAATGGGGAGCGCCGGAAGAAATTTTTCAATCATCTTATATTAATGAACTATATGGGATTACAAAAGGAAGCTACAATGCAGAGTTTGGCTGTGTGGAGATGGCGGCAGTGGAGGGGATGCCGGAAATTTTTGTAATTGGGGGGAATGGCAGTGGAATTCCTCTGTACCGCAAATTGCAAAGGAAGGGAATTCCTTTTGCAACAGGTGTTCTTCATGCTAATGATGTGGACTTTTTTTTAGCCAGGGAACTGTCAGGAAATGTAATTGTGGAAAAAGCCTTTGAACCTATCAGCGACGAAAATTATGAAAGAGCATTAAAATGCATGAAACAATGCAAAAAGGTATATTGTAATTTGAAGGAATTTGGTTCCTTCAATGAGAAAAATTTAAAGTTATTAGAGATTGCTAAAAGAGAAGGAAAGATATAATTGAAATTAGTATTTTGGAAATATATTGGAGGAATATAGGAAGAATATTTTATAAATTTGTTGCATTTATAAAAAACCTGTGATATACTGTCCAAGGCAAAAAAAGCACATGTGTGGATTTCAGACTGGTGCCTACGGGTGGTCTGTTGGTAATCGGAAACACATGAAAGTAAAAAACCAAAAACGGAGGAAAAGAAAATGAGCGTAATTTCAATGAAACAGTTACTTGAAGCAGGTGTGCACTTTGGACACCAGACAAGAAGATGGAACCCTAAGATGGCAGAGTACATCTACACAGAGAGAAATGGTATTTATATCATTGACTTACAGAAGTCTGTAGGTAAAGTAGATGAAGCTTACAAGGCAATCTCTGATATCGTAGCAGAAGGTGGAACTGTTCTTTTTGTTGGTACAAAGAAGCAGGCACAGGATGCAATCAAGACAGAAGCTGAACGTTGTGGAATGTACTATGTAAACGAAAGATGGTTAGGAGGTATGTTGACAAACTTCAAGACCATCCAGAAGAGATGTGCTAAATTAAAAGAAATCGAAACAATGATGGAAGATGGAACAGCAGATGTTCTTCCAAAGAAAGAAGTTATCGAATTAAAGAAAGAACTTGAAAAGTTAGAGAAGAACCTTGGCGGAATCAAGGATATGAAGAAGATTCCAGATGCAATCTTTATCGTAGATCCAAAGAAGGAAAGAATCTGTGTACAGGAAGCACATGCATTAGGAATTCCTTTGATTGGTATTGCAGATACTAACTGTGATCCAGAAGAATTAGATTATGTAATCCCAGGAAATGATGATGCAATCCGTGCAGTTAAGTTAATCGTTTCTAAGATGGCTGATGCTGTCATCGAAGCTAACCAGGGAGAACAGTTCGTTTCAGAAACAGCAGAAGAAGCTGTAGAAGAAGTTGCAGAATAAAATAATTCAAAATCGGAGGACGTTAAGATGGCTATTACAGCAGGAATGGTAAAAGAATTAAGAGAAATGACTGGCGCAGGTATGATGGACTGTAAGAAAGCTTTGAGTGCCACAGATGGCGATATGGAGAAAGCCGTAGAATTCTTACGTGAAAAAGGACTTGCAACAGCACAGAAAAAAGCTGGACGTGTGGCAGCAGAAGGTATTGTTGCAACTGCTCTTACAGATGATGGAAAGAAAGCAGTAGTTGTAGAAGTAAATGCAGAGACAGACTTCGTTGCTAAAAACGAAAAATTCCAGAACTATGTAGCAGAAGTTGCTGCACAGGCATTAAATACAACCGCACAGGATACAGAAAGCTTCTTGGCAGAGCCATGGGCACTTGATACATCAAAGACTGTAAATGAAGTTTTAGCTGCACAGATTGCTGTGATTGGTGAAAACATGAATATCAGAAGATTTGAGCAGGTAGAAGAACAGAACGGTTTTGTTGCTTCTTACATCCATGCAGGTGGTAAGATTGGTGTATTGGTAGATGTTGAAACTGATGTTGTAAACGATGCTGTTAAGGAAATGGCAAGAAACGTTGCCATGCAGGCAGCAGCATTAAAGCCACTTTACACATCAAGAGATGAAGTGGATGCTGATTACATTGAAAAAGAAAAAGAAATCTTAAAGGCAGCAGCAAAGAATGAAAAGCCAGATGCTAACGATAAGATTATCGATGGTATGGTTATGGGACGTATCAACAAAGAATTAAAAGAAATCTGTCTTTTAGACCAGGTTTATGTAAAAGCAGAAGATGGAAAGCAGGTTGTAAGCAAGTACGTTGAAGAAGTTGCAAAGGCTAACAATGCAAACATTAAGATTAAGAAATTTGTTCGCTTTGAGACAGGCGAAGGAATTGAAAAGGTTGAAACTGATTTTGCAGCAGAAGTAGCAGCACAGTTACAGTAGTTTTGTGATTAGTCTACGGACAATAAAGCAAAAAGGCGCAGGAGGAATCCTGCGCTTTTTCGATTTATAAATTATGGAAAGTGTATTATGGAAGAAAAAAACAAAGAATCGAAAAAAGCATTATATCGTGGTGAAAAGGGGCTAGACTATGAAATTCCTCTTTCAAATAAAAAAATTACGGGAGAGAAGATTTCGGAACATTTTGCAAGATTAAAAAAGGAATCAAAAAAGGAAGCACGTGAAAAAAAGCTGTACGAATAACTTAAAATATGTTATGATATCCTTGTACGTTTTTTGGTAGGGATGGTCAAGCTTGGTTATCCTTGTATTGTACATGAAAAGAGTGTGGAGAAAAATATGGAAACAGTCAATGACAAGAATGCAGAAATGGCGAGACGAAAAAAACGTGTGGAGAGCCTGAAACGTGGAATTATTATCACAGTGGTTTGTTCTATACTGATTCCAATTGTAATGTGCATATGCCTTTTGTTTAAAGTGAATTCTATGCAAAAGCAGATTGATACGTTGTATCAGATGAAATTAGAGAAGAAACAAATTCAGATGGCGGCTTCACAATCAAAGGAGCCTGGACAGAGTCAGGCAGAGCTTTTGGTAGATGAACTGCCAAAAACTTCGGAGGCATCTGAGGAAGAACAAGAGGAAAAGAAGAGGGTGTATCTTACTTTTGATGATGGACCCAGTTCAAATACCGAAGCTATTCTTGACATTTTAAAACAGTATGATGTTAAGGCAAGTTTTTTCGTCGTAGGAAAAGAAGATGATGCATCCATGGAAATGTACCAGCGTATCATAAATGAAGGTCATGCGCTGGGTATGCATTCCTTTTCACACCAATATAGTACGATTTATCAGACGGTTGACAGCTTTACCCAGGATTTGGAAAAATTACAAAATTTATTAAAAGTAGCTACGGGGAAGAAAATAAAACTGTATCGGTTTCCGGGGGGAAGCAGTAATAAAGTCAGTAATATAGGCATGGAGGAATTTATCCATTATTTAAATCAAAATGATATTGTGTATTATGATTGGAATGTATCTAGTGGAGATGCAACTAGTCAGGAGCTTGCACCAGAGGAATTGGTGCAGAATGTGCTAAATGATGTAAAAATGTATAAAAATTCAGTTGTGCTTATGCATGATGGTGCAAATAAAGTCAACACAGTAAGGGCATTGCCAGAAATGATAGAAAAACTAGAAGAGATGGATGTGGAGCTTTTACCGATTACAGATGAAACTAAGCCGATTCAACATTTGAAAGCAGAAGAGGTAGATTAGTTGGATGGTAACAGGTGGGGCAGCCTGAATGGCTTAAGGCAGCCAGGAAAAAGTACAGGATGGAGGAAAAGGTATGAGTTTTTTTAAAGAATTTAAGGAAGATTTAAAACAGGCAGTAGATGAATTGATTCCAACAGAAGAATTTGTGATTCCACAGGAAGATACAACACCAACGGATACGGTTGCAGAAACTGTTGCTTCTGTTATGGCGGAAGCTGAGGCACAAAAACAGTTAGACAGAAGTAGTGATTTTGCAATTCCAGACACTTTTACAACTTCCCAGGCAGTTGAAGCCAAAACCCCAGTGCCGGCGGAGGAAGTAATTGAGAAGGGAGCTCCAGTGTTGCCGGATGAAGTTTATGTGGTGCCGGATGAAGTAGCGTCATTTGTAGAAAATATAGAAGAGAAAACGGAGGAAGTGCCAGCGGCATCAGAAGTTCCTGTGGTAGAAGAAATTCCAACGGTAGCAGAAGCCCCAGTGGCAGAAGAAGCTCCAGTAGTAGAAGAGATTCCAGTGGTAGCTGAAGTACCGGTGTTAGAAGAAGTTCCAGCAGCAGTGGAAGAAATTCCAGTGGCAGCAGAAGACCTGGTGTTAGAAGAAGTTCCAGCAGCAGTGGAAGAAATTCCAGTGGCGGCAGAAGACCCAGTGGTAGAAGAAATCCCGGTTGCATCAGAAGTGCCGGTAATAGAAGAAATTCCAGTGGTAGCAGAGGCCCCGGGGGTAGAAGATATTCCAGCAGTAGCAGAAGAACCAGTGTCAGCAGAAGTCCCGGTAACAGAAGAAATCCCAGTGGCAGAAGAGATATCAGTGTCGGCAGAATCCACAATACAAGATGCCTCTGTCAATATGGATGAGATAGTACAGGATGAGGTTGTGACCGAAGGATTTCAACAGTTGTCCATGGATGATATGATAAATGCAACAGAAGAGATAGTGGAGAAGGATATGTTAATATTTGAAAAGGAAGAAAAAGAGGTGGCAAAACAACCACAAGAATCTGTGATGGAAGTAGATGAACTGATGAAGCAGTTGAATCTAGAAACAGAGCAGATTGCACCAGAGGTGTTAGAAGTAGAAGAAGCAATAGAAGCAGTAGAAGAGAATCAGGTTCAGGAGGAATTGGTAAAGATGGAAGCAGAAGCAAGTGTATTAGCTGATGGAGCGCCAAAGAGCGAAGATGTTGCAGTAATCACAAAGGGAATGAGAATTAAGGGCGATGTAGAGTCAGATGGTTCCATTGAAGTGGTTGGTGATATTATAGGAAACGTTTCTTGTAAAGGAAAATTGACTATTTCGGGTAAGGTAAATGGAAATTCTACAGCTAGTGAAATTTTTGTTAATCAGGCAAGAATTGAAGGGGAAATTATTAGTAGCCAGGCTGTTAAGGTTGGAAACGGTACGGTCATTCTTGGAAATATTTCAGCAACATCAGCTGTAATAGCAGGAGCTGTAAAAGGAGATATTGATGTAAATGGTCCGGTTGTGGTAGATGCATCAGCAGTGGTAGTAGGTAATATTAAGTCACGTTCTGTCCAGATTAATTCAGGTGCAGTAATTGAAGGTACATTTTCACAGTGTTACAACGATGAGATAGATGTGAAAGGCATTTTTAGTGAATCAGCAGAATAAAAGATTGTAAAGGAAGTAAGATAAATGAAAAGAGTATTATTAAAGTTAAGCGGAGAAGCTCTTGCAGGAGAGAAGAAAACCGGTTTTGATGAAGCTACCTGTATTAAGGTAGCAAATCAGGTAAAACAGTTGGTTGATACAGGAGTACAGGTAGGTATTGTGATTGGTGGAGGAAATTTCTGGAGAGGAAGAACCAGTGAAACCATTGAAAGAACAAAAGCGGATCAGATTGGGATGCTTGCAACTGTGATGAATTGTATTTATGTATCGGAAATATTTAGATTTGTGGGTATGAAAACAGCTGTATTAACTCCTTTTGAGTGTGGAAATTTTTCTAAGTTGTATTCAAAAGACAGAACAGAAAAGTATTTTTCAAAAGGTATGGTTGTATTTTTTGCAGGTGGTACAGGTCATCCATATTTCTCTACAGACACAGCTACAGTACTTCGTGCAGTAGAAATAGAGGCAGAGGCTATTCTCTTGGCAAAAGCCATTGATGGTGTGTATGACTCAGATCCAAAGGTAAATAAGGATGCAAAGAAATATGATGAGATTTCTATTGATGAAGTAGTAGAAAAGAAACTGGGAGTCATTGACTTGACCGCATCAATTATGTGTATGGAAAACAAAATGCCAATGATGGTGTTTGGGTTAAATGAAGAAAACAGTATTGTAAATACTGTAAATGGTAAGTTTACAGGAACAAAAGTGACAGTTTAGGAGGATAAGTTAAAATGGATGAAAGATTAGTACAATATGATGAGAAGATGCAGAAATCATATGAAAATTTGCTTGGAGAGTTCAGTACAATTAGAGCTGGACGTGCAAATCCTCATGTGTTAGATAAAATTCGTGTTGATTATTATGGAACACCATCTTCTTTACAGCAGGTGGCAAATGTTACTGTTCCAGAACCAAGAATGATTCAGATTCAGCCTTGGGAAGCGTCTTTGGTCAAAGAAATTGAAAAAGCGATTCTCTGCTCAGATTTAGGTATTAATCCTACCAATGACGGTAAGGTGATTCGTCTTCTTTTTCCTGAACTTACAGAAGACAGAAGAAAAGAACTGGTGAAGGATATTAAGAAAAAGGGAGAACAGGCAAAGGTGGCAATCAGAAACATCAGACGTGATGGAAATGATTCCTTAAAGAAGCTTGGAAAAGAAATTTCAGAAGATGAAATTAAGGATTTAGAAAACCAGCTGCAAAAAACTACAGATAAGTATATTGCAGAAGTAGATAAAGCTGTGGAGGAAAAGTCAAAAGATATTCTTACGGTTTAACAAGTCTTTAGGGCATGGTTTCGGCTATGCCCTATTGGTTTTTAAGTTTTAAATTA
Source organism: Lachnospiraceae bacterium (assembly GCA_045119215.1). GTDB lineage: Bacteria > Bacillota > Clostridia > Lachnospirales > Lachnospiraceae > RUG11237. Next base: position 85,070 of record JBGVDD010000055.1, on the reverse strand, counting down.
AGAAAGATAATTGGAGGAAGTCAGATGAAAATTCCAAATCATGTTGCTATTATTTTGGATGGCAATGGACGTTGGGCAAAATCAAAGGGAATGCCAAGAAATTATGGACATGTGCAGGGGGCAAAGAATGTAGAGGTAATTTGCGAAACTGCATATAAAATGGGGATTCAGTATTTGACGGTATATGCTTTTTCCACGGAAAACTGGAAGCGTTCTAAAGATGAAGTAGATGCGTTGATGAAACTTTTGCGTAATTATATGAAAACCTGCTTAAAGACAGCGGAAAAGAATAATATGTGCGTGAGAGTTATTGGAGATATCACCCGGTTGGATGAAGATATTCGTACCAGAATTCTGGAATTAGAGGAAGCTACCAAAAATAATACGGGATTACATTTTCAGATAGCAATTAATTATGGCAGCAGAGATGAAATTAGAAGGGCTGTGTCAAAACTTGCCCGGGATGTAAAAGAAGAGAAGGTGTCGGCGGAAGATATTAGCGAGGAGATGATTGCTTCTTATCTGGATACAAAAGGAATTCCGGATCCGGATTTAATGATACGCACCAGCGGTGAAATGAGATTGTCAAATTTTTTACTCTGGCAGCTAGGGTATGCAGAATTCTATTTTACCCCTGTTCATTGGCCTGATTTTGATAAAGAAGAGCTTCAAAAGGCCATTGAATATTACAATGGAAGAGACCGAAGATATGGGGGAGTTAAGGAGGAGTAATATGTTTAAGACCAGATTCATCAGCAGTATTGTGCTGGTTATTGTTTTTGCGGCGGCACTGTTTATTGGCGGGAATGTATTGTGGTGCCTTACATTGGCTATCTCTTTGATTGGAATGTTTGAATTGAACCGGGTGCTAAAGAATCAGAAAAATGCTTTAGGTATCATATCATATGGAATATGTGTCATATATTATCTCTGCCTTATTTTAGGAGAAAATCATATGAGTAAAGTTGTGATAGAAAGCAATTATTTTGAAATTATATCTTTGGCATTTTTGTTAGGGTTGTTGGCTGTATATGTGTTTACATATCCAAAATATACTGCTACGGATATTGGAATGACCTTTTTGGGATTTTTTTATGTGGCTGTGATGCTTTCGTTTATCTATAAAATCAGAATGGTGCCAGAGGTAGGTCAGTATTTAGTATGGCTTGTATTTATATGTTCCTGGGTAAGTGATACCTGCGCATATTGTGTTGGAAGTATGATTGGGAAGCGTAAATTAGCACCAGTTTTGAGTCCAAAGAAGTCTGTGGAAGGTTCTCTAGGGGGGATTATAGGCTCTATGATTGTAGGAGCAATTTATGGATATTTTTTACAAGGTGTGGTTGTGATGAGTATTTCGCCAGTGATTGCTATGGGCTGTATTGGCGGAATTGGAGCTATCATCTCTCAAGTAGGGGATTTGGCAGCTTCTGCAATTAAAAGAAACTATGATGTGAAGGATTATGGAAACTTAATCCCAGGTCACGGTGGCATTTTGGATAGATTTGACAGTGTGATAGCTACAGCACCTATTATATTTTTGTGTTTTGTATTAGCAGCATAGTAAGGAAGGAAATGGATATGAAAAAAATTGCTATTATTGGTTCCACAGGCTCTATTGGGACACAGACCTTGGAGGTTGTGCAGGCAAATAATGATTTGGAGGTTGTGGCTCTTGCAGCGGGAAACAATGTAGAATTATTAGAAAAGCAGGTGCGTCAGTTTAGACCACGTCTTGCCTGCATTGCTACAGAAGAGAAGGCGAAGGAACTAAAACTGCGTCTGAAAGATATAGATATAAAAATTTTATGGGGCATGGAAGGACTTCTTGAGGTTGCAGCTATGCCAGAGTCTGAGATTTTGGTGACGGCAATTATGGGGATGATAGGTATCCGCCCTACCATAGCTGCAATAGAGGCAGGAAAAGATATCGCATTGGCAAATAAAGAAACCTTGGTAACCGCAGGACATATTATTATGCCTTTGGCAAAAGAAAAAAATGTGAGAATCCTGCCTGTGGACAGTGAACACAGCGCTATTTTCCAATGTATACACGGAGAAAACAAGGAACAGATCAGTAAATTGATTATTACTGCGTCAGGTGGACCATTCCGTGGAAGAAAAAGAGAAGAACTGGAAGGAATTCAGGTCGAGGATGCGCTGAAGCATCCAAATTGGGTCATGGGAAGGAAGATAACCATCGATTCTTCAACTTTGGTAAATAAAGGGTTGGAAGTAATGGAAGCAAAGTGGCTGTTTGATATGGAATTAGATGATATTCAAGTAGTAGTGCATCCTCAAAGTGTGATTCATTCCATGGTGGAATTTAAAGACGGTGCTATCATAGCCCAGCTAGGTACACCGGATATGAAACTTCCAATTCAGTATGCCCTGTACTATCCGAATAGAAAATTTTTGGCAGGAGACAGATTGGATTTTGCAAAATTGAAAACTATGACATTTGAAGCACCGGATATGGAAAATTTCAGAGGATTAGCTTTGGCATTACAGGCTTCAAGAGCAGGCGGTTCCATGCCAACGGTATTTAACGCTGCAAATGAACTGGCGGTAGCAAAATTTCTGGATAAAAAAATAAAGTATCTTGAAATCATAGACATAATTGAAGATGCAATGGATTGTCACAAATTAATAAAAAATCCAAAGGTGGAAGACATTCTGGCTGTGGAACAGCAGGTTTATGAGTATATAGAAAGCAGGTGGTAATTTGAAGATTGTATGGTCATTGCTTATATTTGGATTGGTAATCATAATTCATGAATTAGGGCATTTTTTAATTGCAAAGAAAAATGGAGTGTATGTTACCCAGTTTTCCATTGGGATGGGGCCAAAATTATTGCACTTTAAAAAAGGAGAAACAGAGTATTGTATCAAGCTGTTGCCTATTGGTGGTTCCTGTATGATGCTTGGAGAGGATGGAGAGGAAATTGCAGAAGGGATTGATAAAAACAGGTCTTTCCAGGCAAAGTCTGTATGGGCAAGAATTGCAGTGATTGCAGCAGGTCCTATATTTAATTTTATCTTAGCTTTTATCTTGGCTATTTTTCTAATTGGAAATTTAGGATTTGATAAGCCACAGGTAGGTGAGGCAATCAAAGGTTACCCCATGGCAGAGGCAGGTATAAAAGAAGGGGATGTTATTCTTAAGTTAAATCAGGAAAACATCAAAGTCTATCGGGAAATCAGTTTGTTTATGCAGTTAAACAAAGATAAGGACATCGATGTGACTTACCTAAGGAATGGAGAGAAACATACTGTTACTATTACACCAAAATATAGCGAAGAAGCAGGATACTACCTTATGGGTATGAGCCCAGTTGGACGTATTAAGGGCAATGGATTTCAGGTGGTAAAGTACAGTGTGTATGAGGTGCGATGGTGGATAAAATATGCCATGAAAAGCTTGCAAATGTTAGTTACGGGAAGAGTGAAAGCATCGGAATTGTCTGGCCCTGTAGGAATTGTAAGTACCATTAGTCAGACTTATGAAGAAAGCAGCAAAATTAGTACCTTTGCTGTTATAATGAGTATGTTGAATTTTTCTATATTATTAAGTGCAAACTTGGGTGTCATGAACCTGTTGCCGTTACCGGCACTGGATGGAGGAAGATTAGTGTTCCTGTTTTGGGAGGCTGTCACTAAAAAAAGAGTACCACCGGAAAAAGAGGGAATGGTGCATTTTGTCGGAATTGTATTGTTGATGGCATTGATGGTATTTGTAATGATAAATGATATTAAACGTTTATAGTATGGAGGAGTTGGAATGCATAGAGAACAAACAAGGGTGATTACCATTGGAGATAAGAAAATTGGTGGTGGAAATCCCATCCTCATTCAATCTATGACAAATACAAAAACAGAAAATGTTGAGGAAACTGTGTCTCAGATTCTTCAGTTAGAGAAGGCGGGATGTGACATTGTAAGATGCGCTGTTCCAACTTTGGAAGCTGCCAGGGCAATAGAAGAGATTAAGAAACAAATCCATATTCCACTGGTTGCAGATATTCACTTTGATTATCGTCTTGCTATTGCGGCTATGGAATATGGTGCTGATAAGATTCGGATTAATCCGGGAAACATTGGTGGAAAAGATAATATTCAGGCAGTGGTTGAAAAAGCAAAAGAAAAAAATATCCCTATCCGGGTAGGGGTAAACAGTGGTTCCTTGGAAAAGGAGTATCTGGAGAAATATGGAAAGGTAACAGCCCAAGGGATTGTAGAGTCTGCATTGGATAAAGTCAGGATGATAGAGGAATTTGATTATCACAATTTGGTAATCAGCATTAAATCTTCGGATGTGTTAATGTGTGTATCTGCTCACGAAGAACTGGCAAAACAGACAAATTATCCAATCCATATAGGAATTACAGAATCTGGAACTCTCTCATCCGGGAACATTAAGTCTTCTGTAGGTCTTGGAATTCTTTTGTATATGGGAATAGGAGACACCATGCGCGTCTCTCTTACAGGCAGCCCGGTAGAGGAAATCAAGACCGCCAAAACCATATTAAAAACTTTGGGACTTAGAAAAGGAGGCGTGGAAATTGTTTCCTGTCCTACTTGTGGAAGAACCCAGATAGATTTGATTGGTTTGGCAAATTCGGTAGAAGAAATGGTCAGTGATTTTGATTTGGATATCAAGGTGGCTGTAATGGGGTGTGTTGTCAACGGTCCGGGAGAGGCAAAAGAAGCAGACATTGGTATTGCAGGAGGAAAGGGAGAAGGTCTGATTATCAAAAAAGGTCAGATTATCAGGAAGGTAAAAGAAGAGGAACTTTTAGATAATTTAAGATACGAGTTAGAACATTGGAGGGATTAAGATGGCAAATATGTTTTGTGACGTATTTGTGGATTTAAAACTCTCAGAAGAACTTACTGGAATATTCGAGGAAGTAGTGGTAACCAAGGTTACCACCACTTCCTCAAAAGATTTTATCAGGGTTTATATTGAGAGCAATCGTTTGATTGAAAAAAAATATGTATTTGCAATGGAAGAGGCCATTGTAAATCAACTATTTCGACGCCGGAATGTGAGAGTAAAAATTTACGAAAAATTTTATTTATCCAATCAGTATACCCCTGAAAACTTACTGGGGCTTTACAAAGAAAGTTTGGAGCTGGAACTTAAAGGCTATAATCATATGGAATATTTGATGTTCAAGGATTCGGTTTGTGATTTTTCTACTCCGGGGATTATGGAATTTACGGTGGAGGCTACCCCTGTCACGAAAGCGAAAGTTGAGGATTTGGAAAACATACTGTATAAGGTATTTCATAATCGTTGTAATATGGATGTGCAGATTAGAATGAAGGTGGTTGCAAAGGAAGTGGTGTTTCAGGAAGAGGATGATTATGTGCTGGATAAAAAAATATCCCAGATTATCCAACATACTTCCTTGCATACTGGTGCAGAAGAAAAAACAGCTACACAAAACCTGGAAGGAAAGCAGTCTGAAACCACAAAAGAGAAGAAGGAAAAGAATATGGTTGTAGCAAATAAAAGTGCTGGAAAAGAGTTTGCAAAATTTTCTCAGACAGGAAAAAAAGGTGGTTATTCCTATGGAGGATTTAGAAAAGATGATGATCCGGATGTAATATACGGCAAAAATATTCTGGAACAGGATTATGTGGAAATTAAGACCATCCAAGGAGAAATGGGAGAAGTTGTGATTCGGGGCAAGATACTAGATGTACAGGAGCGTCCTATCAGAAACGAAAAAACGATTTTGTCATTTAGTATTACAGACTTTACTGATACCATTATAGTTAAGATGTTTTGTCGGGATGAACAGCTCCCGGAAATTAAGGAAGGTGTAAAAAAAGGAGGATTTATTAAGGTAAAAGGGGTTACTACCATTGATAAATTTGACAGTGAATTAACCATAGCCTCTGTGGTGGGAATTAAGAAAATTCCTGATTTTACAGTGTCCAGGGAAGACAATTATCCAGATAAGCGAGTGGAACTGCACTGTCATACAAAAATGAGCGATATGGATGGAGTCTCCGATGTGAAAGATATTATTAAAAGAGCTATGAGGTGGGGCCACAAGGCGATTGCCATTACGGACCACGGGGTGGTACAGGCCTTTCCTGATGCAAACCATGCAGTACCTCATGATAGTGATTTTAAAGTGATTTACGGGGTGGAAGCGTATTTAGTTGACGATTTAAAAGATATTGTAGAGAATGCTAAGGGACAAGATTTACATGGAAGTTTTGTGGTATTTGATTTAGAAACTACAGGATTTTCTCCTGAAAAAAATAAAATTATCGAAATTGGTGCGGTGAAGGTAGTGGAGGGGAAAATTGTAGACAAATATTCTACCTTTGTGAATCCCAAGGAACCTATTCCATATAAGATAGAAAATCTTACCCATATCAATGACAGCATGGTGGAAAATGCAAGAGAAATACAAGAAATTCTGCCGGAATTTCTCAGGTTTTGTGAAGGTTCTGTTATGGTGGCACATAACGCGGGGTTTGATATGAGCTTTATTAAGCAGAATTGTATCAATCTTAATTTAACCCAGGAGTTTACTGTGGTTGATACTGTGGGGCTGGCAAGGATGTTGCTGCCAGCATTAAATAAGCATACCTTGGATGCGGTGGCAAAAGCCCTGGGAGTATCTTTGGAAAACCATCATAGAGCAGTGGATGATGCCCAGGCAACTGCGGAGATTTTTGTAAAGTTTATTCCTATGTTGCAAGAACGAGATGTAAGAGTGTTGGATGATATTAATAACATATCTGTAATGTCAGAAAAACGAATAAAAAAACTACCAACCTATCATGCTATTATTCTTGCAAAAAACGAGGTGGGAAGAGTTAATCTGTATCGTTTGATTTCTTATTCTCATTTACAATATTATAATCGTAGACCAAGAATACCAAAATCAGTATATTTAAAATACTGTGAGGGATTAATCATTGGATCAGCCTGTGAAGCAGGAGAATTATACCAAGCCATATTAAATGGACGACCACAGGAAGAAATTACAAGGTTGGTAGAGTTTTACGATTATTTAGAGATTCAACCCTTGGGAAATAATATGTTTATGGTGGAATCAGATCGAACTCCTGTGGACACCATAGAGGATTTGCAGGAAATAAATCGAAAGATTGTCAGACTGGGAGAGGAGTTCAATAAACCTGTGGTGGCTACCTGTGATGTACATTTTTTGGATCCGGAGGATGAGGTGTACCGAAGAATCATTATGGCAGGAAAAGGATTTAAGGATGCTGATAATCAGCCCCCGTTATTTTTGAGAACCACCGAGGAAATGTTGAATGAATTTTTGTATCTGGGAGAAGAAAAAGCCAGGGAAGTGGTAATTACCAATCCAAATAAAATAGCAGATATGGTGGAAAAAATATCTCCCGTGCGTCCGGATAAATGTCCCCCAGTGATACCGGATTCGGATAAAATGTTACGTAATATCTGTTATGATAAGGCTACGGAAATTTATGGCAAAGACCTGCCGGAAATTGTAAAAGAGCGTTTGGAGCGTGAGTTAAATTCTATCATAAGCAATGGTTTTGCGGTGATGTATATCATTGCTCAGAAATTAGTATGGAAGTCTAATGAAGATGGATATCTGGTTGGTTCCAGAGGTTCGGTTGGTTCTTCTTTTGTGGCCACAATGTCGGGAATTACAGAAGTAAATCCCCTTCCTCCCCATTATATATGTAAAGAATGTCATTATAGTGATTTTGATTCAGAGGAAGTAAAAAAATATGCCAGTGCAGGTGCCGCCGGATGTGATATGCCGGATAGAAATTGTCCTGTATGTGGAGCACCGTTAATCAAAGAAGGATTCGATATTCCTTTTGAAACTTTCCTTGGATTTAAAGGAAACAAGGAGCCGGATATTGATTTGAATTTTTCAGGAGATTATCAGTCAAAAGCCCATAGATATACAGAAGTAATCTTTGGAGATGGACAAACGTTTCGTGCAGGAACGGTTGGTACCCTGGCAGACAAGACTGCTTTTGGATATGTGAAAAATTATTATGAAGAGCGAGGTGTGCACAAGAGAAATTGTGAAATTTCCAGAATTGTTGAAGGATGTACGGGCGTTCGAAGAACTACAGGACAGCACCCGGGGGGAATTATTGTACTTCCGTTGGGAGAAGAGATTTATTCCTTTACCCCGGTACAGCATCCCGCCAATGATATGACTACGGATATTATCACAACCCATTTTGATTATCACTCCATTGACCACAATTTATTAAAGCTTGATATTCTCGGTCACGACGATCCTACCATGATTCGTATGTTGGAAGATATTACCGGAATTGATGCCAAGAAGATTCCCTTAGACAGCAAAGAAGTAATGTCTTTATTTCAGAATACCAGTGCCTTAAAAATACAGCCGGAGGATATTGGAGGATGCCCTTTAGGCTCCTTGGGGATTCCGGAATTTGGAACTGATTTTGTAATTCAGATGTTGGTGGATACCAAACCTCAGACTTTTTCCGACTTAGTACGTATTTCCGGGTTATCTCACGGTACGGATGTTTGGCTTGGGAATGCCCAGACTTTAATAGAAGAGGGAAAAGCCACCATTTCAACAGCTATTTGTACTCGAGATGACATTATGACCTTTTTGATTTATCAAGGGGTAGAGAGTGAACTGTCATTTACCATTATGGAAAGTGTCCGTAAAGGGAAAGGATTAAAGCCAGAGTGGGAAGAGGCTATGAAGGAAAAGGGGGTACCGGATTGGTATATCTGGTCCTGCAAGAAAATCAAGTACATGTTTCCAAAAGCCCATGCAGTTGCCTATGTTACTATGGCTTGGAGAATTGCTTACTGTAAGATTCATTATCCATTGGCGTATTATGCAGCATTTTTTAGTATTCGCGCCACTGCTTTTAACTATGAAATCATGTGTCAGGGAAAAGAAAAATTAAATTATTATCTTGCAGATTATCAAAAGAGAAAAGATACCTTAAGTAAAAAAGAACAGGATACACTAAAGGATATGAAGATTGTACAGGAAATGTACGCGCGAGGCTTTGAATTTCATACCATGGATATTTACAAGGCAAAAGCCCGAGATTTCCAGATTATCGATGGCAAATTAATGCCGGCGTTAAGCACCATAGAAGGGTTGGGAGATAAAGCGGCAGATGCAGTGGAAGAGGCAGCAAAGGATGGAATCTTCTTATCAAAGGATGATTTCAGACAGAGAACAAAGGTGAGTAAGACGGTAATTGATTTAATGTCTGATTTAGGAATTTTGTCAGGACTGCCTGAAACCAACCAGTTATCTATATTTGATATGATATAGTGTGCTTTAGGGTCAAAAGTCAGAATTCGCGTATCAACCTGTGTTGATAGTTACATCAGGTACATTATTGCACTCATGGCATAGACGCTGGCACCAAGGCTTAAGGTGTCAGTGTCTATTTTAAATTTGGGACTATGCAGGGGGTAGATAGTGTCTTTTTCTTCCTGGTAATTACCAAGCCAGTAAAAGTAGGAAGGTGCATATTGGGCAAAAGTACTAAAGTCATCTCCGGCGGTGGAAGGAATGGGACATTCGTAGGGAATGCCTAAAGTTTTTGCTACAGAAACAGCAGTGTGATATAGTTCTTCATCGTTGATGACGGCACTATGGAGCTGTTCGTATTGAATCTTTGCCTTTACTTGATAAGCAGAGGCTATATTTTCCACAATTTCATAGAAACGTTTTTGAATTAAAGCTTCCATTTCTTTAGAATAGCATCGGCAGGTGCCACAAAACGTTACGGTTTCTGGATTTACATTAAAAGTGAGACCGTCTCCGGCGTGTATGCTGCAGATAGAGACCACACTAGCTTGCGAAGGTGGCACATTTCTGCTGGTAATGGTCTGAAGACTTTGAATCATGGCGGCAGCGGCCACAATAGAATCTATGTTAGTTTCAGGAATTGCACCATGTCCACCTTTACCGGTGAGGGTGACGGTAAATTTGTGGACTGCTGCCATAATTCCTCCTGATTTTAACCCAAGCTTATGGGATGCTACAGTAGGGGCATTATGTAATCCAAATATTGCATCTACTTTAGGCTGTTCCATGCAGCCTTTTTGAGTAAGATATACAGCACCACCAGCACCTTCTTCCGCTGGTTGAAAGATGAATTTTATGGTTCCGGACAGTTCGTCTTTTAGGCTTGCCAAAATTTTTGCAGCACCAAGTAAGGAGGTTGTGTGGGCATCGTGACCACAACCATGGAAAATGCCCTGCTTTTGGGATGGATAGGTACAGGAACTTTGTTCTTGAATAGGAAGCGCATCAATATCGGCTCTTAGGGCTACACAAGGCCCTGTTTTTTTTCCCTGTAAAAGACCTACAACTCCCACATTACTGTCTATATTCTGTATGTCAATACCAAAGGAAGTAAGTTCTTTTTGAATGAAACTACTAGTTTGAAATTCCTGAAAGCTTAATTCGGGATTTTGATGCAGATGTAAAAAACAGTCTTGAAGATACTGATTTATTTTACAACTCTCTTGTTTTATGACTTGGGATAATTCTAAAATATTGATGTTTGATTTTTTCATAGGACGCTCCTTTTTATACTAGTACTCTATAATAATTAATTATTTAGAGTTATTCTATCACATTTAGGATATCTTGAATACAATAGAAAATTATGATAGAATAAAAATGTTTTTAAATACACAGTGATATACACTTAAAGGGAAAATACATAAAATATAAGAAGTACAGAGGGGATGCTATAGTGAGAAATACTATTTTAATTGTTGATGATGAAGAATTTAACAGGGAACTGCTACGGAAGATGTTTGAGGATGAATATGAGATTCTCTTAGCAGAAAACGGAAAAGAGGCTGTCCGTAAAATTGGAAAATATGCGGATGAAATAGCAGTGATTTTACTGGATATTGTAATGCCGGTATTTAACGGGTATCAGGTAATGCAGATTCTGCATTCCAGGAAAATAGTAGAAAAGATACCAGTAATTTTAATCACCGCCCAAAATGATGAAAAAATTGAACTTTCATGTTATCAATTAGGGGCAAGTGCAGTCATAAGCAAGCCTTTTGTGAGTGAAATAGTAAAAAAACGTGTGGAATCTATTATAGAGATGCATGAAAACCTGGATTCTTTGGAAGAAAAATTGAACCAGGAGCAAAAAAAGTTAGCAGACTTTCAGGAGAAATTATTGGAAACTATTAGTAATCTGGTGGAATTTCGTAATCTGGAAACCGGTTTGCATGTAAAACGGGTGAAAGAGCTGACTAGGATTATGGCAGCGATGTATCAGATGTTGTATCCGGAGGATCATCTTACAGATGGGGAGGTAGAGATTATAGTCCGTGCTTCCGCAACCCATGATATTGGGAAAATTGCAGTTCCTGACAGGATACTATTAAAGCCGGGAAGACTAACGGAAGAAGAACGTCAGGTTATGATGACCCACACCAGCAAAGGATGTGAAATCTTAAAGATGGTTGTGGATGTGCAGGACAAGGAACAGTATCAGGCTTGTTATGATATTTGCCGTTACCATCATGAAAGATATGATGGGAAAGGGTATCCGGATGGTCTGAAGGGAGATGAAATTCCTTTGTCTGCCCAGATTGTGTCATTGGTGGATGTATATGAGGCATTAGTCAGTGAAAGAATTTATAAAAAGCCCTATGATAAAGAAACTGCATACAGAATGATTTTGGATGGGCAGTGTGGAACCTTTTCACCAAAGATAACAGAATGTTTCAAGTATGCAAAGACTACCTTAGAACAGTGTATTGAAGGGAAAACAGGAATCGTATAGTTTAAAAATAGGGCATAGAATAAAAATTACGAGGAGAAAAGACATGAAAACAATACAGGAAGTAAGAGTCAAGAATGTGACAATAGGAACGGGGAGTCCCAAAATATGTGTACCCATTGTAGCAGATACAAAAGAAGGAATCCTAAACGAGGCACAAGAAATTGAAAAGTCTGTGGCAGATCTGGTAGAATGGAGAGCTGATTTGTGGGAAGAAGAGCTGACCTATGAAAATGTGATAGGAATGATTGAAAAGCTACAGAAAATTTTAAAAACAAAGCCCTTATTGTTTACCATCAGAACCCGGGAAGAGGGTGGAGAATTCACGGGAAGTTTGCAGCAGTATCAACAGGCTGTGCTGGCTGCAGCAAAACTCAGTGATCTTGTGGATGTTGAGGTTTTCATGAAAGAATTAGATACTTTGGAATTTATAGAACGTATACACAAGGAAAGTGGCAAAGTAGTAGGCTCAAATCATGATTTTTGCAGTACTCCTGAAAAAGAAGAAATCGTAAAACGCTTAAAGTGCATGGACGAATATGGGGCTGATATTTTAAAGATAGCCGTTATGCCCCAGGATGGAAAGGATGTACTTACATTGCTGGATGCTACACAGCAGATGAGGACTCACACCAATAAGCCGGTTGTCACCATGTCTATGGGACAGCTGGGAAAACTGAGTAGAATTAGTGGACAGACTTTTTCTTCTGCCATAACTTTTGGAAGTCTTATGAAGGCATCAGCTCCAGGACAGATAAAACTGGAAGAGTTGAAAAAAATATTGGAAATATTAGGATAAATGAAAGGAAAATGAAAATGGACATGAATATTATGTTAATCGGCTTTATGGGATGTGGAAAGTCCACAGTGGCAGCAAAGTTGACTAAAAGACTGTCAGTAAAGCAGATTGAAATGGATGCATTAATTGCAGAAGAAGCGGGTATGAGTATACCAGACATTTTTGCTACATACGGTGAGGAGCATTTTCGCAATATAGAGACGAATATGTTACGTAAGTTTAAGGATTTAAAGCCAGTGGTTGTCTCTTGTGGCGGAGGAGTAGTGCTTAGAGATGAAAATGTGGAGCTAATGAAAGGACAGGGAAAGATTATCTGGCTGACAGCAACACCCCAGACTGTGTATGAGAGAGTAAAGGATAGCACTGACAGACCAGTGTTAAATGGAAATATGAATGTAGAATATATTCAGGAGTTAATGGAGAAACGTCAGCAAAAGTATCAGGCTGCTGCTGATATCATGGTGTCTACAGATGGAAAAACAGTGGATGAAATCTGTGACGAAATTTTAAGTGCCATAGGTATATAAAAAAGTAAAGAAGAGAAGTAAAAAAGAGAAGTAAAAAAGTACAAGGTTTTGGCAAAAAAGATACCTTGTACTTTTTTTGCACATTTTTCGGGGCAGATTTATACAAAATGCTGGTAAAAATAAAAAAACTATAAATACAGGGATTTTGTGAAAAAACTATGATATAATTTATTTTGTCATAAGGACTCAGCACAATCGTGCAATTTTCCCCAGAGTTTGGAGGTAAAGATGAAAGAAAGTATTTTAGATTTTGCTAATTTGGTGGAAAGTGAAATAAAGAAAAGACATGAAGCTGAGGTGGACACAACAGTGGTTGTAATTCCTAAAAATAATGGGGTGAAAAAAACGGGAATTATCCTTCGGGGGAAGGGAGAAAGTATTGCCCCAACTATATTCATGGAAGAATTTTACAAGGATTACATGAAAGGTTTGGAGATGAAAGAAATAATTGAACAGGTGTGGGGGGTATATGAAGCAGAAAAACTGGATAATACATGGATTGTTCAGGCATTTCAGGATAAAGAATACATAAAAAAGAAGGTGGTTTATCGCCTGTTGAACAAAAAAAAGAATTTGGAATTGTTGGAGGACACTCCGTATATGGATTTCCTTGACTTAGCCATTGTACCATATGTGGAGATTGCATTGAATAATCACACAAAAGGGGCAGTAAAAGTAAGTAATGAGCATTTAAGCATGTGGGAGATTACCCATGATGAAATCTTTCAGTGGGCAGGAAAGAATACCTGCCGGATTCTGCCACCGAAAATTTATACAGTAGAAGAACTTTTACAGCAGTTATTTGAAACTTCAGGAGATTTGTATGCAGGAGAAGTTTTAGACAGTATGTGTCAGATAGGGAGGGAAGAACGTTTCCCCATGTATGTGTTGACAAATTACGAAAAAAGATTTGGTGCAGCCTGTATGGTGTATGAAGATGTATTGGAAATGTTTGCGCAACAGCTAAATTCAGATATTTATATTATACCAAGCAGTATACATGAATTGATATTACTTCCGCGTAGTGCAGGAATGGATAAAGAATATATTAAGGATATGGTTAGAGAGGTAAATGCCACCCAGGTTCCAAAAGAGGAAGTACTATCTGATGAAGTTTACCTGTATTCCAGAACACAGCAGGGATTTTGTATCATTAACTAAAAAAATATTATATTATATTTATCTAATCATCCTGGTGGAGTGTTTTTTGAAGCAAAGTAGAAACGTTCCTAAGAAACACTTCCCGGGATTTAATAGTAAATGATGGCATAATTTGGATAAATTAATAACTTTTGTTATAACTTTGTTTGAAAAAAACTTGAAATAAATCTTTTGCTGTGTTATAGTGATTTAGATTTGACTTATAAGAAATGCGTTTGTAGCTCAGGGGATAGAGCAACGGTTTCCGGTACCGTGTGGCGGGGGTTCGAATCCCTCCAGACGCATCAAGCAAAAAACAGCGAAGCCAGAGTTTATTAAGTAAGAAACCCAAACGATTTGGAGGTAAAAATGAAGAAGTTTTTGAAAGATAATTGGAAATATATATTGTATGGATTAGGCTTTATTGTTTTGGTTGTAGTATTGGTAAAACTGTCGTCGGAGAGTACGACTCCCAGCAAAAAAGCAGAACAGCAGGTGGAGACAAGTAGCACAAAAGTGCGAAAGGAAGAAGAAAAAGGGAAAGAAAAGGTGGAGACTGCTACAGATTCTGATGAGACAGATTCAGTAGAAAAATTAGTATATAAATATTTTGATGCAATGGCAAGTAATGATGTGGACACCTTGAAGGAAATTTTGGTTCAGATGGAAGCGGAAGAGGTTGCCACAGTAGAAAAGACCAGCCAGTATACAGAAGGTTATAATAATATTGTGTTGTATACAAAGGAGGGAGAAGAAAAAGGAAGTTATGTGGTTTTTGCCAGCTACGAAATTAAGTTTGTTGATGTGAAGACTGCAGCACCAGGTGTCTTATCCTTCTATATTGTTACCAAAGATGATGGTAAATATGCTATACAGAATAAACTGGATGATAAGATGAAGGCATATATCCAGAATATGGTAGTGGAAGATAAAGAAGTGGCAGATTTGTTTGAAGCATCACAAAAACGATATGAACAGGCGCTGACAGATGATGCACAGTTGAAAGAGTTTGTTGATGGATTAGGAAAGAAATCTACACAGGTTGCAAAGAACGAAGGAGAAGCACAGGAACAAGATACGCAGAAGGCAGAAAATACCCAGGCTCCTTCACCAACAGAAACACCAGAAAAGAAAGAGGAAGAAAATAAACCTGATTCAACACAGGAAAAAACCTATGTTGAGGCCAAGGAAAACGTAAATGTGCGTAATGATGCTTCTGAAACGGCAGATCCAATTGGTAAGCTAGCAGGTGGAGAGACTGCTGAGAAAACTGGAGAAAAAGATGGATGGATTCTTATTAATTACAAGGGTCAGGAAGGATATGTAAAGGGAGAATTTGTGAAGGAAGCTGCCAAGAATGACAGATTTGTATCTGGAACAGTAAATGAAGGACAGGAAGCCGCAGCTGAGACCACTGATTCATCTGAAGCACAAACAGAAGCTGCAACAGCTACAGAAGAAGCTTCAGAGTCTGCCAGCACAAAGAAAGGCACTGTTAGATTAAAAGAGACTGCGAATGTGCGTAAGGGAATGAGCCAGGAGTCAGAAAAGATTGGAACCGCATTTGTTGGAGATTCTTATTCCATGATTGAAGAATATGCGGATGGTTGGACCAAAATTGATTATAATGGAGAAACAGGTTATATTAAATCAGAATTTTTAGAATAACAGTAACTATTCAGTGGTTCTGAACAGATGCGAATAAAATATGAGTCTGTACGAAAGACATGTGGAAACGCATGTCTTTTCTGTACATTTAGGAGCATAGGTGCAGGAACAAGGCAAGCTACAGGTGGAAAGGATATTATACTATGGATGAAAAAGGAATTCGATTAAATAAATATATTGCAGAAGCAGGTGTGTGTTCTAGAAGAGAGGCTGATCGTCTGATTGAACAAGGGAAAGTAACTGTTGATGGCAAAAATGCGGATACAGGAATGCGTATCAAAAAAGGAATGATTGTCTGTGTAGAGGGAAAGCAGATTCGCAGGGAAGAATCAGAAGAGAAGGTGCTGATTGCCTTTTATAAACCGAAAGGAATTGTGTGTACTGCAGAGAAACGGGAAAAAGACAATATTATTGACTATTTGAATTATCCTAAAAGAATTTATTATGCAGGAAGACTGGATAAGGATTCGGAAGGTTTGATTCTTATGACAAACTATGGTGACATTGTAAATAAGATGATGCGGAGTGCCAATGGTCACGAAAAGGAATATGTGGTGAAGGTAAATAAAAAAGTCACTAGTGAATTTTTGGAGAAGATGTCAAAAGGGGTATTTCTTGAAGAACTTGGTGTTCTTACCAAGCCTTGTAAGGTGAAAAAGGTAGATGATTTTACCTTTAAAATTATTTTAACCCAGGGACTGAACCGACAAATCAGAAGAATGTGCCGCCAGCTAAATTATCGTGTTGTTGCTCTGCGTAGAATTCGGGTGATGAACATTAAACTAGGCGATTTAAAGGTAGGAGAATATAGAGATGTAACTTCAAAAGAAAGAGAAGAGTTGATGAAATTATTATCAAATTCTGATAACAGGCCAATGGCAATGAGGGAGAAGAAAAATCATGAGTAAAGAAAAAAATATGAAACGGATGAGAGAACTTATACAGATTTTAAACGAAGCAGGAAAGGCTTATTATTCAGAAGATAGAGAGATTATGACCAACTATCAGTATGATGAGCTGTATGATGAATTAGTACGACTAGAGGAAGAAGAACAAATTGTGCTGTCAAAAAGTCCTACCATAAAAGTAGGATACGAAGCGCTGTCAGAATTACCAAAAGAAGATCATGAGTCTCCTATGCTGTCGTTGGATAAGACAAAACAGGTGGATGCATTGAGGGGATTTTTGGGGAACAAAGAGGCTGTCATGTCGTGGAAGTTAGATGGATTGACAGTGGTGTTAACCTATGAGAATGGTGCTTTAGCCAAGGCGGTGACCAGAGGAAATGGTATCACCGGGGAAGTAATTACAAACAATGCCAAAATGTTTCAAAATATTCCATTGCAAATAGAATATAAAGGACAGCTGGTGATTCGTGGAGAAGCGGTGATTAAGTATGCAGATTTTGAAGAAATCAATGCGAAAATCAGTGATCCCAATGAAAGGTATAAGAATCCCAGAAATTTATGTAGCGGGTCAGTGAGACAACTAAACAATCAAATTACCGCAGAAAGAAAAGTTAATTTCTATGCATTCGCTTTGGTAAAGGCTCCAGGGGTGGATTTTAAAAATTCCATAGAAGAGCAGTTTTCATGGTTAAATAAACAAGGATTTGATGTAGTGGAGCACTATAGGGTGAATGCACAAAATGTGGCAGAGAGGGTAGCGTATTTTTCGGAAGCAATTGGGAAGAATGCATTTCCTTCGGATGGACTGGTGGTGGTTTATGATGATATTGCCTATGGGGAATCTTTAGGAAGAACTGCCAAGTTTCCAAGAAATGCCATTGCGTTTAAATGGGCGGATGAAACTGCAATGACGAAGTTATTGGACGTGGAGTGGAGTGCGTCACGAACAGGTTTGATAAATCCGGTAGCTGTATTCGAGCCGGTGGAATTGGAGGGGACTACCGTTAGCAGGGCTAGTGTGCATAATATCAGTGTACTTCGAAGCCTGAAGTTAGGAATTGGGGATAGTATCATGGTGTATAAGGCAAATATGATTATTCCCCAGATTTCGGAGAACCTGACAAAAAGTGATAACTTAGAAATTCCATCCCATTGTCCTGTGTGCGCAGGCATGACAGAAATTCGAAAAGTCAAGGAAGGGGAATCTTTGTACTGTACCAACCCACAGTGCCAGGCAAAACGGATCAAATCATTTACTTTATTTGTAAGCAGAGATGCAATGAATATTGAAGGATTATCGGAAGCTACCTTGGAAAAATTTGTGGATAATGGTTTTATAAAATCCTATGCAGATATTTTCCGATTAGACCGATACTATGAACAGTTAATTCAAATGGAAGGCTTTGGAGAAAAGTCATACGAGAATATGATGGACAGCATTGAAAAAGCAAAGACTACTACTATGCCCAGATTGCTTTATTCTCTAGGGATTCCTAATGTAGGATTATCTACAGCAAAGATTATCTGTGGAAATCTGGGACAAAATCCTCAGGTTTTAATGGATGCAGATGTAGAAAAATTAAGCGAAATGAATGGAATTGGAGAAGTGATTGCAAAATCCTTCCATGATTATTTTCAGGGAGAAGAGAATCGGAAACAGTTTATGGAGTTGAATGAGATTGTACAGATTCCGGAACAAGAGGAGAAAAAACATACGTTTGAAAACCTTGTATTTGTAATTACAGGAAGTGTGGAGCAATTTGCAAATAGAAGCCAGATGAAGTCTTTTATTGAAGAACATGGTGGAAAGGTTACTGGAAGTGTTACAAAGAATACATCGTATTTGATTAATAATGATACAACATCTACATCTTCCAAGAACAAAAAAGCAATGGAGTTGAATATTCCAATTATTTCGGAACAGGAATTATTAAATATGGTGAAGGAGTGATAGAATATGCCTATTAAGGTACAGGGAGATTTACCTGCAAAAGGAATATTAGAAAATGAAAATATATTTGTGATGGATGAAAATAGAGCATCTACTCAGGATATCAGACCGTTGGAAATTGGAATTTTGAATTTGATGCCTATTAAGCAGGATACAGAGCTTCAACTGCTTAGAGCATTATCCAATACCCCCTTACAGATAAATGTTACATTCGTATATGTGGAATCCCACGTGTCAAAAAATACACCCACCAGTCACTTGAATCAGTTTTATCAGCTGTTTCGTGAGGTAAAGCATCGGAAGTTTGATGGGTTTATTATCACCGGGGCACCAGTAGAGAACATGGAATTTGAGAAAGTAAATTATTGGAAAGAGATGGAAGAAATTTTCCAGTGGACCAATACAAATGTAACTTCTACTGTGCATATCTGCTGGGGGGCACAGGCAGGAGTTTATTACCATTATGGATTACAGAAAAAATTACTTCCAGAGAAATTGTTTGGTGTTTATGAGCATAAGGTATTGAACAGGAAAGTGCCATTGGTGAGAGGCTTTGATGATGTGTTTATGGCACCTCATTCCAGACATACAACGGTAGAAACAAAAGATATCTATGATTGTAAAGAATTGACAGTTTTAGCGGAATCTGAGGAAGCAGGAGTCTTTCTTGCTATTGCAGAAAATGGGAAAAAGATTTTTGTTATGGGGCATCCGGAGTATGATAGATTGACGCTGGATAATGAATACAAAAGGGATTTAGGAAAAGGAATGAAAATTGAGATTCCAAAAAATTATTATCCTGGAAATAATGTAGACAACAGACCGTTGCTTCAGTGGAGGTCCCACTGTAATATTTTTTATTCCAATTGGCTGAATTACTACGTTTACCAGCAGACCCCTTATGAGTTTATTGACAATGACGTAATACTGCGTAAATAAGCGGGTTGCGGGAGTTTTGCTCAACTGCTGAAAGTATCGTAAACTATCGCAAAATATCGTGTTTTGGGGTAAAAATGGGGTACGAATGGGGTACAAAATAAGTAAAATGGGGTACGAATTTTAAGGGAAGACCGCTGCAATATTTAGACATCTGAATAAGGCGTTATCAGTTATAGAAATATGATTGATAACGTCTTATTTTAGTGTCTAACTTTATTAGACGAAGAAACTTACACCAACAACACAAAAATGGCTGTATGAGCCTCACAGAGCGTCACAGGAGCATTATATAGCACTAAATTGACACACAGTTAAAAGACGTATTTTATTGACAAAAATTTAGGAGGAAATAAACATGGCAAAGAAATCAATAGTAACTGAAAACAGGATGGCAGCTAGAATCTGCGAGCGAGAAGACAATCACTACTACAAACATAAAATGATTCGAGAGATTCTTCATATGTATGCAGATGAGATTCACAAAGCGTTGTTAAAGGGGGAAAGAATACAGATTACAGGAGTAGGTTCAATTATTCCAGACATAAAGGTGCATGAGGGAAATTATAATATGCCAATATGCAATAAGACAGAAGGAAATCCACCGCCATATGGAAAAATTAGAATGTCTGATAATTGGGCAATGAGAAATGCACTCAATAAAACATTATTGCAGAATATAGAAAATGGCATATATGGTTTGGAAAAATTACCTTTTACCAAAAAGAATTTTGAATTGCTGAAAGAAACTGGTTATATTCCTGAAGATGCAGAATTGCCAGATGAAGATGATTATAAGGAGGAATAGAGAAGTTGATAGGAAGTGTAAATAGATACAATCCAGTGGATAAAATCGGCTTCATTTATTGTTTTACAAATAAATGGACATATAGATTTAAAATGTCAGATGTGGATGGCTTTGATATTGCAAATGGATATATTGTTGATTTTCATGTGGCATTTGATGATGAATTTCAAAAGAAATGTGCAAAGGGAATCCATGTCATTGACAGCAGTGTTGGGATTTATAAGGATAATTCTGCGAAATCTAAGAAGAAAAAGACGAATAGTAAACATAAATCCTGTAATGCGGATAAAGTTTTTAAGGATGATAAGAGTTTTAATAAATTTGTGAGGAATTTTATGAGGAGCAAGTAATGCCAGTGGAGAAGTACATAAAATAGAGCAACTGTATGAAAATGCAAAGGAGTTTGTTTATTGCAAAATAAAGTACCACATTGCAGTGATTGCGACCGCTGCAAAAGCAATCAAAAATTTTTTGATGATTATTATTGTTGCAAAGAAAACAATCCATTCAAAATATTCAGATTACTTGGTGAATTTGATCCACCAGCGATAAGTCCTGAATGGTGTCCAAAACGAAAGGAGTAATATTTACAATGACGAAAGAACAGTTTGCAAACAGAATGGCTAAAAATGGCGGTATCAAGAAGATGGAAGCAGATAGATATGTGAATCTGTTTATCAATACGCTTTTGGAAAGCCTAAAAGAAGAAGGAATGGTAAAGTTTACAGGATTCGGTAAATTTGAGGTAAAAGATACAAAGGAAAGAGTTGGCAGGAATCCCCAAAATGGAAATGAGTATATTATTCCAGCTCATAAGGCAGTCAAATTTAAAGCAGGTGAAAAATTGAATAAGATAATGAACAGTTAAAAATTATATAAGGCGAGACTACAGCCTTTTAAGTGTAGGATATTTGCCATTGCAGGGCAAGTAAAAGAAACTGCAAGCTAGGGATTCAGAAGTAAATCTAATTATTTCTATAGTGCTTTTCTGCACAAATTTCCATTATATGATAAAGATATACTGCAAATTCATAGGGTAAGTGGATTTATAAG
Source organism: Lachnospiraceae bacterium (assembly GCA_045119215.1). Taxonomy (GTDB): domain Bacteria; phylum Bacillota; class Clostridia; order Lachnospirales; family Lachnospiraceae; genus RUG11237. The sequence continues at coordinate 63,475 of JBGVDD010000055.1, read as the reverse complement.
GCTTTGACACTTTGTCGAGGTCTATTTGTTGTGCAATCTTCAATGTGAAGGTAGCAAACAATTTTTCTGAATCTCTAGGTTAATAAAAAGGAGGTTCAATGAATGACAATAAGATTAAATGTATGTATTTCAACCATAGATTCACTGAAAAACCACAAGGAAAGCAATGTGGCTGGGTACAGAAAAGTTTAACTCAAACGGATATTACGATTGAGAATTTGGCAGATGCTTTATGCCACGGAGCATCATTTAAGCCGGGAGTTTTAGTAGGTGGCAATAAGGCTGAAAATTGGTATCAGCAACAGTTGTTTGGATTAGATTTTGACGATGGAATTAGAATTGAGGATGCATATAACAAGGTTATTTCTCTTGGAATTACCCCTTGCTTTATGTACACAACATTCAGTCACAAAGAAGAACATCATAAATTCCGTATGATTTTCTGCAATGATACTGTTATTACAGATGGCAATATCAGAGACAGATTGCAGGCTACTCTTATGGGTGTTATCGGTGGCATTGATGAAGTGTGCTTTAATCGTGACCGTTTATTCTTTGGTGGAAAAGGACAAGTTGTATTGCATCCTGATTATGATGGTAGAATCAATGCGGAGTCCGTTATTGAAAAATACTGGAATGATGATTTTGAACAGTATATTTCCAATGCGAAACCAAAATCTAAGAAGAAAAAGACGACTGCTGCACTCTCAAAATCTAAGGATAAACATAAAGAATATCTTGCATTTACTGATAATACAGATGCAATCAGTACACTAAATGTTGCCTTATTACAAGAGCGATTAGGTATAGAGGGGGATAAAAGTGATACTGATAGAAGAAGATATTCTTTATTAGTATCACCTAAATCCCCAGACGGTGATATAACCGATAGATTTATAGATGGAGTATATCAGTTTCAATCAGAAGCAGAGATGTACGAGTATATCAATTCTATTGATTTACAAGAATATTTAGGTGTTCCAAATGGTACATTCTGCTGTATATTACCAAAACATGAAGATAATAAACCTTCAGCACACATCTATATTACAGATGATGGAACACAGATTTATAAATGTTTTGGATGTAACCAAGCTAGGACTATCATTTCTATTACAGAGCAATTAGCACATTGTAGAAGAAGTGAAGCAATCAATTTCATAAAAAAGGTATATAAAATCAACTATAAACCTTCTGAATGGGTGGAACAACAAAGACAACTTATGATTGATTCTGCCTTATATCTGGATAGTCAAGAGTTCAAAGAGACATTCCCACAAATAAACAAACTGATCCGTACAAGAAAATCTGATATTCAAAAGATTCTTATGCATATGACAAAGTATGTAAGTGATGGATTGCAATTAGAAGGTAAGCCATTATTCTTTGCAAGTTTACCTAACTTGATGAAAGTATGCGAACGCAAGAATAAGAATACCATGTCACAATCCATTACATTATTTGCACTTCTGAATATGCTTAACAAAGTGGAGCTAAATTGTATTCCAGAAGATGAACTGAAAAAAGCAAAACATATCAGTGCAAAGTATGGATTTAAGAAAATCGTAAATTTCTATCAGATAGAAGAATACGGATTTACAACATTAGAGGACAGTGAGAAGATCGCTGGTACTCTTTTAGACAACAACGTAACTTTAAAAGGATTAAGCAGGGAATATATCTTGCGTACATTCGGTGTTGAGTTAGCCGACAAGGTATATCCACAGTACAAGTATGAGAATAGACAAGGTACATCTGCAAAATCAGATTATTTGACTGGTGAACTTGCAGCAGTAGTATTAGAAACAATCAAAAATCAAGGCTATATATTTGAAAGAGATGTTAATTTAGATGGTGCTATTGGCAGACAATGGAAAAAGTCTATTCAAGAGATTTTAGATTCTTATGGATTGAAGAAGGTAAAACTTAATAAGGAACTAAAAGAAAAATACGGTATAGAGGGAAATGGTTATCCGTGTATTATTATTGAGAGTGAGGTGTAACTATGGCAATCAAGAACGGATTAGATAAAATTTATTATGGGATTGGCTATTACGGCAAAGAGTTAGAAGGTGTAAAGCTATCCGATATTCCAAGTTATAGAGCGTGGAGAATGATGCTCCAAAGATGCTACGATGAAAAAGTACATAATGCAGAACCAAGATATAGAGACTGTGTTGTTTGTGATGAATGGCATAGTCTCTATAATTTTAATAAATGGTATTTGCAAAATTACTATTCAATAGCAGGTGAACGTATGGAACTTGACAAAGACATACTCGTAAGGGGCAATAAGATTTATAGCCCTGATACCTGTGTGTTTGCACCTCAAAAGATAAATGTGCTAATTGTTGGTGCAAATAGAATACGTGGAGAGTTCCCTATTGGTGTTTATTATGATAAGCAGAAAAAAAGATATATTGCAAGTTTATCCTGTGGAGACAGGGCGATTAAGGTAGCAAGATGCGGAACACCAATAGAAGCATTTTTTGAGTACAAATTTTATAAGGAATTGCATATAAAGAATGTTGCGGAGAGTTATAAAGACCGTATTCCAGAGTGTTTATATAATGCTCTGATAAATTGGAATGTAGAAATTACAGATTAATATTTTTCTTAGATTGAGACAGTATGAGTTATTCACGCTGTCTCTTTTATTTTGCTTGAAGATAAGGAGATTTTATATATGAACGAATTAAAAGAAACAAAAATATGTAGTAAATGTGGTAGAGAATTACCTTTAGAAAGATTTTCTAATAAGGTTAAAAAGGGAACATGGTGTAAAAGCTGTTGTAGTGCATATACTTCTGAAAAGAATGGGTATATGTCAGAAGAAAGCATTGTGAAGATAGAGAGATTATACAAAGAGCCATTTCCAGAAAGAATACTTGATACAAAGCAAGCTGGTATTGAATTAGTTAGTCCAGATGAATGTTTTGTACAACTTATCAATTACAAGAAAGCATGGATTTCTAACTATGGAAGACCATTAGAATACAGCAATGGCAAATATGTAATCAAACGCACCAAAGAGAACGAAACAGGTGAAAAGGTTTGTACTTTGCAGAAGAATGTCTATGATGGCGAAAAATGGATATGGCAGAGACACACAATTGAAGTTTGGAGATTGGTTGTCGGTGCATTTATTGTAAACTTTGATATGGTCGGCAATACTCATTGTTGGCATAAGGATAATAACAAGGCTGATAATTTCTATAAACATATTTATCCTGTGAATGATAAACAGTACAATGTTATATTGGAAAGATGTACTGAAGGGACAGAGATTACAGATGAAGTGATAACAGATATTGTCAATGATATTAAATATAAGGCTGATGATTGGTATGCTAATAAGTGGAAAAGGACAGTATTTGGTATCGGTTATTTAGGATGTAGTGATGCCGATGCTAATAGAACTGATAATTACATATATTCCAAGTGGTCAAATATGATGCAGAGATGTTATGACGAAGAAACACATAAACTAAAACCTTATTATGCATTATGTACCGCGGAGATTGAATGGTTGAATTTTGCTAATTATAGACTGTGGCACATAGAAAATGAAATGGGTGATAGAAAAGTAGATTTAGATAAGGACGTTTTAATTCAGGGAAATACTGTGTATGGTTCGGAAACGTGTACTTTGATTCCTCATTTCACGAATACGATATTTGAAGAAAGGGGAGCAGATACAAATATTGTTCTGAATAATACTACAGGTAAATATGATGTTACTATGTCTGTTCTTGGTAAGAATGAGGATGTCGGCACATTTGATACTGAGGAAGAAGCAAGGCAAGGATATATTGATTATAAGCAGAATTATATTAGGGATTATGCAAAGAAGTGTAAAGGCAAAGTTCCGCATAAGACTTATGAAGCTATGATGAATTGGGTTGTTGAGATTGGGGATTAAGGAGGAACAAATACAATGACAGATTATGAAAGATGGGCACAGCAGATGTTAAATGAGGTTGCTGCCGAAGAGAAACACGATAATATTTACAAGCAATGTGCCATTGATGAAGCGATAGCACGAATTAACAATCAAGATATTAGTGAGACGGAGATAAGAAATGCTTATCTTCGCACTCATGCAGATGTTGAGAGAGATTTTTACAAATAGGATTGGAGGATTTTAGAATGTCAGATTTTTTACATAAAATGCTACAAAGCAGTATGGACAGGGAAGCTAAGAGAATGGCTTCTAATGGTGGAGTAACAGAGCAGGACAGATATGGTAATCTGTTGGATTGTGTTAAGGGCAGAGATTTAGAAAATGAAGAAGTCAATAAACAGCTTGATAGAATTTCTGCTATGCACAAAAATTCAGAGGAAGGACGTAAGCAGAGAGAAAAGGAATCTGCTGAATGGTCAAGAAATATGCGTCAGATTGTTAGGGATGTTGAAAATCGTGAGCAGAACAGAGTGAATGATTTTCTAACCAAACATAAGGATGCTTTGGATAAGGGAAGAGAGACGGTTCGCAGACAACAGAATAAGAGTTATTTTAGTTGAGATTTTTATAAGGCATATCGGATATTAAGTTATCTGGTATGCCTTATTTTTTTCGCTTTTTTGAGGTAGGGTATATAGCATAAGGGACGTTAATATTCTTAGACGTAAAACACCCCCTATACCGCTGCTATAAGGAAAGTTATAATTGCTGGTCTGTTTCGGAGGGGATATAGGTAACGATATCTTGAATGTTGCATTTTAAAATTCTGCATAAATCATTTAATGTTTTAGTAGATACATCTTTATTATGTTTTAATCTATGGAGAGTACTATGTGACATATGATGTTTATTTGTCAGTGTATACCAGTTTTCGTTCGAATGTTCTAATGTTTTCCAAAATGGTGAATAATCAATCATTGTCGCAACCTCCATAAATATTCTATGGATTAAGAATAAAATATATTCTTATGCTTGAATATCTTCGCAAAAACGAATACAATGACAGAAAAGACATATATACTTGAATGTATTGGTAAAAAATAATATAATATAAAACAAAGAGAGATATATAATTGGCAAAATGCACAAAAATGAATGATTGGGGGATTGAGCATATGATAAGATGCAGTAAATGTAATGCTATGCCAAATGAGAATGATGTAATTGGTTGGAAGTGTAATTCCTGTGGGAAAGCATTTCAAGTGAAAAAAGAACAGTTACATAATATTCTGGTAAAAAAAGAAGCAAATCCTGAGAAGAGTTTATGCAAATGTCCATCGTGTGGGAATATTATAGATGATGGAAAAGAGAGTATAGCTTGGAAATGTTCTTGTGGTCATGTGACTGTGGGGAAGTTACATGATTTTAAAGAAGAGGGGAAAATTGAGGTAAGGGAAGACAAGGAAGATGTTGTTCCGGATGTTCCGATGGGGAATTTGATTAATTGTCCTGAATGTGGGAAAGAGATTTCCAGTAAGGCTAAAAAGTGTGTGCATTGCGGATATCCATTAAAAAGAATGAATAAAAATGTAAAAAAATTAAATTATAAACTGATTTTTGGAATTTGCTCTATTAGTTTGGTATTTTTAGTTATTTCCAGTTTAATATACATTACGATTTCGCACCAAATAGAGTATAATGCTGCTGTGAAGTTATATGAAAATGGTGATTATGAGCAGGCAGTTGAATATTTTGCATCTTCAAATTATAAAAATTCTCAAGAATACTTCGAAAAAACAGTAGAAAAATATGTTGAAGAATTAATTACCAATAAAAATTTTACAAAAGCGGATGACTATTTAAAAATGATTTCAAATGAAGAAATTCGCAAAGAATTAGAAAAAGAATTAATATATATGCGAGCAATTGAAAATTATGAAAATGGATTGTTTGAAAACGCCATCAATTTATTTGAAGAAGTACCAAACTATAAGGAATCGTTTGATTATAAACAAAAGGCTAAAATGATGAATGAAATTCAGGGAGAGTGGATTGTATATGGAGGTATTGCAAAAGGTTTTTATGCTACTTTTGATAATAAATATGCAGGTATGGTAATTTCAGGGTGGAATTCGACAATATTCCATTGTGTAGATTTCAAAAAAACATTTGAAGAAGTGGCAAACAGTAATTTGTTTATTGAAGAGTCTGAAGATGGTGAGTATTTCATCTTTAGGACAAGAGAAATAGAATATAAAATGCATTACGATAATTTAGATTTGGCTATAGAAACAAATATTGTAAATGATTCTTTTTTTGAACATTTAGATTATACCCATGTGTGGAATGGTATGGGAGAAAGTAACAATACATTTGTTTTTAAAAGACCAAAAGACAGTGATAAGGTTAATAGTGGAACATCCATTACAACAATTCCCTCAATTGGTATGACTTCAGAAGAAGTTAGAAATTCAGCATGGGGAGAGCCTAAGAAAATTAATAAGACAACTTATTCTTGGGGAACTACGGAACAGTGGTGTTATGCAAATCAAAAATATGTATATATCGAAAATGGATTTGTAACAGCAATTCAGGAATGATGCAGAGGATAAATATATTGGGGTTTGTTAGTTTTTTTGGTGAGTCCCTATTTTCAACCTTATTGTATGATATGTGATAATGGATTTATGTTAAGAAAAGGGAAGTGGAATTATGACAGTTATTATGGGATATAAGACACCAAACAAAATATATCTTGGTGCGGATAATAGGACGAGTACAGTAGATGATACTCCTATTCGTGATGATGTTAATAAAATTGTTGTTGTTAACAATAATGTGGCAGTTGCATTTTCAGGGTATGGCGGGACTCAGACAATATTTGAAAGTATGACAAATAAGATAAGGAGAGACGAGGATTTTAGAGTAGAAGATGCCTTTCGTTTATTAACAATTATATATTGGATTTATAAACTTTTATGGTATACAAAGGCTTCAAAAAATGCTTTTTCTTTTGGTTCACGCTTTATTATTGCTGGGAAGAATAGAAAAGATGAATATTGTATGTATACAATGTCAATTCTTCGTGGAAAATTAGAAAAGCCATCATTAACAGATAGATTTTTGTTTCCACCTTATGATGTATCTCCAAAAGTATGTTGGGATATTTACAAAAAAAATGTGATAAATTCATATAGTGATTTTATGCAAAGAACTGTAAAAGAAATTGCAAGTATCAGTAAGGTTGTTAGTCCATCAGGCGATATCTGGATTTATGATCTTTCTACAGACATTAGCATTACGGAACATTTTTGTTAATTTTATGGAGGTGGTATATATGGTAGAGGTTTAAATTTTAGAACGGAAGCATCTGGTTTATACTTAACACTTCGAAACACCAAAATTAATAACCAACGTGTGAGTACATCTACTCTAGCCTTTCCGGACACAACAAACTTCTTCCAAAATGTAAACCAACCCCGGATATAGTGACCGCTGCCATCACAGAAAACCCTATATCATTATCGAAAATCGACGTTATAAGCTGTATTTTGCCATTTTCCAGCCGATAGCCTGACAAGTTATCACAGGCAACAAAACAAGCCGAAAATGAGCCGTAAAACGTGCATAAAGTCCTTTATATACACCTAAAAATGATATGATATATTGCTTTCATTTTCGGTAGGTATGTAGGTGAACCAACTACAGGACACCTAGAAAAATGAATCATTGAACATAGTTTTTGCCACATGCCAGTACCATTGCTTTTTTTGTGATGCCCACTTGAAACCGATTTCTTTCAATTCTGCCTTGTACTGGTATGTGTTTCCTGATAACCATATCCAAGAACCGCACAACTCAATAGTAATATCTGAAAAGCCTATAATCTTTTGTAGTATTTCCCTAAGTGCTTTATCTTCTGAAAAATCATATTTCATATTGTCATAGGTTGCCTTGTCACCGTCTGCCGTTGTGCTTTCGTGTTTATCCTTTAAGACCTTGAAAAGTCTGTCATATTCTGCATTGATTGCTTGCGTTGCTTCGGTTGATCCGTTTGGGTTGTCTGGGTGATACTGCTTCAAAAGTTCCTTATATTGCTTTCTTAATTCTTCCAATGTATTTACATTTCTAAAGTATGTCATAAGTCAAAACCTCTTTTCTATTGTAGGCGGTAGCCGTTCAAGTTACCGCCTTTATAATGTTGTTATCTGTTGCAATTCTCCAATGCTTTTATATTGATTAAAGCATCCAATATAATAAGCATTTCTTTATTCGTAGCGGTTGCGATTCTGTTGTTGTCCTCTGTGTAAAGGTTGATTGCTCCGACTACATCATCATTAAGTTTTAACTTTACATTTGAAATACTGTTGTAATTGTTTACCTTTGCTTCTAATACTTTTCTTGTTGTACTCATAGTGAAAACCTCCTTTAAAATTGATTGATTTGTTTGTTGTTAAGATTATTGTACACCAAGAAGTGAACAAAAACAATATAAAAATCCACCAAAAAGTGTACAGATGATCTGTTGAAATTCACTAACAGGTGTACAAAGCAGACAAAGAAAAGCACACTACCTGGTGTACAATTTGGATATTTCGTCAATTGAAATCGTAAACTAAGAGGTGTACAATGTAGTTACAAGGTAAGGAAAACAAAGAAAACAAAACACAAGGAGGACACAGCCATGAGAAACTTAATCATTGAAACAATTAAACAAAAGAAAGAACAAAGAAACAAAATAGCAAATAGCAACTTACTTCTAATAGAAATAGAGCAAGAAGTTGACAAACTAAACAGCCAGATAAAAGCACTTGAAAATAAACTGGTTACATTAGCCTAAACGAAAAGCGTTGTCAGGTGGGTGCAAATCCCACCGTAGGCTATAAACGAACCTTGACAACTTAATAAGGCTTTACACCTTTTCAAAAACTCCCTATAATATAAGTAAAACTTATAGAAAGGGGTTGAAAGGATGATAGATATGCCAACTGATATTCAATTCAAATATGAATTAAGAAAGCAATTAACAGAGCTTGAAAGAAAGCTTGAACTACTGGAAAATAAAGAGTATGACAAGCTGAAAAAAGAATACCTGAAAGAAATAGAAGATATTCAAACAAGCTTACAGGATTAAATAAAAAGTAACCAGTTCATAAAGGTGTAAGGTCTTATTAAGTTATTAAGGCTTTACACCTTTTTAATTTATAGAAACAGAAAACAAATCAATCAATAAGGAAAGGATGATTATTATGTGTATCGTAAAATCAGAATTAGAAAACAAAATCCATGAAATCAAAAGCTTGAAAATGCTCAAGGAAGAAACTGAAAACGCCATCAAAGCGTTAGAAATGAAAGTAATTGAGTTTTTACAGGAGACGGAAGAATGTAAGACCAAAGACAAAAACGGTAAGGAAATCCTTCAGTATATCGGAAGTGATTACAAAGCGACCTATTCAGAACAAACCAGGGAAACCGTTGACAAAGAAGCAGTAAAGAAAATATTGAGCACTGAAGATTTTGAAAAGGTTAGAAAAGAAAGTCGTTTCAATGTATTAAGAATCAAATAATATTACAAGGCTTTGGGTGGGATTTTCCCACCTAGAGCCATACATCAAGGAGGTTTTGACAATGGAAAAACAGACAATTCAATTTGCAACGGTAAAGCAGGGCAATGTTATCCAGAAAGTAGGGAAGTCAAGTATATATCAGCCTAAGATTGAATTTAAAGGCGGTCAGACAAACTGGTTTGATGATAGTACCCTTATTAAGAAAGAGTTTAAGAAACGGGGATAAATACAGAAAACACAATAACAAATATATCAAGGAAAGTAGAGGTAATTATGATGAATACACAAACCATTAAGGAAATCGGAACTATTAATGTAGAAGGCTTGGAAGTTGCGGAAGGTCAGCTTGAAATGAGGATTCCGGTTGAGGTAATCAGCCGGCAGTTAGACAAGAAACTTGATGAACTTTTCGCAGATTTTAAGAAATGCCATCCAAAGGTAGCCAGTGAGAATATCGCATATGAAGCAAGAATTGTTTTTTCTCTTAATCGCTACAATCCAGAATTTTCTTTGATGTTAATTATCTTTGATGCGGAAAATCAGGATACAGCGGAAATCTGGGACGAGTTGGAAATAACACTATCAGAGGATGCAAAAAAGCAGTTCAGAAAAATTGCATGGGATAAGCTGGGAGAAGCACTTTTCAATCTGTAAGCAGTAGCAACAATCAATTACATAGGGGAACGAAATCAAGTTCCCCTAATCATCAAGAAGAATAGGAGATAAAAACCATGAAAAATAGAACAATGACAACCAACATCGGAACAATTAACCTTGCAGAAATGGAACTCATGACGGATTGCATGGAGGTATTTATTCCAATCACGGCGTTATCGGAAAGCCTAAAAGCAACTATTGAGGAAAATATTCAGAAAGCAAAAGATACGTGGCAGAAAGAATGCTTGGATGAAAGAGGGATGCAGTGGAGCGATGCCGGAGTAATCCCTGTATATCAGAGTTTACATATCATTATGGAAACGGATCATATCTCATATGAATTATGTTTTGACATTGAGGATAAAAACAATGATTCATTAGAAACTGGATTCAATCTTGAAGTGGATTTGTTGGAGTATTCAGCGGAATTAAAGACGATTATCCTCAATGCAATAAAGGAAAAATTTTTCGGATAATCAGCAGGTGGAAAATCAAAGGAAGGTTGTCATTAAGTGGCAATCTTCCAACATCAAAGGAGTGTGTTCATTATGGAAAGAAATAAATTACAGCCATTAACGGAAAGAGAAAAACAGTTCATCATGGAAAATCATAACCTTGTGTACAGTTACCTTCGTAAATATGGATATTCCATAGAAGAATATTACAATATAGCAATTATGGGATTGATTAAATCGGCTCAGGCATATAGCAGAAGGGCGGAACTTAGAAAGAAATATTCATTCCCTTATGTGGCATTTCAGTATATGAGAGCAGAAATCAGCAATCACTTTAAAATGGAAAGCTCCAAGAAGAGAAAGCCGGAAGAAAAAGTTTTGAGTTTGGATGCCGATTATGCAGAAACGGAAAATCTTTATAACTGTACAGATGGAAAATCTTATGAGCCAGAAAATGAAATTATGGTAGCGGAAACATTAACGGAACTATTGGAAAACCTTACTGATATTCAGCGGAAAATAACGGAAATGAAACTGATAGGATATACCAATAAGGAAACATATCTGATACTGGAAATCAAGCCATCAACCTATTATAAGGAATTGCAGCGGATAAGGTCAGCAGTGAAAAAAGTGCTTTATTAAGGAATGGATTATATTACAGCAGTGGAAAGAAGGTTATATTATGGCTTATGTACTAACAAATGGAAAATTTTACATTAAAATGACAAATACGGGAGCTATTGCAAAAACAGATAACATAGATGAAGCAAGAGTTTATCTTACCACAGATAAAGCCAAGGAACGTATGCAGAAAGCACCTGGAAAAACAAAAGGGTATTATATTCTGGATATCGGTACACATTCAAAATATTATGTATCAAAGGGAAGAATCAAGTTTCCAAAGGAAGTAAGGGAAATGATGTATCATTCAGCGGATGGAAGATGTGCATTGTGCGGAAGGAAAATTTTATATAATGCTGTTTCGTTGGATCATATCACACCTCTTTCAATGGATGGAGTTGATGATATAAGAAACATCCAAGTAACGTGCAGAGAATGCAATTTATTCAAGGGTTCAATTCTCCCTGATTCATTTATGGAACGTATAACGGAAATCTTTATGTATCAGATGGAAAAGAAACATGGGAATAGTTTGAAATGGAAAATTGTACATAGATTATTAAATGGGATGGTTTAGGTTGAATAACTTGAAAAAGTGCAAAGGATTTAATATAATAGGAGGTATCAAAATATGGAAGGTGTAATAGATATGTCAGCTACAACAGTAATTAAAGATATATTAACAATTAAAAATATGTCACAGGTGGAACTTGCAGAGGAAATAAATGTTACAAGGCAAAATCTAAGCAATAAAATGAATCGTGATAAATTTTCAGCTTTGGAATTGGTTGAGATAGCTGATGCATTAGGAATGAAACTTGTTTTAAAAGAAAAAGATTCTATTAACGAAGAGGATTTGAAGAATAATAAGGAATTTATTATTGATTATCCAAATGAGATAAAAGGAAAATCAAAGCGAAATCAAACAGAAGAAGAAAAGAAAGCAGCACAAGAAAAATCTATGCAGACTAAAGCAAAACATGCTAAAATGGAACAAAAACAATAGAAGATATTTGCCAGTTACTCCAATGTCAACCACAAGACCTGATTGACTGGAAAGTAACCTTAAAGCCTGAATTATCCTATGAAAATCGGTTTAAAACTGAGGAATTGTATTGACTATACAACAAATTTGTTGTAAACTGTATATAGGAAATAAGAAAGGAACTAAAGAATATGAAACGTACATTTATAGAAGTGCCAATGTTTACCAAAAAATGGAAAGAATTAGGATTAACTGATGAAGATTTAAGAAATCTGGAAAATGTATTGTTAGAAAACCCTAAATCGGGGGATGCTATTCAGGGAACTGGTGGGCTTAGAAAAATTCGTATTCCTTTAGAAAATACTGGAAAACGTGGCGGTGGAAGAGTAATCTATGTAGATATAGAATTAAAAGAAACCATATACTTTATAAATGTGTATACTAAGAATGAAAAAGATGACTTGACGGAAGATGAAAAGAAAGCGTTTAAAGCATTTGTTAAAATCTTAAAGGAGGAATGATTATGAGCAAATTTTTTGATGAAACCATGCAAGGCTTATTAGAAGCAGTAGCCATAGAAAAAGGTGAGATTTGTCTTGAACAAAAACAGGATATGCCAGCTCCTACATTCATTGCTTCTGATAAAGAAAAAGAATTGATTGATGAACTAATTAATATAAGAAAAGAAAAAAATATATCCCAAAGCGAATTAGCAAAGCTTACAGGTAATAAGCAACAAGCAATTTCACGATTAGAAACGAAAGAGCATAGTCCATCATTAAAATTATTTTATAGTATGGTAAATGCTTTGGGGTATGATTTGAAGTTAGTAAAAATGTAATAGCATAATAAAACACAAAAGCACCAGCGGATGAGATTAATCATCTTAAGGTGCTTTCTTTGTGTGACCGCTGCTCTTTTGAAATATCATCCACAATTCTTTCCAGTGCTACAGTTCGCCAGTTGTCTTTGATAATCTGGTGTTTTAATTCAGCAATTCTTTTGTTGGTATATCGGTCAAGGCATTTCATGAGAAAATTAGGAATCAGCTTTTCGGGCAGTTTGGAAAGAATAGAAAACATCACATCTTCCATTCGGTTAGTGCAGCGGTGGAAAAATTCTTTTAATCTGTTAGGTTTCTTTATTTCAATATCTATGTTAATCAACTCCTTAAATTATTTTCAAAAATTTTTTTTGTAGCGTGGAAAAATGAATGTGTTTTTATTATTTATAGTATAGATGGCAATAGGGAAAATGGCAATCAAATATTTAGTTCCAATAATGTATGAGATTAGGAACTTTCCTTAATATATGGGGATTGCCAATATACTTGTAAATGCTACTAAAAAAATAGAAACTAAAGTGTATCAGAAATAGGAACTTTTTAAGGCGGTGAAAAATTTGAATAAGAAAACCATTGCATTGACAGAAGAACAGTATAAGGAAATTATTTCTACAATGCGAACTGGATTTATATGTTCAGATGGTCATGTGGTGAAACCTAACAAGAGAATTGCAACAGCTTTATCATTAGAAGCAAATTTAGGATTGCGGATCAGTGACATATTGCAATTGAGATTGTCAGATATTATTCGTGATGGTGACAGGTACAGATTAGATATTGTGGAACAAAAGACAAAGAAAAAGAGAGAGTTTACAGTTCCAACGGATATTTATATCTACATTCAGAATTATGCACTGGAAAATAATATCAATCCTGTGGCGAAACTGTTTGATATGTCAGAGAGGGCAGTTAATAAGCATCTAAAGTTAGTATGTGACTATCTGGGATTTACCGGTATAGGCAGTCATAGCTTCAGGAAGTATTTTGCTACAAGTATTTATGTGAATAATCATTATGACATTAATTTGGTTCGTGTGCTTTTGCAACATTCTTCTACCGTGACCACACAGCGGTATATTGGTTTGCAGAGTAAGGAAATCGAAAATGCATTGCAGAATCATATAAAATTCTTTGATTAGTTTATGAAGGTATACAAAAGTAATCAATTCTACATTTATATAGAAGAAACACGTATCAAGTCAGGAGGAATGAACAATGTTACTTATAGAAGAAAGTGAATTAAAAGAGTTATTAGAAAATGAATATCGGAAAGGATTTGCTCAATGTATGAAGCTGATGGAGCAGCGGATATTATTGGCAAATGAGAATGGGACACCATTAGAAATAGCTGGAAGAGTGTGGTTTATTAAAAACGATATGGAAAATTTGCGTGATATTTTTGCAGATTTGGAAGTGGAGGAATAAGGAGGATTATGAGTAGAGATTTAAAAGAGCATGGAATTGAACTAAGGGAGCAAATATACCAGTATATTTCAAATTATATAAATGATATGGGATATTCACCTACAGTAAGAGAGATAGGAAAAGCAGTAGGCTTGAAATCATCATCAAGTGTTTACAGCCATCTTTCAAAATTAGAAATCGAAGGACGCATTGAAACAAAATCTTATAGCCCTAGAACAATTAGGATTATTAAAAAATAACAATTGGAGGATTTATTACATATGAACCATAATTATAAGATTACAGATTTTAAGAAACCGGAATTTGAATCTGATACAGATTTAGCGGATATTAGTGTAACAGTATGCTTGCGGAATCCGTTTGAATTGCCATCTGTATTAGAAAAACGATTGGAAGATATTATTAACAATCTAATTTCAGAGTGTGAGCAGGAAAACAACATCGTTATTCCTTTAGAAGATATGGATTTGGAAAATTGCATTACAGTAGACACCGATTCAAATGAGTTATTTATCGAAGTGTATATTGGATATGATATGACAAAGGAATTATTACATAAGAAGGAAGTCATAACTGTTGCCGATGAACATTATGGTATCATCAAAAAGTTTTTCTTTGGAAAACTGAATGATTATGTTTCGGAGCAGATAAGAAAGATTGAGAAATGTGTACAATAGGAAGTGTAATTATGCCAGTAATTACAATGGGAAAATATTATTGAAAGTAATCGTTTAAAGCAACAAGCCAGCAATAATATAAGAAACAGCAGAAAAAAATATTAGCAATACTGGTGGATTTATGTTATAATGATTTTGCGATTCAGAGTATGACTACTCTTTATTGAATTGATTTGTTTGTTGAAGGAAAAGCTGTCTCCTATGAGGGGATGGCTTTTCTGTTTTTAATAATCCATAGTAATTAGATAGGAAAGGTATAGTTCGGCAAAAATGTGTAAAGTCTGGAAAACATTGAGTTTTCTAGGCTTTTTTGTTTTTAGTGTTCTGAAACATTGTGAAATAAGATGATTTTTTAATGTGTTCGGTATACGTACAAATGTACGTCAATAAAAGATAATATAAAAAGTAAGAAAGCACTTGATTTTCTTGGGGTTTCTAGTGATGAACAGGAAGTGTCTGATAAATAAGGAAGAGAGGAAATATCATGATTTTGGGTATTCGGCGCTATTTTCGTATGTTTAAATTTCTATAGAACTGCTATAAACTATATGTGGATAAATTGTGGATAACTTTTCATGTGATTGTGGAATGCCTGAAAGTATTGATTTTGCTATGGTTAGTCCAAATAGGCGAATCAAACAGTTGATAGCAGCGGTTTTGTTATTCTTAGTTCGAAAAATTGTATTATTAAGGAGTGAAAATGCAAATGATTTGCAAATTGAAATTATAATATTTACATCATAACACATCAATAACTTATCGTACCCCATATCGTCACAACATCACTAATCCAACCACAGAATTGAAAATGCCTTGATTTTCCGTATATTTTTTGCATCCCAATAGAAATAAATTATCCGGTGCCGCTGCCATAATATCACAAAAATAAGCAATTTTTAGCAGTTTATTTGATATCGTGAAAGCTAGGAAAATCAATGATTTTAGAGATTACAGGTGAAATTGTCCAGATGTAAAAAATCGTAACTGGAAGTGCCGAAAAGTGTTGATTCACTTGGATACTTTTAATTTTTGGGGTATGAATTTTCTTAAAAAGTGTTATCGTGAATTATATTAAATGCTTTAGCGTACTAAAGTGAAAAAGAAAAACATAGTAAAATATATTGCAATCTATGGGTACAAAATGAAAATAATCAAGTCAACATCCTACTTATCTTCATCAACCTTATTAACCCACTCTTTCAATACCATATTTATATACTGACTGAATGACCTATCATCATCTTCTGCCAGTTCCTTTATCCGTTCTACAATATTTCCATCAAGAGTAATGCTGACCTTTTCTTTTAATGGTTTCATTCAATCACCTGCCTTGTGATTAGAATACCACTTTATGCTACAAAATATTGAAAAGTAGGATAAAATATGATAAAGTAGTATTATATACCTTACTGCATTATTTTTGTAGAAAATGATGGATATGGGGTATAATGAAAGTATATATGTGAGAAAGGGGAATTGGGTATGGCAAACAATAATGGAAATGGTTCAGGTGGCGGAGGTTCAATATTTGGTGCAATTATAGTAATTATTGTACTTTTATATCTCTTGGGTTCTTGCACTGGCGGTAGTTCTTCAAGTAGGAGTTCTGGTGGGGAACAGAGATGTTGGTATTGCAGTAAAGTTATTGTAAACAGTGAAGGTAGACCAATACATAAAACGAATGGTAAATGTGATTATTGCGGTCATTCAAACTAATAACAACAAACACACTAAAGGGTGGGTCAAATCAGACCTACCTTTTTATTTTGCAGTAAAATAATTTTACTCTAAATACCGAATGCCAGACTGGCACATCTGGTTTTACTCTTGATGAAATCGCACAAGAGCTAAATATATCAAAACGTAATCTTCAACGTACATTATCCATTGAACGCAATCTTACTGATTTAATGTGGTAAATAGTAACAAAACTGTGGAAAATTATCCCTGTCTTAGTTATAATATATGTAAAACTAAAAAAATATGGGGGAGAATTAGAATGAAGAATTTGAAAAAAATTACGTTACTCTTAGTGTGCATTATCCTAATGTTTCCATTTTCGTTAAATACGATGGCACATTCGGGGAGGACAGATTCAAGTGGTGGACACCACGATTATAAAAATAAAAGTGGTTTAGGCTCTTATCATTATCACCATGGTTGTCCGCCACACCTGCATCCAAATGGGGTATGTCCATATGCACCAAAAGATAAAATAACAGTCAGTGGATATGATTCAACTATGTATATAGGTGATAATCAATCTTTTGAATATGACATAGAATCAACCAATTCTTATGTATATCCATCAATAACATCCAGTGATGATAATGTGGTAAGTGTAAATGGAAAGAGCTTAACTGCAAAAAAGGCGGGAAATGCAACAATCACAATAGAGACATCAACAGCCACAAAATCTTTTAATATTACAGTAAAAGAAGTTTGTGCGGAGGATATTGAAATATCTGTACCAGCGAGTGAATTACAAGTTGGAAGTAACATGACAATAAATGGAACGGTATCACCTAGTAACACAACTGATAAGGCAATTACATATAATTCATCTAATGACGAAATTGCAACGGTATCATCAAGTGGTGAAATAAAAGGGGTATCACCTGGAACAGTTACAATAACAGCAACAACTTCAAATAAGATATCTAAGGGGATAGATATTAATATTTTTGAAGTATACCCAGAAGGGATAAATTGTGAAGATTCAATTAAAATGATTATTGGTGATACATACGCATTGTCAATCGGAATCACTCCTAAAAATGCTAATAATAAACAGTATACTATTGCTTCTGATAATAAGGATGTTTTGCAGTGCAAAGAATCGAAGATTGAAGCTTTAAAAGAAGGAAGAGCAACTTTGCACATTGAAACGTGGAATGGTATAAAAAAGGATATTCCAGTCCAAGTAGATATTATTCCTGTTGAAAAGATTAAAATACAAGATTCTACTGAATATATAACATCAAATGTAATAGATAAATCAGATAAAATATTGCTGGCAACAGAAATCACACCCAATAATGCGACATATCAGGATGTTACATGGGAAAGCTCCAATGACGATATTGTTTCAGTCCAAGACAATAACTTTATTGTAAATGGTACAGGTAAAGTTACTTTATCTTGTGTTGCTCATAATGGCACAAGAGATAGTGTGGAAGTTGTTGTGATTGATAAAGGTCTTATTGAAGTTGCGTTTGCATCGGTAGTAGTGGTTATTTTTGGAACAGTAATAGTGATCATGATAAAAAGAAAGAAATCTAAGAAAACAAAAATAATATAAAACGGGATATGGTTTATAAACAAATACAATCCTAAACAGGCACATATTGTCATATTATAACGAATATGATACAATACGGTTTAGTCGGATTAGAATAAGTAGGGATAGTCTGGTGATGCTCTTTCCGGGAACGGAAAGGGGGAACGTTATGAGTTTAGATAATGTACTTACATTATTGTTAGTGCTATTTACAGCACTGACATACTTAGACAATAGAAACAATCACCACAAAAAGTAAAAAGGCTATCTCCTACCGCAATTAGGGAATAGCCTGTGTAATAAACTAATTTAATTTAGTTCCTGGTGCAATCATCGGACACGCCAATATCCTTTGATTTCTAATTTGATTATAAGGCTATGACCGTTAAAAGTCAAGTCTTAGGATGGGGTAGTGTTATGCTATCCCATTTCTGCTTATGACAATATAAGAAAAGCCTCGATGGAAGAGGAGCATGAAAAAAGGCTACTGGCATAATTGTTGGTAGCCTTTTTTGCTCTAAAAGGTGTAAAAAATCACACTTATTTTTCCGATGCTTAAAATCGTGATTTCATGGGTGAAAACCACCCATAGAATGACCTATGAGTGGATGTTATTATTCGTTAGTGTCATTACAAATTTTTTCAATATACGATTTTACTAGTTCCTGATAATCTGCCCAGAAATCCTGCCTTAAATTGGAATTAATCCTATATAATGGGGTGGACATAATTGCAGTTATAAAGCCTAAATCATTATGCATATTTTTTTGTAATGTTTCTAATCTATCACATGTATATACAATATCTTTATCACGTAAAAAATCAAAAGCTTTTCCAATATCATCTTTTAGCATAGTGTATTTTTTGTCATAATCTGTTGGTTGTACATCATAAAATGTGAATTTCTCATTTTTATCTTGTTTTTCCTTTAGTTTATCTTGAATCAATTTATTTCTTTGCCTGATTGTATAAAATTGATTATCGTATAAAAGTTGATCTGTTTTTTCATGAGCTTCTTTTATTGTATTGTTATCGGATAGAAACAAATTAAATATTATTCCTTGCATATTTATATAGTTAATAGTGGTTATTTGTTTTGAAAGGATTTTAGTAATAAAATCGTCAGGTAAATCAAAACGGATAGAACTGAAAACACCAAAACCACCATTACCTGTATCTATTATTTCTATGTTGAGTTTATTTGCTTCAGGAAGTTCTGCACCCTCAAGTCCTCTATTTTCATTAATAATACTTACAAACTCTTCTGGCGTATAATTTAAATCTGTTAATTTATTCTGAATAAATTCAATAAGCGAATCTGTGATAGGATATTTTCTTATTTCGTGATTAAATTGATGCATCCATGTTTCATGTTGCAATTCCTCTGTAGTTAGATGGGAACTGGTTTCATCTATCAAATTGTTAATAAAGTCCTCGTATTGTTTCTCTGGTAAGTCTGTAATTTTATGAAATATTTCATCTAGCAGATCAAAATCAATTTCTTTTATTTTCCCGTTTTCAATTTGAGATATATATGAAGCACCCTTCCCTAGTTCTTTTGATAATTCATCACCACGTTTTTTCTTTCTTTTCCTTAAATCTCTAATTGTCTGACGTAAATTTTCTGTTAATTCAAAGCTAGGCATACTAGCACCTCCTTAATAATGATAATATTATCATATTATTTGCATAAAATCAATTTAATAATTATTAAAATAGGAAAAGAAAAAATAATAATTATCAAAATAATAATTATCAAATAATTGTTGACAATTATTATACAGTATGATATATTGTACTCATGAAATAAAAAAAGAAGCTAGATGTTTCCAGACATCATAGCTCCTAAAACATGAAAAGAGTATTCCAGTACTCAATTCAAATATGTAATGTACAGATACCACGAATGGAACTATACATAAATTTTAACCAAACTAAGTATATATCAAATATTCATTCGTGACAATACAGAACATTTATTCGATTCTGTATATCTGTCGTTTTCCAAAATTTTATTTTAACCAATTAACCAAAAAAGAGAAGTGTATTATAACTTCCCATTATTTTTTGCACCTAAAAATGAACAATGACAATTTCATAAAGGAGAGGATGCCTATTGAAGAAGAACTGGTATATGAAACAATGTGAAGGCTGTAAGGCATATTGCGAAGAATGTAGGCAAGGTGTCTGTTGTTTGCAACATTACATAAAGAAGAAAGTCAAATTGAATAAGGAGAAAGAAGAAGTATCGGGCTGATTGTAGCCTATATATTTTTACTCAATATCGTTACTAAAGATTATACCTTAAGAAATGAAGGGTGGTGAAATTATTGATTACGACAACTAAAGATCAGAACTTGCGCCTTGCTGCTCAACGCAGAGGATTTCTTCTTATGAAAAGAAGGGATAAGAAATATGCGCCTGGACTTGGTGATGGATACATGATTTTGGACGCATATTCAGGAGCAATTGTAGCAGGTCATAGATATGATATGACACCAGAAGACGTTAGAGATTTTTTGAACAAACATTAGGAGGAAAATTATGCAGACTATTGAAAAAAGTTACACAATCAAAACAATTAATGAAAGTATCAGAAATGAAAATATTGTATTTAACCATCCAATGCAGAGAAAACCAGGACAATGGGATAACGAACAACAAAGTCTTCTGATAGATAGTGTTTTGGGTGGTTATGCAATACCACAAACATATGCAATACCTTTGTTTGAAGGGGATTTTAATAATTTTTCAGTATTGGATGGCAAACAGAGATTTACGACAATCTATGATTTTGTGAATGGGGAATTTAAGTTATCAGAAAACACACCATCTGTATATAGAAAAAATACAAAAATTATTACAGACGAAAATGGTCAACGTAGACGAGAAGAAGTAATTGAGGAATATGAAATTGCCGGTAAGTATTATTCAGAACTGGATGAATATTTACAGGAAAAACTCAATGATACATTGATTTCTGTCATCATGTTAATAGATGCAACGGATGAAGAAATCGAAGACCAGTTTTACCGTTTAAATAATGGTACAGCATTAACAAAAGACCAGAAAACAAGGGTAATGCTTGGCGATGAATTGGCACTATTCATAGATAAGGTAGAAGCAAGTGAGTTCTTCGCTAAGAAATCATATTTCACAACTTTGCAGAAAAAACGTGGTGAGGTTCAAACCTGTATTTTACAGACATTGATGTTGGTTATGGATTACCCATTTAAGAATTTTAATAGTGATACCACGATGGAATTTGCAGAATGGTTTAGAGCAAACCATAAGAACAGCGACCTTGAATATTGTGAAGAACTTTTCAGCAAGTTAAATGAAGCAGTTATTCCGGAAAGTAAGCCAAACAAATTGATGAAAAAAATTAATATTCCAGTATTGGCATATCATATTCAAACAGCGGATGAAATAGGGATTTCCCTTGAAAGATATGGTAAATGGATACAAGAATTTTTCAGTTCTTATACACCTGATTGTGAATATGCTTCTCATTGTGGACAGGGTTCTACTTCTAAAGTAAAAGTAATGGCAAGATTGGAGTATGTTGAAAAACAGTTACGAGAACTGGAGGTGTAAGCGTGAGAGAAAATAGAAGAATGAAAATTTCTGATTTGCATCCACATCCTAAAAATGCAGAAATATATGGAAGTAATGAAGATGTTTCTGATTTGGTAGAGAAAATAAAAAGAAGTGGACAGGTTCATACATTGGTTGTTACTTCCAAAGGAATTGTACTCGCAGGGCATAGACGTATGAAAGCATGTAAGGAACTTGGAATTGATGAAGTAGATGTAGAAATCAGAGATTTTGATACATCAGAACAGGAAATTGAGTACATCATTGATAATAATGCCACTAGAGAAAAAACAAATGAGCAAAAAGCAAGAGAAGCTCTTGTTTTAAAAGAAACAATATCCGTATTAGCTGAAAAACGTAAATTGAGCAAGTTGAAACAAAATCAATCCTCCGATATGCCAAAAATGGCACAACGGAAAAATGAAAATATCGAGGTGCCAAATTCGGCACTTCGAGAAGACAATAATTCTGAACAGGGAAAAACCAGAGATATTATTGCTCCTAAAGTGGGATTTCGTTCAGGACAAGAAGTGGACAGAGCAATTAAAACAATAAAAGAGATTGATAAATTAAAGGAAGAAGGACGTACGGAAGATGCAGAACTGATACTCGGAGTTATGAATAACAGAAGTATATCAGCAGCAGAGAATCTTACTAAAAATATTGATAATGTTGAAATTCCGGAAGAAGATAGAAAAGCTATTCAGTTAGGTTGTAAAAGTCCAAATTCTTATATAAAGAAAGCTATTGAAAAAGTAGAAGCTTTTAATGATGAAACAATAGAAGCGGAAACCGCTGATAATGACGAGAGCCTAAAAAATACATTATTTGAAATTCAGAAGAGATATGAAAATTATTTGCAGTCATTCCAACAAGATATTGAGTGGTTGCTGGGTATGGAGTTTTATCAGAATGATGAAGAAGTTACTGGTAAAGCACATTCTGATTTGCAAAATTGTTTGGAGAAATTTAAAGGTATCAATGACATGATGTACAAAATGGAGATTGATGAATTTGGAAGCATCGCCATAAATAAGTAGAAGAATATAGTGGGTAACGAAAGTTACTCACTAACAAATAAAGTAAAGGAGAAAAACTATGACAGTAACAAAGGTAGAAATTAAAGAGGAAGCAATTAACAGAATTAAGACACTTACAGAAAAGTGTAATCTTAATCCCAATGTCTTGAAGTATTTCGAGGATGGGAAAAAGTATTATAGCTATCTTACAGCAGGTGGATTTTTAGGGAGTATTGATGTTATTTCTTATGACAAAGCTTATGAACAGGCTGTGAAAAAGTTTGAGAAAAACCATCCTAATTATCTGGTCTATCACGCAATAGAAACAATTACAGCACATGGGAAACTTTTATCGTTACTGTATGTAAGCGATATGAAAGAAGATTGGGAAAGTGAAAGACTTCAAAGCGATAATTTTATTATGTCGTATGTATTGAATTTGGATAATCCTAAGTTATCTGAGTTTGGTTACATCGCTATTGATGCATTTGGAGAAAGCGGTGCATTAGTTAGAACAGATGTTATTTAAAAGTAAACAATGTGAGAGTTGGTTGTAAAAAAGGAGTGGATAGAAAATGTCAGATAAAATTAAGCTATATGGAAATTATTTTAAGTTAGTAAAGGGATATTATGGTGTTCCTCAAAAAATAAGCATAATAAAAATTAATGATGAAAATGTAATGTATGTTTATGGTCATTATAGTGAAGAAGAATGTAAGGAAATTATTAAAGGAAATACATTATGTGTTGCAAAAATGACGTGTAAAAAAGAAAGTGTAATTACAAGAATAACGGAAAAACAAAGAAAATGTATTGATGAACAACATAATAGAGAACGAGAAAAACAAAAAATTGTAGATAAAATTTTCCATGAGTTTGATATTAAGATACCGTTATTGTCATGGAGTGGGATGGAGGTAGAGAAATTAGAAGAGTATTATGAAGAACTTGAAATACAAAAAGCAAAAGGAGATTAAGGATTATGGAAATGACAAGAGAGCAGTTTGTACAGGAAATCAACGAATTATCAGCAAAAGGAACAAAGTTTAACGTATCGAGTTAAGATACAGGTAATGTGAATTTATTTTTACAGGGATGTTCTATTAAAGCAAATGCAGAAGAAGGTATTGATGGAGAATGTGTTATATATAAACCACAAACTGATATGGAAGTAACAATAGATTTTAACATCGTAGATATGATTACTAAGCAAAATAATACATACACATTTTCTTTTAGAAATGGTTTAGCTGATGTAGATATTGAGATTGTTCAGTAAGTTAATAGAGAAGTTATATAGTGTGATGGTAATACCATTAGCTATATCAAAATAATAAAGAAAGTTGAGGATTTTAATTATGAGTAAAGAATTTAAGTATGTACCAATGAAGGAAAGAGTAAATTTGTTGTACAAGGCAACTGAAACGTTTGTGGAACATAAGTCAGCACCAATTGTTGACATTATGGATGGGAAGATTGACCCACGCAAAGAGTTTAATGAGTTGTTTGATTTTGAGAAAGAAACATTGAGACCAGATGTGTATGATGAATGTAAAAAAGTTTTAACTATCAAAATTATGGAAGAAAATCCAGATTATTCAGTAGAAACAGAAGAAATTCAGGATTGTATTAAAAGCAGTATCGCATACTTTATTCGTTGGGTCAAGGCAAGAAGTGAGAGTGGAAACATCACTTGGGATGAATTAGTAAGTCGTTTGCATAATATTCCATGGGAAGAAACAGAATTTGGTGTCAGAATACAGAATTTTGGAAAAGTATATTATGAACTTTATTTTAATTATATGCAAGATTTACATAATGGATGTCTGAAGTTCTATAATGCGGAATATCCAAAAGATACTGATAGTGATGAATGTGTTATTGACATGGCTTCGCATGTAGCCATTGTATCAGATGATATTGAAACAATTCATATGGGATATGCTGACTTAATTTATGAAATGGGATTGCGTGATGTAACAATTTCTTATACGAATGGTGAAAAAGTATTCCTTAGATTTTCAGAAGAAAACTAAGTATTAAGTAGAGAAATAAACTATAGGCGGTATCATGCAGATACTGCCTTGCAAATAAAATTAAAAACATAGGAGGATTTAGAAATGAACAAAAATGTAAAGGTATTATCAGGAAAAGAAATGGATGAATTGGTATTTGACGATTTTGGTTTAAATGCTGAAAAGAATTTTTTACAAGCACCTGCTTGTGAGTGTGGTTGTGGTGGAACAATGGACATATGTTTGAACTCAGATGAAGAAATTAAGGATTTTATTTCAACTATGGTATCTGAGAATGAGTGTGACCAATGTGGTGTATTTGTTATGAAAGCAAATGACACAATGTTATTTGGATTTTCACAAGAAGGAAAGGATGATATACAGATATACACAGCACAGTTTAATTTTAAAGACACAAGAGAATACAATATTTCAGAGCTTGTTAATGAATTAGATGTTCATATGTATGGTGTATTGGTGGAAAGTGAACCTAATTTATTCAAAATTATAATGAAATAATATAAGCGAAGTCGCATTTTGGGATTGTTTAGCAGTAATTAAAGGGCAGTATCATCCGGGTACTGCCTGAAGATAAAACACAAATATAGGAGGATTTAAGAAATGAACAAAGGTACAGTAAAGTGGTTTAACAATCAGAAGGGTTATGGATTTATTAAGGATTCAGAGGGTAAGGATATATTCGTACATTATTCTGCAATTCAGATGGAAGGGTTCAAAAATCTTAATGATGGAGACATTGTAGAGTTTGAAATTGGCGAAGGTTCAACCGGCAGAAACCAAGCTGTGAATGTAACACCAATTATCACACTTTCAATGGTGGTGCATGAACTAGCAAAGGAAGGATTACATACAGAGCGTATTCGTGATGATAAAGGTATTCACGGATGGTATGTGGTTGATAAAGAAGATAAGCCAGTTGTAGATAAGGAAATGAGCCTGATTGAGTTGGCATCTTATGTTGGATTTGATACAGAAGGATTAGAGTAAAGGAGAAGAGTACAATATGGAATTAACAGAATTATTGGGTGCATTAGTAGCACACAACGCAACAAATAAGGGTTATCAGGTTCAGTTGAACAGTGGGAATCTGGACAAGAAAAGCAATAAACATACAGATGTTGAATTTTGCGATTTGTATTTTACGGAATGTAGCACATTAAGAAATACAGAATTACTTTGTTTTGGCAACAACAACCGTAAGCCAATCGACAAAAAGGAAGACGGAACAAATCTATATCCTATGGAAATCAATAGCCAGATGTATCTTGATTTGAGAAAAATAGAAGCTATTGAAGAAGTACGGGACTGTGAGGATTGGTTTAGTTTTCCATCTGAAAAAGTAATCAATATTTATATGTTTCCTGAGAATAACAATGTAGATGGATGTAGAAATGTAGTTACAGTTGGATTTATGCAGTAAAAAATGTGCAAAAGGTGGTGTATTCAATCGGATATGCCACCTATAAGAAAGGAATGGAGGAAAATTATATGGTAAAAGATTACAAAAACATGACACAAGAAGAATTAGAAAAGGAATTAGCAGAAATTGTTAAGAAGAATTATGATAAAGGAATTGTCTTACTTGACCGTGAGTATGATATTTGCAGTTTAAGAAAGCTTACTATGATTGAACCGATAGAAGATATTGACAAAATGATTGTGATTCTTCGCACTATGAAATATAAGCCTAATTTAAAAAAATATTGTAAAGGTATGGCAGATAAGACACCACTCATTCATCCGATTATAGGAGAATATGCTTGGGAAGAACAAATTTATGATGATTTTGTTTCAAGGGAAGAGTTTATTAATAGGACTGGGATTTTTGTAACATCAAACCAGTTTTCATATATTCATGACGTGGATTGGAAAGAAGCTAAAGAATCAAGTGTTTCTATGGATGATTTTATAAATGATTATGAGGACAATTGCGGAGAAGTTATGGAAGTGCCATTACATGGTACTTTTAAGTATCTTGTGTCTGATGATTATTTGAGTTGCATTGGAGATTATGAAGATGTTTATGAGCCTAATGTTTGGGAAATTATTAATTGCCTTGCACGAAGTCATGCACAGGAATATGAAACAAAATGGAAAGCAATTGAGAGTTATAAATCAGTTTTGAAAGATGCATTGCAAAAGCTGGAAGAGTATCAGATGCTATGTGCTGAACCGAAAGCAACAATATAAAGATAAGTAGAGAATATTTAAGTAGTGGTGAGTGGATTTCTGCTTGCTACTATATAGGCAAGGAAGATACAAAAAAAATATACAAAAGTAGATGTGAACGCTACCTCGTTAGAGGTGCAAATAGGATTTCTTTTAGTAAATGTATCTCCTTTAGTAGTAGTACCGAAAAGGGCATTTTTTGTCCACTTGTCCTAGGAGAAAATGAAGAAAAGGGCATAAAATTTCCTAAATGGTACTTAGGATAAAAAGATGGCAAAGGAATGTGAGTGCATGTTAAAGAATAAGCCAGTATATAACTATGACATTGAACAATGTAACCAACTGTTTAAGAAGGGAATCAATCCTATTGGATGTGGCACTAATGACAAAACAGGTAATGTATTTCATGTGTTTGTTGCGAGTAAGAAATATTTTGATATGGTGAAGTTGATTAATTATGAATTGAATAATGAAGAAGTAAAATAAGTGTATTACTTATGTTGTATTTTAGGTTGGAGGAGTATTTTAGATGAAATTATTTATTGCCAAAACTAAAGATTTAAAGGCTAATGAAGCAACCATTATGGCAATACTGAATGGATTGCAGAGTAATAAACATGAGTATGTAACTGTTTCTATAAATGGAATTGCATACTATATGACAAAGAGATTTTTAAATAAATCAGTTAAAAAAGATAGAGTAATTATTAAGAATATTAAAGAGGGTATTAAATCCCTTGCAGATAGACAGATAATTACAATATTAGAGCAAAATGGTGATGATTATATTTTTTCCAATGATGGTTTAGAGGTGAATACAGATAAAGAGAAATTTGTTGTAGTAGAATTATGGGAATTACAAAAAGTATTCGCAGAGTCTAATAAACCATTTAATGTATTTGATTTTTTTCTAAATTTAGTAGGAACAATTAATAGCACAACAAAGGAATGGCATATGCCACAAGATGATATGACTTCATTATGGGGATATAGCAAACGGACTGTAAACAATTATTTAAAACAGTTATCAGAAATGCAACTCATTTATGTATATAAGCATAAAAAGCGTAGAGCAGATGGTACATATCATAAAATTAATAATTCGTATGGTAGATATGCAGATAAAGAACAAATTATAGAAGCTGCAAAAGGATATGTTAATACTGTTGAGTGTGAGGATGTTTTTGAGAGAATAGATAGACGTGCAATTAAACTAAGATACAATGCTTATTGCAATGGCGCGAAGAAATATAATGATAATCCTGATTTAGTGGCTGATTTGTATAGGGAATGCTTACTATATAATAAATCATTGAAAGAAAATCCAGTTGAAGGTGTATACGATGGAGAATGGAAAAAAGGTGAAGCTTTGGATTTATCAGTATTTCCAATTGATATTGTTAATCATAAAAGTATGAAAAAGAAGTCTGATGACCAATGGGGAGAACCTGATGCAATGCATAATTTCAGTGATGAAGAAATGTTTGATATGCCACTTCTTAGTGATGTTCAAAATGGAGAAAGTGAAATAAGCAATGATATGGATTTGCTTGATATAGACAGTTTATATGAAACGGATAAAAGCTTAATGGATTTATATTAGAAATCATGGAACGAAAAGAGAATTATATTATATGGTCAGTTAGTTTAACTGGTAAAGGGAATTATAAGCAAATGCTTATCTCTGCCATAATAAGTATGAGAGATAGGAGAGCTAAAGAATATGCAAAATGAAACAGTAAAATTCAATACCAAAATAATTCAAGACAACAAAATATATCTGCCATTATCAGATGCTATAAAGGCATTAGGATATAAACGTGCAGATTTCATGAATGAGTATTCGCAACTTGTCGAGAAAATCAGTGGTGTACCATGTATCAGAGAAACGGATTACAATAATCTACTATCTGAAAATGAATCAGCATTATCTAAACAAGGTCAGATTGAGGTTACAAAAATTGAAACACTACGAACCAAGATAGATTGTGTCCTTAGTTTTCAAGGACTAAAATTTGCACTTATGAGAGATTATTTACAGATGATGGCAGCTAGGACAGGTTGTAAAAGTGTTGAGCAGTACGTTTTAACACATGAGATTCCACAAGAAAAGCAGAAAGCATTAACGGAGCTGATGCAGGATGGTAAGTCTAATGCAAATTATTTGAAAATGATTGAATATTTGCGAACTTTTGATATGGATAAATTGCATAGCTTTGGATTGGATATGCAGTATCTTGTAAGCATTGATTGCATGGGACGTGTAGATATTGATGCTTATATAATTGGTGTGGGCGTGTTCTGTAAAGTAACCGATTTAGGAGATTATGCTTCATGGGAAGAATTACATATTGATGAAAATGGTAATGTGATTCTGCCGTATTACAATTGTGATGCTAAGAATCCAGAGGATAGGGAAAAGCTGATTAATTTATCTAAGCCAATTGTAAAGCATGATTTTAGAGAAAGTAATGTTGTGGAGAATATGCTTTGGTGTATCCAGAATTTAGATGTGGATGTGCTGAAAGATTATGAATTTGATGTATTCGGTCTTTGTGATGGTGTTATTGATTTTTCTATGGGTATAGAGTTGTTAGTGAAACTTATTAAGCCAGATGCAGTAAGCACTATTTTTACAGATAGACTTATTGATTTAGAGACAGGAACGATTATAACAGAGTTTGATAAGGAGAAAGTATTTGAAGCAGATTTTAAATAACACGAAAATTAAGTATTTATTGGTTTGTGGTAAGCTGTATTCAGTCACTGATGTTGATTTTTCTGCTTTGACATTGGAAGCTACTGAAACGGATTTACTGGTTTCTGATGTACCGGCAGAAGAAGTTTTCAGATTGGAAGATTTTAAAGAATTTAGGGTCACGTTGAGAAATTGGCAAGGAAAAGTGGTTAATTTTGCAGATTATGTGAAAAATCGAAAATTGAAGTCTTGAAAGTGGCTTGTATCAAGGATTTCAGCGGTCAATTTTAGCCATAAAATGCGTGTTTTAATAGGTGTGAAAAGTGGTGTATATAAAGGCTTAAATCTACGAAAAACGAAGTTATTTTGGACTTTGGGTTTGTAGGTAATAATTTAGTCACTGGATTGGTTTTGATGGGAGAATAGGTGGAATTTTGATGATTTAGGTAAGAAATAGGTAGATTGAAACAGAGAAGTGAATAAATGTAGGTACTGTTATTGGATTGAATATTTGAAGTGGAGGAATTGATATTGGGAAGAAGAAAAGAAGAAAAAATTAATGAAGTAGCAGGATATGAAGTTGTTCGTCTAAACATACAGGATATGGAAAAAGATACAGCAAAATTTAGTATGACCAAAAGTAAATTGAACAATGAAAAAATCACAATCAGAAGCAGTGAAGTAGTGAGAATTGTAACAGAATTTAATCCAGATAATCTTATAAAAGATGG
Organism: Lachnospiraceae bacterium; assembly: GCA_045119215.1. GTDB lineage: Bacteria > Bacillota > Clostridia > Lachnospirales > Lachnospiraceae > RUG11237. The sequence goes on along the minus strand of JBGVDD010000055.1, from coordinate 32,807 downwards.
TTCTAAGTATGCGTTTATTAAAGACTTGATTGTGTTAAAGATAGGAAAATCCTATAAAAAGTATTATGAATCTTTATGCGAAAAAAGAAAAGGTAAGGACAAAGGGGTGTTTACCTTGGAGATTATTGAAATAGATGAAGAAAAAAACAAGAAAGTGTTGGATACAATTAGATACAAAAGATTGTTGTGTGGGAGTTCCTTTGTAAGAAATTCAAAAGAATTATATGTTAGAGAAGAAATGTACGATTCTGTTATGGAAGTGCTTTTGACAGGAATATTAAATGATACGTTGTTCCCGGTGGATAAGATTGCAAAGTATTCTACATATCTTGGATTAGCAGCAACAGATAGTAAACCTGTATCTATGCCGAATATTTGTGTTGTAAAAGATTGCATTCAAAAAGTAAAGGATGCTTTTGATATTGTAGAAAAGATTAAAGTCGGTGATAACGACTTCAAATATAATGTAATTAATTATGCTGATACCAAGAAAGAAACAGAAGAAGAAATTAATTGTTTTGATGGTGCAGGCATAGTTTCATATGAAAGAGCTTCTATATGGGCTAAAGAATTGGGATTAGATTACGTTCCATCCTCATTTCAAATTCGTGTGTTAAATGGTATCAAAGGAAATTTATATACATTCCCTGTAACGGAATATATTGAATATTTGGAAGAAAATAATTTGCAAGAGCATCTAGTTGTAGAAGATTTATGGGAAACACTTGTAAATATTAAAGAACAGAAGATTGATGTTTTCTTGACGGAAAGCCAGTTCAAATTCAACAATAAGTATAATAGCTTTGAAGAATGGAAGAAATATTTTGATACACCTGTTGAATATAATGGACACAAATATTCCAGAACATTTAATATTTCTGATGTATCAGTTGATGTGCGTAAACTGAAAGATGAATTGTGGTCAGCATATCAACCATTACAAACATTGGATTTCACTGATAATGAAATTGTAGAACTGGTAGAACCTACAGTCTCAATGGCAAAGTTGCTTTATACGGATATGAATGAATTTATAAAGTATCGTGGATTAAGTATCATTTCAGATGAAGAGGAATTAAATGAAGAAGAAACAAGAAACAGAAAAAAGGATGACAAATTGACACCATGGTACTATAAGGCACTAACATTCGATGATTCTTTGCAATATGACCCTTATATAAGGAAAAAGATAAAGGATGATTTGGGAAGTTTACAAAGACGTATTTTTATGGGTAAAATTCTTTTGAAAGGAAATTATCAAACTGCTATGCCTGATTTATTAGCATTGATGGAACATATTTTTGGCTTGCCGGTAAAGGGAATATTAAATAAAGGGGAGATTTACTCTAATTATTGGAATAATAAAAATGTAGAAAAGGTGTCTATATGGAGAAATCCTCATATTGCTTGCGAATGGTTCAATTCAAAAGTTGTGAAGAATGAACAAACAGAAAGATGGTTTAAATATCAGGAAACAGGAATTATAACAGATATTTACAGTACAATTGCATTACGTTTAGGTACAATGGATTTTGACGGGGATTCCGTAGCCAGTGTTAATTCTGATATTATTTACAATGCTGTTGAACGTGCAGATATTCACACAATCAGAGTTGTAGAAAAAGATGAAACGAAGGCAACAAATAGTAATGAAAAAAAGAAAGAATTTTGCATTAATGATTTTGATAAGATTATGCATACAAATAAGCTTGGATTTCAAAATAATATTGGTGATGTGACAAATAAAGTTACTGTGTTGTGGGGAGCGTATGGTGATGCAAAAACGGAAGAAGAGAAACAACAAATAAGTGATTACATTAAGATTATGTCAGTTATTAATCAGCTTATAATTGATTTTGTGAAAACAGGAATTAAAGTACCAATTCCAAAAGATATTACCGATGTTGTTTCAAATTCAAAAAAACCAGCTTTTATGCAAAACAAAAAAGGAAGATGGGTAGATGATAAGAAAGTTTTGACAAATGCTCAGAATTTTGATTATCTTTTGAAAGCAACAGCAGAAAAAAATGGAATGGAACAAGAAGAATTTATAAAAGGACAGAAAAAGTATGAGCTGACCAATGGAACGGTAGATAGGTTATATAGTTATCTGTTAGAAAAATTGTCTGGGATAGAGATGAATTTTCAATCTACAGCCGAGGAATGTCAATTTACAGAATTGCTTAAAGATGTACCATATATTTATAATGCAACATATCCGAAAGTTAAAGAAAAGTTGGAAGTCTTACAAGAAATGCATAATATTATATGTGGTAAAAAGTACTATGATGAAAAAGAAAGTTCCAGTATTGATGATTCTACATGGAGATTTGAAAGATTTTATAGCTATTGCGAAGAAGAATTAACGAAGGTATGTAATGATAGAAAAAAATTGTTGGATTATCTTATTTATGCCTTTTATACAGATGGAAAGTTTTATAATAGTGATAAAGCTATTTTGTGGAATGTTTTCGGGGAGGACATATGCAATAGGTATATGAAAAAGGAATTATGTATCAACGGGGAAACGAAAACAAATTTGAAACAGAAAGAAGAAAAAGCAAAATCTAAGGCAGAACAAGTAAAGAAAATGTGTTTGGAAGCCAATATTGTTCATATTAAGGAATTATCTGATAAAGAAATTGTTATTACGGAAGCAGAAGTGAATTATATTGTGGATATATTGGAAGGTGATGTTGAAGCACAAAGGTTAATGATAGCTTTATTGGCTCTATATAGAAAAATAAATGTAGAGCATATAAAAGGGAAATTTAAAGCAATAAAGGTGAAAAAAGGAAAGAAAAATGAAATCACAATGAATCAAATATGTAAGTTGGCAGATATACATTATAATCAGGTTTATGGAAGGCTTGAAAAGCTATCGAAGATGGGGCTAATAAATATTGATATAAGTAATATGAAAGTTCCTAAGATTACAGTTTGTATTCCGGAACAAGAAAATGATTGTGAGGAATACAAAATTGTTGATATAAACGATGTTTCTAAAATAGTGACAGAATGTAAATGTGCATAACCTCGAATTTTTAAGAATTTAATTTGTTGAATGAATGGCTGAAACCCTTGTAAATAGTGCGTTTTAGCCATTTGTGTTTTAAACTTGTAAAACATAATATAGGAAGAGGAGTAACCTTATTCCAACAATCTTTGCAAAAAATATTGAGGAGGTAGCATGAACCAGGATACTTTAAGAGAAAAAGTGAATTCTATTGTTGCCAATGGTCTTACTGCCAAGGCAATAGCAAAAAAGACAGGGATATCAACTGATACTCTTTCAAGATTTAGAAATGGTCATATTTGTTTAGTAGCAGATGATGCAGAAAAATTGAAAGTATATTTAGACAAAGTGGTAATCCCACAATAATCAAGGTAATTTCACCTTTGGGTGTTATTATAAATTGTTTTAATATCATACTATGAAGGCACAAGAGGGCTGATAGAATGTGGAAAAATCTACCGGCATCCAAACCTTTTGTGTCATGATAATTTCTGTAACTTTGTTGCAGTTTAAAAAACATATACTCCTTTCTAGTTTCTAGCTGGTATAGGGGTCAAATCCTATATCAGTATTAGTGCCAACTCCACTACGGCACGAAAATTCAAAACAATTATAACGATGAAAAATCCTATTTATACTCCACATATAAATAGGTTGCCCAGTAGAGGACTTCCACAACCTCTGCTGGGTACAGTACCGAAATTTTTTCTATAAAAAAATATAAATGTATAAAGAATTATCAAAGGAGGAAACGAATTGACAAATGAAGAATTAAGAACAAAGCTGAAAGAACGTCTTGAAAGAGAGAAAGCAACTTACATATGTAAAGTGACGGGTATCAATAAAGATGTATTATCAGCTTTTAAAAATGGTAAAATCGAAAAATTATACCCACATCTATTTGAAAAGTTAGAAGCATATCTGCTTGAAAAATAATCCCTGAATGTAAAAGAACTATTGCTCATAATCATAGAAGTAAAAGTTCTTTTTGTGCAAATGGATAAAATAAACCTATATTACTATATCATAGGTAATTATAGGTGTCAATAGAAAAATTAAAAGGAGGCACGATGGGAAGAGATAAACATTTTACGGACATAAATGCTTTATTGGCAGATGTGCAGAAATCAATAAATTAGTCATTGAAAAATGAAGTTATGGATGCGGTAAAAGAGGTTGAATTAAAGCATGTTGAAAGAGATGTGCTAAGTGTTTATACACCATCCATCTATGAAAGGAGAAGTCATGGGGGAATTGATGATGACAAAAACATCATAGGAACAGTTAAAAACGGTAGATTGACTGTAGAAAATGTGACACCGTTTAACGATGGCTACGGTACGAAAAACGAGGGAACGGAATTGGGATATATGATAAATGAGGGCGGTAATTGGGAACATGATTACGAATATGGTTTTCGTGGTGCAGAAGCTGTCTATTCACGACCAAGACCATTTATCGAAAATACAATAGAAGAATTGGATAAAACAGAAATTATTGAAGATGCTTTGGCAAAAGGCATGAAGAAAGATGGAATTGATTTATATTAAAAGAAGAAAGGTGGTAATGAATGGCAAGATTTTTTGATATTATTCCAAGGCTCAATAGAAGTCAGTTGAATAGAGATTTAAGAAGATTACAAAGTGAACAGCATAATATAAATGTTAATGCAAATGTGAATGGGCAGGGTAATGTAGATAATCTGAATGAGCATATGCATCATCTGAACAGCACAGGTAGAGATAGTAGCAAGATTTTCTCGGACTTAAGGATAAAGATGGGGGCTTACCTTGCGATTACAAAAGCTGTAGCAGATGCAGTAAGAGGTTCAATCAATACAATAAAAAGTTATGACGATTATACCACTGATTTATCCATGGCGATGGGTAGTAGCAGAGAAGAAGCGGAAAAATACCTTGCTACATTAAGTCAAAAGGGTAAAGAGTTAAAAGCGACTGTAGGAGAAATGGCAGAGGGTGCTAATGATATTATTCGTAGCGGAAAGAGTGTTGAAGAAACTGAAACTTTATTGAAGGATAGTATGATTCTCTCTAAAGTTGCGAAAATGGATTCAGCAGATGCCACTGATGCATTAATAACTGTTATGAATAGTTATAGAAAAGAAACAGAAGAAGTAATTAACACGGTGGATGCTCTCTGTAGCGTGGATTTGGTATCAGCATCATCGGCTAATGGGCTTGCAATCTCATTAGGAAAATCTGCTAGTGCAGCTAATATGGCTGGTGTTGAGATTAATAAATTGATCGCTATGCTTGCTGTAATGAAAGAAGCGGCACCAATGGAATCAGACCAAACAATAGGTAATGCGATGAAGTCAATTTTAAGTCGTATGAATCAAGTGAAGGCAGGTAAATTCATAGACGAAGAAACAGGAGAATCATTAAATGACGTTGAGAAAGTGCTTTCTAAAGTTGGAATCGCCATGCGTGATGCCAACGGTCAGTTTATTGAATCTGAGAAAATTTTGGATGAAGTTGGTCAGAAATGGAGTACCTTTGATTCTGTAACACAAAGAGCCATCAGTACTGCCATAGCCGGATCATACCAGTATAATAGATTTATAAGCCTCATGGACGGTTACTCAAAAGTATTAAAGTACACAGAAGTAGCGCAAAATTCTTCAGGACAGGCTATGGAGAAGTTCCAAAACTATGAAGAAAGCCTTGAAGCCAAAACAAAGCTTTTACAGAATAGCCTTGAATCATTAGCATATGATACATTTGGCAATGAGTTTTATGGTTCTGTTTTGGATGCTACAACAGGTTTGATTCAATTTGCTGAAAAGACAGAAGCCGTTAAGACAGGATTGACAATACTTGGTATCGTTGGTGGAGCGAAGATATTTGCAACCATAGCCACATCAATTGTTGGGGCAGTAAAACATCTAAATGATTTCAATACTGCTTTATCAATCATTAAAAATGGAAATGTAGCATCTTCTTTTGGTACGTTATTGGCTTGTACGGAAGGTTTAAATGCAAGCCAGTTAAAGCTAATACTTTCTTCTCAAGCACTCACGAATGAACAACGTGTAGCAATTTTGGTACGGAGAGGCTATACAGAAGAAGAAATTGCAGCTACCATTGCTACTTTAAACTTGGCAAATGCAGAGGGTGTAGCTACAGGTGCAACAGCAACATTAACGGGTACTGTGAAAGGGCTTGGGGCATCTCTGAAAGCTTTAGCAGTCGCACACCCTGTTATGGCGGTATTGACAGCTTTAGGATTAGCTGTATACGGCTCTGTGAAAGCCTATGATGCCTTGACGTTATCAGTTGAGGAAGCCAATGAAGCATTAGAAGAATCTTTGTCACAATATGAAGAAAGTAAATCAGAGTTAGAAAGTCTTACATCAGAGCTTGAATCACAAAAGAAAGCTATGGATGATTTACTTGCAAAAGACAAGCTTACATATGCGGAACAAGGTCAATTAGAAGAGTTACAAGAGATTACAAAAGAACTACTCCTACAGAAGGACATAGCAGAGAGAAAAGCGGAATCAGATGCAAAGCAAGTTGCAAAAGACACAGTACAAGCTTATAAAACGCAGTATGGTAAGTTTGATATTTCCGAGGATGAAATCAATAAAAAGATAGCATCGATGGAAGCGTCTGGCGGTCTTACAAGCAGTAATGAAAACAACATATCTGGTAAGCTGGCTGAATTAGAGAATCTTAAACGTATCATTGCTGAAACAGAACAGCAATTAGCTAATACTGGGGATTTATCGGAGCAAGAGATAAAGGTTCTGGAAAACGATTATCAAGACTATTTAGACTTGTATGAAAAGACAGAAGGTCAGGTCAGTGATGCACTTGCAGACTTGGAAGAGAAAAGACAAGCATTAGCGGATGGATATCAGTTAGCTTTAGAAAAGCAGAATAACGGTGAAACTCTCTCTACCACAGAGAAGGAAAGCATTGAGACATATAATGAGATTGCGGATGCAATGAGACTGATTTATCAGTACACTAATCCCAATGCTTGGAATACCATCGAGATAAGCAAAATATTCAATACAGAAGGTCTTGCAGAGACAAAAGAAGAATTGATTGCACTTGCAAAGGCTGGAACATTATCTCCTACTACGTTAGCGAGCTATACAGCATTAAATGATGCTATTGAAGAAAGCGATTTGATGTTGAAAGAGGGTCAGACTGCTTATTCGGCTTTGTGTGACGAAATCTACGCATTGGCAGAAGCACAAGAAGATGCAGCGGAAACATTTGAGGAAAATCCAATTGAAATAGATCTAGGTATCTCATCCACCATAGACCGTCTAAACACCCAACTCAAACCAACCTTTGATGCCTTAAAAGATGCATACCAGGATATTTTCAAATCGGAAGATGGAGAAATCAAATTCTCATTAGATGATGTAGATATTTCCACATTTGAATCCATAAAGTCAGCCATTGATGACCTGAACGAAATTGAGGGCGTAGATGTAAACTATGGGGACTTTGAAGATTTTGTAAAAGTTTTAAGCGACACATCTTCTACATCAGAGGAAGTACAAGACCAGTTTGATAAGCTTGCAACTTCTATAGTCTATTCATCTGACTGTACGGAAATGAGTAAGGATAACTTTGACCTATTGTGCAAATCCTTATATGAAATGGGATTAACAAATGCACCAGAGGTTTTAAGAAATATCAGAACTGCACAGGAAGAATTAAAGGCAAGTGGCATTGACTTAAAGAATGTGACCTTAGAAGAAGCGAATGCATTTATAAATGAAGCTGAAGCATCTGATTTAGCAAAAAAATATTTGCGAATGTACATGATTCAAGTAGAATTGGCAAACAATAATCAGCTTGATACATCTGAAAGTATTCAGAATTTAAAGAACTTAGTTACACAGTTAGGAATGACTTGTAATGCATTAGGAAAGACTTCTGAGATGATGCAAGCTGTATTGTCTTTAGAATCTGCTACGAATGCGATATCAGCAGGTGTTGACCCAGGCGGTACATATACAAGACAGGCAGAAGCAGCTAAGCAAAAGATAGCTGAGCTTGCTAATGGTGGCGGTGAAGATTTTAATTTCAATTTTAATAGTAATGTAACATCACCGTCTAAAGACAAATCATCGAAAGATTCCTCATCAAAACCATCCGAAGTAAAGAAAGAGTTCGACTGGATAGAAAAATATCTTGAAACATTTGCTCGCAGAACAGAGAAGATAATGAATAGGATAAGTGATTACTTATCTTTCAAGAAAAACATCTCAACAATTAAATCTGCAATAAAGTCAGTACGTTCTGAACTTTCTGCAAATGAACAGGCATTAGCTGAATATGCAAAACAGATGAATGCTATCGGATTAGATGCTAAGTATGTAGAGAAAATCAAAAACGGTGCTTTAGAAATCGAAACTATCACTGGTTATGAAACAGATGGTGTCAAAGATGCAAATGCACAACTTATAGAGAAGATTGAAAAGTATCAGGACTTGTATGATAAATATACTGAAATTGAAGATAAGATTGAGGAATTAAGAGATACAGAAAAAGAATGGCTTGTAAAGAATCTTGAATATATCAATGAGTATTATCAGAAGTTATCTGATATTAAGAACCTTGCTATAGACAAGAAACAAGACAATATTGACCTTAAAGAAGCACAAGGCAAGAAAGTTACCACAAGTGATTATAGTAAACTTGTTTCTTATAATGAAGATTATATCAAGTCACTTAGAACCACTTACAAGAAAACCAATGCTGAGTTTAACAAACTTGTTAAGAATGGCACAATTGAGAAAAATTCTGCTGAATGGTTTGAATGGAAAGAAACCCTTGCTGATTTAAACTCTGAGATTGTACAGGCACAGATTAATACTGCTGAGTGGAAAGATGAAATTGAAGACTTAAAAATTCAGAAATATACAGATGCAATTGACAAACTGAAAATCAAGAATGAAGAATTGAATGACGCTATTTCTGAACGTGAAGCTATTGGACTTGATGTGAGGGAAAAAGATTATTCTGCTGTTGTTAAAAATAATAATAAGCAAATAAGTCAGCTTGAAAAACAGAATGCATTACTGTATAAATACCAGTCACAAGTGCAAAAAGGTTCTGAAAGATGGAAGGAATTTCAAGAACAGATTGATTCTAACAACACTTCTATTCGTCAGTTAAATCAAAGTACAACTGAATTAATTAAGAATATTGCTAATATTCCTATCGAAGAAAGAGATGAAGATTTAGAGGATTCAAGCAACAGATTAGCTTTATTACAAAAGAAATATGACAATGCTACTTCTCTCCAAGAGCGTAAACAAATCTTGAAACTCATGGAAGAAGAACAGAAAAAACAGAAGGAAATAAATGAGCAGGCTAAGAATGCAACTAAGAGTAATCTTTCTACAAGTCAAAATAATCTTCTGTCATACAAAAACAATCAACAGTCTATAGTTCAGAAAGCTGAAGAAGACGTAAAATTTCATGAAACATATATTAGTAGCAAGGAAAAAGAACTTGATGTTTTAAACAAACAGGAAAAATCTCTTAACTCAAAGATTTCTGCCCTTGATAAAAAGATTGCTAAAACAAAAGATAAAACTTTATTAAAGCAACTGAAAAAGCAGAAAGAAAAATATGAGAATCAGCTTAATTCAACTAAGGTACAACAAAATGCAATATCCTCAGACCTTGAGTTAGCGAAGAAAGACCTTGCCAAATCAAAAGAGGAATTGGCAACTGCTCAGAAAAATGTATCTGCTCTCTCTGGATTTAAAGAAGGAGAAAAGATGGATACAGATGGTATCACCGATAAAGATACCTTAAAAATGATTAAAGAATACAATCTTGCTTTAGAAGCATATGAGCAAGCTGAGTATGACTGTGCTATTGCAGATGAAGAATGGACTAATCAGATGCGTGAAAATGCACAAAATCGTCTTGACATCATCAAAGAAGAATATAAAGCTTTAATTGATTTAACAAATTCTTATTCTGATGCGACTAATTCTTTAATTGATATGCGAAAACTTCAAGGGAATGTAGTTGGTGACGAACTGTATGAAAGTTTAATCAATAATTCTCAGAAGAATGTTGAATTTGCTTATGAAGAATGGCAGAAACATTCTAAACAGATGGCAGAAAATGATTATACTAATGACCCAGAAGGTTATCAGAAAGCACTTGCTGAAAATAATCGTTTGCAACAGGCATGGTATGATTCTGTAAAAACTGCTGAAGAACAATTAGACAATCTTATGAATACAAGAATTGAAGCATTAGAGGAAGAAAAGGAAAAGCTTCAGGAACTTCATGACTTACAGGAAAGACGTTACAAGCTGGAAGAAGCCAAATATAATTTGGAGAAAGCTAAACAGAAGACAAATCTTGTATATAATGGAACTGAGTTTGTTTACCAAGCTGACACTAATGCTGTCAAAGAAGCTGAAAAAGCTTTGGAGGATGCCGAGTATGACGAACTAATTAATAAGATTGAAGATTGGATTAAATCCATTGAAGACGCAAAAGAAGATATTAACTTATATGATGCCGATGGAAATCCATTAACAAATACTGATGAAATCATTGAAGCTGCAAAAGCATTTGGAGATAACTTATTAGAAGGATTAAGTAAGTTACTTGAAAACAATGGATATACCAGTGGTGATTTGAGTAAAATACAGAAATTCGCCGAAGGTGGCATTGTAGGTAAATCAGATGATGACAAATTCAAAGCTATTGCAAAATCTCTTGGTGAAGATAACTTAGTTGCTGTCAAGGATGGCGAAATGGTATTGACCAAGTTGCAAAGTAATGAACTGTATAAGAAACTTGTAGGTACAGGCACTATTCCAGTTCCTATATTGGATTTGAAACCAGTTATTCCTGATAATCTTGTTAGGGTGAATACTGCTCCGAATATTGAGGTTAATTTGACTGGTGATATGCAATTTAATGAAGTTCAGAATGTGTCTGATTTATCAAAGGCAATTGTGAATGGGCAACTTAGAGGTGCTATAAAACAAGGACTTGGAAGGTTGAAGATGTAAGATTGTTTTGAAAGGAGAACCGCACTCTGTCATGGGTGCGGTGTTGTGGAAAAATATGATATTTGATGAAACAAGAAAGGCTTTAGATGATTATGAAAAACTTTGGGTTGAAAGCCCTAAATCCAATGAAGAAAAGTACGAAATTACTTGTGCAGAATTAGACATATCAAAAGCATTTGTATATGATATTGGGTACGAAAGAGCTACTAAATTTGCTAAAGGTATTTTAGCACTTGGGGAATTATCATAAATCACTCTACTTTGTAGGAACGAATTTTTGGCAAAGTGAAAGAATAGAAATTCCAAAAGCAAGCAAAGAAATTAGCAATGTAATCCATGCACGAATTTCAAACCAAAATTTTCTACGTTTTTCTGTCTTGCTTTCTTTCTTATTTTCAAAATAATAAAGACAAGATTTGTTAATCACAACAGTCCAAAATCTGCTAAAATCGTTGTGAACAGATTTATGTTTAATCTTAAGATAATTTGAAGATTCTAACAGGTGGATATATTTTGATGCTTCTGCTTCGGACAAACCAAGATTTTCAACATCTTTTTTGGTTATAGAGATTTCGTCTGTTTTGTTATCTTCTTTGTTAAATTCGGATATAAAAAATTGAATAAGTTTTTCGTCTGTGGTTAATTTTTTGCTCATAAATAATTACCCTCTTTCTTGAATTTTAGTATGTTTGTTGGTAATTATATTGTAGCAGATATCGTTGGTGTTGACAAATTTTGTGAGATTATTATATGGTGCAATTTCGGAAAATGGAAAATATAATGTATTAAAATGAAGGCTTGATATAAGTTAGAAAAGTGATATAATCAGATGTATAAAAGCTTAAACATATAATCGTTTATTTTTTACCAATGATAATAAGCTTCAATCGGAGGTGATATAAATGGAATGTTTAAAATGGAATGAAATAGGTTATGAAAAGGAAATTATAAAAATGGCAAAGCACGATAAAGATAAAAATGACAAGAAAAGAAAAAGTCAAGGAAAAGAAGACTACTCTGATGTCTATGTTATTCCAAAATCTACAATAAATATTTTGAAGGGTGTTGTAGGCACATGCATTACAGTATTGCTTACAGTTGCAGGTTGGATTGTAATACAGTTATATAACTTAAATGCAACCTCTGTGCAAAATACTGAAGCAATTAGTGACATAAAAGATAATATAAAAGAGATTAATACTGGTTTAAATGGTTCTGCCAATACTGATGGAGTATATACACGTTTAAAACTTATAGAAGATAAATTGGATATACCTACAATCATAGCATCAACAGATACATCTGCGGCTATTAGTAAATTATCTATTGAATATAGAGATACAAATATTACAGCAACTTCTCTTTCGCCAGATACATGTATTGGAACAGATGCTGATGGAAAGGTATATCTTGCAGAAAATTTGATTAATGAAACTATACTTCTTACGTATATGGAAGCTGACAAAGAAGTTTATTTTTTAGGACAGTATAATGAAAATTACAATTGGAATGGATATTGCATAACTAATGCATATAATTCAAATGGGACATTATATGGTATTTGTGAATCGAATTTTGATAATGGAAAGCGCTTGGATTATAAATCTTTTTATTTGTCAGATTCAAGTGAATGGATTTTATCAGACAGAACTTGTGATGGTAACGAAAATATTGGAACAAGTATAACTTACAATCTTGAATATGATAAAATTAAGAATTTCACTAGCACAAATGCCAGAATAACAGATATTCTTTATGTAGATAAATTTCTTGAAAATGTCAAAAAGACCATAACAAAGTATTATTTTGGAAAAACATCTAATTCATTGTTTAATGATGATACTGGTAATGCATATGAAGTTATATATAATGCCGATGGAACAATAAAAACATTATATGTTGGTAACTTTGTAGATGGATATTTTAATGATAATACCGGTAATGCTTGGGATATAGCATATGCAGAAAAAGGTGGTTTTTATGTATATAATTCAGGTGAGTTTAAAAATGGAAATGCAGTAAATGGTTCATCCACACCTATTAGCATTGATGAGATTAATGAAATAATATCTAGTTATGATTTTGAATGCGAATTAAAATGGAAACAGAATTAAAAAATGTGTTGTTTTTCAAAATAACAACAAAACAACTCGAGGCAGGTACACCTAAAAAGTGTATCTGCTTTTTCTATACCCAAAAACAAACAAAAATAAACTCAGGAGGTGAACAAACAAAATGAACAAAGAAACTGAAGCAATCAACGTATTATCGAAAGAAATTATAGATACTATCCAATCCATCTGCAACGACCTCAAACTTGACCGCACTATCCCATGTACAATTCATAAAGTATATGAGCCAGACAGTGAACAGAATCTTTACAGATATGATGTGGTGATTAATAATTCTACTTACACAATGTACAGTGCTGTGGATGATGTTTTTAAGGAACATGATAAGGTATGGGTGACTTATCCTTGTGGGGATATGCAGAATGGTTATATTAGTGGAAGGAGGTTTTTGAAGTATGGTAACACCTGTTATAGGTAGTGTTGTGCCATTTGATGCTGGGGTAAAAGTATGCAATTAAATAAAGGTGATATTATCAAGGACGGGGAAAATTGTTTCTACGTTTTTTGTGTTATGTGTAGTGTTATTTATGTTAATCGTTTAAATGTAAACAGTAGCCCGGCTATGAGTTGGAAGATGTGCTAAAACATTATAGAAAGATTGAAATTATAGACAAGTAAATATGGGTGTATTGGGACAGGGGGAATTTCCTGTCCTTTTGTAATTTAGAAAATATGTATATATTATTCAGAAACACTACTGATTTTGGAAGTGTGTTTATTCATAGAAAAATGATGATGGAGGAAAATATAATAGATACTACAATTAAAAAAGAAAATAAAATGTTATTAGATATAGATGAATTTTGTGAATGTCTTGGAATTGGGAAAACCAAAGCAAGGGAATTGTTAAAAACCCCAAGGAATGGATTTGCTTTGAAAATAGGTTCAAAGTGGTATGTACATAAAGGAAGATTAGAAGAGTGGTTATTAAAAGAATGTGATAAATATTGATTTTGAACGTTGTACACATTATAATTAGTGGTGCAGCGGTCTTTTCAAAGTAAAGGAGGATACAAACTTGGGAAAAGACCTGAAAGGAAAAGAATTAGGAGCAGGAATTAGACAAAAGAAAAATGGTATCTATTCAGGAAGATATGTTGATAGATTTGGAGAGCGAAGAGAAATATACGACAGAAATTTATCAGAATTAAAAAGAAAACTCAATACTGCAATGTATGACGATGCTATGGGAAATAATGTGATAGATAATCGTATTACTTTATCTGAATGGTTTGAAAGTTGGTTGGATATACATAAATATAAGGTGATTAGAAAAAACACAGAACGACTTTACAAACAAGTATTTCATAAACATATTGAGCCGGTATTGGGAAAGAAGAAATTGAATGATATCACACAATTAAATATCAAGAAATTACTGAAAGAATTAGATGAAAAAGGCTTACAGTATGAAACAAAGAACAGAGTGAGGATTATGCTTTTGGATATGTTTGAAAAAGCTATGATTGATAATTATGTCAGGAAGAATCCATGTAAAGGAATCAAAGTGATTAGAGATGAAGAAAAGGAAGTAAGAGTGCTTTCGGTGGAGGAACAATCTGACTTTTTCGAATGTTGTAAAGGGACATTTTATGACAATCTGTTTGTGGTTGCTGTGAGTACAGGATTAAGACAAGGTGAGTTGTGTGCTTTGACGTGGGATGATATAGACTTAGAAAAGAAAGAAATTCATGTGACAAAAACACTACTATATCAGGAATTAGATGGTGATAGTGGAAAAACTTTTCATATCAATCCGCCAAAAACCAAGACAAGTAAGAGAACTGTGCCGATAAATCGCCAATGTGAAATTGCACTGAAAAAACAATTCATTCAGAGAAATAATATAATGTCAAAAAGAAGTGCCAGACCCCTGGAAGGATTTGAAAATCTTTTATTTGTGACAAGAGTGGGAACCCCAATATGCAATCAAATAATGAGTGATGCAATCCGAAGAATCATAGATGAAATCAATTTATGCAGAGATGAACTGGAACAATTTGAATATTTCAGTAGTCACTGCTTCAGACACACTTTTGCAACTCGTTGCTTTGAGGCATCCATCCAGCCCA
This sequence comes from Lachnospiraceae bacterium, assembly GCA_045119215.1. Classification (GTDB taxonomy): domain Bacteria; phylum Bacillota; class Clostridia; order Lachnospirales; family Lachnospiraceae; genus RUG11237. The sequence goes on along the minus strand of JBGVDD010000055.1, from coordinate 17,552 downwards.
AAACAGTACAGGCATATTTAGGACATGCAACCTTAGATATGACTATGAATTTATATACATCTGTGTTACAAAATAAAAAACAAGATGATATGGAGAAACTGGAAAATGTTTTGGATGCAGTATCTTTAAAAGGTGATGAGATTGCAGAGGAAAGATATAATAGCGAACAAAAAAATAAAGTCATAGGATTTCAAAATACCCATGCTGTGGGGTAAAAATGGGGTACGGTGTGAAAAATCAAAAAATACCCCATGAAAAAGCCTGTAAAATCAAGGGTTTTGAGATATATAAAAGTATGTTGGCTGAATTACTACGTTTACCAGCAGACCCCTTATGAGTTTATTGACAATGATATTATTTTAGGGAGATAAAGAGAATGTTAAACCAATTTTCGAGAACAGCTTTATTGATTGGAGAAGAAAGTATTAAAAAATTGAGACAAAAGAGAGTGGCAGTGTTTGGTGTGGGAGGTGTTGGCGGATTTGTGGTTGAGGCTCTGGCACGAGCTGGAGTGGGGCGAATGGATTTAATTGATAATGACACTGTGTCTTTGACAAATATCAACCGACAGATTATTGCACTTCATAGTACTATTGGGCAGTCTAAGGTACAGGTGGCAAAGGCAAGGGCTTTAGATATCAATCCGGATATTAATGTAACGGTGCATGAAACCTTTTATCTTCCTGAGACCGCAGAACAGTTTGATTTCACCCAGTATGACTATGTGGTGGATGCTATTGATACGGTGTCTGGTAAGTTGATGCTTGCAGAACAGGCAATGAAGGCTAAGACACCTATTATTTCTGCTATGGGTGCTGGTAATAAGTTAGACGCTACAGCATTTGAGGTGGCAGATATTTTCAAGACAAGTGTGTGCCCCTTGGCAAAAGTGATGCGCAGAGAATTAAAGAAAAGAGGAATAGACCACCTTAAGGTGGTGTACTCCAAGGAACAACCCCTCACACCAGAAGAAAGCGAAGAGACAAAGGGAAGTGGAAAACGCCCGGTACCGGGAAGTATCTCTTTCGTGCCATCGGTTGCGGGATTGATTCTTGCGGGAGAGGTGATAAAAGATTTAATAAAGTAAAAAAAACCGGTAAGCAAATGCTTACCGGTTTTTCTAGGGTTGGGCTATTCTTTTAAAATAGTCAACAGCTCGTACGGGAATCGAACCCGTGTTTCCGCCGTGAGAGGGCGGCGTCTTGACCGCTTGACCAACGAGCCACATCACAGTTATTTATGTTACATTAAAATATTGTATATGTCAAGGAAAAAATCAAAAAAAATCAAAATAATTTAATTATTTACATATTATGATAAAAATATAAATTATAGGCGTTAAAGATTTGAAAAAAATATGATGTTTTGTTATACTCAAGGATAGAATGCAATACAACTTTATGGGCTGATGAAAAGGAGAACAAAATGAATTTAACATTGACAGGTAATTTAGGTTCAGGAAAAACTACAATTTGTAATATTTTAAAGGAACGAGGATATGAAATTGTATCCACGGGAAAAATTTTTAGAGATATTGCAGCTGAGAAAAATGTTACAGTGATTGAACTGAATGAAATGGCGAAAAAGGACAGAAGTATTGATGATTTGTTGGACAACAAGACAACGGAATTGGGAAAGACCTTAGATGGGGTGGTGTTCGATTCCAGATTAGCATGGAATTTTGTGCCGGAAAGTTTTAAGGTGTTTTTGTTAGTGGAGACAGATGAGGCAGCAAAAAGAGTGTATGCTGATAGTGAAAGAAATGCAGAAAGTTATGAAAACGTACAACAGGCAAAAGAAGGCCTGGTAAACAGAGCAAATCTGGAAAAAGAGAGATTTAAAGATTTGTATCAGATAAATTATTACAGTGCTGACAATTATAATCTTGTCATTGAAAGTACTATGGCAAAGCCAGAGCAGATTGCAGATGAGATTATCAGACAATTTGAAGCTTACAAAAAGCAGTCATTTTCTTGCAGGGTACTTGTAAATGATAGGGAAAATAAGGATAATGTGTATGTAGAATATTCCCTAGATGAGTTTGGAAAAGATATTTACAAAAAATATGATTTTTTCATGGAGTTTTAGAAAAAACACTTGAAATAGTCTGAAAATAGTGTTATCATTTATAGGATGATTATAGTGTATGTAGGATAAAGAGTGGGTGATGCACCCACTCTTTTATATTACAAAGTGACAAAGAGCAAAGGTAACCAAAAATTGTTGTAACAGGTATCTGAAAAGAAAGAAGGGATGAGAATGTCAAAGAGAGAGCAGTATGAGGAGAGAACAGAACAGCTGATTCTTCCTATTCTCCAGCAGAATCATTTTGAACTGGTAGATGTGGAGTATGTAAAGGAAGCTGGAACGTATTATCTTCGTGCCTATATTGACAAGGAGGGCGGAATCAATATTAATGACTGTGAACTGGTGTCAAGAGCACTAAATGATTTGTTGGACGCAGAAGATTTTATTGATGATTCCTATATTTTGGAGGTGAGTTCTCCAGGTTTGGGCAGACCCCTGAAGAAAGAGAAAGATTTTCAAAGAGCGCTGGGGGATGAGGTGGAAGTCAGAACCTATAGGGCAATTGACAGGTGCAAGGAATTTGTAGGATTGTTGAATGCATTTGACAAGGAAACTGTAACACTACAGTTGGATGAAGAAAAAGAAATTGTAATTGAAAGAAACAATATTGCATTAATCAGAATGGCATTAGATTTTTAGAGTAGATTCATTAGGAGGATAAGGAAAAAATGAACACAGAATTATTAGAAGCATTAGATACACTGGAAAGAGAGAAAGATATTAGCAAAGAGACTATGTTGGAGGCTATAGAAAATTCTCTTATCATTGCTTGTAAAAACCATTTTGGAAAGTCTGATAACATTAAGGTGGAAATTAACAAAGACAACGGAGAATTCAGGGTTTATGCTGAAAAGACAGTTGTAGAAGAAGTGGAAGATGCCACTAGTGAAATCAGCCTTGTAGATGCAAAAATGATAAATTCCAAATATGATTTAGGAGACATTGTAAATGTGGAAGTAAAGTCAAAGGAATTTGGACGAATTGCAACTCAGAGTGCAAAGAATGTTATTTTACAGAAAATCCGTGAAGAAGAAAGAAAGGTAATCTATAATCAGTATTACGGAAAAGAGAAAGATGTGGTAACAGGTATTGTACAGCGTCAGAATGGAAGAAATATCAGTATTAATCTGGGGAAGGCAGATGCTATATTAAATGACGTGGAACAGGTTAAAAGTGAAGTGTTTATGCCAACAGAAAGAATCAAGGTTTATATTTTGGAAGTAAAGGATACACCAAAGGGACCACGTATTCTAGTATCAAGAACCCATCCAGAACTGGTAAAAAGATTATTTGAAGCAGAAGTGACAGAAGTAAAGGATGGTACTGTGGAAATTAAGAGTATTGCCAGAGAGGCGGGCTCAAGAACAAAGATTGCAGTATGGTCCAATAACCCGGATGTAGACCCGGTAGGTGCCTGTGTTGGTATGAATGGTGCCAGAGTCAATGCTATTGTAAATGAACTTAGGGGAGAAAAGATTGATATTATCAATTGGAATGAAAATCCTGCAATTTTGATTGAGAATGCATTAAGTCCTGCAAAAGTTGTGTCTGTAGATGTGAATGAAGAAGAGAAAACTGCAAGGGTAGTGGTTCCAGATTATCAGTTATCCTTAGCCATTGGTAAAGAAGGACAGAATGCAAGATTAGCTGCAAGACTAACTGGTTTCAAGATCGATATTAAGAGTGAAAGCCAGGCAAGAGAATTAGGTGGACAGGAAGAAGAAATAATGTCTGAAAGCCAGTTTGAGGAAGAATAAAAAGGAAGTGACAGTTTGAGTACAGGAAAAAAAATACCACTCCGAAAATGTGTTGGATGTGGGGAAATGAAGGATAAGCGTGATATGTTGCGGGTAATAAAAACCCCGGAAAATGAGTTCCTTGTGGATACCACAGGGAAGAAAAATGGAAGAGGAGCCTACCTTTGTTATCAACGGGAATGCCTGGAAAAAGCAATGAAATCAAAGGGATTGGAACGTTCCTTCAAAATGGCAATCAGTAAAGAAGTCTATGAAAGTTTACAAAAGGAGTTTGATTTACTTGGTACAAAATAATAAGTTGACTTCATTGATTGGAATTGCCACCAAGGCAGGAAAGACTGCCAGTGGTGAGTTTATGACAGAGAATGCAGTAAAGCAGAATAAGGCATACCTTGTGATTGTTGCAGGGGATGCATCGGATAATACAAAAAAGAAATTTCGTAACATGTGTGAATTTTATCATGTGCCTATTATCGTTTTTAGTGAAAAGGAAAGTCTTGGGCATGCTATGGGAAAAGAGATTCGTGCGTCCCTGGCAATATTAGACGAAGGCTTTGCGAAGGCAATGGAAAAGCAGTTTGCACTATTAACAACTGAATAATGGAGGTAATCGTCAAATATGAGAGTACATGAATTGGCAAAAGAGTTAGAAAAAGATAGTAAAGAAATTATTGCAATATTAGAACAAAATGGTGTCAGTGGGAAAAAGGCACAATCTTCTGTAAATGAAGAAGAAATTCAGATGGTGAAATCCCAGCTGAATTCTAAAAATAAGGAACAACCAGAAGAAAAGCCTGTGGAGAAAAAGCAGGAAAAGGTTGTAGAGAAGAAGGAAGAAAAAAAAGAAGAGGGGACTGTAAAAGGAAACCAGAAAAATCTTCAAAAGTCCTCAAAGCAGGATAAAGCGAAAGAAAACAAAAACAATCAGAATTCTTCAAACACTATGAATAATTCTAATAATAACAATAATAAAAATAACAATAATAATAAAAACAATAGTAATAAAAACAATAATAACAAAAACAATAACAACAAAAACAATAATAACAAGAATAATAAACACAATAATAAAAATAACAATCGAAACAATAACAATAATTCGGAAAATACACAGCCACAGGCTCCAAAAGAGGAGACTATTAAGACAATCACAATTCCGGAAACACTGACAATCAAGGAATTGGCAGATAAAATGAAAATTCAGCCGGCAGCAATTGTGAAAAAACTCTTTATGCAAGGAACCATGGTTACTGTGAATCAGGAGATTGATTTTGATACAGCGGAAGAAATTGCTTTAGAATATGATGTTATCTGTGAAGCAGAAGAAAAAGTAGATGTAATTGCAGAACTATTAAAGGAAGCAGACGAGGATGAAAGTAAATTAATTCCAAGACCACCAGTAGTTTGCGTAATGGGTCACGTTGATCACGGTAAAACTTCACTGTTGGATGCTATTCGAAATACCAATGTTATTGGAAGGGAAGCCGGTGGTATTACACAGCATATTGGAGCTTATACTGTTAGCTGCAACGGACAGAATATTACTTTCCTAGATACACCTGGACATGAAGCGTTTACTGCAATGCGTATGCGTGGAGCAAATGCTACAGATATTGCGATTTTGGTTGTTGCAGCCGACGATGGTGTAATGCCACAGACAGTAGAAGCTATTAACCATGCCAAGGCAGCGGGAACGGAAATTATTGTTGCAATCAACAAAATTGATAAGCCAAGTGCAAATATTGAAAGAGTAAAACAGGAATTGGCAGAATATGAACTGATTGCAGAAGACTGGGGTGGAAGTACTGTATTTGTACCAGTTTCAGCAAAGACACAGCAGGGTATCGAGGATTTGCTGGAAATGATTCTTCTTACAGCAGAAGTATTGGAATTAAAAGCAAATCCAAAGCGTGATGCCAGAGGAATGGTTATCGAAGCAGAACTTGATAAGGGAAAAGGTCCAGTGGCAACGGTATTGGTACAAAAAGGTACCTTGCGTGTAGGAGATCCTATTGCAGCCGGTTCTTGTTATGGTAAAGTACGTGCCATGATTGATGACAAGGGAAGAAAGGTGAAAGAGGCAGGACCTTCAACACCAGTTTCCGTATTGGGACTAAGCGATGTACCAAATGCAGGTGAAATTGTGGTTTCTCCAAAGAATGAAAAGGAAGCAAGAAACTTTGCCCAGACCTTTATTTCAGAGGGAAGAAACAAGATGTTAGAGGAAACCAAGAGCAAGATGTCATTAGATGACTTGTTCTCACAGATTCAGGCTGGTAATGTTAAGGAATTAAACTTAATTGTAAAGGCAGATGTGCAAGGATCCGTAGAAGCTGTAAAGCAGAGTCTTGTGAAGCTGTCCAATGAAGAAGTCATGGTAAAGGTAATCCATGGAGGTGTTGGTGCCATCAACGAATCCGATGTAAGTCTTGCAGCAGCTTCTAATGCAATTATCATTGGATTTAATGTAAGGCCAGACCCAATGGCAAAATCTACAGCTGATAGAGAAGGTGTAGACTTAAGATTATATAGAGTAATCTACAATGCAATCGAAGATGTAGAAGCAGCTATGAAGGGTATGCTAGAGCCGGTTTATGAAGAAAAGGTAATTGGACACGCAGAGATTCGTCAGTTGTTTAAGGCTTCCGGAGTAGGAACCATTGCGGGCTCTTATGTATTAGACGGTTCCTTTGAAAGAGATTGTATGGTTCGTATTTTCCGTGAAGGAGAGAAAATTTTTGAGGGAGCATTGGCTTCTCTTAAGAGATTTAAAGATGATGTAAAAGAAGTAAAAGCCGGCTATGAGTGTGGTCTTGTATTCGAAAAATTCAACGACCTTGCAGAATTAGACCAGGTAGAAGCATATAAAATGGTAGAGGTGCCTAGATAATGAGAAAGAACAGCATTAAAAACACCAGAATCAATGGAGAAGTACAAAAGGAAATCAGCAACATTCTTCGAAATGAAGTAAAAGATCCACGTATTCATCCAATGACAAGTGTGGTAGCTGTGGAAGTAGCGCCGGATTTAAAGAGTGCAAAAATTTATGTAAGCGTCCTGGGAAGTGAACAGGAAAAAACGGATACATTAAAAGGATTAAAGTCTGCTGCGGGAGTCATCCGTGGCAAACTTGCCCGCTCTATAAATTTGAGAAATACGCCAGAGCTGACCTTCATTATGGATTCTTCTATTGAGTATGGGGTAAATATGGCAAGTATGATTGATAAAATCACAAAAAAAGATAATGATAGTGAATAGAGGTGTGAAAGATGAAATTTCTTGAAAACTGGTTAGCGGATGCAAAAGAGGTTGCAATCGGCGGACATATAAGACCTGACGGGGACTGTGTAGGTTCTTGTATGGGATTATATCGGTATATCAAGGATAATTTTGCCGGGATTCATGTGGATGTATTTATTGAAAAGCCAGCAGATTCATTTGAATTTTTGATTCCGAAAGATGCAATATGCTATGATTACGATACTGAGAAACAATACGATGTGTTTTTTGCGTTGGATAGCGGTGACAAGGAGCGTTTGGGAAAGGCAGTGAAATATTTTGACACTGCATCCCATACGGTTTGTATCGATCATCATATTAGTAATAAAGGATATGCAGATGAGAATTTTATCAAGGGAGAACTCAGTTCCACCTGTGAGTACTTATGTGAATTTCTTGAAAAAGAAAAGATCACAGTGGAAGCCGCTAAGTGTCTCTACATGGGGATTGCCCACGACACTGGCGTATTTCAATATTCTAATACTACAGCAAAGACATTGGAAATTGTTGGGATGCTAATGAATAAGGGCTTTGACTTTACAAGCATTATTGATAGAACAATTTATGCGAAAACCTACAGACAGCAGCAGATTACAGGAAGAGCATTATTGGAAAGCATGATGGTGTTGGATGGCAACGTAATTTTTAGTGCGGTAAGTGCAAAAGAAATGGAATTTTACGGTGTAACTCCAAAGGATATGGATGGTATTGTAGGACAGTTGAGAACAACCACGGGAGTGGAAGTGGCAATTTTTATGTATGAATTGTCACCCAGGGTTTACAAAGTCAGTATGAGATCCAATCAATATGTAAACGTAAGTGAGGTTGCAGCCTTTTTTGGTGGTGGCGGACACATACGGGCAGCGGGTTGTACCATGCAGGGAAGTATGTATGATGTAATAAATAATCTTACAGGACATATTGAAAAACAGATGTTGGAAAAAGCAAAAGAAAAATAGATGTGATGAAAATCCAGAGGAAAAGATATGTATCATGGCATTATAAATGTGTACAAAGAAAAGGGCTTTACTTCCCATGATGTGGTAGCAAAGCTTAGAGGTATCTGCAAACAGAAAAAAATTGGACACACAGGAACACTGGATCCAGATGCAGAGGGTGTGTTGCCTGTGTGTCTTGGAAAAGCAACGAAACTGTGTGAAACCATGACAGATAAGGACAAAACCTATGAAGCTTGTTTGCGTTTAGGAGTCAGTACGGATACTCAGGATATGACAGGAAACATCATAGCACAATCAGAGGTGGAGGTATCCTCCCAGGAAGTTCGGGATGCTATCCATTCTTTTTTGGGCGAATATGATCAGATTCCTCCTATGTATTCGGCACTGAAGGTCAACGGAAAAAAACTGTATGAGTATGCGAGAGAAGGAATCATTATAGAAAGAAAACCCAGAAGGGTTACGATTTATTCCATTGAGATTACCAGGATAGAGCTCCCCTTGGTGTGGTTTCAGGTAGAATGTTCTAAGGGAACCTATATTCGAGCTTTGTGCCAGGATATAGGAGATAAGCTAGGCTGTGGTGGTGCTATGGAGAGTCTTAAAAGAACCAGGGTAAGTTCTTTTAAGATAAAGGATAGTCTTACACTGTCGCAGATAGAAGAACTTCAGAATCAGGGATGTTTACAACAGCATCTGTTCTCTCTTGATGAGATGTTTCGTGGGTGGCAGACTGGAGTTGTGAAAGCTGAATATGAAAAATTTTTATACAATGGAAACCAACTGTATTTACACCAATTTGAAACTAAGGTGAAGATAGCACAGGATTTGCTGGTTTATGACAGAAAAGGGAATTTTATTGGAGTTTACCAATGGAATGAAGAAAAAGGATTTTTTAAGCCTTGGAAATTATTTTTGCCTATATCGGAAGGCGAACCATTAGGATAAGGAAGAAAGATATGGAATATATAAAAGGGACAACCACTTTTACATTAGAAAAACAAAGTGTTGTAACATTGGGAAAATTTGATGGTGTGCACAGAGGACATACCAGGCTATTGGAAAAGGTGAAAACACTGGCAAAAAAGGAATATGCAACCGTGGTTTTTACTTTTGGAACCCACCCATCCGTTTACTTAAAGGGTGAAAAGCCCAGAGTGTTAATGACGAACCAGGAACGCTTTGACTATCTGGAACATTTGGGCTTGGATTATCTTATAGAGTGCCCTTTTGTGGAAGAAATTGCTACCATGGAGCCAGAGGATTTTGTGGAGGAAGTCTTAATTAAGCAGTTGCAGGCGGAACATATTGTGGTAGGGATGGATTTTCGATTTGGTCATGGCAGACGAGGGAACATAGATACGTTAAAACGTTATGAAAGCCATGGCTGTTTCAAAGTTCATGTTGTGGAAAAAGAGCAGTATGAAGGCAGAGACATTAGTTCTACCTATGTGCGCAGTGAAGTGGAAATGGGAAGAATGGAAGAAGTGCAGGAACTTTTAGGTCATCCGTTTTTGATTTCAGGTGAAATAGAACACGGAAGGGCATTGGGAAGAACCATAGGTATTCCCACCATAAATATGACGCCTTCCGGGGAAAAATTATTACCACCTTATGGGGTGTATTTCACCAGGACAAAAGTTGGTGGTATCTCCTATAAAGGAATTACAAATATAGGATGCAAACCAACCATTGCAGAAGAATTAAGACGTGGTGTAGAGACATATCTTTTTGACTTTAGCGGGGATTTATATGGAAAAAAGCTTACCGTAGAGCTTTATCATTATGAACGTCCGGAGATGAAATTTAAGGATATTGCGGCTTTAAAAAAACAGATGGATGCAGATATAGCAAAAGCTAGGGAAAGTGATTACTAATCCAAGAGGAAATGAGGGACGAATATGAAGGTTACTTATGTGTACCACAGCTGCTATGTGGTGGAATTTGAAAGTGATATTCTGGTATTTGATTACTTTATGGGAAGAATGCCGGAATTTGATAAAAATAAAAGAATATATTTTTTCCACAGCCATAGGCACCAGGATCATTTTAGTATGAATGTATTTAAATTTGCTAAGTTATATCCCAATATTACCTATGTCTTATCAAATGATATTCGTATTTCGGAAAAGTATTTAGAGCAGCATGGTTATGATAAGTCTTTAAAAGAAAAAATTGTGTATGTGCATAAACGGGAAGAAAAGCAGATTGACGATATAAAAATTGAAACCTTAAAATCCAATGACGCAGGAGTAGCTTTCTTAGTTACTGTAAATGGAAAATGTATTTACCATGCCGGAGATTTAAACTGGTGGCATTGGGAAGGGGAGACAGAGAGCTACAACGCAAGTCTGGCTTTTAAGTATACCAGTGAAATTGATAGAATCAAAAGTCATAAAATAGATGTGGCTTTTGTGCCTTTGGACTCCAGATTGAATACCTCTTTTTATAAAGGGGTGGATTATTTTGCCAGAAACACAAAGGCAGAATTGATTTTTCCTATGCATATGTGGAGAAAATATGAGATTATAGAAAAATTTAAACGGAGTGAAATTACCAAAAACTACCGAAATAAAATTATTACTATTGAAAAAGAAAATGAGAGTTGGATTATAGAGGAATAGAAAGATGGAGCTGCTTATTTATTTCATGCTGTTTGTTTTAGGAATTATGGTGGTAATCTATAATGTTCTAAAAGCAGAAAAGAACAGAAAACAGAATTTAAGGCAGGAGCTAGAACAACAGTGGGGAAAGTTTGGAAAACGAAATTATTCCCAACAAGAATATGAGACTATCAAAAGGAAGTTTTATAAAAACATGTCAGAGGGAAAGTACAAAAACTACATCGATGACATTACATTTGAAGATTTAGAGTTAGATCAGGTGTTTCGGGCCTTAGACACTACCAGTTGCTCTTTAGGCTCACAGCGTCTTTATGAAATTCTTAGAACTCCGCAAAGTGATAGCAAAGGTCTGGATGTGTTGGACGAAAAAATGGAATATTTTTCCAGACACAGAGAAAACAGACAAAAAGTTCAAGAAATACTAAATTTTATTGGAAGAACTACCACCTCATCTATTACTGAGTATGTGGAAAAATTACAGAAATTAGAAACAAAGTCGCCGCTACAGGATATTGTGGCGGCTTTGTTGGCTGTGATTTCTATTTGTAGTATCTTTGTGATACCTGTGTATGGAATTGTGGCATTTTGTGTAATATTTATCCTCAATGCCTATACCTATTATCAGAAAAAAGCAGAATATGAGTCTTATTTGGTTAATTTTGCTTTTATGTTGAGAACCATAAAGGCAGCCAGAATGTTGGTTAGCCAGAATGTGGTACCCCAAAAAATAGGAGAAAGATTATCCCATCTGGGAGGGGAATTTCAAAAATTAGAAAAACATGCAGGAATTGTAATGTCCATGAAAAGCACAGGAAGTCCAATGGATACCGGCCTTGATTATATCAGAATGTTCACCCACATTGATTTTATTAAATTTTTACAGATGGTAGGGCAACTCAGGAAAAATACAAAAGAATGCCAGGAATTGCTGGATATTTTAGGAGAGTTAGATGTAGCTATTGCCATAGCTTCTTTTCGACAAGCGTTGCCCTTTTATTGTAAACCAGAATTTACAGAAGAAAAAGAGGCTGCTTACAACCTTGTGGAGGGATATCATCCGCTGATTTTCCAGGCTGTGTCAAATAGCATTCATGTGGAGCCTGACAAAGGGGTGTTAGTCACCGGTTCTAATGCGTCGGGAAAATCCACTTTTTTAAAGATGGTTGCTGTAAATAGTATCCTGGCACAGACCATTGATACTGTGGCGGCCCGAGGATATACGGCTCCGTGTTTTAACATACTTAGTTCTATGGCGTTGCGGGATAATATTCAAAATGGAGAAAGTTATTATATGGCAGAAATCAAAGCGTTAAAACGTATCCTTGATGGGGAAAGGGGATTGCAAACTCCCATACTCTGTTTTGTGGATGAAGTGCTTCGAGGTACCAATACTACAGAACGAATTGCAGCTTCTACTCAGATATTAAAGGCATTAAATACAAAAAAATGTCTGTGTTTTGGGGCAACCCATGATATTGAACTTACGTATCTTTTGGAGGAAGAATACGATAATTATCATTTTCGGGAAGAAATTAAAGAAAACGATATGACATTTTCTTATGAATTAAATCCAGGGCGTTCACAGAGCAGAAACGCCATTGGCCTATTAAAAATGATGGGATATGAAGAGCAAATAGTAAATCAGTCTTTGCAGATGGTAGATTTCTTTGGAAAGACCGGAACATGGAAATAGTATATGAAATCACAGCATATGAAGTAACATTAACGTAAATTTAGGAAGGAAAAAGCAATGGCAAAAAAATATTATGCAGTCAGAAAAGGGAGAACTTCAGGTATTTATGAAACTTGGGATCAGTGTAAACAGCAGGTGGATGGATTCTCAGGTGCAGAATACAAAAGCTTTCCTACCAAGGAAGAAGCACTGGTATATTTAGGCGGTAATGAAAAAAAAGTGGACATCATTTGTGAGGCAGAGTGTTACACAGATGGTAGCTATGATCACAGCACAAAACGATATTCCTATGGAGCTTTGATTATCCATCAAGGAAAAGAATACGAGCTTAGTGAAGCTTTTTCAGATCCGGAAATGGCAACTATGAGAAATGTGGCTGGAGAGATCGAGGGAGCTATGGCAGCCATGAGATTTTGTGTGGAGCATGGGATTTTTAGTCTGCTTCTTCATTATGACTATGAGGGGGTGGAAAAATGGTGTACCGGAGCGTGGAAGTGCAATAAAACCGGAACCATAAACTACAAAAAATTTTATGATGAAATCAAGGATAAACTTCATGTAACCTTTCATCATGTGAAGGGACATTCCGGTGTGGATGGGAATGAAAGGGTGGATATGCTGGCCAAGAAGGCTTTGGGGATTTAAAAACAGTTCTTGAAATCAAATAGTCCGTATGTTATGATGAAGAATAACGGTGACGGTTACTAAACCGCAATAAGGAACAGGAGGAAAAAACATGTCACAGAATGTATATGACACCCTTGTGGAACGTGGGTACATTAAACAGATGACCCATGAAAAAGAAATCAAGGAATTATTGGAAAAGGAAAAAATTACATTTTATATTGGCTTTGACCCAACGGCAGACAGTCTTCATGTAGGACATTTTATTGCCATGATGTTTATGCGATATATGCAGCAGGCAGGACATAGACCAATCGCCTTGATTGGTGGTGGTACCGCCATGGTAGGAGATCCTACCGGAAAAACAGATATGAGAAAAATGCTTACCAAGGAGCAGATTGAACACAATGTAGAGTCCATCAAGAAACAGATGGAACGCTTTATTGACTTTAGTGATGGAAAGGCATTGCTTGTAAACAATGCAGACTGGTTGTTAGAGCAGAATTATGTGGAATTTTTACGTGAAGTAGGGGTGCATTTTACAGTCAATCGTATGTTGACAGCAGAATGTTTTAAACAGAGAATGGAAAAGGGACTTTCCTTCCTGGAATTTAATTATATGTTAATGCAGGGATTTGACTTTTATGTGTTAAATCAAAAATATGGCTGTAAGATGGAGTTAGGTGGAGATGACCAGTGGTCTAACATGATTGCCGGGGTGGAATTAGTTCGTAGAAAAGCCCAGGGAGAGGCCTATGCTATGACCTGTACCTTACTTACAAACAGCCAGGGACAGAAAATGGGAAAAACAGTTGGAGGAGCCTTGTGGCTTGACCCGGAAAAGACATCACCCTATGATTTTTATCAGTACTGGAGAAATGTGGAAGATGCTGATGTGGAAAAGTGCTTAAAACTTCTCACATTCCTTCCTATGGATGAGGTAAATCGTCTGTCTTCTTTAAAAGATGCAGAGATTAATAAGGCAAAGGAAGTGCTTGCCTTTGAAATTACAAAGATTGTACACGGAGAAGAAGAAGCAGGTAAGGCACAGGAGGCAGCCAGAGCTTTATTTGCCAACGGTGGTATGAGCCAGGATGTGCCAACTCACACTTATAGTGCAGCTGAGTTAGAAGAGGGAAAGGATATACTTACCCTGTTAGTGGATACAAAATTGTCTGCAACGCGTTCTGAGGCAAGACGTCTGGTAACTCAGGGTGGAGTTATGGTAAATGGTGTGAAGGTGTCTGACTTCAAACAGATTTTTACAAAAAATGATTTTAATGAGGATGGAGCATTATTGATTAAAAAAGGTAAAAAAGGATTTTGCCAGGTAAAAGAAGGGTAGGGATTGATATGGCATTTTGGTCAACATTAATTACTTATGTGATTCTTTTTGTAGGTTCTATGTTGCTTGCATTTGCATGTGTAATGCTGGGAAAGAAACTGCGTGATAATAAGGATGCAAAGAAGAAAAAACAGGGAATTGAAGAGGATAAGTAAATGGTACCTATTCAGTGATTCTGGAAAGATACTATAAATCTTAGGAAGCATATAGATAGATGGAGGAAATAACCGTGAAGAAGTATGGTGTAAACGAACTGCGAAAGATGTATCTTGATTTTTTTGAAAGCAAGGAACATTTGGCTATGAAGAGCTTTTCGCTGGTTCCACATAATGACAACAGTTTATTATTAATTAACTCGGGTATGGCACCTTTAAAGCCATATTTTACAGGACAGGAGATTCCACCAAGAAGAAGGGTGACAACCTGCCAGAAATGTATTCGTACCGGTGATATTGAAAATGTTGGTAAGACAGCAAGACATGGTACATTTTTTGAAATGCTTGGTAATTTCTCTTTTGGGGATTACTTTAAAAAAGAGGCTATTACCTGGTCCTGGGAATTTTTGACGGAAGTGATTGGCTTGGATTCGGAAAGACTTTATCCTTCTGTGTATCAGGAAGATGATGAGGCTTTTGAATTGTGGAATAAGATGATAGGAGTTCCGGCAGAAAAGATTACCCGTCTTGGAAAAGAAGATAACTTCTGGGAACACGGTGCAGGACCATGTGGACCATGTTCCGAAATCTATTATGACAGAGGCGTTAAGTACGGATGTGGCAGTTCTGACTGTAAGGTTGGTTGTGATTGTGACCGCTTTATGGAAATCTGGAATAACGTGTTTACACAGTTTGAGAATGATGGAAAAGGAAATTACACAGAATTAGTTCAGAAGAATATAGATACCGGTATGGGATTAGAACGTCTTGCTGTGGTAGTACAGGATGTGGATTCTATCTTTGATGTAGATACTTTACAGGCCCTTCGCAATAAAGTGTGTGAATTTGCAAGTGTGGAATATCAGAAGGATGAAAATAAAGATGTTTCTATCCGCGTCATCACAGACCATATTCGTTCCGCAACATTTATGATTTCTGACGGCATTATGCCAAGCAATGAAGGGCGAGGATATGTACTGCGCCGCCTTATTCGTCGAGCTGCAAGACATGGAAGATTACTTGGAATCGAAGGAGAGTTTTTGGCAAAGCTTTCTGAAACCGTCATTGAAGGCTCAAAAGATGGCTATCCCGAATTGGATGAAAAGAAAAATTTCATCTTTAACGTATTGACAAAGGAGGAAGAAAGATTCAATAAAACCATTGACCAGGGGCTTAAAATCTTAGCTGACATGGCAGAGGAACTGGAAAAATCCGGCAAGAAGGTATTGGATGGTGCCGATGCATTTAAGCTCTATGACACCTATGGCTTTCCTATAGATTTGACTATGGAGATTTTTGAGGAAAAGGGCTTTGCCATCGATGAGGAAGGTTTCCATAAACATATGGAAGAACAGCGTATACAGGCTAGAAATGCTCGTAAAGTTTCTAACTACATGGGAGCAGATGCAACGGTATACGATAGTATTGATGCTGGAATTACCAGTAATTTTACAGGATATGATAAATTAGAGGATACCTCTAAGGTACTGGTACTTACCAATACAGAGGCAGTTGCAGAAGCAGTAGTGGATGGAGAAGAGGCTACTATCTTCGTGGAAAATACACCGTTTTATGCTACTATGGGTGGACAGCAGGGAGACACCGGTGTGATTGTTTCTAAGTCAAATGATGCAGAGTTTGAAGTGGTGGATACCATTAAGCTTGCCGGGGGAAAAATTGGTCACGTTGGCAAGGTTACAAAGGGAATGTTCAAGACAGGAGATGAAGTGACCTTAAAGGTAAATGCAGAGGGAAGAAGCAATACCTGTAAGAACCACAGTGCTACTCATCTTTTGCAGAAAGCGTTAAAAACTGTGTTAGGAAATCATGTAGAGCAGAAGGGATCTTTGGTTACACCGGACAGACTTCGCTTTGACTTTGCCCACAACCAGGCAATGACAGCGGAAGAAATTGCCCAGGCAGAAAAGCTTGTCAATGAGCAGATTATGGAGGCACTTCCGGTAGTGACAGAAATTATGGATATTGAGTCAGCTAAGAAAAGCGGAGCTATGGCTTTATTTGGAGAAAAATATTCAGATTCTGTTCGTGTGGTTTCTATGGGAGAATTCTCAAAGGAATTGTGTGGTGGTACCCATGTGGCAAACACAAGCAATATCAGTCTATTTAAGATTGTGTCTGAATCTGGCGTTGCAGCAGGTGTACGTAGAATTGAAGCCCTTACTGGAGCTGGCGTATTGGCATACTATAAAGAATTGGAAGAGAAAATTGCAAGTGCGGCAGCAATTGTGAAGACTAGTCCGTTAGAGCTCACAGATAAGCTTACGCATTTAATGGCAGAAATCAAGGAATTACAGAGTGAAAATGAATCCTTAAAGAATAAGGCTGCGAAAGAAGCTTTAGGAGATGTCATGAATGAGGTGACAGAAATTAAGGGAGTTAAATTCCTTGCAGCCAAAGTGGAAGATGTAGATATGAATCAGCTTCGTGACCTTGGAGATGAATTAAAGACAAAACTAGGTGAAGGGGTAGTGGTTTTGGCATCTACAAAAGATGGCAAGGTGAATTTGATGGCCATGGCAACAGATTCCGCTATGAAAGCTGGTGCACATGCAGGAAACCTAATCAAAGGAATTGCAGCCCAAGTAGGTGGGGGCGGTGGTGGTCGTCCAAACATGGCACAGGCTGGCGGAAAAAATCCAGATGGAATAGAAAATGCATTAAAAAAGGCTGGAGAAATTCTGGGAGAACAGTTACAGTAATTTTATCTGTTTAGAACCAATGAATAGTTGCAAATAATCATGATATTTTTGTGAAAAATATGTAAAAAATGCCTAAAATCAAAAAAAAGTGATTATTTTCCAAAAATACACTTGACGAATAGAAAGTTTCTGTTATAATAATTTTCAGTGCGAAAAAAATACCCAAACAGTTGTATTTAGCACAATACGCAACTGGAGGGAGGTTAGGTGTGATACTATGTCAAATGTAATCGTAAAAGATAATGAGACTTTAGATAGCGCTTTACGTAGATTCAAGAGAAACTGCGCAAAGGCAGGAATCCAGCAGGAGA
>JBGVDD010000054.1:0-3029 GCA_045119215.1 Lachnospiraceae bacterium | reverse complement strand
CATAAAACGAAGAATTATAAATATCAATCAGCAAATTTGCATCGTTATCAACCGCTCTTCTATATGATAATTTCATTTCTTTTTATCCTCCAAATTCAAATTGAACAAAATCGCTGCGCGATGGCCTACCAAGGCTGTGGCACATTTTTGCTCTTTCTAAAAAAGGCAGTGACAGGATTGTCCCAAGATAGTATTGTTAAAGCACGACCAATAACAAACTTCAAACAACGGGCTTAGTCCCGACCAACTGCCTATGAAAAGAATACCATTTTTACATTGCTTACACAAGCATTTTTATCAAGCAAATGCACCACCGTAAATGGATATGAAACCATTAACATTTCATTTAATTTACGGAGGTCATTTATGTACAAAGAATATATTAATCAATTACATATCGAAGCTAAGCTTCGCAATCTTGCAGACAGTTCTATCAAAACTTATACTGATTTCATACTGCGTTTCCTTGAATATACCGGAAAGAATCCTCAGGATATAACAGCCGCGGATGTAAGAAGCTTCCTTCTTTTCAAGCAGGAAACAATTGCAGCCACTACTCTTAATCACTATAATTCTGCCATTCATTTCTTTTTCCGCAGAGTTTTACATAAGCCTTGGGATGATGATGTCATTCCTCGCATGAAAGAGGATTATCATCTTCCAACTATTCTATCTTTGGAAGAGATTAACCACCTTCTTGACTATGTAGACGATATCAAATATAAAGCCATATTTTCTTTATTATATGGCTCCGGGCTTCGTGTCTCTGAAGCTGTATATCTGGATTATTGTGACATTTCCAGAACAAATATGACTGTTCATGTAAGAAAGTCCAAATCCCGTATCGACAGATACACTATACTGTCCCAGAAGTCTCTCGATATACTTACTGAATACTGGTTTGCCTACAATAAGCCTACGGATGCTTTGTTTATCCAGAAGAATAAACCACACAATCGCATCACCCAGTCTGCTGTTCAACAGTATCTTAGAAACACCTGTAAAAAAGCAGGGATTAGTAAACATATCTCACCTCACACTTTAAGACATGCTTTTGCGACTCATCTGTTGGAAAATGGTGTGGAATTTCGCTATATCCAGACGCTCCTCGGACATCGCGATCCTAAATCTACTGAAGTATATCTGCATTTAAGTAATAAAACGGTTCTTGGCATCACCAGTCCTTTTGACATGGAAGCAGGTGATATTCTTGGATAAACCTACTGTACAGGATATATTTCATTATTTTTATCCCAAATATCTGGATAAATATAACCCTTCATCCCAGCAGGCTAAGGTTGCTCATTGTATTATCAACTGCAAAACCGGAGCTTATGGTGCCAACGTACAATTCTGTGAAGAATGTGGTCATCCGGAGATTCATTATAATTCCTGTCGTAACCGGTGTTGTCCTATGTGTCAGGCTTTACCTAAAGAAAAGTGGATAGATAATCGTCGTGAAGATGTTCTGGATGCTCCGTACTTTCATGTAGTATTTACTGTTCCACAGGAATTAAATCCTCTCATATATAGTAACCAGCAGGTATTATATGATGCGTTATACCACTCTGTATCAGCTACCATAAACGAACTTACTGCTGATAACAGACACCTTGGTGCCAGGGTTGGATACATCTGTGTTTTACACACATGGGGCTCTGAAATGAACTACCATCCACACATACACGTCATACTTCTTGGTGGTGGTCTTTCATCAAAAAACGAGTGGCGTGATAAAGGCGAAGAATTCTTCCTGCCTGTAAAAGTGTTATCCAAGGTATTTCGTGGTAAATATATGGATGAACTTAAGTCCCTATACAAAGATAACAAACTTGAATTTCATGGCAGTAGTGAAAAATACCGCAACCACTATTCTTTCAAAGAGCTTCTTAACACCTGCTACGATAAAGACTGGATTCCGCATTGTAAGAAAACCTTCAATGGTGCACAGTCTGTCATTAATTATCTTGGCAAGTACACCCATCGCATCGCTATAAGCAACCATAGAATCATTCGTATGGATGGGGATACCGTTACCTACTATGTTAAAGACTATCGCGAAGAGGGTAAGTGGAAAGAACTTACAATTCCCGGCGTAGAGTTTATACGAAGGTTTCTTATGCACGTTCCTCCAAAACGTTTTGTCAGAATCAGGCATTATGGTTTACTTTGCACCCGTAGTAAAAACAAGCATTTAACCTTATGCCGGAACCTTCTGGGATGTAAGAAATACTTATCCATACTTAAAGATATGGATGCACCTCAAATCATAGAAACCCTGTATGGCATAAAAATATCCGTATGTAAATGTTGTGGTGGTCATCTGGGAAAACCACAACTGCATATACCACTACGGATTTAAAATGAGTGCTCTAATACTTCAAAAATCAGTCTCATCAATGAGGCTTGTTTGCTATGCCATAATTTAAATAAGCCGCCTGATATGAACTCAATTTCCATTTGACTTTACTAGGGAAAGCAGGAATTGAAACCCCATACATAGCGGCGTTGCGGACGCGACTTTGTTCAATTCGGCAAAATCGCTATTAGCGCAAACGAAAGGGCAGATACTGACAGTATGTAATCTGCTTTTTCGTTTACGCTAACAGCGATTGTAACCTATTCAAATTTCTCGTGTATTTTCTCAACTTTCCAGTATTTACGGGCTTTCCCGCCCATCAACATCTATGTAATTTGCACTTTTCCCTTATTTTTTCCCTTGTGAGGAAGCTATAAGGGAAAAAGTGTTGTTTTCGTCTTAATCGTTCCCTACTACCTTGTCAAGAAGCCTTGCTGAATTCTTTTTGGCTTCCCTTGTAGCGTGGGCGTAAATATTCATTGTGGTACTCACTGCCGAATGTCCTAACAGCTCCTGCACATCCTTCGGCGGTGCACCGCTTGCTAACAGATTACTGGTAAATGTGTGTCTTAATAAGTGGAAGTGGAAATGTTCCAATCCCTCCACATGCTTTGCTATTGAGCTACACATGTTGGAAAGTGCATCCGTTCCCAGATACATTCCATCTTTT
>JBGVDD010000053.1:0-2190 GCA_045119215.1 Lachnospiraceae bacterium | reverse complement strand
TCGCAAATTTATAAAAAATCTTGGCTATGAGTCCTATGTAAAATTAGTAGAAGTAGAAAAAACATCAGAGCATGTGAGAACACAAGATACCTATCTGATGGATTCCTTTCTAAAGGATGAATTATTTTTTGCCGGGGAGAGCATGACATTATTGTTTCAGTTTCAGGCAGAGACGGTAGATAATTATCTGAATAGCTTCCTGTATAATTCAAAGTGTAGAGAGTAAATGATTTTACAAAAATAGATACCTAAGTTAAACTGTCATTGCTGACCGGCAAGTTGGCAAATGAACAGAATAAGGCAGGTATCTACAAATGAATTCTACACAAAACAAGAAGATTGAGCAAGTAAAAGAAACAACAATGATTGTTGGTATTGATGTTGGCAGTGAAAAGCATTATTTCAGAGCTTTTAACTGGAGAGGCATAGAACTTACCAGAAAGCCTGTACCGTTTTCAAACTCTATGGAGGGATTCAACAGCTTTTACAATATAATTGTGGAGCTGATGCAGAAAAATAAACTTGAAGAGGCGCTGGTAGGAATTGAACCAACGGGTCATTATTGGTTTGATCTTGGGCAGTTCATGGGTGAAAAGAACATTAAGTTTGTGATGGTAAATCCACACCATGTGCATAAGACCAAAGAGTTAGATGACAACAGTCCATCTAAAAATGACAGAAAAGATCCACGTGTTATTGCAGGTCTAGTAAAAGATGGACGATATTTTTATTCATACATGCCAACAGGTGTGTATGCGGAACTGCGGAATGCGTCCAATCGCAGGTTTGTCCTTGTAGAAGAACAGACCAGAGCGAAGAATCGTCTGCAGAAATGGATAGCAGTATATTTCCCAGAATACAAGGGAATTTATACACACATAGATGCCAAGGGAGGATTGCTGGTATTAAAGAAGGCATCAACTCCTGAGGAGATAGTAAAACTTGGAGAAGAAGGTATCATAAAAATATGGAAAGATGCTAAACTCCGAGGAAATGGGCACAAGAAGGCTATGTTGATTCTGAATGCAGCAATGAGGAGCATTGGATTAAAGACAGGTCTTACAGAAGCCCGAATGGAGATTCAGGATCTGATTGAGGATTATGAACTTCAAAGCAAACGTCTTGAACGGGTCAATGACCTGATTAAAGAACTGTGCCAGAAGATAGAGCATGTCGATAAACTGCTTGAAATAAAAGGCATAGGAATAACAACAGTGGCTGGTTTCATAGCAGAGGTTGGTGATATCACGCGCTTCGATAACACGAAAGAACTTCAGAAACTAGCAGGGTTGGAATTGGTGGCAGATAGTTCTGGAAAACATAACGGAAAGACAAAGATAAGCAAACGAGGACGTAAGCGACTCAGATATCTTCTTTTCGAAGCAGCCATATCAGTAGTGGGAAAGAATGAAGAATTTAAAGAAATCCATAGGTATTACACCACCAGAGAAAAAAATCCGTTAAAAAAGATGCAATCACTGATAGCAGTAGCTTGTAAGTTGATAAGAGTATTCCATGTAATCCTTACAAAAGGAATCAGTTATGACGCATCAAAGATGCTGGGAGATATCAAGCATCCGGGAACGCAGTTGAAAGCTGCATAGTTTGATAAAACGAAACAACCATAATGATTACAGGAAGCGTCCACCGGAAGGTGCTGTAATAGAAGTGTTTGGATCAGTGATGAAAGTACAAAGAATGAGCTGGTAGCCGGCAGGAATCTTCTCCAGAGGGCATGACCCTGATGAATAGCTAAGCTGGCACCCTGGTTATGGACAGGCAGAACGAAGGAAGTGAGGACCCACCGCAAGGAGGATGATCCTGTTGGACATGAGAGGTGAGCTGCCATATAGGGATGGGTATACATCGAGGCCATTTAGAATGAATAGTGATGACGTTTTATTTGGTGTACCCATTATTACTATATATCTGCCCTGTATGAGGTAAAGATCACTCCATAACCTTAGTTCTATTCAATGACAGGTATCAAAAAGTATTGAATTTATTGAAAAAAACACTTGATTATATGGAGAGGGAATTTATAAAATATAACGGTAAACTTCACAGGATAATAAAAGAGGATGGGGAACGCAGTCTGATTTTTGACTGCAAAGGGACACGACTGCCACAGTGGACAGATAAGAAAACCATGGAGAGCCTGTCGGAAACAGAGATTATTGACAGTGATGT
>JBGVDD010000052.1:0-3177 GCA_045119215.1 Lachnospiraceae bacterium | reverse complement strand
CGCCATTATGACAATATTCTCACCATTGGTGATTTTTGTGATGATTCTTTTGGCTTCTTGCTTTCTGTCGCAGAAGTACTCTGGCTTGATGTATCCAGTTATGATAAAAGGATTCTCCATATTCTTCTATGTTTTGATTTCTGCATGCAAATATAATTATTTGTTTTAAATTATGCAAACTGCATAATCTAAATTACATAATCTTAACAAGTAGAAAGAGAATTGCCCACAGATGATATACACTAACCTTTACTATCGATTGCTTGATTCAATACACCATCAAAGAAACTGTACAACTGCAAAAAACGTTTTCTGAGAACAAACACATTAATAGGATGATTAAACTCTTTAACTTTCACTTTTCCAAGAGAACCAACATCAAAGCTATACCTAAAAGTTGTTGCACTCTTATCCACGTCATCCAACTCATGTAATAAACGACTTATGTTTTCAACATCTTCTCCTGAAGATAAATGAGGACGTAAACTTTCAAATAAAGAAGAGAGGTTATGTCCCAAACACATTTTTCCATATTCTTTTAAGGTAGCTTTTATAGTAAGTTCCAAATAATGTCTAAAACAGAATAAAGCAGGGAAAATATAGGTGTCATGTACCAAGTTATCATTCGACAATATTATACTATTTAATAAAAGTAATGCACAATTTGCATAGCCTTCCTCTATTAAACCATACGATGGAATACTCCTTGGAAAAACTTCGTCAAAAAGTTTATCTGTCTTTGTTAATGGTGGCAAATACAATGACATCATATTTGCATCTTTCTCAGTTATCAAGTAAAACTCCCTAAGGACTTTACGCTCCATTTGAGCCTTGATAAACTTTTTGTATTTCCGTTTAAGCTGATACCGCTTAATCTTTTTTCTTTTTCTCATATTTCTAAAAAATAAATGGATTCGCAAGAAGTTATGTGCTCGCTCCTTGTGAATCCCATTTAATAGTTGTACAACTTATTTTACAAGTACTTTTTTAGATATATTTCCTGCTTTTACTATGTAAATACCACCTTGGGTAACAGGTATGACACTTTGCCCAGATACCATACCATCATAAACAAGGCTTCCATTAGTTGTACTCACAATAGTTGGCTGCATAGTATCATTTGCAGTAGAGATCAGAATGTTCTTTCCATTAACAGCAACGCTTGCATCGTCATTATCAGCCTTAATGGTTATAACCTTTGTTGGGTCTTCCTGAATAACAGTAAATGGGAAAGAAACTGTTTCTGATACATCAAACTCATCAACCTTAGCATAAGCTGTAAGAATGTACTTTGTTGACGGCATGATAGGCTCACCATATTTAGCATTTTCAACATCATCAACTGCTTTCAACGAATAATAAATATCTGCATCTTTGGTATCACAAGTAATATTTATTTTGTTATCAACAATAGAAACAACAGGAGCTTCGCATGGCTCTCTCGTCAATTGCTTTTCCACTATGGTATTAAAATTCTTCCAATATTCACCTACATAATACCAAGGTTTTGAACCCTTCTGAACATACAATATGGTATTATTATAAATGTCATCACTAAAAGAAGATTGACATGCTGGTGGAAGTTCGCATAAGCACTTTATCTGCACCAAACCACCTTTATGGACACCATCTATTTTCCTTATATTTTTCCCTAATATTAGCTGTTTTAAATGACTTGAACCTTGATCGGTAAGATAAGTTAATCCATCGCCTGTATCGAAACTATTTATAGAATTACAAGAAGAAAATGCATTTTGTCCAATAACAGATACTCCATCAGGAATAACTACTTTTTTCTTGCCTTCTTCTATGTTTTTATTTTCTGCTGCATTTTCCATATAATAGCAACATTCAAAAGCCTTTTCTCCAATTTTCTGTAATTTCTCATTAAACACAACTGTTTTCAAACAATTATTTGCCAACCCTCTTCCACTAAAAGAAAAAGCATAGCTTCCAACTTCTTTTATGTTCTTACCAAACACCACTTTTTCTACATCACTAAAATTACCTTCCAGTATAGAGGTTACAGGATACACTACATTGCCATAAGAAACAGCATCAGGAATAACGACTTCTTTCTTTATTACATTACGTTCTACTCCCATAAACGCGACCTCATTATTCTCCTTTATTTGATATTTCAAATTATCAATATAAAAAATATCTCCTACTGAAACTGCAAACGCACCTACTGGCACCAATAGGTAAAATACTATCAACAACCATACTCTATGATTTTGAAAAAGATTAATTCGATTCATATTCATTAGATTTTTAAATTAAAACTTCCAATTTTCGTCTTTTCGTTTAATATCCGTGATTTGATAGTTAGGATTATCATTACGCTTCAACTCTTGACAAATATAATCACGAATAAAGACATCATTACTTGTTGCTTTTTCTGAAACATGAGTTTGATCCACATCTATAGAATATACACGTGAATCACCTTCTACTTTAAAAGAAATAGTATTATCAGCCATACGCATAACTATTTATGCCCACTGTTTCCCAGAAGTAAGCGATTATTAAAAAAGGCAAAGCGTGGGAACTATCGAATATTGTTTCTTCGAGGTTGTGGAAGGACCTTGACCAACAATAAACAATAGCCCACGCTTTATGATATATTGATTCCTCACATGAGGGTACAATACGTCCAAAGCGTGAGCGTCATTGCCTATCACCCTGGTCATAGAAACTTCCACATTTCGAAGAAGGGTAATATCTTTAACGCTCATTTTTAATCTAAAATTGAGTTTTCATCATGACAAGTCTCTACCTATCACTCTAACTTATTTGCAAAGATATGAATTATTTTTCAAACTTATAGCATTTTGAACAAACTTTTTCTTTTTTTTTTATGTTTGCGTTCACAAACTCATCTTTACAACTCAAAAATAGGAACAACTTCTAAATCAATATCTAAATCTTGTAAAATGATTATTTTTCCTTGTCCATAAGTGCCATTCCAGCATAGCACAAGTACAATGGTTCAGGAGAGATTATCAGTGGATAAACAATCTCTCTGGAGCCTAAGACTTTGCGATGTATATGCCGATTCAGAAATTACCGTAAAGGATGCCTTCAAACTGGCAGACAAGGTGCTGAGCGATGCCACCAAGAGCATCTCTGAACTGATAACCGTAGAGGGAACTATCAATCTCGACTTCCGTGACA
>JBGVDD010000051.1:0-33192 GCA_045119215.1 Lachnospiraceae bacterium | reverse complement strand
AGACAAAAATCTCCATATCGTTTTACAAGATTTTTTACTGAAACCATACTTATTCCTCCAATATTATTTCTATCATTTCCCGAATCTCCTCACAGGTCAATCCTATGGCTTTCGCCTTTTCAATTGCCTGGGAAAATTCATCTTCTACTGCTTTTTTTCTAGCCTCTACCGCCAGTTGTCTGTCTGTGGCAGCCACAAAAGTTCCCTTTCCATGTACTGTAACCACAAACCCTTCTTCTTCTAAATGGTCATAGGCTTTCTTTACTGTGAGAGCGCTAATCTTTAATTTTCCGGAAAGCGCCCTTACCGAAGGCAGAGACTCATTTTCCTTTAACTCTCCACTTATAATTGCGTTTTTTACCTGGTCCATCAACTGCTCATAGATAGGAATCATAGAGGAGTTGTTTAGTATAATATGCATATTATCCTCTCCTTTATGTATAACAGTATATAACAGTCAGAAACTGTTGTCAACTGTTATATACTGTTATATATATTTTTTTTCCTAATTAGTAACCATATCTTTCAAAGTGCACTTAAAAAGGCTGTATTTCCAGTGAAATACAGCCTTCTCCTTAGACTATCTTACTATCCGTTCAAAACTACGGAACAGTTACTTCTTTTCCTTTATAACTATGCACAACAGTTGCAGGCCTTTTTGTAATTTTCCTCCACCACTTTCCAGTCTACAACATCAAAAAAGTTATTTACATAGTCCACACGCATATTCTTATACTTCAAATAATAGGCATGTTCCCACACATCAATGTTCATAATCGGAGTATTCCCGGTTCCCAGACTGATTGGATTATCCTGATTATCCGTCTTTGATAATACCAGCTCTTTCTTAGGTGTCACCGATAACCAGGCATATCCTGAACCAAACTGACAAAGGGCAAGTTGAGAAATCTGATCTTTAAAAGACTCAAAACTTCCAAAGTTTTCTTTGATTTTCTCTCCCAACTCACCAGAAGGTTCTCCCCCTCCATTTGGTCCAATAATAGAGAAATACAAAGCATGATTGTAAAATCCGCCTCCATTATTGCGTATATCTGTGCGAAGCTTTTCATCCTTGATGGTATAAAGAGATTCTAATAATTTTGTAATCTCCATATCCTCCACACCTGCTTTTTGGGCAAACTCATTCAACTTTTTTGTGTAAGTTTCAAAATGCTTACTGTAATGAGTCTCCATAGTCAGGGCATCAATGGTTGGCTCTAAATCTGCGTATCCATATTTTAATTCCGGTTGCTGAAACATTTTAATATCCTCCTACTTTCCTATCAAATCTACATTTCCTATATTAGTATGTTCAAACAGCCTGTTTTTATCATTCAAAAGCTTGTGTAAAAAATTGTATTTTAATTGCAGTTCGCACCCTCTACGTTGCAAGGGGAATACTTGGAATGAGGAGGTATTAATCTCTACAAATTATTAATTATCTGCATTATCATCCTCGACTCCCCAATCGTCTTTTAAGTGTTTGCTTCCAATATTTTTCCCCATGTTACCACTCACTGATATTCCTACACGAGTACTAATAAGTGCAAATAACACTGCTAACCCCACGATAACCCAAAAATACATATGACATTCTCCTGTTTTCCATTTAACTTCTACATTGCACTACTTTGGGGTATCTGGGAACGAATATGTTCCAACTGCCCCAACACATCCTGTGAAAGACTCACTACATCATTATAAATTGCCTTTGCCTTCTCATAATCATCATCAAACATTGCTGAAATGACCTGTGCTCCCATTTTATGTAAGTTTTTATGTTTTTCACCAATTTCGTTCCAAACTTTTTGCATTGCTGGATTGTCCGGACGAATAGAATTATAAAAGTGACCAAATTTACATTTGTTTCCATCCACCTGGAATGGAATAATCATCTGATTTTGAATAATCCCCTCTAATTTCTTTACCCAGCCCTTGTGAGCTTCAATTGCCCCATCAATTTGCTCTGTCAGCTCTTTGTTAGAGAATGCATAAAATACATCACTTGACATTCCTCCCATTTGAGCTAGAACATGATCCATACCTTGCTCTATGGTTTCAATTGGCTGAACCGCATCGGAGCAGTTTTTCCCAATTTCCTTCAGACATCCGGTATCATTCTTCAAAACATCACAGGATTGTTCAATTTCTGAAGCTCTTGCCTCAATCTCATTCATTGAAC
This sequence comes from Lachnospiraceae bacterium, assembly GCA_045119215.1. GTDB lineage: Bacteria > Bacillota > Clostridia > Lachnospirales > Lachnospiraceae > RUG11237. The sequence goes on along the minus strand of JBGVDD010000051.1, from coordinate 31,010 downwards.
TACTTATTTCCTCACTGACTGCTGCCAGATTGCTGATACTTTCTGTAATTCCTGCAATATGTGACTGATTCTCTTCATTTAATGCCCATACCTCTTTTATTTTGGTATTTACATCCTCCAAAGAAGTAATAGCCCCTGCCACACTGTTTACACTTTCCTCCGCAGCACTCTGTACACTGGCAACAAAGCTTCCCATATTATCTGTAAGGCTTTTTGTCTCATCTGCAAGAGAACGAATTTCATCGGCCACCACTGCAAATCCTCTTCCTGCTTCCCCGGCTCTTGCTGCTTCTATGGAAGCATTTAAAGAAAGCAGGTTTGTCTGGGAAGAAATTGCATTAATTGCAACTATAACCTCATTCATATGGTTTATGATGTCAGACAACTGGTTCATATCCTTCTGCATTTTTTGCGATACTTCTATGGTGTTTTCAGATAGCTTACGAATTTCTGTCAGACTCTGCTGGCTTGAGTCAATCTTGTCATATACACTGTTGGACTGTTCTGATACATTAATAATCGTATTTGTCAAATCTTCATGTCGTTTCGCCACGATTGCTGCTACCTCTGTAGAATCTATAGCTGCAGAATGAATACTCTTTGTAGCTTCTGCCACACTTCCTGCAATCTCCATCAACTGTTTTACATAAAATTTAATTTCCAAATCCAGTGCGCTGATTTGTGCTACTACATTTACATCCAAATCATAAATCTTTGCAAAGGCATCACGTCCTTTTTTCAGTCTCTGGTGGATATTTTCAACTTCAGGTGCCCCCTTGTATTCCATCTCCTCCATTCGAGATAATGCTTGTACAAGTTTTTGATCAATTTTTTTTCCTTTCATCATAAGAATTCTCCTTTTCTCTTTCATATATTAGTTTAGTGTTTTATGTTGTTTTTATGAATTATATTATTTTAATTTTTCCAAACTGTCATATCCATACAACTTTGCTGTATTCTCAATAATCCTTCTTGCTATATTCATTCCATCCGATACGTTCTGTATAACATAAGCTGCATATAACTGCAACATTTTATCAGAATACGTACTGATTTCTCCCCGTAAATATGTCTCATAAGAAGTATTGATGATATTATCCTCGTAAGTGTGAAGACTTCTGGCATTCTTTGCCACCTGCGGATACTCTTTGGCAAATTCTTCCATCATGTTCATCTGCACTGCCACAACTTGTTCTATCACAGCCTTTTTCTGCTCTGATAATATTGAAAAATACTGTGACAGCTCCTTATATTTTTCTGGTGCTGTACTTTCCATCATTCTGCCATATTTTTCTGTAATCAGGTTATGACCGCTTTCATACTCCCTGGAAAAATCATACAGATATTGACAAAGCATTTCATGGTTCCACGTAAGATATTGACTTTTTCTCATAATAGAAAAAGTGGGCCAGTCATTCTGGCAATATGCCCTACCCCCTTCATTTTTCACCTTATCAAATGCCTTAAACTCTAACCTGGCTATCCTGTCCACCAGTTCTTCATCTTGTAATTCCACATATTCTGATTTAAAGATTAGCTCCTGAACATGAACATCAAGATAACTTTCCACATCACTGATATACCCCTTCTGATATAGCGTAGATGCAAACTCTCCGCATATGGCCTCTGTCTGTGCTTCCACACTTGCCATAGCCTTCTCATCTTCTTCTTTCAAAGTGCCATGCAACCGCTCTAGTGCAAGCTGTAACTCCTGTCCCCCCGGCAGGTTTAGGATACTTTTGCTCAACCATTTTTCATGGGGCGGATACACATGATTCATGTGGTGCTGTAGTCTCATCATATGCCTGATACACTCCATCAGCATACCATCTGCTGTAAGCCTGTCCCCACGCTTCATCATCCTCATGTAATTATACTGTCCGGTCTGTGATATCTTTGCCACATCCTCTGCCAGCTTTAAGTATAATATTTTCTCTGGATATCCCTGTTTTAATTTATCTCTGAATTCTGTAAAGATTCCCTCTTCATCCACAAAAACCTGTCCATTACATGCTGCTGATAAGGAGGCATCATCCACCATTCTCCAATTAATCTCTTCGTAAGTCTTTGCCCCGAGTATCCTTTCATAAAAAGCGGATATGATTTCCACTCCACATCTATGGGCACCCTGACTGGTAACTTTTCTTTCAAATCCCATAAATTCTTTCGGCAGTTCCTGATAGCACTTTTCCAACTCCTGACCAATCTTATCATAGGTATCCTCAGTTACCCACAGATAAAATCCCGGACCCCAGTCATGGTCCCTGGAGCATTCATCATCAAAGCCAAAACAATCAGAGCCCTCTCCTACCAGACCTACTGCAATCTTAGATACATATTCAGGAAATTTTTCCTGAATCATTGGTTTTCCATAAGCCTCATAATATTTCCTGCAGATATCCATTCCGGTTATCTTTTCCTTTATTTCACCTTGACTTTCCATAGCAGCCTTACACATCTCCCAATTTTTCTTTAAGCGTTCATATTGCAAATTTTTTCCTAATTTTTGTTCTATAATTGTCATACCTCTCTGGCAGATATCTATGGCCTCCTGATACTTTCCCTTCTCATAGTTACACATTGCCAGAGCACTAAGAGCTGCACAGTAATGGGGATCAAAGAGATTTCTATCCTCAAAGCGCTTGATAGATGTCCTTGCATAACTCTCTGCATTCTCAAAATCCTTTTCTAACACCGCGGTATTGGCCAAATTGGCATACGTTACTGCTATCTGGAAACTGGACTGGTTGTGTTCTGCAATAGAAAGAGCCTTTAACAGACATTCCCGGGCCCGACTGTAATCTCCCATTTCCTGAAGTAAAAGACTATAATTATTGTAGAATCCTGCCATCAACTTATCTTGTGGTGGAAGCTGCTTTAAATAAATATCTTCCACTACCTGAAAACATTTTAGGGACTGGTCCAATCTGCCAATAGCACGGTAGCCAGTAGCCGCATTCAATGCTGTTGTAGCATATGGAATTGTTCCTTTCAATCCCATCTTGTCAGCCAAATCCAACGCATTGTCAATTACAGTTAACAGCTCATCCACTTCTGATGTCTGACGGTAATACCCAATAAGCTCATTTAATATCTGTAAGCTTATCTCTGAATTATTTTCTTCCTTGGCCTGTGCCAGAGTTTCTTTCAGTAATTTTTCTGCATCCTTTGGTTGATTTTTTTTGAAATAGCTGTCAACTTTCGAAAAAATATCGTTAATGTCCATGAAATAATTTCACCTCCTCATTTGCTATCTATGCCTGTCTTAGTCTACATATTTTTTAAAAGCTTCTGTCAAAACTTCTTTCGGCTTAAATCCTACCAGAATTTCCTGCTTTACTCCATCCTTCATAACCAGCAATGCCGGAATATTGGAAATTCCAAACCGAACCGACAGCTGAGTTTCTGTATCTACATCCACATTATAGAAGTTAATTCCAGTGATTTCATCCGATATTTCTTCTAACACTGGTGCCAACATTTTACATGGACCACACCATCCTGCTGAAAAATCCACCACAGATACCCCTGTCTTTACTGCATCTTCAAATTCATTTCCTGTAATTTTCTTTACCATTTTCCTTCTCCATTTCTACATATAATAATTCTTTTAATTTATTCCAGCCAGATGTCCAACTGCAGAAATTGCCGCTACATTTCCTTCACCGGCGGCTTTGATATACTGATGCGGAGTTCCAGTAATATCACCACAGGCAAAACATCCTTTCAGATTGGTTTCCATCTTATGGTTAACCTTTACATAATTACCATCCATTTCAAGTCCTGGAATCAAACTAGCCGGAGACACCGTCTCTCTTAGGATAAACACTCCATCCACACTCAATTCCCTATCTTCCAATACAAGTTTTTCCACCTTCAGTTCCCCTTGTATTTCTACTGGAACCTCTTGAATCACTTCTATATTGTTTATCTCATCTTGAAAGGTTACCATTTCCTGATACGTTGGAATGTAGTATACCTTATCTGCCACTTCAGCCAGAAATTCTGCCTCAGCCTCTTCCTCTGGGGAATCTCCTATTACCGCCACAGTCCTTCCACGATACAATGGGGCATCACAGGTTGCACAATAGCTCACGCCACTTCCCAAAAGCTTCTCTTCTCCTAAATAGGGCTTGCCGTAACTGACACCTGTGGCAAGAATCACTGTGGTTGCCTCGTACATTTTGTTACTCTTTGTAGTCAACGCATAGTAATCTCCCATAGCATACACTGTGGTAACCTGCTCCTGAGTAATCGATATCTCCATTTGTGTCACATGATTTAAAAATTGTTTTGACAATTCTTCCCCGGTCACTTTGGGAATTCCAAGATAATTTAGAACTTCATGTGCTCTTTCCACCTTGGTACTCCCATCTTGACTCCCCAAAAGTAAAATATTCTTATTCCTTATCTTTAAGGTGATAGCCGCAGACAAACCTGCTGGTCCTGTACCTATCACAGCCACATCATATCTTGTGTCCATTGTCTTTCCTTTCTAAATTCATAATCCTAGTGTAAATTATACCACATTTTACTGTTTTTCAACATAGAATCGTGCATATTATATAATTTTTTTAATAATTTGTAACCTAAATTTACCTTTAATGCTTCATTTTTTTCTTTTTCTTATACATTTTATGATCTGCCCGCTTCATCACATGATAAATATCTTCATCATCCCAGGAATGATATTCCTCTGCTCCATAAGCAATACTAAGAGGATGGACGTATGTGCCATCTATTTTCTTTAGTTCCTTATTAATACGTTCACACTCTGCCTCCATTTCCTCTCTGGACATTTTAACTCCTAGAATACAGAATTCATCTCCGCCTAAACGGTAACAAAAATTCCCCTTTTGCTGAAAACATAACAATTTTTCTGCCACACATCCAATAGCTTCATCCCCTTTTTGATGACCCATAACATCATTAATCTGCTTCAGTCCATTCATATCCACATAAAGTATTGTGACTCTGGCATTATTTTTCTCTAACTGTTCTATATCCCTATCAAAAGCTCTTCGATTCCGCATTTGTGTCATGTCATCAGTATATGCCATTCTTTCATAGGTTTTTTTCTCAATATTTTCTCCATAAATAGTGATACTCTTTTTTACCGTGCAGATACCTGCTACAATCATCATCACCAACAGTTCAATTCGTGAAAAAAATCCATTTCCAAACTTATCCCAGATATAAAAGTCTGCTAAATCCAAAGCTAAACAGCCGATGGTGGAAGTATACATCACAACAGACCAGACAATATTCTTGTGTTTTTTTTCCTTTTTCCACAAGTCGAGAACAAAATCTGTCATAAAAACAAATAAGTTCACTGCATCCATAATATGTATCACTGTCAACATTTCAAAAAAATCAGCAATTCCAGACATCTGTATTAATATCTGGCTAATTGGTATTAAAGTATCAAAAATTATCAGAATTTTAAAATGTTTCTCATTTACAATAAAATGCATCTGTTTCATGGAAAAGGCTATGGAAAGAATCACGATAGAAAATGATACAAAATTAATCATTTGCATAAGATAAGCATTTCCCACCAAAAATTGCCAGGCCCTTGCCTCCGTAAAACTCCACACAGTCAACAGGGTAAAACAAATCCCTGCATTCATAAAAATCATGGATTTAAAATTATGATAAAACACAATTTGTATAATAAATAAAAATACCTCAACTACCAAAGGTATCACGCACATTAGCAACAGTGGTGCACAGTCTCTTAATATATAAAGCAGGACATCTGCACGTTCTCCTTGTACCATGGCACGAAAATTTCCCGAATACATATCATAGGGACACATAACCGAAATAATAATTTTTGTGCCTGCCTTCTGTTCACTTAAGGGTATTATATTCCATATACTTCCTGGCGTTTTCCCAAACGGTATTTCTTCTTTTTCACCAAAGGAATAAATCAATTTTCCATCTGCATATGCGCGAACAAAAGTGTGATCTGTTCGAAAACAAATCACCTCGTCCTCTTTGGCATCTTCTGTTAATATTTTCGATATGTTTGTATATACCCCTTTGGGCCTGTTTAATTTTACGGGTAACTTTATACTTTCTCCACTATCCAAAAGAAACCATCCCTGATTTACTTCTTGGATTTTATAATTGTCATAATATCCCACCTTAAGATCAGGACAACTCCATATCAAAGTTACCAGAAGGATACCTATAATCAAAAAGCCTAAATATAGTAATTTATAATATTTTCCATTATTTTTCATACCGCTCCCTCAAAGATTAGTTTACCTTAAATGTTCCTAATGTATTCAAGTTTATCTTACGCTATTTCACACAAAAATTCAATTATTTATGTAACTTTTTGTCTTCCTCAATGTAACAGTTGTTACAGCACAGACGCAAGCTTAACACTTGCTGTTAAGCTATGCGCCAAGAATGATATTGTGGAAAATTTCAGCCCCATGCATCGTAGATGCATTTTAAATGGGCTGAACTGTTACTCCTCAATATCTTTCACATACAAATATACCATTTGATTTGTCTGAGAATACTCACTGCTTGCAATGATTTCCAATAGGACATATTTATATTCTTTTTCTATCAATATCCGAAACCAAATACGATAAATCTTCTTGTTGTCATTAAAATACTCTCTTAAATACAACAACTGTGTATATTTTCTATATCTTTCTGCATCATCCACATGTACCAGACCAGATTCTACCCAATATAGCAACCAACTAGACAGCTTCTCTACACCCTCTAATTCAAATTTTCCGCTCTTTAGTACATGAACGGAATCTTCTGATAAATTTACCTTTAATATATCGCTATAACTTTGACTTAATACATTGTATGCCATCTGATGTCCTCTTCTGTCAGTCCCTTCATTCTCATAATAAATTGCCTTACTTTCATACATCTTTTTATCAGCAATTTTTGATATTTCTTCAATACTCTTATTTGGAAATTCTATTGCTGTTACATATCCGCAAGAAATAGACAGGCTCTTTACCTGTTTTCCTTTCCAATGCATTACAGCATCCTTCAAATTTTTCTTAATAATTTGTAATTTGTCAGATTTAACACTAACTATAGCACTAAATTCATCCCCACCTATTCTGTAAACCTTTCCATAAGGTCCTAGACATCTTTGGATACAACTAGCTGCACCTTTTAAAAGTTCATCCCCGGCTTCATGACCAATACTGTCATTTATAGCCTTTAGGCCATTAACGTCAACAGAAACAAATGTAAAATCTTTTCCCAATTTTTCTTTTTTTGCATAATACGCTATATCTTCTTCATAGGCACGTCGATTATATAAACCAGTAAGTCCGTCCTTATGTGCATCTATTTCCAGCTGAAGAAAACGCTCTTCCTCTTTGATTAACTCCTCTGTTTTCTTGTCTAGTATTGCCTTCAATACTACTATTGATACAATCCCTCCTGCTATAATGATACTGGGTTTTAAAAAAATTGTTTTCTCTTCATTCATTTCCACTATCATTTTATACTCCTTTAAATGATTATTTGTAACTATTAAGTAGCTCTGAACAGATACGATTATTTTATCCCCCCCGATGAAGTCTCTTATTATTCAGGCATTATTAAATAATGATATTCCCGTCACTGCTGGCTTTATATTGATCTATAATCATATTTACAAAAGCTGTGGCACTAATTCCCCTTCTTCGACTTTCATGGGTGACATAATAATGATTGTCATCAGAAAAAGCCATATTGATTCTTTTCAATTTTTGTCCTTTTTTTCCTTGAGTACTTCCAATCTCTTTTTTTATTTGCTGTACTTGTTGTACTTGCTGTACCATTTGTACTGATTGTGCGTATTGTGTTGAATATCCTGGTTGCATCATTACATCTTGTGCATAGTGTTCGTTTTGTACCTCTTGCACCTTTTGTGCATTATATGCTTGTTGTACATATTGTTGCTGTTGTGTTCTATCTGCCTGTTGTTCCTGTTGTTGCAGATATACACCATATACTTCTTGTGTTTGTTGTTCATTATGTGCATGCTGTACTTCTGGTGCGTTTTTTGTGTCAATGGGTGTACTGCTATTTATTTTTTCCCCTATCAATTGATTATATCTATCTTGTGTGTCTCGCACTTCTTGTGTCTCATGTGCATCATATGCGCTTTTATTATTTATGTATATCGAATGATTATTACCATTGTCTATCTGTACTTGTTGTGCGTTCTGTGTTTCATATACTTCTTGTGTCATTTGTACTTCCTGTGTTTGTTGTGTTACTTGTGTCTCTTGTTCTTCTTTTTTTGTTTTTCTTTCCGTAAAAGTAGTTCCTTCAAATAATCCTTCGTCTGCTCCAAATCTACTGCTTTTATTTCTTGCCACTATTCATTACCTCCCAATAATTCATCCACCAAATCCACGTAATCTAATGCTGTGGTACAATTTGGCGCATATTTAATCAATGTCTTCCTCATTGCCTGAGCTTCTTTTGCCTTGGTGCTTTCACGTATGGTCGTATGAAAAAGCTTGGTGTCCATTTCATTGGCAATTTTTTCTAAAGACTCTTTTACTTCCCTTCCTAATAGTGTTCTTCCATTATATTTAACTAGTAACAATCCTGCTACCTTCAAATTTTTATTCTGTCTTTTCTTTACCGCTGTGATAGTATCATTTAGCTGAGCAAGACCTTGTAATCCATATCTATCAGCAGTGACTGGAATAATTACTTTATCTGCTGCTATTAAACAATTATGTAAAATACTATTCATTGCAGGAGCCGTATCAATAACCACATAATCGTACCCTTTTAATTCTTCCAATGCATCTTGCAAACGATATAAGCCCTCTACATCATTATTCAATACCTCATCCGCCTTACGTAATAAAGGATCTGAAGCCACAATTTTTCCATTTTCAGTTTCTTGAATTGCTTCTTCTAAGCTGATTCTATCTTCCTCTAGCAGCACATCATACAGAGTGGCCGCACCTTCTACTTCTGCTTTGTAAGTATCTGTGCTGTTTCCCTGCTGATCAGCATCTATTAACAATGCTTTTTTTCCTTTACTTTCTAATATACTTACTAACGCTGTTGCAGTCGTGGTCTTTCCAATACCGCCCTTTTGATTAGCTACAACAATTGTCTCCATTTTTCTTCCTCCTTGTACTTACTATACTTTATGTACTTCTTGTACCTATTATTTTTAGGTTTATGCTGAGTCCTGGAAAGTATAACATACCATATACACACCTTTTGTTATAGTTAAACTATAATCACAAAGGGGGTTATTTATGCTTATCTCTGTAATTAATTTTCACAGTGATTTCTGTAACATACTTTTATATGTTTTACCTGAAGGACTGTTTATGTTTTGTTGTATATCAATACATGTTGTGCATCTTGTACAACTTATGCTACTTGTTCATTTTATCAAGTTACGGTATGTATTGCAAGATTTTTATCTTAAATAATCCAAATGAACTATTTACTACAAGAGATTCTATTCTATTTGGATGGACTCAGGTTATATATAATACATAACACTATTTAACTATATTTTTATATTTATTATTTATATATTTAGGAGTATTGAAAACCCTTTATTTATAAGGATTTTAGAAGATTAAGGTGTAATAAAAGTGCACAAAAAGTGGAAGTGTGGTGCACAAAAAGTGGAAATATAGTGCACTATAAAGGGAAGAAAAGTGCACAAAAATGGGGTAAAAGGTGGAAATATAGTGCACTATAGAATACTTAATAGAAATTTTTAGATAAATACATTGATTTACTAGAATTATAGAGTATAAAAGGGTGGAAGAAAAGTGCATAAAGAAAAGAAGAGGTATTTAGGATTAGTTGTAAAAACAAGATTAGGTGGAAAAAAAGTGCACTAAAAAGAAAAAAAAGATAAAATAATAAAGAAAAAAAGAGAAAAGTGGAAGAAAAGTGCACCTAAAAAAGTAAAAGGTGGAAGAAAAGTGCACCTAAAAAAGTAAAGAGTGGAAGAAAGGTGCACCTAAAAAAGTAAAGAGTGGAAGAAAGGTGCACCTAAAAAAGTAAAAAGGTGGAAGAAAAGTGCACCTAAAAAAGTAAAAAAGTGGAAGAAAAGTGCACCTAAAAAAGTAAAAAGTGGAAGAAAAGTGCACCAAAAAAATAAAAAGGTGGAAGAAAGGTGCACCAAAAAAGTAAAAAGTGGAAGAAAGGTGCACCAGAAAAACAAAAGGTGGAAGGATGGTGCAATCAAAAAAAGTAAAAGGTGGAAGAAAAGTGCACCTAGTTTATTTACTTAGCTGAAAAACTAAAAAAAATTTAAGGGTGGAAAGAAAGTGCACTAAAAAAGAGATATAAGTGGAAAAAAAGTGCACGTATATCAATGAAACAGGAGAAAACACCGTAAACAAAGGAAAAAAGAGGAGAAAGAATAGGTGGAAAGAAAGTGCACTAATAGAATAATAAAAGGTGGAAGAAAAGTGCACATGGATTTGTAACAAGGGTGGAAGGAAAAAAAGTACTTTCCACTTCTGAACATTTGTGGTATACTCAAGGAAAATAGAAGGTAAGCGAAAAGAAGCAAAATACTAAGAAGGGGACAAAATGAGTGAAGAAACTGAGAAAATAACAGACCTACGTTCATATAAAGTTGTAAAGGATAATCAAATTATTCAGAACGTAAGGAAAGAAAAATATACTTTATCTGTGTTGGAACAAAAAGCTTTACTGTATATTATTTCAATGATTAAGCCACCCAAAGAAGACAGTAATGGAGTGATTGATGCGCCAGTATATGAATATGAATTTGAAATAGCAAAATTTTGTAAAATCTGTGGTATAAATAATCGAAGTGGAAAAAATTATGAAAATATACGTACTGCCTTAAAGAATATATCGGATAGTTCCTTTTGGTTAAGGTCTGGAGATGGTCGTCAGATGTTATTCCGGTGGTTTTCTAGTGCCACGATTATTGAAGGTGAAGGTAAGATTACTATTGAGATTAGCCCTAATGTAATGCCATACCTTTTTAATCTAAGTGATAATTTTACAACATATGAATTATATTATGTGCTTGCATTATCTAGCACACATAGTATTACATTATATGAGCTCCTAAAGAGTTATTCTTTCAAAAAGAATATTACATTAACATTAGAGGAATTACGTGACAACATGATGTTGGGAACTAAATACCCATTGTTTAAGGATTTTAGGAGATATGTACTTGATGTAGCAGTGAAAGAGATTAATGGTTATACTGATATTAATGTATACTGGAATCCAATCAAGACAGGAAGATCGGTTACGGCCATTGAGTTTAACATTGAAATGAAAAATTCTATGGATAGAGCAGTTACTAGAACTAAGGTATTAGAAGAATTGTCTTAGTTTATTGAATTACACAACATGTACAAAATGCACTTCTTATACATGTTGTGTAAGTTGTGCTTTGGATTAAGGAATAAAATTCCTTATTTGGTAAAATATAATGATAATAGATATTAGAGAATGGGAGCACATTGTACTTCATACAATAATGATTTAGATAATGAGAAAGCAAGGAATTAAGGAGGAATTTTTATGATTAATTTGAGAAAAGCAGTTATGATTGGATGTGGTTTTGTTGGTTCTGCATGTGTATTTAGCCTTATGCAGAGTGGATTATTTTCAGAAATAGCTATGATTGATGCAGATATAGACAAGGCAGAGGGAGAAGCAATGGATATAAGTCATGGAATTCCTTTTGCCAAAGAGATGAAGATATATGCTGGTTCTTACGATGATGTAGAGGATGCGTCTATTGTAATTATAACGGCAGGGGCAAATCAAAAACCGGGAGAGACTAGATTAGACCTTGTGAAAAAGAATGTTGCTATTTTTAAGCAGATTATTCCGGAGATTTCCTCAAGAAATTTTGGAGGGATTTTGCTTGTTGTGGCAAATCCTGTGGATATTCTTACCTTTGTAGCACAAAAGCTTTCTGGTCTTCCGGCGAATCGTGTCATTGGTTCAGGAACCGTTTTGGATACAGCAAGATTAAAACATAGACTAAGTGAGCATTTAAATGTGGATTCTAAGAGTATTCACGCATTTATCATTGGGGAACATGGAGATAGCGAGATTGCAGCCTGGAGCAGTGCCAATGTGTCAGGTATTCCATTAAATGATTTCTGCGAGATGAGAGGTCACTACGAGCATGATGAGGCCACCAGAGAAATTGCTAAAAAGGTTCGAGAAAGTGCATATGAGATTATAGAAAGAAAAAGAGCTACCTATTTTGGGGTGGCTATGGCGGTAAAAAGAATCTGTGAAGTGATTATACGGGATGAGAAGTCTATTCTGCCGGTATCCACCCAGATGAATGGGGAACATGGTGTAGACGGTGTGGTGCTCAGCATGCCATGTATTGTGGGAAAAGATGGAATAGAGACAAAAGTACCTATTTCATTGAGTAAGGAGGAAAGTGAAAAGTTACAGGAGTCTGCAGCTACATTAAGGGAAATTTTAAATGATATAGAGCTATGATAAATTTTGGCTGAGTGTTTTCAATTTGCGGTTTGTTTGATATAATGAAGAAAAAAACGAGAGAGGGTAGAGCTATGGCAAAAATATTAGTATGTGATGATGCAGCATTTATGAGAATGACATTAATAAAAATTTTAAAAGGTGCCGGACATGAAGTAATAGGGGAAGCCGGTAATGGCTTAGAGGCCATCCAAAAATATAAGGAATTGAATCCAGATATTGTATTGATGGATATTACCATGCCTGAACTGAATGGGATTGGTGCTACACAGGCTATTAGGGCTTTTGATCCAAATGCAGGTATTATTATTGTCTCTGCAATGGGACATCAAGATAAAGTATTTGCAGCGATCCAGGCAGGAGCAAAGGATTTTATTGTAAAACCTTTTGAATCAGATAGAATTATAGCTTGTATTGATAAATACTTTGGTTAGAGCCAGGTGTAAATAATGGGAAAGGAAGTTCTAGGATGGAAAAAAAAAGATATAATGAAAGACTGATGGAATTAACCAATTGTGCGGTTTCTCCATTTCATGCTGTAGCATATGTGGAAAAACAGTTAAAGCAGGCAGGCTTTCAGGAGTTAAAAATTCAAGATAATTGGCAAGTTTCCTTAGGGGGAAGTTATTATATTAACCATCATGGAACTACTATGATTGCCTTTACAGTAGGTAAAAATTTTAAGCCAAACGATGGATTTCGAATAGAAGCTTCCCACACAGATTTTCCTTGCTTTCGTGTGAAAATCAACCCTGAAATGACAGAGGAAAAGTACGAAAAACTTAACGTGGAAAGCTATGGAGGCTTAATGCTTAACACATGGATGGACAGACCTCTTTCTATTGCAGGCAGAGTGGCATTGCGTTCAGAAGATTTATTTCAACCTAAAATGCAACTGGTAGATTTTAAAAAGCCGGTGGCCATCATACCAAATCTTGCAATTCATATGAATCGGGATGTGAATAAGGGAGTAGAGTTAAATAAGCAGACGGATACTATTCCTGTGGTTGGTATGTGGGGAGAGGAAGCAGAGAAGAAGGACTTCTTCATAAAGTTTCTTGCAAAAAAGATGGGAGTAAAACCGGAGGATATTGTAAATTTTGATTTAAATCTCTACAATACAGAAAAAGCTTGTTATGTGGGTATGGAAGAGGAATTCATCTCTGCACCAAGACTGGATAATATGACCTCAGTACATGCAGTAATGGAGGCATTGCTTGAAAATAAGAGGGAAGCAGGAATTAATGTGGGTGCTTTTTTTGACCATGAGGAAATCGGAAGCAAGACAAAGCAAGGTGCGGGTTCTATGCTATTAAACCATGTAATGGAGAAGTTGTACTTGAGTTTGGGGTGTAGTGAGTTAGATTATAAGAGTTCCATTGGAAATAGTATGCTTTTGGCGGTGGATGTAGGGCATGGTTATCATCCCAATCAGAATCAAAAACATGATCCTGTGAATAAGGGAGGTTTAAATCAGGGAATCAACATTAAGCAGGCTGCTTCCCAGTCCTATGCCACCGACAGCGAAGGGATTGCTATTGTGACTCAGATATGCGATAAATATCAGATACCGTATACTCAGTTTACCAATCGTTCGGATGCAACCTCTGGAAGCACCTTGGGCTCCATTGCCTCTGCTATGTTGCCTGTACTTACGGTAGATGTAGGAGTGCCATTAGTGGCAATGCATTCTGCAAGAGAATTAATGGGAAGTGAGGATCAATTCTCCCTGGTGTGTCTGATGAAGACATTCTTTAGCATCTAGTAAAAAATATAATAGAAAATTTTTACAGGTTCCAGTGAGTTTTTCTGGGACCTGTAAAAGAATAGTTGAATTATTGACCTGTTAATTCTTTTTCTGCTAATTCTGTCAGTTCTTCGATAGAATAGAAGGGAACCTGGTAAACCTTTTGTTGTGGCCCAGATACCAAAAATGTCTGTTCGTTCTTGTCATAGGATAAAAATCCTGGAATATCGGCGATAAGAGTCAGAGTATTTTTATCCAACACATATCCATTGCTGATGCCGGAAAGAACCATATGGTTTTCATCCATTTCTGTACATTCATTTAGTTCATCGATATCATCATAATGGTTTTGCAGAGTACAGGTATTTGAATCTAGGATGTCCAGGGAATCATCTTCGTATTGTATTAATAGGAGAATACCATCGCCTGTTAAACACATTTTCTTTACATATTTTGCCTTGCAGGGATAAGTTCCCACCACATTTTTCGTCTCTGTGTCTTTTATGGTAATCTGTTCTTTTTTTATGTCACAGGTTGCATTTTTTTTCTTTGACTTACAAACCTCTTTTGCAGATACAAACTCAATTTTTTTTGTTTCAGATTTTTCCAGTGTTTCCTCGGTAATGTCTGTTTCCTTGAGACCTTCTGAAGCGCTAATATCATATACCAGTAAACGTTTTTCAGAAGGGTTCAGGGTAATATATTTTCCATCCGTATAAAGAAAGTCTTCCAGCCAGTCATCCAGGATATGATATTTATCTACGAAATTCATAAAGGAAAAACTGTCCAGTTCCTGAAACAGAATGGAGCCATCCTTCAGCAGGATTAAAAGGCGACCATCTGAGTAGACATAAATGTTTTGGATACTACAATCAAAGCTTTCGCCGTCTATGTATTGTCCGTTTGCTGCTTCAAGTTTTATCACACTGTTACTGTTTTGAACCAATGTAGTATCATTTGGCAACCATCCCAGTTTTTGAGTAAATTCATCGGTATCATATGTCCATTTTAATTTAAAGTCAGTGGTAGCGTAGGCTAAAATACTGCTTCCTTGAAACATAAAATCTTCTTTATCAATTTGTCTATGGGCCACCAGTAAGGTGTCTCCAGTTTCATTCAGTGACATATCACAGATATTGTTCATATGATTCAATAAGTGAGGTTCTGCCTGGAGAGTATCCGTGTCAATGACAAATATGGTAACACTGTCTTTTTGTTTTATGCCTACATAGCATTTTGCTTCATCTTTGGATAATTCTATGGATTCTAGGGAAGTGTCTAAATCTTCTTTCCATAAAGAAATTTCATTTACCAGGCTTCCTGTTTTGCCATCTATGAATTGAACATTACCATCGCATGCTAAGATCAGCTGATTTTTTTTACTTAAGTAGTTGAGCATCACCCCATTATCTGTAGGGTAGTCCCACAATATTTTTCCACTGTTGATATCCAGGGAGTGCAGACCTTCTGTATCCAGATAAAAAAACATATTACTGGACGGTTTGCAAAATTTTCCGTCATATGTATTGTAAAAGCCCTGGGTATCACAGGAGCTGATATAGGTGTTATTTCCCAGGTTCCAGAATGTCAGGGTGTCATAGGTATCTACAGTCATCAGCATATTATCATTAAGTGGGAGGATATAATCAATATCAGCCTCCTGTTCTAAATAGGAATCAGCTCTTAGCATGCTTCCATTGTCATATACTCTCAGTGCCTTGGTTAAAATCCGAACTGCCTGTCCGTTTATTGGGTATTCCGGTTTGGAGAAATTATCCGGTAAAGCCATACTGGCATACTCAATGGCATTTAACCTATCCCCCTGCTCTAGCTTTTCTTTTGCGGAGGCAGCCATAATTTTGGACTGTGCTTTTTTATTTTCCAAATACTGGTGCTTGATTTCCAGTGCCTGATAACAGCTGACACATCCGAATGCCAGTAGTGCAGCTGAGATTCCAATGGAAATTTGAAATCGTTTTTTCAGGCGTTGTTCTCTATGGCGCTGTCGTAAATCATCATAAGCACACTGAAACATAGCAGCAGCAAGACGGATGATTTCTTCTTTGATTCGTTTTTTTACTTCATGTTTATTTCTACCACGTACATCTGCGGCAAGAGGTTCTAAGTCTTCACGAATTGTCTTTTCCTCTCCGTTTTCTGTGACAATAGTTTTTTCGCGATAGCACAGAATTTCAGGGAAAGATTCTTCCGGTTCTCCTTCTGCTAAAACTGCTAACACCCGTTCTCTTCCGTGAAGTTTAATAAAATTTTCTATCTCCCGTTGGCACCAGATAGATTGAGGAAGCCTTGGAGTACAGATGACAATGAGATATTCTGACACCTCCAACGCCCTCAAAATAGGATCAGATAAGTTGGTGGATAAGGGGAGTTCTTCCTTGTCCCGAAAGATTCGGGTGATTTTAGTTTTTCCTGTTATTTTCCTGTCCCGAACGAGATTTTTTGGTAGTTGAAATGCTTCCAGTTCCTTATGAATTTGTGCTGCCACAAACATATCCAACTCGCTGTGACGGTAGCTGATAAAGGCATCATAGGCCTCTTTTATTTGTTCGCTCATGTTTAATTATCCTCTACTCTCTCATAGGTTTCGTTAAAAATAGTTTCTTCAATGACATAGATGTCATGGGCATCATCTTCCCTTACTGCCAGATAAGCACCCTTTTCTCCCAACATATAATTGTCTTCATCCCAGGTAGTAAAAACTTTAACTCCATGTTCTAACTGCTTTGCCAAAATTTTCACCTGACCCACGGAAAGGCAGGGATGGGCATATTGCAGTAAGGATAATCCCTCCCCGGTTTCTTTATTTTTTACCACAGGTTCATAATCTACCTGACATTGATAATCGCCCTCTATCATCTCATAGCTTTTTTCAAACTTTTCTTTATTGATGGGATAAAGTTCCCCGCGGATTCCCAGCATAATATAGGTATCCTCGCTGACGGCGGTGTGTACGTCAGATTCTAAGGTACGGATTAGAAGAGGGGTGTTTAAAGGAAATAAATCTATAGTTTTTACATATCCTACAATAAATTTTTTCTTTCTGTATAGGGTAAAGTCAGACACATCTAACTTGGTGTCCTTTGCCTCAATAATTTGGTATTCTTTCATATATTTATTCAGGGCGTTGGAAAAATAGGTCACCTCATCAATTTCACCAAAATTTTCGGCATATTTTTCCTTGCTGATAAAACCACCTGCTTTGTTTATGTGTCCGCCACCAGAGCCCATGCCTTGGGAGATGACCTGTGCCAAATGACAGGCCTTTGTCTCTTTTACGCAGCTTCTTACAGAATACTTAATACCATAATCTAACACATTAAAGACCACACAGACATCAATTTCACTGACCTGTAAAACCAAATCGCTGATAAGACCTAAAATGTTGGGGTCACAAGGTTGTGCCTTTACAACGGCAAAGTGCTGTTCTTTGTTTACTACGCTTCGAATCATGGCAATTCCTGCAATTTCCAATTCATCTGCACTCATATTAGAATTTTGCAACCGATGAATTAGAACCTTGTCATAATTTACCCCATCACGCAAATCCCTGTCTAGGGGATTGGACAATTCTGCAAACTGTCCGGTATCCGTGTATAAACCGTAATACAGAGCGGTCTGGAGATTTCTGTACTCCTGAATGGGAAATCCTGCATCCGTTAGAAGCTTCCATATAAAAGTGGAGCAGCTTCCTAAGGTACTGTTAATGTACGTTTTTTTCACATCTGTGATTTCCTGCTGGTGATGGTCGATAATTACCACATCATCTGACTCTAATTTTGTCACGTTTCTGGCACCATACTGGCAGTCAACGGTAATCAATAGTCCGGGTATGTGACGGTTTTTATTTTCTTCGTAGACAATAGGAATTTCTAATTTTTCCACCATCAGTTTCAAATTGTGTTTCTGTATACGAAAACTACCGGCATAGAGTAAAGTGACTTCCTTTTTGTGTGCCTTAAAATATAGATACAAACCGTAACCGGAGGCAATGGAGTCTGCATCCGGATTGTCATGACACTGGATTGTGATACTGTCATAGGTTAAAAGTTCTTTTAGTTCCATGATGTTTCCCTTCTCTCATTTTGTAAAATCAGGTTTGATTGTACCATAGATTTCTAAATTTTCCCATAATTTTATAAATACAAAAAATATTGTTCTTATGGATAATATGGGGTATAATATAGATAATATATTATATAAAATTGAGTAAAACAAGTAAAATAGCTAAAATATTATCTATTACATTGGCTTTGCAAAAAGTAGAAAAGAGGTAGGTAAAATGGCAAAAAAAGGATACCAGTGGGAAACACCGGAGGAGATCAATCTGGCTTTGGCACAGCGTTTAAGAAATATTCGAAAAAGAAAAGGTATTACTCAGCAACAGCTTAGCAAGATAAGTGGCGTCAGCTATGGGTCCATAAAACGCTTTGAAAATACCGGGATGATTTCTTTATTATTTCTTACCAGACTTGCCGTTGCTCTTGGCTGTGAAGAAGAGATCAAGAATCTGTTCACACAGGTTCCATATAAGAGTATTCAGGAGGTAATCAATGAAAACAAATAGAGCATTGCAGGTGTATTATAGAGAACGTCTGGTGGGAACCCTTGCTATGACCAGAGGATACAAGGCAGCATTTGAGTATAGTGATAACTGGCTGGAAGAAGGATTTGCAATCAGTCCCTTTTCCCTTCCGTTGAGAAAAGAAGTATTTATACCTCAAAAACCATATTTTTCAGGTTTGTTTGGTGTATTTGCAGACAGCCTTCCAGATGCATGGGGAAATATTCTGCTGGATAGAATGTTACAACAACACGGCATTGCCACGGACACATTGAATCCGTTAGACCGCCTTGCCATTGTGGGAAGTACAGGAATGGGAGCACTTACCTATCAGCCGGAAATTTCTCTGAAACAATCAAAGTCGACCTTGGATTTAGATGCTTTGGCAAAGGAATGTAAAAATATATTGCAGTCAGAATACTCCGCAGAACTGGATGAATTGTATCATCTAGGTGGAACCAGTGGTGGTGCAAGACCTAAAATCATGACAGAAATGGAGGGAAAATATTGGATCATCAAATTCCCTGCTCATGTGGACAGGGCAGATTCGGGAAAAATGGAATATGATTATTCTCTTTGTGCCAAAAAATGTGGCATCTTTATGGAAGAAACATCATTATTATAATCCGCCTTTCTGCGAAAGGCACCAATGCGTCATGAAACATGTTGGCTGACTTTCGCTTTTTCTATTTTCTATTTTAGTTTCCTTCTGATATATTATTTCTTATAAGACTGACACACTACAGAACACGTGGAGGTGAGTGGCGGGGCTGTATAGCGGCGACCTCGCATTATTATTTGTTGTCGGTCATCCGTTAAGGCATCAATGATTGGCGCATTACAGTAGCCCGTAAACTTATCTCTTCCAAAGTCGACTCGATTTTGCCGGATGACCAGTCACTGTCGGTTTTATAGCTACAAAATATCAGGAGGTTATTTTATTGTCGTTTAAAATTCTCAAAAACAACTGTTGCGGACTTGATGTCCACAAAACCTGGATCTATGCCTGTATCGGTATTACTGATCCAAACAATCGTACAGAATATAAACAAGCTCGCTTTTCTTCCTTTACAAAAGGTTTGCAAGAGTTGTGTGATTGGCTTGCCAAATATAATTGTACTGATGTCTGTATGGAATCTACCGGTAAGTACTGGATCCCTGTTTTCAATATCTTAGAGAAGAATAACATTTGGGTTACTCTTTCTCACCCCAAATATACCAAGCCTCAAAAAGGTAATAAGACGGATCGCAAGGATGCCAAGTGGATTTGCGATTTATACATGTGTGGTATGGTCAAACCTTCCTTTATTCCACCTGCTGACATCCGAGAATTAAGAGATTTAGTAAGATACCGTTTTAAACTTACCTGTATGATTACCGGTGAGAAGAATCGTGTACATAACTGTCTTACTGTTTCTAACTTAAAACTAGATGATGTCTTTTCTGATATATTTGGTAAATCGTCACGTTCTATAACAGAACAGATTTTACAACACCCTGGGGAAACTTTTGATGTGGCACCTTTTGTACACAGCAGATGTAAAACTCCCATCGAGGAAATACAAGCTGCCGTTGATGGCGCCATCTCTGCAGAACAGGCTGTGAAACTTAGACAGTGTCTCAATCACATCGATGAATTAGAAATGCACAAAGCAGAAATAGAACGGGAAATCCTTCGCCTCAGTGATAAATACGAAGAAGTCCTTAATCTTATACGAACCGTCCCAGGATTCGATAAGAACCCAATGACTGCAATTCAGGTGCTCTCTGAAATTGGAGGTGATATGTCTGTCTTCCCCACAACTAAAAACCTCGTTTCATGGGCTGGATGTTGTCCTCGCAATGACCAAAGCAATCATAAAATCAAATCCACTAGGATTTCCCGTGCTGGTTCCTATTTTAAACCAGTTTTGGTGCAAATTGCAAATGCTTTGATCAAATCGAAGAAACATCCTGAATTTACTACCCGTTATCGACGCATAAAAGCACGTCGCGGACACAAGAAAGCTATCATTGCCATCTGTCGTATGATCCTGACCGCTATCTGGCACATACTCACAGATTTAAAACCATATACACCAGAAGGCTTTCTTGAGTCTCGTCCTGTGAATAATTCAAAAGTATTGACCACTTCACAGGCACTTAATCTGTTGAAACAACGAGGATATATCATCAAAGATGATGCTATTTCTGTTACCTGATTAGGTGTTGTGTCTATATTTACTTTTCAAAACCACCTCATAAGATGGTTTATTTGCTATGCCCTTTATTCCTTGGCTGTCCACTACTTATTTGTTTCAAACTTAATTGCATCCAGTAAACATATTTGTTTACATTATAAGTTACTTTACACAGGTACCCTGTGCACAGTAACGATTTCAGCCCATTTAAAATGCATCGATGATGCATGGGGCTGAAATTTCGCATAATATCATTCCTGGCACATAGCTTAACATCAAGTGTTAAGCTTGCGTCTGTACAGTAACGAAATGTTACAATTTTTGTTCACATTATTTAGACATTGATAGCTTTCTAAATAGATATATGGTAAAATTGTAACTGATCAGTAGTTCTGAACAGATACGTTAAATTATTATATCAAAAATTGACAAAGGATGAAACCTGATGGCTCGAAAAAAAATCACCGGTTCTGCCAGAGAACATCAGCAGATACTTTTAAGAGAATTTCAAAAGCTACAACCACTTTGTATTCGAGACATGCAACACATCCTGCAGGATTGCAGTCGTGCAAATGCATACAATAACTTTAATGCATTGAAAAAAATGGGGTATACCTTTGAGGACTACACCCAAAATAAAGTCAAGTATTATACTCTTATCAGCACCCCTGATACCTCTAGTGACTTAGAACTTTTAACACCCAAAATATTCCAGAAATACTTGATTCTTCATGCCCTCCAATCATCCAGCTACATCAATCAAAAACACACTACAGACAAAATTCTTATGGATACTTTAAAAAGAGAATTAAATATTGTTGCCCAAGAAGAGCGCTGTGAGGATTTACAATTAACCAGCTTAAACTTGTCACATACACGTTTTCATGAACTTTTCCAGGAATTAGTTAACAGCGGGATTATCAGCCAACCTGCCCCCAATACCCCCTATATGATAAATCAGCCTTTTGAAACCCTGAAAAATTATCAAAGGCATGTCTTAGAAGAGGAGTGTAAGGCACTTTCTGTTATCACCAAAGCTACTCCCTATTACAATACATTGAGACGTGTCTACAAAAAACAATGTATTACACTTGAAAAAATTTCTTTAGATGAAATCTCAAGGGATAAATTGTTAATTTACGGAAAAAACTATGAATGCTCTGAAAGCAATTCTGTATACCTAAAAAAACTATTTGCAAACAAGTGTGAAACCAATTATATAGAAATCAAATACCAGCGTCCAAAGGATTCTTCCATCCAGAGCTATTATTTTGCAACTGAACTAATTCTCTATTCTGCCGAGAAGGACCAGCTCTATTTGATTGGTAAGACCAAACGGCCTGGGCAAACACATGCCAATCAGGAAATTGTATTAAAGTGTAATCAGATTTTAGATGTCCTCCCCTGTGATGAAACTCACGAATCATTTGAGAATCCGGAACATCTTGAATTTCTGCCCTATATTTTCTCACTGGCCAGCTATACAAAAAAGAAAATGCCTGTAACTGTGGTATTTGAAAATACGCCGGATATCAAAATCACATTAACTAACCTACATGAACAAAGAATACAAACTTCCAAATTAGAAGAACTAGCCGATGGTTCTCTAAAATATACAGATAAAATTGCTGACATAGAAAATTTTGCTAAATTTTTAAGGCGTTTTGGTGCTAAAGCAAGGATAATGGATTCCCCTGAATTGATAGCTGCCACCAAACACACCATAGCTAATACGTTACATCAATATAAGGAGGCCGAAAATGAATTCTTATAACAATGCCTATTACAGACTCCAGAAATATTTTTCATGGGTCCATGCTTTAGTTCCCTATTCAGAGAAGGAGGTCCGAATCACTATTGCGGAATTGGCTGAGTGCACAGCCATTCCTCTTAGCATTGTTTCTTCAGATATCCTATTTCTGTGTGAAAAGTCAAAATCTGTTTATTTTGATTATTACGATCCTGCAGTTGATGAATTCCTTCATGAAATGGATTATCCTAATATCACAATCTACAATAACTTAGAATATAATTTTAACTTACATGAAAACTATGGGACTGATTACGATGCAGATTTTTTGAAAATACATAAAGAACTTACCAGCCTTATTTATAGTGCTATTGGCAAAGGGATTCTAAATGATTTATACATTTATTTTAGGATTGTTATTCCCTGCGATACACTCGCAATTTCTTATAACGAAAATGAAATTGTAGCCTTGAATAATTTCTTAACCCAAAACAAAATGAATACACTAAACGTAGAAGAGCCCAAATTTCATATAAAAGAAAGCTACTATTCTCTTCGAAATTCTGATATTACAGACAAAGTTTCAAAGATATTAGATGCCATAGAAAAGGAAATAGAAATCCAGATTTCCTATACAAATTCTTCCCAAGGTAAAATAGAATGGTTACAAATTCTCCCTTTGCGACTTCTCTATGATGCAACCCATAATATGTATGCCGTGGCAACCATTACCAACGGTGATGTGTCAATTTACCACCTAAATAAAATCAGGAAAGTTATTCTGGTAAAGTCTTCTTCCAAGTCAATCATCCAAGACCAGAGTGCCTTAGATAAGGCTCCTCATGTATGGGGTATGGATTTTTCATCGGATTATCACTGGGTAAAAATAAAAATCCTAAAATCTAACCAGGTCATTGATAAAATACGCAGAGATTTATCCTACCGTGAAGTTAACTTTGTGGATTCCGAAAAACCTGTAGAAAGATTGAAAAGCCTTCAGAATTACACCCCGGGGCAAACTATCCCAAGCGGCATCATATATGAAGAGAATGACAATTATTACTACGAAGATATCGTCTGGGGAATGCCCGCCTTTACCTCCTGGGTGTTAAGCTATGGAAGTTCTATGATTGTATTGGCACCCTCGGAATTAAGACAACAGATTTTGGAAGATGTGAAGAAACGTGAAAAATATTATCTGTAATAATTCGTAACAGTTTAGCCTATAGCTAAACTATTACAATGGTTCAGGCAGGGATTTCCCTGCCTGTTGACTATGCTTCCTGCACCATAAATGCTTTTCTTTTTGAAGTCTGATCTAATATTTTTAAGTATACTGTCTGGTTTAACAAAGATTTGTTATCCAATTGCTGCTTGTGTTTTTCAGACATCTTTTTTCTCTTCCATTCTGCCTCATTTCCTGCGCAATCTCTTACAAAGGCTGCACCATCTTCAATAGCATATACCGTACATTGAATTTTCTCCTCAGGACCTGCCTGTTCAAATGATACCTTTCCCAATGTTGCCAATTGTTTTGTTTCTTCTTTTAACCTCTGTTCAATCGACTCCACCATTGCCAAACCTGTATGAATGATGGTATTTATATTATCTACCGTAATCTCTACAGAATAATCTTTCCCTGTTTCTTTCAGGTAATCCTCTACACATTGAATATTGTCAGATTCATTTGCATGGTTGATTTGATTTCGGATGACCTTCATAGCAAGATAGCACTCCATCAATACCTTCAATTCCTCATTTTTTAGTATTGTGTACTCTGTGATATCTAATTCATCCAGTTTTTTTATGGTCTCAAGTTTTTTGGGATAGGTTTCCTGTTTTTCCACACAATTTGTGAAAAACATTTTGTGTATCCCATCATTGTTACATATTGTATTCCATGCTTTCGACACAGTTTTAGCACTAATTGACTTATTCAATGCTTCTATTACTTCTGGATTAATCCCTTTCACTTTTCTATTACTATATCTGTGATTTAAATATTCCTGCACTAATTCGAGAGCCTCTTTCACTCCTCTTTCATTCCATAGGCTTGCTTCTGTGATTATCTTAAGATAGTCTGCCAGGTTTTCGCTTTGAACTATGTTCTCTACCTCTTCCCCTGCTTGCTTGGCACTATCTAAAATCCTTTTTAGCATAACCAATCCTTTTTCTTTTCCCAGTTCGTCATATAGTACATTATAAAACAATTGACCTGCCTCACTGTACCCTAGTTGCCCTTTGCCCGAAATCGATAAACCACTAATATAATTTCTTTTACAATACAATTCGGGCATCTTCTCAATATAGAAAGTAGTAGCCTGCTGAATCATATTATTTTCCAAACACCATTTGATAATAGCAACATAGGATCTTGTTCCAATTTCTTTTAATGACAATTTATTCTGAATCTGCTTTAACAAATCCTGTAACATCCGAATTGCCAGTTCATCTTCCTCAATTTTTGATGTATCCAGATTACTTACCTTCTCTATGGAAGAATTAATATTTTCCAGTATTCCATCAATATTTTTATCTACAATACATAAAGCCATCATATCTGAAAACTTCTTCATATTGTCCACCATGTCCATAATGTCCGGATACTGATGAGCCAGCTCAGATTTCTTCACAAGAATCTGATGCAAGGTAGTTACATTGCCACTTTGCATAAATTCATTAATTCCATTAATGACATGGAATAAATCATAAATATAATTTACAGAATAAATCCTCTTATCATAATTATTGGAATAAATTATCTTTTCAACTTTAATATCTGCAAATTCCATATAGCGCATTAATACTACCATTAGAAAACTAACGTCCCGCAATCCATTGGTATAATCAATGTACAGACAATCCTTCTCATTCATTTTTGCAATAAGCCGTTTATACAAATGAGGTACCTTTTCATTGGGTTCTAATTTTTTACCTTCTGTTTCATTGTCATCATAGTCATATGGTATCATAGTAATACTGGGTTCCTTGATATGATTTTCTTCACAATACAACTTCACCATCTTCGTGTATTTTGTTTGAGCATACTCCCTGGTATTACTTGATGTAATACACAAAATTTCCTCTAAATCCTGTTCTTTCACTTCTTTCAAATAATGCAAAAAATATCTTGTGGGGGCATCTGCTGTCTGAGTTCCTCTTACCTTACCTCCATTGATTCCTGTTGCATCATAAATATTTTCTGTACCATCTTCATTAAATTTGCTTAAAAACAAAAGCATTTTATTTGCCATAATCTCTCTCCCCGCTTCCCTTCATTTTCATTTGCCTATTTTCATGGTTTTCTTCTACATCTCAACCGCCATCTTCGCCAGCTTTTTTGCATCCTCTAATGTTCCCACGGAACACAAAAATCCCGACGGATGACAGAATCCAAAACTTTCCACCCCGGTCATGGCTACCAGTTCTTCCTTGTTGGCACCTCTCCAGTTTTGGGGAAAAGGTTTTTTCAATATGGTTTTATCCTCATCCGTGGGCACTGCCTGGACACAGTAACCGCCCCGAAGAGACGGGAAAATCATATAAAGAATTCCCTGCCCTTTCACCGCTTCCTTCCAGGGGACACACTTTTCTAAACACAACACCTTTTCCTGACACTTCATGGCTTTTTGTTGTACTACAGCAAATGCTCTTCGTTTTGCCCGGATCTGTTTAAAGCGATAGACCAGAATTTCTGTGGCAAAATTTACTGCCTGAAAAAATGGAACATCCGAATCTTCTACCTCATCCTCCCAGGAAGGATTCCGATCTGCTATAATGTGAGCTAATTCATTTGGCTCTCCTGTGTTGTCTGACAAATCCAGAGGCTGTATAAACTCTTCATCAAATTTTTGGGCATCCTCTTTAGATAAAATCAAGGTTCCCACCTTTTCCCAAAGCAGTCCGAAAGCAGCATACGGTACCCCATTTTCCCGAATTCTTTTATCTTTCTGATGATGGTCAAACTCACCACCACCAATATCGTAGACAATCCCATCATAACCTTTCGGTACCTCAAATCCTCTTTCTATCTGAATTTTTGGATTTAACAATACTAACAATGCAGTGGCAAACACATCATCTGCATGAAAAATACCGCCATGGGTAAATCCTTTTTCTATATTCTCATTCATTTTGCAACTCCTTAAACCTTCAAAAATTTCTGATACACCTTTTTCTTCTTCGCCGGCACCTTGAACTTAGCCTTTTTATTTATCCCTTTAAATGCATTCTTACCCACCTTTTTTGCAGTTAATTTTGTTGTCTTAATCTGAATGGTTTTTAATTTCTTACATCCATAGAATGCATTCTTTCCGATAGAAGACACATTTTTTCCTATGACTACTTTCTTAAGTCTTGTTTTCTTCTGCAGTGCTTTACTGGCAATAGAAGTTACTTTGTATGTACTTCCCTTTATTTTAATGGTTGCCGGGATAACTACTACCGTCACTTTGCTGTTGGTGGGTCTTACATATTGAACCGTTTTATTATTTTTGTTTCCTGTTTTGGTAACCTTATATACCCCTTTTGTCTTTTTATCCCTATAAATCGTTCCTTTTTTTACTGTGGGAACCTTGGTAGGTGTCACGGTTGCCTTCCCTGCTTTTGTCACTGTTGGTATCCGGGTTGGAGTCCGTGTTGCCACCTTTGTAACAGTAGGTTGTACCGTTGCTGTGGGGTTCACTGTCACTATAGGGTTTGATGTCACTATTGGCTTTGGTGTCACTGTCGCTGTAGGTTGTACCGTTGCCGTGGGGTTCACTGTTACCGTGGGCTTTGCTGTCAACGTGGGCTTTGCTGTCAGCGTGGGTTTTACTGTCACTGTTGGTTTTACCGTTACCGTGGGTTCCACCGTTACTGTGGGCTTTACTGTAGGTTTTTCTGTGGCTGTAGGCTCCACTGTTACCGTGGGTGTAGCTGTGGCTGTAGGCTCCACTGTTACCGTTGGTATAGCTGTGGCTGTAAGCTCCACTGTTACCGTTGGTGTGGCTGTAGGCTCCACTGTTACTGTTGGTGTGACCGCAAGTGCTCCCATAGCAATGGTCAACTGATTTTCCTTGGAATCATATAAAAATCTTACCTGATTGCCAAGTTCTATTCCTTTGATTGTAATGCTTTTTCCTCTGCTTGTTGCTGGAGCATTGAGAGTGAATTTTTCTGTCAAATTCTCCGTAACTGTAAGAGAGGTACTTTCCCCTATACAGTGATAGGCCGATGCAACTGTATCATACACATTCATACTGATATCGTTGGTATTTTGTGCTGTATATACACATTCATACAACCCATCTTCTATCTTTGAAAAATAAGTGTCCACCGCACTCCAGGCGTGAGTGTCTTTACTGTAATAACATAACGCGTAGTGGGTATTTTCATCCACTGCCACATTTTTGTGAATCACCGCATACAACTGGCCGCTGGCATATCTTAAATCTTCCACCGCTTTTTGGGTATCTGCAATCAGATTGTTTTCCTTATATCTGTAATACTGTTTTTTCAGATTTTGGTATTGGTCATAAGAGGCATAGGTATAATACTTGTCTAACATATTTTGGGTAAGTGACAAAGCTTCTTGAATCGTAGCATCTTCAGGAATCACTTCTTTTTTGGGAACCAAAGTCTCTGAAATGGGAACCACCTCTTTTCTGTCCTCCGAAAGAGTAATAGGTTCCGATTTACGAGAACCCTCCATAATGTAACAGTAGGCCGGATAAATCTTTTCCTCTGTTAAGTTTGCTCCATAGTACACCACCGCATTCTCATAGGTTTCCACATAGTAGCCCTGAGAGTTTAATCCTTTCCCATCATTGGCGGAAGAAGTGCTGTCATATTCTATCTGGTTTTTCTCATTCAGATAGGTAGTTCCCACAACTCCCGGATTGTGAATCATATTACAGGCTGTTCCATTTTCGTTGGAATAGTTATTTCCAAGGTTAAAATCCTGATGAGTATGTCCTGACATCCAGATTACATCCTTGTAGGTATCTAAGATTTCTTTAAATGCAGTATTCTGATCCATGCCTGATATGGTAGTTCCATTAGAAGTTTTCATGCCATTGGCATACATATGTCCTCCGTAGTAGGAGGAATAGGAGCCATTGCTGTTTTTCTTCCACACATCACCAGGTCCATACCCCTGGAAGGTTGCGTGCTCAATAATATATACGTTAACCCCGGTGCCATAAAAGGTATCCAATACATCTTTTACCCATTCAATTTGTTCCTTTGAGAAATTGTCATGGTTTGCCGGTTTATACCCATTCTCCAATGCCATAAAGATAAACACATCTTTGGTGTTTTCCTCTATCACATAATAATAGGGCTTATTTGCATTTATATTTGCAACCGTGCTGTCTGTTCCAGTTGCCTTGTTAAATGCCAGGTTTCCTTTATAATCATAGTTCTTGCTTCCATTCTTTAGTGCTGTTCCATCTGCACTGGATTCATCCCGCATATCGTGATTTCCATTGGTTTCCCACACGGGATTGGTATAATCAGAATCTGCTAAAATCTTCTCATACACATCCCATTCTTCTGCAAAGCCCTTGGCATTGGTGACTGCATCCCCGGCAGAAACGATAAAATCTGTATCCTTGTCTACAGCATACTTTAAGGCATTTTTCCAGTTCTTCTGACAATTGGTGTAATAGACTTCCGTGTCAATATGAACATCCGAATAAGAGTTAAAGGTATAGAGCAAATCTCCCGCCCCGCCTAAAAGCTGTTTACTTCCTGGAATATCATAAACTGCTACGGCATCCTTTACATTCAATTTGGATTTATCTTTCGTGACAATGATTTTCGTAGCATCTGCTGGAATTGCTGTGTGATACTCAAAAGTGAAGGATTTGCTCTCTCCTGCCTCCAATTTCATAGTGACAATTTCGTAATAACCATCCAGTGCCTTGTCATCATCCGCCCAATATAGATAATAGGTTCCCTTTTCTTTGGATGTAAAGGTCACTTTCCCCTGGGCATACCCTGGTGTCCCGGCATCCTCTCCAGAAAATTCATACTGTATTTCATTGTTTGCCGCATAAACTTCACTGTCCCCTATGGAAGGCATGGCCAAGGTCAGGGCCAATGCGGCTGATAACATTCCTTTGATTGTCTTTTTTTTCATGTATATTTTCTCCCTTAATATCTGGCAATGCCAAAGAATGCAAATTTGCCTAATTATTTTTCAATTACACACCGAAATTATACCATATGTCAAACTTTTTTGAAACAATATAGAATACACATTTTCTATGATTATTTTTTTACGGAGGATCGTGACACAGGGACGCTCCTTGTGACAAAAGGAACGTCCCCATACTAAAACTCAAACTTTTTTGAAACATTTACATTTTTGTGACACAGGGACACTCCTTGTGACAAAAGGAACGTCCCCATATTAAAAGTCCGGAATAAAACTCTCCATTGCCACATCCCCTTCCTGAAAGAATCCGTATTCCATCCCTAGATTTATGGCAAAATCCAGTAATTCTTCATAGTCTTTTTTGGCTACCTTCTGATTTAACTCCGGTATGTGTGAAACTTGAGGTAATGGAGTATACTGATTCATAACACTTATAAAAATCTGTTCTTTATAAGTATTTAAAAGATACTGCATCACCGCCTTGGAATCTTCTATACCGTTCGGTAACATCAAGTGTCTTACTATCACTCCCCTGCCCATGAGCAAGGATTCCTCCTCACATCTTTCCTGGTAGTCTTGTGGGCTGATTCTTTCCTTTGCAGAACCACCTTCCACATAAAAGTATGAGTCCTTACACTGTCTTACCATTTCCCCCAGGGCTTCCTTTGCACGGATGGCATAATCCCCCACATGAGAATACTTAAGAGACATTTCTTGTGAAATATACTTAAAATCCGGAAGATACACATCCACATAGCCTTCCAGTCTTCTGATACTTTCCACATGCTCATAACCACTACAATTGTATACTATGGGAATGGTAAGCCCCTGTTTCTTAGCTATATCCAGAGCTTTTATCACCTGGGGCAGGAAATGAGCTGCCGTCACCAGATTGATGTTGTTGGCATAATTTTCGTACTGCTGCTTTAAAAAAATCTCTGCTAATTCTTCCACGGTCACTTCTTTCCCCAAAGGAGCAGTTTCATGTAATACTTTTGGATTGGAAATCTTGCTGTTTTGGCAAAATACACAGCCTAAAGAGCAGCCGGAAAAAAATACGGTACCGCTGCCTCTCTTTCCTGAAATACATGGCTCCTCCCACATATGCAGGGAATATT
>JBGVDD010000050.1:0-23475 GCA_045119215.1 Lachnospiraceae bacterium | reverse complement strand
TTTCACTTAACGAGGTTTTCTCGAGTTTAGTGAAAACGTACATCTTGACACTTAGTGAGGTTCTTTCGAACTCAGTGACGAGATGTTTCTTGTCAAAGAATTTTCGGGGTTTGGTTTATTGTTTAGTTTTCATTGTTCTGTGTTTTATTATTTTTTGTCGTTTCTTGTTATCAGCGACAACTTCTATATCCTATCATAAGCAGTTGTCTTTGTCAAGAACTTTTTTTGAAAAACTTTTTGACTTTTTCTTTTGGTTTTTCTCAGGAGGCCTGTGGCTCAACACTGGAATCCCCAGTAAAATCAAGGTTTTTCGTGACCGCCGTTCCCAGCGACGTGTTATAATATATCATATAAGTTCCATGGTTGTCAACACCTTTTTAAAATTTTTTTCAAGTTTTTTATTCTTCACTTTTTTAAAAGGGAACCATCAAAAATGGTCCCCTTTTTTACTGAATTTACATTATGATTTTTTCGTCTTCAAAGTTACTTTTTTAGAATATACTCCATACTTTTTCTTGTTTCCAATTTTTATGTAGGCTCTCACTCTCACTTTGTATGAGGTATTCTTTTTTAATGTTTTTATTTTTACTGTGCTTTTCGTAGAATTTATTGTCCTAATCTTTTTGCTCCCCTTATACAACTCTATCTGATATCCTTTTACTCCTGCTTGTTTTTTATAAGTAATCGTCCCGCTGCTTTTGGTTTTTTTGGTTACCTTAAGTGCGGTTACCTTTTGAGGAACAATATAAAAGTATTTTGTGATATTTCCTGTATAGTTTCCTTTACCCTTTATTACAACACAAGCTTTTCCCAACTTTTTGTGATTCCTGTAAGAAAGTGTATAATCCGTCCCTTCCTCCAAGGTAAACCTTCCATTGGTAACCAAAACCCCTGGTTTTAATTCTTTTCCGGTATATACCATCTGTGTCTCTTCCAGTTTTATACTTGTATTTTTTATTGATTTAGCTACAATCTGAAACTTCTTCGTCAAAACACCTGCGTATCCATTCTTTCCGGTGACAGTAACCGTTCCTGTTCCAATCCTATGGTTATTCTCATAACTTACAAAATAGTCCTGTCTTTCTTTTAATATATTATTCCCTATTTTTACCGTAACTTTAGGACAAGCCCCCTGACCATTGTATTCTACTTTGGAAGGACAGGAGAGCACGGGATTAGCCACTGTATAAGTATAACCTCCCAATTTTGCTCCATCATAGTATACCGTCAAACTATCATTACCCCAGCTAAGATTACAATCCGGAGTAATATCCACCACGCTTCTCCCCGTCTGTTTTTTTACCTTGGTCGTGTAATTGGAGTTTCCGAATACAACACCATTACATATATTTTCCACAGTTATTTTATCTACTACCAGCTGCATTACTCCTGATAGCTGGGGAGTTTTCGCCTGGTTTAGTATATACCTGATACCGTTATCTCCCAAGGTTGCCAACGCTTCTTCCCAGATTTGTGTCCCCTTGATTTTCACTAGATAATTGGTAGCCAAGTCCACTTTAAACCGCAACATAGAATCCTTTCTTTCCTCACAATAAGCCAATGCAGCCTTTAATTTTGCTGCCAGTGTGGTAGAATCCTGCAAATCTTCAGCGTCCAAATTTAAATGATAGTAATTATAATAATTATATTCTGAAGTTACCGTATTAGGAACTGAATACATTCCTGGAAAAATATCCTCTCTATAATCGTGGGCTTTCCCTTCATTAAATTCCTTTTGAGGAAGATTGTAATAATCATAACGGATACCATCATATACATCCTGTTGGTTCACATCATCCCAGGTCAAATCCACATTTGTCCACTGATTACCTATTTTTACAAGATTCCAAGCATGACCACCTTGGCTTGTAAAGAATCCCAGGCCAGTACTACTGGTACTATAACCCACCGCATAGATACTCTCAATCCCTGCATAATTACAAAGATACTGAAATGCCTTTGCATACCCTTCGCACACCACATCAGTAGCTGAATTATCGTCAAATACCCCTACAATACTATGGGCGTAAGTTGCCTTTTCTGGCTGATTCTGTGCATTATATGCGTAGTCTACCTTATCAATAATCATGTCATGAATCAACAGTTCCAAACCAGCCACACTAATTCCTTTTGCCTTTGCATTATCAATGGCTGTATAAAACTCCTGTATTCCCTTTTTGATATTATTTTTTGCTGCTTTTCTGGCAGCATACTTGGCATAATCCGCCTCTACCATGAGATACCATTTTTCTACATAACCACTGGTCTTTGTAATGGTAGTATCATCCAGCCAAAAATACTCCAAATGATCCGCCTCCAGGGCAAAATATACCTGACACATCTGTTTATAGTTTAGCTTATATTCTGAAACATCCACCAATGCAAAAGCGTATTTGTTTCCTGATTGGGTTGCTCCAATGTAAGTAGCATCTTTACTGCTTTTATCATATTCCTCCAGCTTAGACAAAAACATATGATACACCTTTTTTTGAGTACTGTTTAACGTCTTATAACCATAGCTTCCAGAAATATTTTCCTGCACAATTTCCTGGTCCTTGAGTTCGCTGGAAATCTTTTCTTCTGATATCTCCCGCTCCTTGATAAACCTTTCTTCCTCACTATCTGGTAAGATAATCTGTTCTGCCGGCTCCACTCCTCCAATTGGCAAAATATTGTCTTTTTGATTTAAGGTGGCATCCTCACAAATCATTTCCACCTTTTGTGGCGTATCCCTTGTGATTTCCTGGGCGGTCACGTTAAGAATATTCCCCGTAGCAACCGTTACACCTACTAACAACACCAACACTTTTTTCCATTCCATGTTTTTCATAAACTCTTCCTCATCTTGTTATACATTTAAACTTGTGACAACCAAAGCAAAAATATATTTTCATTTATCTGCCCTTGCAATACCATCCCCCAGGATGTGGTTCTAAATATTCCAATAGTCAAAAGCATTAGCCACACCAAAAGCATTCCTTGCAAGAAACCAAATACAGCTCCTGCTGTTTTATTCATTTCTTTTAGTACCGGCAGATGGGTAATCACATCCAATGCCACAATAGCAATTCTCAATAAGATAAATACCAGCACCGAAGTGAGTACATAAGCAGCCGCACTAATCACACTTTTTGCAATATACCCTGCAATATATTCCTCAATGGCATTTACGTTTAATATTTCATACATTATGTCATTATTATTCTCAATCATTTGTTTCTTCAAGCGCTCTGCAATGGGATAGGACTGGATGATTTCCTCATCCGTTCCTGTGGTTTTAATCCCTTCTTGATTTTGTGGCGTATAAATTTGCATACACTGCTCTTTTACCGTCCCATACAACGGTGTCTGCTCCATAATAAAATCTGTCACATAGGGGTTTAGCCATTGGGCTAACGCCAATGCAACAATGCAAACTCCAAACGAAAGAATACTTTTTATCAGTCCTTTTTGAAAAGAAATCACAGTACATCCAATAATAATTCCAACTGCGACTATAAACAGTACATTAATTGTCATATTTTTCTCCTATCGGGTCAAACGAATCACCTGCAATTTTTTTTCGTCTACTACAAGAAAACGATTATTTCCAAGTATAGTCAAATTTAAAATATTTCTAGGATATCCCTTTTGATAGCGTTTTACCCCTCTGATGTTATAAACACAAAACTCATTCTCATTATTTAACACAATGGTATCTCCTTGAATCTTCACATCCGTGTATTCTCTGTCAATTCCCCTGGAAAATACCAATTTTCCCCTAAGATCGTAAATATCTAACCGATATTTTCCATCTTCTTTGGCATTTTTGAGCATAGCTCCAATGTGTTCACTATCATAACAAACCTTTACAATTTCCTCTTCTAAAGGTATTTCAAACTCCAACTCCGGAATCTGTTTTCCCTTGAACACCTGGATTCTATCCGTACCATAGGCCACGGCAATATCAGCATTAATATATTCAAACACCGGAAACACCGTACCTGAGTAGGTAGTACTTCCAATAAAATTGTCAATTTCATTTTCACCCACAGCGCCTAAATTATGAAAAGCCAATATAGAACGTGCCTCACCATTTTCTACATTAAGGTGAGCCACACCAAATTTAATTCCGTCTGGCGAAATACACATAGACACCGGATATCCGCTTTCATCCATAAGAATTTTTGTCTCCGCAATGGCCTTGTCCCCCCTGCTTGGAGAATAAAATTTTATCCATGATGTGCCACTGTCCTCTAAGGATGCTGCTGTAAGTCCCTGTGCAGACACTGCCAGTTTCTTTATAGGTAACAAGGTATTAATCTCTGAAATCAAACCATTGGCATTCATTACATAAACTGTAGTTCCATTTTTATCGGCCAGTCCCACTACATCCTGGGAAATTGCATATAACGGTTCCTGCATCTGATAGGTCTGATTCCATTTTTCCTTTAATTCTGCATTGATAAAAGCAGCTCCATCGTTGCTATACTTTAGTACTCCACCATTATAAGTAACATATTTAGCTGTCTGGGCATCTGCCCGTTCCACACTTCGCAGGCTTTCATACCCTGTATAAACACTACTGGCACTATAATTATACAATGCAGCTGTAACACTCACTCCAATAAGGAGTACCAACAACACACATAGTGCAACTCTAGCCCTGTGTGCCCTAATTTTTCTTTTATACTCTTCAGCATCCTCTGTGGTCTGTTCCACGTCATCTATGTAACTCATTTTCTACCTCACCATTTGAATATCTCTGTATCTTTTTAGGACTTTTGTGTTACTGTTTACATCCATCTGCAAACAGTAACAAACTCTAGGTGATTACATCATACCATACCTAATTTACGGTAACAAGATTTTTTGACCCACAAATATCTTATCCACATTATCAATATTGTTGACTTGACATATTTCCGATACCTTATTTTTGTTACGATATACATCAATAGCTATCTGTGCCAGGGTATCTCCCTCTTGAACCACATAATAATTATTTTCCTGTACAGGTTGCTCCTCTTCTACTACAACAATCTCCTGACTTTCCGCTTCCACCACCTGGTTGTCCTCTTCCACCACCTGATTGTCCTCTTCCTGGTTTTCCTCCTCTGCATCTTGCAATGTACCATCTGCAACCCCCTCTGTCTCCACACCAGAAACGGATCGCAATAACTGATTATCCGAAAAAGAATCTGTTGTTTCCTCCTTCTGACTCTTTTCCACATTACCTGTGGCAAACTGGATATCTGTTTCATTTACCAGGTCTTTCTTTTCTTGACTCTCTTCATCCGATACTCCAAAGCCTTTGCGTTCCATCACCTGTGATACAGAATTTTTTGTAAGCAAGGCCAAAGATTCCTCCATATGTTTCATTTTGTCATAATTATTCATCATAGTAATCCCTATAATCAAGACCACTATAACTAAAACCGAACTAAAACTGTACAGAAAGGAACCAGACTTTTTGGTTTTATTGACTTTCTGATTTTTCTCTGCTTTCTCTTTTACCAGATTACGAAACTGCCGGGTCGCTGTATTTATTTCTTCTTCCTTTTGTATATGTTCTTTTTCCTTAATAGGATTATGTTCTATCATATAAGTCTGCATCATACGGTTTCTCTCGTAGTAGACATAATAACCAGAGAGACGCTTCATTCTGCCTTCTTCATAATAAAAAAATCCTTCTTCTTTTGAAATCGGTTCTTTTACAATCACAATTTTGTTTTTACCCGAAAAATGATTGATATGAGTTTTTCTAAGTTCTGCCGTCATCTCTACCGGATATCCCGGAACTGAAATACACCAGCCCACTACTTCTAGCGTATCAAAATATTCCTTCATATTTTCGTATATACGCCTCCACACCATATCATTAAACTGTATCCCTCGGTCACTCATCTGTATTTCTTCCACATAAATAGCACCGCTGATAAAAAGATAATCTGTACTGCCATGAATCACTTCTCCGCAAAGCACTGCGGCGCGGACTTTGCTTAAGTCCTTACTGGTAAGCTGATTGAGGAAAGTTACCACATAATCTTCTATGTACACTTTAAAGTGTTCTTCTATTCTACCTATCTGACGTACATTTTTAGGCAATGTATTTCTTACCTTTGTCCCACTTCTCTCTTGTAGATAATCATTGTTTACTACTTCTATCATGATTTCCACCTTCCAATCTTTTGTATCTTACCATATCCGTTTTGCGAATTTTATCATACCTTGTCCCCTGTCATTATAAAATTTTTAAAAATTTCGACAAAAGGAAAAATAAGACGCAAAAAGCAGAGGATTTCTATCCTCTGCCTTAATATATCTCTTTCATTTCTATAAGTTTTCTTTGATTTTCTTGTAAATGCCCTCTGCATCCAAACCATATTTCTTTACAAGCTCTACTGCCGGACCAGATTCTCCGTATACATCATTTACACCAATCTTCACAACCTTTGTGGGAGCTTTTTCAGACAAGCAGTCACACACTGCACTTCCAAGTCCTCCAATTACAGAGTGCTCTTCCACAGTAAAGACCTTACCTGTTTCCTTTGCTGCTGCCACAATTAAGTCTTCGTCTAACGGCTTAATCGTATGAATATTGATTACCTTTGCATTGATTCCGTCTTTCTCGAGCATTTTTGCAGCCTCTAAAGACTCGCTGACACAAAGTCCCGTTGCCACAATAGTAAGGTCTTTTCCTTCTCTTAAAGTGACACCTTTTCCCAGTTCAAATTTGTATTCCGGCACATCGTTAATTACCGGCACTGCCAGACGTCCAAAACGGATATATACAGGTCCCACATGCTCAATGGCTGCTTTTACCGCTGCCTTTGCTTCCACATCGTCTGCAGGATTGATTACCACCATTCCCGGAATGGTTCTCATCAAGGCAATATCTTCATTACACTGATGGGTTGCTCCGTCTTCTCCTACAGAAATACCTGCATGAGTGGCTCCAATTTTCACATTTAACTTAGGATAACCTACAGAATTGCGAATCTGCTCAAAAGCACGTCCCGCTGCAAACATAGCAAAAGAACTTACAAATGGAATTTTTCCGGTAGCCGCAAGTCCTGCTGCAATACCAACCATGTTACATTCTGCAATACCACAATCAATATGTCTTTCTGGGAAAGCTTTTTTAAAAATTCCTGTTTTGGTGGCAGCTGCAAGGTCCGCATCCAGTACGATTAACTCTGGATATTGTGCACCAAACTCTGCCAAAGCATTTCCGTAACTTTCTCTGGTTGCGATTTTCTTTACTTCTGACATAATGCTGCACCTACTTTCTCTAAATCTTCCATTGCCTGCTTAAACTGCTCATCATTCGGAGCTGAACCATGCCATGATGCCTGATTTTCCATAAAGGACACTCCTTTACCCTTAACACTCTTTGCAATAATAGCAGTTGGCATACCCTTGCATTCTCTTGCCGCCTTAAAAGCTGCTCTTAATTCGTCAAAGTTATGAGCATCTACATTAATAACATTAAAATTAAACGCTTCAAATTTCTTATCTATCGGATATGGAGAACATACATCTTCAATTGCTCCATCAATCTGTAATCCATTATTGTCCACAATAACCACAAGATTATCTAACTTTCTTGCTCCAGCAAACATAGCTGCTTCCCATACCTGTCCCTCCTGAATTTCTCCATCTCCAAGAAGTGTGTAGGTACGATAATCATCTCCAGATAATTTAGCCGATAAAGCCATTCCAACTGCTGCTGATATTCCCTGTCCTAAAGAACCACTGGACATATCTACACCTGGAATATGCTTCTTGTCCGGATGTCCCTGCAAATAAGATCCTACATGTCTTAATGTTTTCAAATCCTCAACCGGGAAAAATCCCTTTAAAGCCAAAGTAGCATATAAACCTGGTGCCACATGTCCTTTAGACAATACAAAGCGGTCTCTGTCTGCTTTCTCAGGATTCTTTGGATCCACATTCATTTCTTCAAAATACAGGTAGGTAAAAATATCTGCTGCGGACAAAGAACCACCTGGATGCCCGGATTTTGCACTATGCACTGCAGTAATAATACCTTTACGAACCTCATTGGCTGTTTTTTGAAGTTCTATATTGTTCATGAAAACGCCTCCTTACATTTGTTTGGGTATTGTTTCCTGGATATACCCAGCCTGTTTATAGATTACCATTATCTTTTCATACTTTCAAGACATTATTCATCAAAAATTGTCACAATTTCTCCATCTAAAATTCTGTTTACATTTTTTACAGCACAGAAATTACCACACATACTACAGGTATCTTCTTTTTCAGGTTTTGATTCTTCCCGATATCTTCTTGCTTTTTCAGGATCCATACTCAGCTCAAACATCTTATCCCAGTCCAGTTTTTTTCTAGCTTTAGACATCTCATAATCCCAATTGGCTGCTCCCTTTACACCCTTGGCAATATCCGCTGCATGAGCTGCTATCTTTGACGCAATAATTCCTTCCTTTACATCCTCCACTGTAGGCAGACGTAAATGTTCTGCCGGAGTAACGTAACACAAAAAGGCAGCTCCATGGGTAGCTGCAATAGCCCCTCCAATAGCCGCTGTAATATGGTCATAACCAGGAGCTACATCCGTCACCAAAGGTCCTAGCACATAAAATGGCGCTCCATGACATAAAGTCTTTTGTATGGTCATATTTGCCTCAATCTGGTTTAATGCCATATGCCCCGGACCTTCCACCATCACCTGCACATCTTTTTCCCATGCACGTTTCGTAAGCTCGCCTAACGTGATCAATTCCTCAATCTGTGCAGTGTCTGTTGCATCCGCTATGCACCCTGGTCTGCAGGCATCCCCCAAACTCATAGTCACATCGTATTCCCTGCAGATATCTAAAATTTCATCATAGTATTCATAAAAAGGATTTTCATTTCCTGTCATCTGCATCCAGGCAAAAATAATAGAGCCTCCTCTGGATACAATGTTCATCAGACGTTTGTTATTCATAAACCGTTTTGCGGTAGCCTGGTTAATACCACAGTGTATGGTCATAAAATCCACACCGTCCTCCGCATGCATACGAACTACATCAATCCATTCTCTGGCAGTGATTTCTTTTAATGGTTTATGATAGTACACCACCGCATCATAAATAGGCACCGTACCAATCATTGCTGAACACTCACTGGTAAGTCTTCTTCGAAAACTCCTGGTATCTCCACAAGAGCTTAAGTCCATAATAGCTTCTGCTCCCATGTCTACCGCCCACTGTACTTTTTCAAGTTCTACATTCCAATCTTCACTGTCTCTGGAAGTTCCCAGATTTACATTGATTTTGGTAGTAAGCATTGCTCCAATTCCACTTGGCGAAATACACTTATGATTTTTGTTGCACGGAATTATCACCTGACCTTTTGCAATGTAATCTAACAATTCCTTTTCCGACATATTTTCCTTTCGGGCAACAATCTTCATCTCGTCAGTAAGAATTCCTTTTCTTGCCGCATCCATCTGTGTTGTATAAGTCATAACAATACATGCTCCTTTTTATTCTGCTCCATCCATCTGTTGACTGTTATTGTTCATGGAACCTATCCCAGACAACAATTGGTTTTCTTTATAATATCCACTATCAATCAAAATTTCTCTATAGTTTTCCACATCCACAGTCATGGTTGTACACAGATACGAAGGTACTGTGATCACTCCATTGTGATAGGAATTCCTATTGTTAATTTCTGGTTCTGTCTGTTCCAAAACGGCCTGTACCATTCCGACACATTTATCAGCCAGGATCCTGGTATCCTTAAATACGGTCATTGACTGTCTGCCTTTCATAATCTCCTTCACAGTGGAAATCTGTGCATCCTGCCCTGTAATAATGGGCCAATTTTCCTTCCCATATCCTTCTTTTTCTAATGCCGCTATCACCCCACCTGCAATAGAATCATTGGCACAACACAGAATATCTATATCTGAATCTTGATATTTTGAACGCAAAGTGTAGGTAACATCCTTTTCTGCCAGATACCCCGACCAGCGCATGATACAGGTATCTTCAAATTCTACCCTTCCTGATTTTACCACCAATGTACCGTCTTCCAGGTATGGTTTCAAAACACCCATAATGCCATCATATACTCTGATGGCATTATTATCATCTGGAGAGCCCATAAAAAATTCTATGGTTCTACTTTCCTTATTATCTCGCACCTGGTCTAACTGAGCCTGTTCTTTAATATACATCCCAATAGAGTTTCCAATACTCTCATTGTCAAAAGACGCATAATACCTCACCGCATCTGTATCCATAATCATTCTATCATAAGCAATTACAGGCACTTTTCTTTCTTTTGCTTCTTTCAATACATCCATCAAAATCTGGGAATTCACCGGACAAACCACCAGGCAGTCTATCCCATCTTTTAACATATCTCGAATCTGTCTCTCCTGAGTATAGGAATTATTCACAGCAAACTCTATCTCTGCCTCATACCCCAGATTTTTCAGATTTTTTTCTATATTATCCGCGTCCTTTTCCCAACGCTCATCGGTTTTATTTGGTAGCAAAACTCCAATCACTTCATCCTGGGCCACAGGTATTTCTCTTTCCTCGGTAGATACTAAATTTTCTCCAATTTCTGGAACTTTCCGTCCTCCACAGGAAGTACAAAGTGCCACCGTAATCAGGGTACAAACTCCCAAAATAATTTTTTTTCTTACGCTTTTGCTCATCTATACATTCCCTACATCTCTTTTGAAATATTATTTTCCCAGTAACTGTTTTGTAGTTCTAAATAGTTACCTTTTTTATACATATTATAGAGCAGTTCTACCCTCTAATGCACGAAGCAAGGTTACCTCATCAATACATTCTAAATCCCCTCCCACAGGAACACCACTGGCTATTCTGGTAACCTTAATCCCCGTGGGCTTGATTAGTTTACTCATATACATTGCTGTGGTTTCCCCTTCCAAGCTTGAGTTTGTAGCGATAATCACCTCATCTACATCTTCCTGTAAGCGAATCATAA
Organism: Lachnospiraceae bacterium; assembly: GCA_045119215.1. Taxonomy (GTDB): domain Bacteria; phylum Bacillota; class Clostridia; order Lachnospirales; family Lachnospiraceae; genus RUG11237. The sequence continues at coordinate 12,492 of JBGVDD010000050.1, read as the reverse complement.
GCTCCTTTAATCTGATATCTGCCGGTCCAATACCAAGCATAGGTGATATAGCACCATGAAGCACATGGTATACCCCTTCAAACTTTCCTGTCTTCTCATAAGCAGCTAAATCTCTGGGATTTTCCACAACCATAATCTGCTTCTTATTTCTGTTTTCATTACTGCAAATAGGGCAGATTTCCTGATCTGTAAGATTACAGCATACCTTACAGTAACGAATATTATTCCTGGTATTTACCAAGGTATCCGCCAGCCGCTGTACATTTTCTTTCGGCATATTGATAATGTAGAATGCCAGCCGTTGTGCTGACTTACTTCCAATGCCTGGCAGCGACGCCAGCTCTTCAATCAACTTTTGTATCTGATTACTGTAGTTCATTAAAACGGTAATCCTCCAAGACCACCTAAGCCTCCGGTAAGTTTTGCCATTGCCTCATTGGTTTCTTCTTCCATTTTTCTTAACGCCTCGTTGGTGGCCGCCATAATCAAATCCTGAAGCATTTCAATGTCATCCGGGTCTACCACTTCTTCCTTTAAGGCAACCTTGGTTACTTCCTTCTTTCCAGAAATAGTCACCTCTACTGCCCCACCACCTGCAGATGCAGTAAATTCCTTTTCTTCTAATTCTTTCTGACTCTCTTCCATCTGGCGCTGCATACGCTGTGCCTGCTTCATTAAATTATTCATGTTTCCTGGCATTCCACCTGGAAATCCTCCTCTTTTTGCCATATTAAAATTCCTCCTGTTCATCATCTTCTATGGTAACTTCCATATGAATGCATTGTTCTATGTCAGCATAATCCTGCTCAAACTTTCTGCCTTCTGCCAACAACCGTATCTCCAGATTCACCTGTCTTTGAATCTGATTCGAAACCAGTTGTCTCAATTCTTCTTTATGTTCCTCTCTCTGAAAATATTCATAAGAAAGCCCATCTTTAAATACTATCAGAAGTGTGTCTGTTCCCGCAATACTTAATTTCACATTTTTTAAAAATGTTTGCACCATTCCAGATGCACTATGAATAATATGATGCCAGTTCTCTACTACCATCTGAATTTCCTCTGGCAAAGCTTTGGGTAGTTCCACCGTTTTTACCTCTTCTGATTGCACAGGCACTGACACCTTTACAGGGGCAACATTAAAATTCCCCTGTTCTATTTTTTCCTCTAGTTTTTCCAGACGGTCTATCACAGATTCTAAATTGCTCTCCATAGCAGGTTTGCACAGTTTAATCACAGCAATCTCTATAAATATTCTCTTTTGAACTGCATATTTTATCTGACTGGACAATTCAGAAAATACTCTGATATACCGCATCAGACGTTCCTGAGTCAGCATAGCTGCTTCCTCTTTTAAACGTTCTAAATTTTCTGTAGACACATCCAGAGCCTCTTCCATATGTTCTGACGAACTTAATAATAACAGATTTCTAAGATACCAGGTAAAATCTATGACAAACTGTCCCAATTCCCTTCCCTGCATTACCAGCTCCTCAATCTGTTTCATCAGCTGGGGTATATCTTCTGCAAGAATGCCACGTAAAAAACGGCTAAAAACATCCATATCCACTGCCCCCAGCACTTCTAGTACATTATCATAGGTAAGCTTTTCCCCTAGATAAAATGCAATACACTGGTCCAGTAAACTCAAAGCATCACGCATAGAACCGTCCGCTGCCTTCGCCACATACATAAGAGCCTTTTCTTCTACCTGAATCTGCTCTTTTTCCATCAGTTCTCCTAAACGGCCTGCAATGGTTTCAATGGTAATTCTTTTAAAATCATACCGTTGGCATCTGGATAAAATCGTGATTGGTATTTTGTGAACTTCCGTAGTTGCCAAAATAAAAATCACATACGAGGGAGGTTCTTCCAAAGTTTTTAAAAGTGCATTGAAGGCACCAATGGACAACATATGAACCTCGTCAATAATATATACCTTATACTTTCCTGTAGTTGGAGAATATTGTACCTCGTCCACAATCTCACGAATATTATCCACACCATTATTTGATGCTGCATCAATTTCTATCACATTCATGGAAGTACCTGCAAGTATAGACTTGCAGGTAGCACACTCATTACAAGGACTGCCATCTACCGGATGTTCGCAGTTGACTGCCCTTGCAAATATTTTTGCAATGGAAGTCTTTCCTGTTCCTCTGGTTCCGCAAAATAGATATGCATGTCCCATTCGTTCATGTTTGATTTGGTTTTGCAGCGTGGTTACAATGTGCCCCTGTCCTTTTACATCCTGAAAATTCTTGGGACGAAACTTACGATATAGGGCAGTATACGCCATCTTCTTCACTTCCTATTCTATATTACCTATATTTTTTCATCACCGAAACTGATTCCTAACAGTCTGGCTTCTTTTATCATTTCCGACTTAGGATCCACCATTTTCAAAGTTCCTGCCACTTCGCTTAACTTTGTCTTGGATATCTCCCCATTGATTACAGAAGCCATATAGCCATATTCTTTATTTAAAATCATTTCTGCTGCTTTGGCTCCTAATCTGGTGGACAATACTCTGTCATAGGGGCAGGGACCGCCACCTCTTTGGGTATGCCCTGGTACAGTCACTCTCACTTCCTGACCTGTCTTTTCCAAAATCTGCTGGGCAATTTCATAGGAAACTGTTGGATTTGTTCGCTGTTTTAACTTTTCTTTGTAAGCTTTCTTTGACAGTGCCGCATCTTCCTTGGAAATTGCGCCTTCTGCCACTGCAAGGATAGTAAAGCGTTTTCCTGTTTTCTTTCTTTTTTCAATTGCCTGAATTACATTGTCAATGTCATAAGGAATCTCCGGAAGCAAAATAACATCTGCCCCGCCTGCAATTCCTGCATACAAAGTAAGCCAGCCTACTTTATGTCCCATTACCTCTACAATAAACACTCTTCCATGAGAGTCTGCTGTGGTATGAATGCAATCAATTGCCGAAGTGGCAATATCCACCGCACTTTGAAAACCGAAAGTTACTTCTGTGCCATAGATATCATTATCAATGGTCTTTGGAAGAGAGACTACATTCAATCCTTCCTCACTTAATAAATTGGCGGTTTTCTGGGTTCCGTTTCCCCCTAAAACCACTAGGCAGTCCAATTTTAACTTTTTGTAGGTATCCTTCATAGCCTTAACCTTATCGATACCATCCTCACCGATAACACGCATTAATTTAAAGGGCTGACGACTGGTGCCTAAAATGGTTCCACCTCTTGTGAGGATACCGGAAAAATCCTTTTCTTCCATCTTCTGGTAGTTTCCGTGTATCAAACCTTTGTATCCTTCCAAAAAGCCATAGATTTCCACATCATCCCGATTTTGGTACAACCCCTTTACCACGCCTCTCATGGTGGCATTTAGTGCCTGACAGTCCCCACCGCTAGTTAATATACCAACTCTCAACATAAGCATCTCCTCCTTTTCATACCTTTTTGTACAATGCTCCATGGCAACATCACTATTTTTATTATATCCCATTTATACCGAAACAACAATGCCAAATTCTATTCCCATATTTACACACGGTAACAGTTGTTACTACACGCGTTCAAAACATTCTGTTTTTTCCTGTAGTTCCTTGGAAATTTCCTGACTCTGCTCCGTTGCCTGCTGAATCTAGGCAATTGCATTTACCAGACTTACCGCATTTTCTGCCACACCGGTTACTCCCTGGGCACTTTCATCCACCGCCGTGGAAATATTCCCAAGGCTGTTGTTCATAGTGCTCATGGTTGTTTCCATCTGGGAAGACATCCCTGCAAACTCAGTTAAAATCTGATTCATACGGTCTGCATCTTCCTGATACTGATTCGCAAGCTTCACAAAGCCCTCATAATCTGTGATTACCTTTTCATCCACAAATTTTAACATATCCCCAGCATTGGCCGCCAGCTTTTCCACTGCCTCGGTCACCAGATTACTGATATTTTGAATATTATTTGCTGTGTCGCGGCTGCTGTCTGCAAGAACACGAATTTCGTCTGCCACCACCGCAAATCCTTTTCCTGCCTCACCGGCCCTGGCAGCCTCAATGGAAGCATTCAACGCAAGAAGATTGGTCTGGCTTGTAATGCTAAGAATATCACTGGTCAGACTGTTAATCTGTTCCACACTCTTACTTTCCTCCACCGCTGCCTGTAGCGTTGTCCTGATATTATTAATTACACCAACGGTTGCTTCCCTGCTCTTTACTGTCTTATCATACACACTTGTGGCACGATGTTTGATATCATTTACCATATCAACACCATCATCGGCTGTGTTGCTGATATTCTGCACTTTTTCCAAAATATCCCTGCTTTCTGTGGCGATTTCGTCCAAAGAAACCGAAATCTCCTGCATATTGGCAGACAATTCCTCTGTGGAAGCAGATACATTCCTTGCACTTTCGCTGGAGGTGCTTACCTGAGTAACAATATTGTCCGAAACATCAAGTAAATTTTTGGTGTTAATCTTGATGGTTTTTATCACATTTTGCAGATTTTCAATAAACCCATTGATACCGCTTACCAGACGCCCTACTTCGTCTTTGGAGCGAACCGGAATTCTTGCTGTCAAATCCCCTTTGTTTTCTTTCATTTTTTCCACAATTTTATTCAAATGAAGATTTGCCTTTTTCGCAGGACCTGAAACTGTCTTTATCACTATGAAAACCGTTATCACCATGGCAATGACAACTGCCACAATCAACACCATATCAAACGTACAGGTTCCCTCAATCCTTAAAGCGTTGTGATACAAAATCGAAGTGAGACTCTCTTCAATCTCCTGCATTTGCTCACTGTTTCCCTGCTTTGCGGCATCCATATACTGAGTTATATTGCTCTCAATTTCTTTATTAAAACCACTGATAATAGAGAGAGCTGATAAATTTGCCAAAACAATCCCCAAAAGCAGAAATCCCAAAATCCCAACCATTGTCAAAACTTTTCTTTCTATTGTCTTACCCATATTTTTTCCTCCATTCATTACCTTTGTTTTTCATACCATCTAGCTATGAGAATATATTCATTATAACACACTTTTGGTAAAAAACTGTAATAAATTGCATATTTCATCCGAAATAACGACGAATTTTTTCGTGTATTTTTGACACCTTACACAAAATATATGTGGTTCTGCGAACCCGGTTCACGGTACCACCTAGTAACAAAAAATCCGCTACAGGGATAGTCTATCCCAGTATAGCGGATTTCCATTGGAATCACAAAGTATGTTTACACCTCTATTGTATTTGCTTTTTACATTACTCCTAATTTTTTCAAACAACACAAAACAATCATCAGAAAACTGAACACTACCAAATAAAAAACTGAAAATCCAAAGATCTGCATTTTGTTTGCTCTGCTTTTTCCCATATTTTCCTGAAGCTGATTAATTTTAATCATTCCGTTAAATAAAATTATCATTCCTACAAAAGACAACACAATAACAGCATCTTTTCCCCATCCTTGTAATTTCGTTATTCCAGATATAACAACCATATATATAAAGGTAAACGCCACTAATCCGATCGCCACAATCCCCTTCAACGATTTTAAAAATTTTTCCTTTTCTAAACTTGTATACTCTGCTGTCTTTGCTAATACTTCCTTTGTTTCCTGCGTCATATTCTCACTTTTCCTTTCTCCATCAATAATCTCTCGGATATCCACATCATAAAATTCTGCAATCTCAACTAAAATACTAATATCTGGCATATTGTTACCATTCTCCCAGCGTGAGACAGTTCTGCTGGATACACCAAACTGTTCTGCTAAAATTTCCTGAGTGATTCCTTTTTCATTTCGTAGTTTCTTTAAGAAGCTCCCTATTTTTTGTTGATTCATTTTGTTTTCTCCTTTCGCCTTTCGTGGATAATGTACCATCTATTCCCCATAAACAACACGACACAAAGTGAGAAATGCCGTATTTATGGGAACCGGACACAAATGTCTGGTATCTGTCCCCCTGTTTTCACCCCTTGGCAACGTGTACCGCCATGGGCACCCAAAAATAGCTATGAGCACAAGCCCATAGCTATTTTCCTGACATTGTCCTATTATTTTAAATACTTTCCGTCTTCACCGACTTTTCCTGGTGCCTTTGTTGCAAGGTCATCTAATACATAAACTCTCATGTTACCTTTTCCCGTCGCTTCAATGGTAAGGGTTCCATCGGAAACATTTTTGATATCTCCTGTCACTGCATCCACATATTTTCCGTTTGGAATACCTTCAAAGGTTGCTTCATCTGTAATTGCCACACATACAAAGCTGTCAATTCCCTCTGCCTTATTGGTATAGCGGCGCTTAAATGCCATCTTACCGGTTACGCCCTCTGTTGAGTACTGTCCCTTTCTCAATGCTGGAATCGCTGCTCTAATCTTATTCAATCTCTGGATATGTAAGGACAATGGATAATTTAATGTCTCAGCTACCGTTCCGGATGCTGTATATTCACCAAAGTCTGTAGCAGTAACTTCACCTTCCAGATTATCTCCAAAGTATGCACGTCCTGTTTCAGATAAAGGTATATTTGGTCCTTTATCGATTGGTGCACCTTTCATGAATTCAATTTCACTTCCATAGTAGATACACGGAATACCTCTGAATGTAAACATTAAGTTCAGGTTTTCAGCCCAGGTATCCTGTGACTGATTAAATCTCTCACTTTCCGGTGCTCCATCAGGTGCATAGTCATGAGAATCAACATAAGTTACATTCCAGGTGGCATCATTATAATACTTATCTCCACCAACTGCCACATTATATGCATCTTTTGCGGTTTTGAAATTCCAATGCATTGGGAAGTCAATTACATTCATTCCAGATGCCTGACTATAATCCGGTTCATGATAATTATTTCCATCTAAGAATGCATTATCACTTGTAGGCTGTTTGTCCTCTGTATGTGGACCATTGTCGTTATAATGCTGCTGTGTCAGAAGCACATTACCTGTCAGACTTTCATTTTTACCGCCATCACCGATGGTTTCCCCTACGTCTGCCGGGTCATCACTCCAGCCATAGTCTTTTGTCTCTGCCCAGGTATAGAATGGTGCAGATAATGCCGGCGTATTTCTATACCACACTTCTCTGGCACGAGCACACACTTCACCAAACATAAAGAAGTTTTCACCACCTGCTTCCTTAAATGCTTTGTTAAAGGTTTCATTCAGGGTCAGTCTAGAGATATGCTTTGTAGTATCCACACGGAATGCATCTACTCCCATGTTAATATATTTTGTATAGCAATCAATCAAATAGTTGTATACAATAGGATTTTCTGTATTTAAGTCTACACAGTCACCTGCAATCTGTGCTAACTGTGAATTAAATTCATCCCATCCAAAGTTTGCATAATGATGGTATAAATTTTGTGTGTCATGGTTTTCACCATCTGTATTCTTCATCAACGCCAGTCTTGAGGCATACTGCAATGCCGGCAGCAGTTCATTATAATTTTCCGGTAATTCTGAATCTTCTCTTATCTTAAGACAGTCTATGGTAGACTGATCTCCTTCCTTGGTAAACATTGGTACCAGATTACCTTCTCCAAAATTACCTGTGTGATTAAACACAACGTCCTGAATAATCTTCATGCCCTTTTCATGACATGCATTAATCAAATCCTGATAAGTACAATCTTCTGATTCATATCGGGAATCTACTTTACTGAAATCACTTGCATGATATCCGTGATAATCATAACCACTGGTATTTTCCACAACCGGTGTAATCCAGATTGCCGTGAATCCCAAAGCCTTAATGTAGTCTAACTGTTGAATTAATCCTTTGAAATCACCTCTCCAAGCTGGATCATCGTCCGGATTTCCTGCCTGTTCATCATCCCAGCAGTGAACATTGTTTGTAGGATCTCCATCGTAGAATCTTGTAGTCATTACAAAGTAAATGGTATCATCTCTAAAATCCGTTCTGTCATATGGTACCGGAGTTGCTGTTGGTCCCGGAGTTACTGTTGGCTTTCTGGTTGGCTTTGGTGTAGGTGACACTGCTGACAAGTCATAGTCGTACCATTTTCCTCCTTTGAACCACCATTCTCCTTCTGTCGCAACTAAATTAGCAGTCTGTCCGCTTCCTGCGTTACTGAAAATTACATTGGTACTGGTAGTATCTTCGATTGTATATGTATACCAGCCGTTTCCTTCATCTTCCATGTCAGTTCCTGGCCATGCTTTTGTTTTAACTATGGTCTGACCGTCAACCACATCCCACTGGTAAATTGTCTTCTTTCCACTGACATGTACAACAATTTTTCCTATTACAGGTGGTCTTGGTGTTGCTGTAGGTCCTGGGGTTGGGGTTGGTCCCTGGGTTGCTGTAGGCCCCTGAGTTGCTGTAGGTCCCTGAGTTGGGGTTGCTGTCTTGTCTGGCTTCTTAGTCACTTCCCCACCCTTGGTTGGTGTCACCTTTCCCTCTCCTGTTGGTGATGGCGTTGAAGTGGCATGTTCTCCTGTTATAGTAGGTAACTTTGTCACCGTTGGCTCTACACCTTGAGTTGGTGTCACCTTTCCTTCTCCTGTTGGTGATGGTGTTGAAGTAGCCGGTTGCCCCGTTACGATAGGAATCTCTGTTACTCCAGACCCTCCCCCCTTGGTTGGTTCTACACCCTTGGTTGGTTCCACACCCTTGGTTGGCTCTACAACCTTGGTTGGCTCCACACCCTTGGTTGGCACAGAGGTGGCTGTGGGTTTAGGTGTCACCTGCCCAGTTGGTGCTTCCTGGCTCCACTTTCCATTTGATAACCAGTATTCTCCTGCTTGTATATTATAATGGGTTGTTTGCTTTTTTCCATAATTAAACATCAAATCCACACTAGAGGCATCGTCAAAAGTATATGTATACCAGTTATCGCCTTCCTCCTCCATAGGATCTCCCGGCCAGCTTACTGGATTATTGTAATTCTTTCCTTTATTCCAGTAAAATATATTGGCACCGCCCCATTGACTTTGATAATGAACAGTAATTTTTTCATTCTGGGCTGCCAACACTGGAAAATTATCTGTGTAACTACACAACGATAACATTGTAAGCACAGATGCCAGTGTTCCTGACAAGAATCTTTTTCCTTTCATTTTCCCTTTCCCTTTCTCTTTGTCTTATTAATTTAATATTTTTGTAAAATAGTAGCATTTACCATATAAAATGTCAATAAAATACCCTTGTTTTTGTATTTAGCGTGTCAGAATCATGGTTTTCTACATATATTTCCCTGGTGTTTTGTGCACTTTTCCACGCCAAGGTACCTAGTTCCTTGGCTAACATTTTTTCACTGTGTATTGTCTACAATGGCTGTCCCTACATTTGGTTTGATGTAATTTTCATAGGCATACTCCCAAAGTTTGGGAGCTCCCTTTTGTATATTTACGTTTCTGCTTAATATCTGTGAAAGTTCTACTCCATGCTCTGCCCATGCCTTGCCCCCACTTTTATGATTCAACATAATGGGCTGGATTCTGTCTAGTGCATTGGCAAAGTTTGCCTCCGGTGTCTCATTTGCTTCAAATTCTTCCCACAAATCCCAAAGCTTTTTCTCCTGTTCTTTTGGCAGCAGCCCAAAGATTCTTTTTGCCGCTGCCTCTTCCCTTGCTCTTTTGGTCTTGTTCCCCTCTGTGTCATAAGCGTAGGTATCCCCTGCATCAATCTCCACCAAATCGTGAATCAGCACCATGGAAATCACCTGTAATACATCCACCTCTTCCTTGGCATACTCTGACAAAAACACTGCCATCAAAGCCAGATGCCAGGAGTGTTCTGCATCATTTTCCTTCCTCTCCCCATTTGTCAAATAAGACTGTCTACCTATGGTCTTTAGTTTGTCCACCTCTGCAATGAATTCCATCTGGGCTAACAATCGTTCCATTTCATCATCCTCGCTTTCTTTTATTTGTAATGCTTATTATTTTTGACAATTTGCCATTGTCAATTTTCTTTGTTTCTGCTAAACTACCTCTGTGAGTGTTACCATAACGGTAGGCGGTTTGCCCTCTTTCAGAGGGACTGTGACCCTCTGTTACTATAGAAATCTACATAGCTTGTAGAAATTTATACGAAAGAGGGTGTTGCCAATGTTGACTATTGATAGTCTGATTACAGTTATCAGTCTTGTGCTGACAGCTTTTGGACTCGGATATTCCATCGGAAGCAATGATAAATCAAAAAAATAACCGCCCCAGTCTCGCAAACTAAGCGGTTATTTTTTTAATCGAATAATGCGGGCTAACCGTCTATCGGTAGCACTCTTTTCATCTTCTATTCTAATTACTTGAAATTAAAATGTCAATAAATTTATTGCTTTTTATCCCCCCACCAAAAGAGCACATAAAAAAGACCAGTAATCTCACCCGACTACTGATCCTTTTCTTCATATATTTTTTTATAAAATTTGTGTCAAACTTGTGTCAAATTGACACCAAAACTTCCGAAACCCTTGATTTTACTAGGTTTAATCGCAAGTATAAGGCATTAAAGCAACGTGACGTGCTCTCTTGATAGCTACTGTCAAAGCTCTCTGATGCTTTGCACAGTTTCCTGTAATTCTTCTAGGAAGAATCTTTCCTCTTTCAGACACGTATCTCTTTAACTTGTTTGTGTCCTTGTAATCGATAACATTATCTTTACCACAGAATACACAAACTTTTTTTCTTCTACGTCCGCCTCTTCTCTTCATTGGAGAATCAGCTCTATCACTCTTTGTAAAAGCCATTGTTTTGACCTCCTTTAGTCTTATTCTATCGCCCTAAGGCATCCTATTCAAATGGTAGTATGTCGTCTACGCCTTCTGGGATATTCATAAATCCGTCACCTGCATCTCCATTTGGCTGTGCCGGTGCCATTGGTCTTGTTGGCACAAATCCCGATTCACTGGCTGCCGCCTTGCTCTCTGCAAATTCCTGTTCCTCTACAACTACCTCAGTGGTATAAACTTTCTGTCCTTCTTTATTTGTATAACTTCCAGTCTGTATTCTACCAGTAACAACAATCTTTGTCGCCTGATGTAAATATTTTTCTGCAAATTCAGCACCTTTACCGAACACAACGCAGTTAATAAAATCTGCTGTCTGCTCTGTACTGTTTGCATCACGTCTTGCAAATCTTCTATCCACCGCTAAGGTGTATCTCGCAATTGCTAACGACGAATCGCTACCTGAGTAACGAACTTCTGGATCTCTTGTTAATCTTCCCATAAGAATGACTTTATTCATACTATCTCCTCTTTCTATGCTTCCTGTCTAACGCATAAGTATCTGAGCACGTTTTCCATAATACGAACTCTTCCTTCAAGTTCTGCTGGAACGCTTGACTCAGCATCGAATTTAATAAAGTAGTAGAATCCTTCTTTCATTTTCTGGATTTCATAAGCTAATCTCTTCTTACCCCAGTCTTCTACTTCTGTCACTGTACCGCCAAGACGGGCAATGTATTCTTTTGCCTGCTCTACAACTGCAGCACGTGCATCATCTTCGATTTTTGCATTGACAACTAACGCTAATTCATACTTGTTCATGCAATCGCACCTCCTTTTGGTCTCTGGCTTCCACTCTTGGTGGAAACAAGGAATTTATAACATATCACAAATCAAAATGATACCATAGATTTTTTCAATTTTCAAGCTTTTTTTCGAATTTCCTTTGTGTTTTTTTCCACTAATTTTCTTGCGATCATAATCTGATGGCCACATCCCATGCATTTTAGGCGAAAATCTGCTCCTACCCGGAGGATTTCCCACTCTTTTGCCCCACAGGGATGTTTCTTTTTTAGGGTAACAAAATCACCTACTTCATACTGTTCCATGTTCTTTTCCTCTTCTTTTATACTTTTTGTCTACACCTGTATCTTTGAAAACACCTCACCAATAGGTTCCTGGATTACCAAATCTGCCTTGGAATCCGCCTTAGTTGCCTGCTTGTTTATCAGCACTAAGTATTTCCCCTGAAAATAATCAATCAGCCCCGCTGCCGGATACACTACCAAGGATGTACCACCGATCATCAGCATATCTGCGCTGGAAATTGCCCGTATGGCATTAGATACTGTGTTATTGTCCAAACCTTCCTCATATAATACCACATCCGGTTTGATGTCTCCTCCACAGTCACACTTTGGCACTCCCTTTGCATTCAGCATATACTGGGCATCATAAGCCTTGTGGCATACTTCACAATAATTTCGAAGCACCGAGCCATGAAGTTCATATACCGTTTTGCTTCCTGCCTTTTGGTGAAGCCCATCAATATTCTGGGTAATGACAGCTTTTAGCTTTCCCGCTGCCTCTAACTGGGCCAATTTTTTGTGGGCATTGTTTGGTTCTGCATCCAGACAGAGCATTTTGTCCTGATAAAAACGGTAAAATTCTTCCTTGTGCCGCATATAAAAGCTGTGACTTAAAATTGTCTCAGGGGGGTAGTCATATTTTTGATGATATAGTCCATCTACCGACCGAAAATCCGGAATGCCACTTTCTGTAGAAACCCCTGCCCCTCCA
>JBGVDD010000049.1:0-6969 GCA_045119215.1 Lachnospiraceae bacterium | reverse complement strand
GTAAGTGCTTCAAAAGAAGGCGTATAGAAATTTCAACTATTCCTCTGTTAAAATTTCTATACGCTTATTTTATGAGCCGTCTTTTATATTTTTGAACCAGACGGCATTCGTCCGGTATTTTTTCAGACCATGGCAGAAGTTCATCGATCACTTCTGGTTGATTATGGAAATCTGCATTTGGCATTACTGACAGGATGTGCTTCAGATATTCATATATATTTAATTCATTTGCCCTTGCACTTTCTACCAGAGTATAGAGCACTGCATTGGCTTGCGCTCCTTTTGGGGTATCTGCAAAAAGCCATGACCTTCTGGCTGTAGCAAATGGTCGGATATGTGCTTCGCACAGGTTGTTTGATATTTCCAGGCGGCCATCTTCAAGAAAGGTTTCCAGCTGCTTGCGATGGTTTATGGAATACTTAAGTGCTTTGGTAAGCTTCTCATTGGTTGTGGAAAGTGCGGAGGTCTCTTCCACCCACGACCAAAAGGCATCTAGGATAGCACGCGATGCTACCTGACGCTGTTCTTTTTTCTCTTCATAGCTTAAATCTTTCATTTCTTTCTCAAGCTTGAAGATGAGATTTATAAATTCCCGGCCTTCGGCTCCTTTGGAACCTTCCAGTTCCTTTCCGTTATTATCTAAAGGAATGCTTTCTATATAATAACGGCGAACATGAGCCCAGCAGAAGTTATTCTTTACTTCAGGGAGATTCAGATTTTCATAGGCAGTATAGGCATCTGTTGTCAAATATCCCTGATAATCGTCCAGCATCTCAACAGCAACTTTCTTACTCCTTGTCCGGGAGTATCGGAAATAGGTTGCCTTGATTGGCTCACTGGCTCCGCTCTGCAGTACCCACATATACGACTCGCTGCTGGCTTTTTTGCCATCTTCTTTATTGACCTGGATTCTTGTTTCATCCATATGCAGATTTTCGCATTTCAGGAGTTCGGAATGTATCCGGTCATAAATCGGAGCAAGCCATTCTTCGCTACATCGGATAATCCAATGTGCCATACTTGCTCTGGAAAGAACCAGTCCCATACGGTAAAAATCCCTTTCCAGACGGTTTAATGGAATTCCCATGGCAAACTTCTGATACATAACCTGGGCAACCAGGGATGGCGTTGCGATTGAATGAGACAGAACTTTTGCCGGAACAGCTGCCTTCTGAAAATGATCAACAGGATTTTCGCTGCCTTCCCTGCCACACTCTGTACACTTGGCAACCTGCCTTATAATCTGTTTAACCTTCAATCTGGCTGGTTGGTATTCCACTTCCGTTCTCACGATTTCTTTTCCTATAACCTTTAATTTTCCACCACAAACAGAACAGGTATCCTCTTCATTGATGATATACTCCTCTACTTCTTTGGGAAGTGCTGCTAACATTTCTTCACGAACCCCTTCTTTACGTGGTGTTCTCTTGTATGAGGATACCGTAACTTTCTTCTGTTCTTTTAATAATTCTTTGGCAAGTTCTTCTGTCGTCTCAAACAGACTCATCTGTCCCGGAAAATAACCTGATACTTCCGAAGACCTGCCAAACATCTTCTTTCTGGCATGCAGAAGAGCCTGCATCATGTTTTCTATTTGAATCGCTTGTCTGTGGATGGTTTCATCCTTCTTTGCAATAATTTCATCTTTTTTCTTTAACTCAGCGCTTTGCTTCTCCACCAAAGCCCTGAGCATTAAAATTTCTTCTTGTGGTGTCATTGGAATACCTGCTTTTTCGTTTTTTCTAAGCATAAGTATACCATTTTTTCAGTTTTTTTCCATGAAAATCTCTGTTTTTCGCGGAAGAAAAATGCCGATTTTTCCGGTGTTCAAGCCACTTTTTCCGTCATATTTACTTTACCTAAAAACAGGTATTTTTCGATGATACTATTACCGGATGATGTGCTTTTTTCTGTTCAATATCAAGACCATCCAGAAGCCACTCCAACTGCTGTGACGTGATTTCCTCAGATTCTTTCTGTGTCCTGGGCCATTGAAATTTCATTCCCTCTAAAAGCTTTTTTGTTGCCAGGACAAATCCATTTCTGTCATAACGTAAAACCTTAATAGAATTACGTTTCTTATTACAAAAAATAAACACACATCCGTTTTCAAAAGGATCCAGCTTCATTTGCATACTGACCATTGCAGATAGTCCATCAATTTGCTTGCGGAAATCTGTTGCCCCACAGGCCAGAAAAATGTGTTCCGTTCCCGCCGTAAAACTGTTCAGCATAATTGTTGCAGTTTGCTGATAAATACAGCAGCTAATTCGGCTTCTTCTGTATTGGACACATTCATACAGAGCTGATTCCAGGAAATTTTCAGTTTTGCAGAAGTAACCGGGGCATCCTTCTTAAGAAGTGGTGTCACATCTGCCAGTACCGGCGGCGTATTGTCGTCAAAGTTATTCTTATGTGTCACTTTCTTGTGCCAGTAATAGTATGTAGCCTGTGAAATTTGATGTTGTGCACACCAGCTTGCTACGGATAGTTTACTATTCCGGCAATCCTTGATGCGTTGCTCCCAGAGCAACAATTTTTCGTTTTTCATGTTGAATTCCTTCCTAAAATTATTGGGTTCAGAAAAGTTTAACATGAATTCTGGCTTGATACACTATGCCTTCTTTTGAAGCACTTACGTACTTGTATAAAACAAGGCAGGGAATCCCTGACATATAACCCTAAAAATCGGATGAAATACTACAACATATGAATTTTTCAAGGTACTATAGGAATGAGGGTGAATTTATTTATGGTTTTGACCCCGGTATCATCTGATATCTTAATATTATTGTATTACTTTCTGATATTAATCCTTTATTGTAACCTTAGTTTTAAAGCTCTTATCGTGTCCATCTTTTTGTCTTACGATTGTGTACACATACAGTGGTTCATTATTATCCACTTCACCAATTATAGTAACTACACCTTTATTGTTTACTTTCATAACCTTGTTATTGCTTGAACCATAAATAACGGTCACTTGACCACTGTTTTTGGTGAATTTGGTCACTTGGGCAAGTCCCTTTGGCAAGGTTACTTTTACCATAGCTTTTTCACCATTGCACAAAGTAAGATTTGGGGTAACTTTTACCCTCTCTAAGGCAACTCTGCTTTTGAAGATGAGCTTTGTTGTGTATACTTTTCTATTGCCATTTGGCTGTGTTAATGTCGTGTACACATATAATGGGTAGTCATAATCTCTATCATAGCGTAATGTAACAACACCTTTACTATTTACCTTTGCTATAGACTCATCACTGGACTGATAGGTAACTTTCACCTGACCACTTTTCTTTGTGAATTTTTTCACCCTTTTCAGTCCTTTTGGTAAAGTAGTTTTTATGGTACTTTTCTCTTTTTCTGCCAGAGTGACACTTTTTGTCACTTTTACCTTATCTAATACACTTGTCTTTTTGTCTAATGCTTTAAACTGAATTTTCTTGAAACCAAGCATCTTATCCAACGGGTTAAGACAGGTTGCCAGCTCCTCTGCTGTGGAGTATCGATATCCTTCAATGGTAAGAGAACGGAAAGATGACCAATCTGTAAGCGGTATCCCCTCTCCGGCATTGATGGTAGGTCCAAATATAGTTCCCAGACCTGTCTGTATACCGCCATCTGCCTGATAAATGTTGGAAGGATTGTTGATATTGGCTTTCCGATTCTTAATGGTTACTTTTGTCAGGTTTGCACATTCACTTAATGCATCCTGCTCAATATACTGCACGCTTTTAGGGAATACAATTTTTTTCAATCCTGAGCCTCGGAATGCACCTTCTCCAATTGTTGTTACATTGTCTGGTATGGTTATTTCTGTTAATGCACTACAATAGTCAAATGCATATTTTCCAATTGTTTCTAATTGCTCTGGTAATTTAACACTAACCAATTTATCGCAGTTATAAAACGTTAATGCGTTAATTGTCGTAATGTTATCCGGTAATTCAATCACACTAATACCGGAATCTGCAAATGCCCATTCCTCAATCGTTGTTACGCTATCAGGGAGTATAATTTCTGTTATGCTATCATTCATGTAAAATGCTTTTTCCCCAATAGTTTCTACGCCATTCGGAACAGTAACCTGTCCCCCCTCTCCGGTATAGCTTACTAGAACATTATCTTTGATTACAAAATCTGTGTCTGCTGCTTCGGCTGAAATGGAACCGGTGAACGACATTCCTAATGCCGAGCATAATAGAAAAGTTTTTATGTATTTCTTCATAATGGGTACCTCCTTTGTACGCTTATTTTTTCTATACATTTTATCGTTCCCTATAAACTAATTCTCGCATCTAACAACGCAAAGTAAGAAGAATAGGTATTGTCATTTACAAATAACTGACTTCTATTACATACAATATCAGCATAATGATTAAAGTATAGCAATTTTACCGAATTCTCATATCCCGTTCCGGATAAATCAAAGATTGAAATATCACAATATGTATAATTGCAAATCTGTTTTAATGCTTTCTGGCATACCAGACTTGCAGCTTTGTAGCGTTCAGGTATGAAATTTACATTGTCAGCAGCCTTCACATATTCTCCAATAGTTACATGCTTAATCAAATCTCCATTGTATATAGCACTATGTGCAAAAGTATCAGCAAAGGTATGTAATGCCATACCATAAATTACCATCGCTCTGTGACGGGCATTGTCTGGATTAAATGTTGCTCCTGTATAGTACTGGATTTTGCTGTCAACATCACTCCATGTTACCCCATCTCTCAGATTAATAAAGTCATTATCAATCATGGTTGAAAGCTGATGATACTGGCGGTCTACATATCCAGACGCTGTACTATATACCTTACCTGAAAGCATTCTTTTAGCAATTTTTGTTAAGTAAAGTCCACCTGCAATATAATTCGAATCTTCTAAAGCTACACCATTCTCTTTATAGTAGCAATAACCATGAAAATATGGGTTTCCAGTCATACCATTTAACATTGTAGTTGGAGAATCTGGGAGACGACATCCAGATATTATCAATTTCTTTTCATTTTCACTTGCCAAAGAAAAACTACCTAATGCCCCTTCATGTGCACTTGGCAACCAAGCACCTTCCACCAGTTCATCTGTTGTATTCATAACAGGTATATCCGATGTATTTAGTAATTTTCGCACATTTACTGCATAATCTACAATAGTATTAAAATCATGATTTCCTTTTGCTAACGGTTTTAACGCCTGAAAAATCTTATTTGCATATTCATAATCTACTAAACCATAACCATATGATTGCTGTTCTCCATAAAGATTTGCACTAATCGCAAGAACTGCTCTAATAAAATCTCTGGAACAATCCAAATCCTGTTCCCACAATTTTGATGCGATAGCTGTAACATATGGTGCTGCATAACTTGTACCAGAATGTGTCGATAAGGTGTTAAATATATCTGTAGAAGTTACCAATTCTCCTGGTGCTACCAATTCTATCTGCGAGCCGCTAGGAGAGAATGAGCTGGCTTCGCCTTCACTATTTACTGAACCAACAGCAATAACTTCTGGATATGCTGCTGGATACTTAACACCAGCACTTCCACCTTCAGAATTACCAGCAGCAGCAATTATCAAAATCCCCTTATCATAAGCTTTTTGAATTACTTCTAATAATTCAGACGAATTGATTTCAGTAGTAAAACTTAAGTTAATAATATCTACATCACATTCAATCGCCCACTCAATTGCCTCGATTACTCTACTGATTGGTGCATTGTTATTACCATCAAGTACTTTTGCTGAATATAGTTCAACATTAGGATTGATACCTGTTATCCCGTCTTCATTATCTTTTGCTGCAATAATACCTGCAATATTAGTTCCATGACCAGAAGCATCTTCATATAGTGGTGAAACTTCGTCCTCATCTGGTATGAAATTTTTACGTACAGCAACATCAATATCTTCACAATAATTGACACCAGAATCAATAATAGCCACTTTAACCTTTTGCTCAGGTACTGACGTTATTGCTTCATCATCTACGTGTATCATTTTCTGTCCCCAGTTTAGAAGATCCATTTCTGAGGTATCTTGAATTTTAATAAAGCTCGTGTCTGATTGCTCTTTTTCTTTTTTAAGGTATTCTATCGATTCCGCCAAATCAAAAGTCTCAAATTTTTCTTTACAATCATTCACAAGATAGAGAACATCTTTAACTGTTAACTTATAATCCTCTAATTCATTTGCAATAGCATCTTCTTGCACAGTTACTGCTGATGATACATCTAGTGCTTCCCGATTACTAGCTGATACTGATGTTGTTACTGTTTGTGTTGCCAAAAAAATTGTTAGCATGCTTGCAATTATCTTTCTCTTCATTTATGTAGTCTCCTTTTTCCCTTCTTTTCTCTCAAATCAAATTATTATAATCTTTTTACATAACATCTGTCATATCGTCTTCGTATCACTGTATACAATAGCTGACTCTGTTTCACCATTTGACAAAGTAACTGTAAATACGCTTTTTACACGATATGTTCCACTAGAAAGACCACTTTTCGTATTTGTACAAATTGCAGTTTTTCCATTAATAGTTGTACTCCAACTACAGACATTAGACCATATCAACCAATTCTTTTTTTGTAAAGATTGTTGGACTGTAACTTTTGAAACATCTGTTGCTCCCAAAAATCTACTTTTACAAGTTGCCGTATTACTACTTATTGTGAGAATTGATATTTTATTATAACCATCAATATCATATGTACTATATTCTGCAGCAGAAACTTCACTTGTTGCCATTGGTGTTAAAACCATCATCATGACCATTATAATAGAGACTATTTTTTTCATGTTGTCACCCCCTCCCACTTATGTCTCTACTTATATAACTGCTACAACTAACAATTTCTGACAAAAAATTTAAAAAAAATTTATTTTTTTTTAATGCACACAGAATTCGCAATAGCCATCATTTCTTCTTCTGGCAAATTTCCCCATACTGTAAGTATATAA
>JBGVDD010000048.1:0-2340 GCA_045119215.1 Lachnospiraceae bacterium | reverse complement strand
TTTCTTGATTACAGTTTACGGAAACTCAAGATGATATATATTTCCTATGCGACAACTTTACATTATTTTGATTTACCATAGCATATCTGAGCGTTGTATCAATCTGTTCATGTCAGAGTATTTTCTGAACTTGCTCTATTGGCATACCTTTCTCAATCGCTCTGGTTGCCATGTTCTTCTAAACTTATGTGGATGTACCTTTTCTACACCCAATTTCTTCCCCATTTCTCGTAATCGCAACTCCACACCACTTTCGGTAAGTCTACTATGCGGTTTATTTAGCTATACAAATAATGCAATATTATTATCTGTCCTTTATTTAATATAATTCAGCAAATGAATTTTTGTCTTAGCATCAAAATATGCTTTTCTTTCTTTATCGCCCTTGCCATAAACCACGCATTCTCGCTCAGTAAAATCTATATCATCAATATTCAGCCTTACCAGTTCGCCTACACGGATTCCTGTCGAAAGCAAAAAATCAATCATTGCCCTATCACGAGGATTATTACAATTATCTCTAAGGATTTCAACTTTCTCATCCGGAATGATCTCTTTCACAACAACAGACGTTTTTACTTTATGTATTCTTTTCATTGGACTTTTTATAATATAATTCTCTTCCTCCAGCCACGAAAAGAAAGTGGAAAGGCTTCTACGAATATTATCAATAGTTACCTTTCCACAATTATTTATTGATTGATACTCTACAAGATATTTTCGTAACATTTCAGTTGAAATCTTTATTACCGGAATATCAATTGTCTCCAACATCTTTTCAATATTACACCTATAATAGCGTATTGTTTTATCAGAACACCCTTCTAAATGTTTTGCAGTTAAGAACATATCAAGAAATTCTGCATTCGTGGTCTGCAAATAATCAGATACGGTATTTTCAGACAAGCGTTTTACCAACACCTCTTGTAGTTTCTGCATCTGCGAAGCATTTAATACTTCTGCCATATCATTGATAATGTCATAAATTTCTCTACCCATAAGAGTTCACTCCTTTTTGAAGGAGTATATCTCAGAAAAATAGGTACAGCAACAGAGCGTATTACTGAAATTTGTCTTTTCTTTACCTTATTCTAATCAAGCACATCAGTGATAAATATTGTGATTTCGTCACTGATTTTATCATATTCGTAATCATGAATATAATGAGGACAATTTAGTATTAAGAGTTCTCCATTTTCAACATTTTCTAAATAATTTTCTTGATAGCCTCGCCATTCATCTTCATGCCAACCTGTACCATTTCCATTTGACACAAATAATAGCATTGGAACTTGTGGTACCCCATTATCCTGAACAACTTCAGCATTTTCTTTAATTGACTCAACTTCATTCAACATCGTTATCGTAGCCGTTTTTTCATAGAATACAGCTCTATATAGGTCTTTTTCAGTATCGGAAAGAGTTCCGTATTTGATAGCATCACTCTCTGAAACACCAGGTAAAATTCTTGTAATTCCAACCCTTGCCGCAAACTGACTGATTTTAAGCATTGACATATTAATCTTGTAATCTCTATACGCATTCGGAACTGCCATATCAAGACCAATAATTGCTTCTACTTCTTCTGGGTATTGTTGTGCCCAATATAGAGCTTCAATTCCCGACATTGAATGCGGACATAACACATAGGGTCCTCGAATATCCGCTTCTGCCAATGCGGTTCTGGTATCTTCCAATATCGAATCTATATTTCGTTCCTTATCAACAACATCGCTAAACCCATAACCAAACTTTTCTATCACAACAATTCTATAGTCATCAGATAATAACGAATATAACGATTTAAAATCTAAAATGGGAGAACAAGTTCCTCCACCCGACATAAAAACGATCGTCTTATCACCGTTTCCCTCTATATAGACGCTCATTTTATGACCGTCAACTTCAACAATTTTTCCAAGAGGTGTCTTTAATTCTTCCTCTTTATTTAATTGAATCCTGTGGTTTATGTATATTGCCACCAAGGCAACTATAAGCACCATAAATATAATAATCACAACTTTCATAATCACTTTTGCCTTCTTTATAATAACTCCTAAACACATAACCAACTATGCATAAACTTCAAATTGAACAAAATCGCTGCGCGATGGCCTGCCAAGGCTGTGACGCAATTTTTTCAACTTTTTCTAAAAAAGGCAGTGACAGGATTGTCCCAAGATAGTATTGTTAAAGTACGACCAATAACAAATATCAAACAACGGGCTTAGTCCCGACCAACTGCCTATGAAAAGAATACCACTTTTAGGCTGCTTACACAAGCAGTTTTATTTTGCAAATGCACCACCGTAGAGATTATGGAACAGTTAACATTTCATT
>JBGVDD010000047.1:0-8029 GCA_045119215.1 Lachnospiraceae bacterium | reverse complement strand
TGTAAGCGGTAAACCACATCGCCTTGAAAAAACTACTTAGTTTTTGAGATAATCTTCTTAAGGTAACAAGAAAACTAACTAGTTTTTAAGGAGAAGTTTGTATGGATAAATCAACACATGAAATACGTCTGGCACAATGGGCTTCCATTATTCAGGAATGTAATACTAGTGGCATGACGAAAAAGAAATGGTGTCAGGAAAATAACATTAATGAAAAACAGCTTTATTACTGGCAGCGTCAATTAAGGAAAAAGATTTGTGAATCTGCAGGAGAAAAAGCAGTTTCGGAAGTTACATTTGCTGAATTGCCGGTCATGGCAAATACGGTGCATCCTGTCCGTTCAGAGGACAATCGTCCTTGTGATGGTCTGCGATTAAAGATTGAAAAAGGTTCTGTTTCCATGGAACTCTTAAATCTTTCAAAGTCAGAAATGTTATACTGTGTAAAGGAGTTGTTAGCTGATGCTTAATGATGCAACCGGATTTCAAAAGATATTTCTTGCATGCGGTTATACCGACTTAAGATACGGGATTGACGGGCTTTCCACTATGATTAAAAACCACTTTGGACTGGACCCTTTCCAGCCTGGAACCATATTTCTTTTTTGTGGCAGACGTACAGACAGAATCAAAGCACTGGTCTGGGAAGAAGATGGATTCCTGCTGCTATATAAACGCCTTGAAGCAGGACGGTTTCAATGGCCCCGCACGGAAGATGAAATAAAAAGCATTACATGGGAGCAATACCACTGGCTGATGAGTGGAATGAAGATAGAGCAGAAAAAGAGCATTTCCAAGACATCTCCTCTTCTCCCGGGATAAAAAATTCATTGTGAAAAACGTAAAAAATGATAACTGCATTTTATCAGAAATCGAATCGTTCCTGACAGATTATCCACCAGTACAAACCGATCGCCGGAGTACTGGTGGATAACAGTCCGGAAATTATCTTAACAAAGCCCTTTATGTGAATAACTTAACTGAACAGACAAGAAAAAGGGGATCCTGGCACTTCAGTTATCCACCGTCAAAATGACGAAGAATCAGTCCGGGCTGATTTGTATTTTTCTTCCGGATTTTGTATAATACAGGAAGAATTTATACGAAAGGCTGTATTGGACATGGAAAATAGAATTTCAAGGGAAGAAGCTGAAAAACTGGATAAAGAAATGCTGATTACACTTCTGCTTTCCATGCAGGATACAGCAGAAACATTTAAGGAACAGGCAGAGTGTCTGGAAATCCAGCTTGCAGATATGAACCATAATCTGAAGATTTTAATGGAACAGTTTCAGGTGGCACAGAACCATAGATATGGACGTTCCTCTGAAAAAATGAAATATCAGACGGAAGAGTATGAACAGCTGAATATTTTCAGTATGTATGACCAGTGCTTTAACGAAGCAGAACATACAGTGGAAAATACGGAAGATACAGAAGAAATTAATGTCAAAGGATACAAGAAGAAAAAGACAAAGGGAAAAAGAGATGCTGACTTAAGCGGGCTTCCACATGCAGAACCTGTTGTCAGTGAATTATCACACGAAGAACTGGTAGAGCTTTTAGGGGAGAATTATAAAAGAATGCCGGATGAAGTCTACAGACATCTGGAGTTTCATCCTGGAACATTTGAAGTACAGGAATACCATGTGGCAGTATATAAAAGTGCAGATGGCGAGCGTTTTGCCCATGCCAAAAGACCAACAGCTGACCTACTTAAGAACAGCATTGCTTCGCCATCGTTAGTAGCAGCAATTCTTAACTACAAATATGTGAATGGTCTTCCTGTATACCGTCTGGAGCAGGAATTTCACAGAAGCGGCGTGGAGATTTCCAGACAGGTCATGTGTAACTGGGTAATTCGCGTTGCAGAACGCTATCTGTCTTTGGTATATGACAGGATGAAACGGATTCTTCTAAACCAAGCAGTCATTCAGGCGGATGAAACCACAGTAGAAGTAACCAAAGACGGTCGAAAGGCCGGAAGCAAAAGTTACATGTGGGTATACAGTACAGGAGAATATGATTCTTCCGGAAAACGCGTAGTCCTGTATGACTACAGAAAGACACGTGCCACAGAGCATCTGAAAGATTTTCTTGGAGAGTATAGCGGCATATTGGTCTCTGATGGTTATCAGTCTTATCATACCCTTGAAAAAGAAAAGGATGATTTGACAGTTGCCGGTTGCTATGCCCATGCTAGAAGGCATTTTGCAAATGCAGTAAAGGCAAGGAAACGGAGCATGACAGATTCCGAAATAAAGAAAACCGTTGCCTATCAAGCATTAAAGCAGATCGCAGCCATTTACAAAATAGAAGCAGATTTAAAAGAGCTTTCTGCTGAAGAACGACTAGAACAAAGAAACCTCAGCGTAAAACCGTTGGTTGAGGCTTTTTTTGAGTGGGTACGTGTAAAACAGGACCAAGTACCTGCACAATCCGAAACCGGTAAAGGTCTGAGTTATTGCCTGAATCAGGAAAAATATCTCAAAATTTTCCTAACAAATGGTAATGTACCAATAGATAATTCATCCTCCGAACGGAGCATAAGACCATTCTGTATTGGCCACAAGAACTGGTTAATGATTGATACCATTGCCGGTGCAGAAGCAAGTGCCATTGTCTACAGCATAGCTGAGACAGCCAAGGCAAACAACTTGAAACCATATGAATACTTCAAATATCTTTTGACAGAGATTCCTAAATATCAGGATGAAAAGAGCCTTACTATTTTTGATGAATTCCTGCCATGGTCTGAATCACTGCCAAGTAATATCCGCAAGCCCAAGAAATAAAATATTTGACTACCTGTATTATGACAAAAAAAGCGTAAGCGGTAGAGCTGACTGGTTTACCGCTTACCAACATACCTTTCAGTTGTGCATTTTCCTTTTCTATTTCTAGTAAGTGAGCCTTTTGTTTTTCATTAAGAGCTTTTTGTTCTTCATTAAGAGCCTTTTGTTCTTCCAACAGTTTGTCTTTTTTCAGCAGTTGAGTCTTTTGCTCCTCATTAAGAGTTTTCTGTTCCTTAAGCTCCGTCTCCAACTTAGGCACTTTCATTTCTAACTCCGAATAATATCTGGCTTCTTCGTTGCGGTCTAAAATGCGTAATGCATCAGAGAACATGGAAAACACCTCCTTTATGTCACGCCGTAAAGTAAAGGCACTTTGATATACTTTTATAAACTCCGGATATTGTTGAATTACCGCCTGGATACGCTGCGGATTAGTACTGCTAAGAAACGTGAGCCAGGCTTCTAATTCATTTGTAATGGTACTTTTATTGTCAGTGATTTTCTTGAAAATGTCAAGGGGAATACATTGCTGTAAAATTTGTATTGCAAACAAATTCATTTTGTGATAGCATAACTATATCGATAGAATATATTCATTTAAAGACATATATGTCATTAGAACCAGAACATTTAGTGTAGATAAGTCAGTTATTATGACAACAGCAGGAGCAATACACGCACCTGTTTTCTAAGCCGTAAGGCGTCTCATTTCGGTACTTCTATTTCAGAAGAATAATACGCAATGAAAGAAAAGGCAAGTTTTTAATGAGCCTTGAAAGAGAGCACATTTGATAGTATAGTAAAGATAGGAGGATGCCATATGGCAGGTAAGACACAGAAGTTAAAGCCGGATATTGTATTAAAGAATTACTGGAGCAACAATGAACGATTTGCAGATCTTTTTAATGCAGTTCTGTTTCATGGGGAGCAGGTTATTAAAGCGGAAGAATTAGAGGGTGAGGATACAGAAGAGTCTTCTATTTTGGAGCATAAGGAATATGCAGAGAGCATCCAGGCCTCCAGGGATAACATTAAGATACATAAGCGTTCATCTGCACATGGAGTGCAGCTTGTGCTACTTGGTCTGGAAAGTCAGGAACATATTCATTATGCAATGCCGATGAGGGTTATGGGATATGATTATGGTGTTTATAAGAAGCAGTATGAAAGCAATGCCGGGAAGTATTCGAAAAAGACAGGGCTGAATCATGATGAGTATTTGTCAAAGATGAAACAGACAGATAAGTTCAATCCTGTGATAACCATAGTGGTTTACTATGGTGAGAAAGCCTGGGATGGTGCAACATCGCTTCATGGAATGTTGAACATCTCGGAAGAACTGGCAGAATATGTGAATGATTATAAGATGCTTTTGATAGAAGCACGAGAAAATAACCTGACGTTTAGTAATATGAATAACAAGGATTTATTTAATTTGCTGCAGATAGTTCTGGATAGAAGTATCACCAAGAAGGAAGCCATGCAGAAGGCCATAGAATATAGTGAAGAGCACAAGACAGATAAGTCAGTCATAATGACAGTAGCAGGTGCAACGAATAGTAAGATTGATTATAATGCTTTTGAGAAAGGAGCTGAGAATATGTGTACGTTATTTGAAGAGATTGCAAAAGAGGG
The DNA here is from genome assembly GCA_045119215.1 of Lachnospiraceae bacterium. Lineage (GTDB taxonomy): Bacteria > Bacillota > Clostridia > Lachnospirales > Lachnospiraceae > RUG11237. The sequence goes on along the minus strand of JBGVDD010000047.1, from coordinate 3,599 downwards.
CGAAGCGAGAGGCGAGGCAAGAGGAAAGTTGGAAGGCCGGGCAATAGAAATCATTGAAACGGGCTATGAGTTTGGGCTTTCTGATAATGATATTTTAGAGAGACTACAGATTAAATTAGATATACCTTTACAGGCGGCACAGGAATATCTTGCTATGTTTGGAAAGGAAACTGTATAAGTATTATGATGCGGCTGGGTATTTGATAGCAGTGGTGGTAATTACTGTTATTTGCTAGAGCGTGTTTGAAAAGAAATAAATGTGGGGCGTGGTTACACCAGAGGAAGCAGAAGCGAAGATTAATGAGCAGAGAGCAGAAATCACAGAGGAGCCGAAGAATTTAGAAGAACAGGCAATCAGCCTTGTTGGACGTGATATTTTTGAGAAGTTGGTGAAAGGTTATACTGAGAAGCAGTGGGGCAGGGACTGTAAGGATTTGCCGTCCTTTATTATTAAGAGTAAGTGCTTCAAAAGAAGGCATAGTGTACCAAGCCAGAATTCATGTTAAACTTTTCTGAACCCAATAATTTTAGGAAGGAATTCAACATGAAAAACGAAAAATTGTTGCTTTGGGAGCAACGCATCAAGGATTGCCGGAATAGTGAACTATCCGTAGCAAGCTGGTGTGCACAACATCAAATTTCACAGGCTACATACTATTACTGGCACAAGAAAGTGACACATAAGAATAACTTTGGCGACAATACGCCGCCGGTACTGGCAGATGTGACACCACTTCTTAAGAAGGATGCCCCGGTTACTTCTGCAAAACTGAAAATTTCCTGGAATCAGCTCTGTATGAATGAATGATTTTGTTAGACAGGACTTTCTTGATTTGAGCATCATATTTTGTCTTTCCATCTGTTGCATCAATATCGTTGGCTAGTGGTGTCTGTAATACGTTTTTAACATCTGTTTGATTCATAAAAACCTCCTTCTGTGTTGGCAGAGTGGATATTTATGAACCATATAAATTTCGGTCAAATTCTGCCGGTAAATTACTCATGGATAGTTGGCAGAAATTGCCGACGATGCATGTGTCATTGATATATAGAAAAAATAATTAGTATGGTTATAGTATAATAAAGCGGGAATAAGACGTCAAGAGAAAATAATGAAAATGCCGAACTAGAAAAGGTAATAAAATAGAGAAGGGTAAAAATTGTGCATTAGTTTTTGGGGGATATATGGGACGAAGCAGAATCTTATTGAAAATGTCATAATGATGTGTTAAACTTTCTTACGGAAAGCACTCATGACAGGGTGGTAGCCTCCCAGCTTGTACAAGAAGGAAGGTGAAGCAGATGAATACATACGAAGTATTAACTTTATTGTTACTCTTTGGAACGTTTCTTATTGCTTTGCTTACCTATATAGATAGGAATAATAAGCGAAAATAAAAATGCCTATCCTGTCTGACCCACAGGATAGGCGATGTCCGTAAGGACAAATCCTCATTCGGGAGCATCCACCTTTGGAGTGGGTGCTTTCTTTAATTACAATATAGCACAAGTGGTTAGTCACTTCAAGTATTTTTAAGTCAATGGCTTTGCAGATAAGATAATGTATGTATTCATATAGAATTATTAAAACGGTCATTGTTTGAAAGTATATGATAAATTAATTATTCCAGATTTATTAAGGTGAAAAGTTCATGGAACAGACAAGAGACATATTATTTTTAAATCCGGTATTTAAAGAGATGCTCTGGGGGGCAATCGGATGCGTGAAGAATTCGATTATAACATACCAGGGGAACAGACTGGTGAGTGTTGGGCGGTTAGTGCGCATCCAAATGGTGACGGAACTATTAAAAATGGTCGATTTGCCGGACAATATTTAAGTGAGGTTTATAAGAACAACAAGGAATTATTTGGTAACCCGAAGGATGATAAATTTCCATTGTTGACAAAAATCATTGATGCAAAAGAGGATTTAAGTATACAAGTACATCCGGATGATGCATATGCCAAACTTCATGAAAATGGTTCTTTGGGAAAAACAGAGTGCTGGTACATTTTAGATTGCGATAAGGATGCCACTATTGTAATTGGGCATAATGCAAAGACAAGAGAAGAATTAAGAGCTATGATAGAAGACGAAAAATGGTCTGATTTAATTCGGGAAATACCAATTAAGAAAGGTGATTTTCTGCAAATCAATCCGGGAACCGTCCATGCCATAAAGGGTGGTACGCTGATTTTAGAGTCTCAACAGAATAGCGACATTACTTACCGCGTGTACGATTATGATCGCCTTCAGAATGGCAAGCCGAGAGAACTTCACAAGGAACAAAGCATGGAAGTGATTATTGTTCCGCATGTGGATTATAGGGTGGAAAAACAGGCGGTGGCGGATCCGACAGAAGAATTATTAGTAGACTGTTCTTACTATAAAGTATGGAAATTCCGGATTACAGATACAAAAAACTATGAAATGAAAGAAGTATTTCAGATTGTCAGCGTGATTGAAGGTTCTGGTACAGTGGAAGGACATGCAGTGAAAAAGGGGGATCATTTTATAATTCCTTATCAGTATGGTACTGTTCACATGGAAGGGCAGATGGAAATGATAGTGTCTAGTCCTGCATAAAAATAATTAGAAATGTAATTAATAGCAATAATATGAGAAATTAGAAAGGTGGCTCACTGTGAAAAAACAACATATTTTTTTATACATGGGAGTTTTCTTATCATTAATACTCATTATTTTCCTAACAAGGCAAAGCAAAGCCGATACCACTTCGCTGACTCATTGGGCTACCCACACGCTGCCATCTTGGATGATACAGCCTGTGAATCCATTTACAGGAAAGCCTTTTGGACCGGCAAGGCGGATTGCTCATGTTTATGAATATGCTTTATTGGGAGTGTTTGTATGTGGAAGCATGATGACCGTCAAACGCATTCCATTCTGGCTTAGAAGTGTCCTGGCGCTTGTAATATGTGCAGTATGTTCTTTCTTTGACCAGGTGCATAAAATATATGTGCCTGATAGGGAATTTGATACAGTAGATTTGTATTATGATGCCGCCGGTTATGTGGCAGCGGTGGGGATAATTACCGTTATTTGTTTGATGGTGTTGAAGAGAAAGAAGAAGATGTAATAAGTTGTGGACAGGGTGCTGTTAATCTGGTAATAGCATCCTGGATAAAGAACCGACCTGTGATGATTTGACACAGACCGGTTCTTTTTTTCTAAATATTCTATGGATCTGTTATGTTGACTTAAGAGCATTTCACTGTCAAATGTGTTTTGTAGTTGAATATGTTTTGAGACAGGGGGTTTATTGTTTTTCTAGCATAGCTTTAAGATGTGCAATTTCCTTGTCTTTTTCTTCAAGCTGTTCTTTTTGTTCTTTAAGCTGGACTTCTTGTTTTTTATTCAGAGTCGTTTGTTCTTTAACCAGAGCCTCTTGTTCTTTAACCAGAGCTTCTTTTTCTTTAACCAAAGCCTCTTGTTCTTTAACCAAAGCCTCTAATACAGGAATCCTGGTTTCTAGCTCGGAATAGTATCTGGCTTCTTCATTGCGATCTAAAATGCGTAATGCATCAGAAAACATGGAAAACACCTCCTTTATGTCCCGCCGTAAGGTAAAGGC
>JBGVDD010000046.1:0-2511 GCA_045119215.1 Lachnospiraceae bacterium | reverse complement strand
ACCATACGTGCTTTGTTAGAAAAATTGGACTTAACTACCTCTTTATCAGAGCAGGGACTTACCAAAGAGGATATTCCTTGGATGACAGAGAATTGCTTTAAGGTTTCGGCTGCAAGCATTGCTAATCATCCGGTAGAATTTGAACGGGAAGAGATTGCAGAATTGTATCGTAAGGCGTTATAGAATAGAATGAGAAAGCAGTTGGAAAGAAATCTTCTAAATCAATAAATGATTATCTATAGAAATAGCATCTGAACTTGATTTAACTCAAGAAGTTAGACGGTGGTGATGCTATTTCTTTTGTTATAAATTTTGAAGTTAACAAAGTTCCCACACCTTGACAATTTTCTTTTTAAAAGGTAACATTTTCATGGTTGAAAAATCGGAGGAAATGAAAAGTGAGGAAAAACAAATGAGCAAAGAAAATCCATTGGGCGTCCAGCCGGTTGGCATCTTACTACAAAAGTTTGCTGTGCCTAGCATAATAGCTATGCTGGTATCTGCCCTGTATAATATTGTAGACCAGTTTTTTATTGGAAGAAATGTGGGAGAATTGGGAAATGCGGCTACCAATATAGCTTTTCCACTGTCAACCTCCTGTGTGGCAATCGCCCTTTTGTTTGGAATCGGCGGGGCTTCCGCATTTAATATTGCCATGGGAAGGGGAGAGAAAAATTCTGCAGCTTTCTATATTGGAAATGCCGTCACCATGATGACAGGCTGTGGGGTACTTCTTTGCATTGTGGCAGAGCTTTTCCTGACGCCAATGCTTTTATTTTTTGGTTCCCCGGAAAATGTATTAGAGTACGCCAGAATTTATACCAGAATCACAGCCCTAGGTTTTCCGGTTTTGATTCTGGGAGTGGGAGGAGGACATCTGATACGTGCAGACGGAAGTCCGCAAATGACCATGCTTTGTAATCTGATTGGAGCAGTGGTAAATACCATATTGGACTTTTTGTTTGTGAGCTGTTTTGGATTTGGTATGGCTGGTGCAGCCTGGGCAACTGTCATTGGACAGGTGGTTGCAGCGGCAATGGTAGTGCATTACTTTTTTCACTTTAAGACACTTACTTTGAAAAGAGAGCACTTTAGACCGAAAAAGCAATATGTGAGCCGGGTTGCCTCTTTGGGAGTGGCACCTTGCAGCAACCAGCTTGCCATGATGGCGGTACAGATTGTTATGAATAAGTCATTGAAATACTACGGGGGAATTTCTTCCTATGGGGAGGCCATTCCCATCGCCTGTTCCGGTATTATTGCAAAGGTAAATATGCTGTATATGTCATTCGTCATAGGTATCTCACAGGGATTACAGCCCATTGTAAGCTTTAATTATGGTGCAGCAAAGTATCAGAGGGTAAAGCAGGGATACAAAATGGCCTCTGCCATTGGTGCTGCCTTATCTGTAGTAGCCTTTCTGGTATTTCAGTTCCTGCCAAGGCAGATAATCTCCCTGTTTGGCGAGGGAAGTGAACAGTATTACAGCTTTGCCATCAGTTATTTTCGGGTTTTTTTACTCTTTACCTTTGTGAATTTTCTACAGCCCATTACCTCAAATTTTTTCACTGCTATTGGAAAGCCGGTGAAAGGTATGTTTCTGGCACTGACAAGACAGACTTTGTTTTTGCTTCCGTTGATTCTGATACTGCCGTTATTTATGGGGATTGATGGTGTCCTTTATGCAGGACCGGTGGCAGATGCCACCGCAGGAATTGTGTCTGTTGTTATGGTGATATTGGAGTTTCGGCATAAAGAATTCCAGGGTGAATAGTTACACTGTAAAAAAGTAAAAGGAGAAATAGGAATGTTAAAAGCAGTAATCTTTGATATGGACGGAGTGATTATTAATAGTGAGCCCCAGCACTATCAGGCTTATGTGATGGTGTGTCAGGAGTATGGGATAGAATTTCCTTATGAGGAGTATAAGGGATTTATCGGTGGTACCCACCAGAAAGTATGTGAATACGTAAATTATGAATTGAAGGTACCCTTATCCCCGGAAGTCATACGGGAAAAAATCAGAGAAAATATAGCTTATTTGATAAAGACAGAAGGGTACGAAGAAATCAAGGGAATAAAGTCTTTGATTCAGGATTTGTATAAGAATCAGTATAAGCTTGCCATTGCCTCTTCCTCTCCCCAAAAGGAAATACAGGCAGTGGTAGATTTTCTTGGAATACAGGATTGTTTTGAAAAATTAATCAGCGGAGAAAGTGTGACTCATCCTAAGCCATCGCCAGAAATCTTTGAAAAGGCAATGAAGGAGTTAGGAGTCACAAAAGATGAATGTGTGATTATAGAAGATTCCAGCAATGGGGTAAATGCAGGATGCAGTGCAGGAGTTCCTGTGTTAGGTTTTTACAATCCGGATTCAGGAAATCAGGATTTATCCCGGGCTGTGATGGTAGTAGAAGGATTTGAAGAGGTAGATGCAGACTTTATAAAGAAGGTGTACCAACGGGCTCATAAGCTTCCATGAAGGATAGCCCAGGGGGAAACCTGGGAATT
>JBGVDD010000045.1:0-3533 GCA_045119215.1 Lachnospiraceae bacterium | reverse complement strand
AGCTGATACGCCCCACGCTGGCGCAGATGTTACGCAATCCTGTCTATGTGCAGGCAGACCTTGATGTGTACGAATTTTTCAAAAGTCAAGGTACAGTCATTGTCAATGACGTTGCCGATTTTACGGGCATGAACGGCTGCTTATAAAATGTCAAGACATAATGTACAAAAAATATTATATAAAAATGTACAATTAGTCTGTTTGCTTTAAATGATCTTTTAGTCTATATGATTTTCCTGAGATAGGGATTACATGTGCATGATGTAATATTCTATCCATTATAGCATTTGCAACTACAGCATCATAAAATATTCCATCCCATTCATTAAAATTCATGTTTGTCGTCAATATTGTACTTTTCTTTTCATAGCGTTTATCTATAAGCTGAAAAAATAAATTAGAATCTTCTTTGTTGATTGGTAAATATCCAAGCTCGTCAATAATGAGCAATCTATATTTACAAAAATGCTTTAATCTTGCATCCAAACGGTTTTCCATTTGTGCCCGTTTTAATTGTTGGAGCAGATCATTACACTTAATAAAATATGTGCTGATATGTTTTTTTGCTGCTGCCACTCCAATGGATGTTGCCAGATGGGTTTTCCCTACTCCGCTTGGCCCCAGAAATACAATATTTTCATTCTTTTCAAGAAAACCAAGACTTGCTAATTCTCTCATTTCCTGTTCACTGACACTTGGCTGAAATTCGAAATCGTAATCTTTAAGTTCTTTTACAAAAGGAAATGCTGCAGCCTTTATCATGGATCTGGAAGCATTCTGTTCTTTATAATCCACTTCATAATTGCTGAGCTTTAACAACCCTTCTGTAAAGGATAATCCATTGGCAGTTACGAAATCCCGGATTTCATCAAGATGCAGTTTCATCTGTGATAATTTCAGCAAATCGAGATTTGCCGTTAACTGATTGTATGTACTGTTACTCATAATCATAAACCTTTCCTATAATTTCAAGATTTTCTTTTGCTCTGTCCATTATGTGTTCATCCCTGAAAATATGGCATTTTCTTGCTATGGCAGCATAATGGTCTGAAATATAATTTATTTTTTTTGAACTTATCTGATGAATGGTTATAAATTCTGTGTTACAATACACATGTATATAACCATCATATACTTGTAAAGAAACAATCTTTCCGACATACTCTGGTGGAACAGAGTATTGGCATCCTTTATAATAAAACATGCTGGAATGATTGACTTTTACGGTATTTGTGGTGATTTGATAAGGCTTTCTTATGGTATCAGCGGGCAGGCTGTGTAAGAAAGTCTTTTCTTTATTGAAATACATCAACGGAATTCTGCCAGTTCCCTGATTCACCTGTGAATTAACGCGGTTATTGATTCTGGTTACCAGTTCCACTAATTCCCGATAATTTAATTTTCCATTATAAGCCCTTATTTCATCCAGTATCTTCATTGGAGCCTCAACCTTGGCCTTCGTTTTTGGACGGCCTGCAATACAGGGATGAACTTTAAAGCCATAATCGTCAGCGAATTGCTGAAATTTATTATTTACTTTGCCATCAGAATATTCCGTCCTCGCGGCATCCATTACGGTTTTCATGTTGTCTGTAACAATCTCATCCGGAACACCACCAAAAGTTTCAAACGCATCATCCAGAAAAGAGAAGAGAATGTCCTGCGTTTTCGAGAGAGAAACCCGATATACCCGGAATCTGGAATAGGAAAGCAACAAAACAAAAATATTTACATCTATTGTTTCTCCGGAAGAAAGAATAAAAGGAATAGATTCTTTCCAGTCCAGTTGTGCCTGTTTCCCCATATCTGTTTCGTATCGGATTGTGATATGCTCCGTATTAGATGGTCTGTTTTTTCTGAAATAGGAATCGAATTCCGGATACTTTTTAAGATAATGGCAGAAGTTACAATAAACGCCGGTAAAACCGTGATTATCCACAAGATACTGCCATAATACTTTTCTGTAATAAAATACCTGCTGGTTTCGATCTGATAACAATTCAGCGATTATGTCGTAAAAAGGTGTAATGCAGTCATTACAGTTCCTTGTTTCTGGTTTTGTATATCCATTTATATATTTATCAACAGTACGTCTATCAACCTCCAATTCCCTTGCTATTTGACTTTTATTAATCTTCAATGTTGAATCCTCCAAAAACGGTTTCAGTTTGTACAGGTCATTAACACTTTCTATTTCTAAATCTGTTATGATTTGATTTTTTAATATCATCATGAGCCCCTCCTTCAGCTCATATATCATAACATTTGTACATTCTTATTTAATATTTAATGTACATATTTAATTATAACTTTACAGACATTCTGGCAGTAAACAGCGGTTTTGGGGTTAGCATGTGACTGGAGGAAGGAAAAACCGAAGGTGCGGACAAAACCAGAGATAAAGTCCGAGGCATGCTTCTTGCTGCTGAGTGAGAAAAGAAAGCCTTTATCTGAAGTTTCCAGGCTGCTTAAGAATCCCAACCAGCCGGATTTGTGCTTTTCCCATAGACCCAGCCATTTATAGAGCTGTCTAAAAGTAATGGAAAAGCGTTCGCACAGTTTCTCGACCGTATACAGGTGCATGAAATATTCACCAAGGACGCGGAGGACAAAGAACAGACTGTAGGAACAGTAAGGAATGATGAAATCCGGAAGGATGGCATGGGTCGAGCCACAGCTGTCGCAGATACAGCGAAGGACAGTGACCTCATGCCGGACACTTTTTCCACCAATAAAGTCAATCAGATAGCGCTTGTAATAGCTGTGAATATTTAGTTTTCCATAGGCATTACAGACCGGGCATGTCTCAAGTTCAGGTCTTACAAGTGGCATAAATTGCTCAAACAAAGATTTTGATGAAGTTTTTATCTTAAAAAGCTTGATAAACAGAGAGTTTTTTCTTATCATAGTAATGTGTATGAATCCATAGATGCAGGATAGCCGTATTGTGTAGGACACAGATCCTGTTTTGGCACTGCATATGGATCATATTGTGTGAAGAGAAAGAACGAACTGTGGAAGGGGCTGTTCTTTCTCTTATTTTTTGTTACATAGATTAATGTAAGAGAAGTAAGGGAAGAATGCAAGGAAAAAGTGCGCGGTAAGAAACGGCACACTGAGGCAGAGATAAGAAGTAAAATGTCGGAATCAATCTGCGGCAGAATTGCGGCAGGAGAGAATTATAATTTGACGCGTGACAATCAATTCGGTATGCTGGTAGATATCGAATACAGCAATCGTAAAAACAATCGTCTGAAAAGACTGATTAGGAATGCCGGATTCGACCAGCCGGAAGCAAGTATCATGGATATCAACTACACTTCCGGACGCAAGCTGAACAAGGAGCTGATCAACAGACTTGCCACTTGTGAGTATATATCTGAACACCGGAATCTTTTTATTACCGGTGCTACAGGCTGTGGTAAGACTTACATGGCCTGTGCCTTTGGCATGGAGGCTTGTAAGCAGTATTACAATACGAAGTATGTCCGCCTTCCGGATATGCTTATCGATTTAGAAATAGCAAGGACAGA
>JBGVDD010000044.1:0-3019 GCA_045119215.1 Lachnospiraceae bacterium | reverse complement strand
TAATCATTGTATTCACAATTTATTCTTTATTGTACATGATTCATTTGGATTATTCAAGACAGGTTTTGTGTATGCACATTATGTTCTAAACCATTTGTGATAATGTCCTAATATACCACAAGGAAAAATGTCCCAAGTATGGTATTCTATTCTCCTATCAACATGACAGGAGGCGATCATTATTAGAAAGGTAGAATTAACGATGAATGAACATGTAAAATACGAGGTGATCAAAGCACTTGCAGATCACCCTGACGGCAATAAAGACAGGGCTGCACTTAAACTTGGTTGTACCAAACGTCATATCAACCGCATGCTCGCAGGATATCGAAAATCCGGTAAGGCATATTTTATGCATGGCAATCGCGGACGTAAACCTGCAAATACCATCCCTGATGATATGCGTAACACTATTTCAGCTCTATACACAACGAAATACTATGACTCTAACTTCACCCACTTTACAGAACTTTTAGCAGAACACGAGGATATCCACCTCTCTACTTCAGCAGTAACTTCCATTCTGGAAGCTGAGTACATCCTTTCTCCTCGTGTGACAAAAGCAAAAAGGAAACGTATTAAAAAAGCTCTTCTTGAACAGCAAAAACAATCTAAAACACAAAAAGAGAAAGCGGCGATCCAAACCAATCTTGTTGCCGTTGGAGATGCTCACACAAGACGCCCCAGATGTGCTTACTTCGGAGAATTACAGCAGATGGATGCTTCATCTTATGAATGGGTACCTGATCAGATATGGCATCTTCATCTTGCAGTTGATGATGCCACAGGCACTGTCACTGGTGCCTGGTTTGATACTCAGGAAACACTAAATGGCTATTATCATGTGTTTCATCAGATATTAACTACATATGGTATCCCTTATAAGTTCTTTACTGACAGAAGAACTGTGTTTACCTATCAAAAGAAAAAATCCCCATCTATTGATGAGGATACCTATACACAGTTCGCTTATGCATGCCACCAGCTTGGTGTCGAATTAGAGTCCAGTAGTGTTCCTCAGGCTAAAGGGCGTGTAGAACGTCTAAACCAGACCTTACAATCACGCCTGCCAGTCGAACTTCGCCTGGCAGGCATAACCACAATCGAAGAAGCGAATGAATTTCTGAACTCCTACATAAAGAAATTCAACGCTATGTTTGCTCTTCCTCTTAATAGTATCAAATCTGTCTTCGAAGAGCAACCATCGATTGAAAAATTAAATTTAACTCTTGCTGTTTTAACCGAAAGAACTGTAGATGAAGGTCATTGTATCAAGTTCAAAAATAACTTCTATCGTATGTTGGATCAAGATGGCAACCAAACCCATTATCGCAAAGGAACCAAAGTAATGGTCATAAAAGCTTTCGATGAAAAGTTATACTGTTGTGTCAACGATAAGGATGTCCATGCCCTGGATCTCATTCCCGAAAGAGAAGAGAAATCGAAAGACATAGACCTTGACTATCAAAAACCAAAACAAAAGAAACCTTACATACCTGCCATGAACCATCCATGGCGGAGAATGACTTTTGGGAAATTTGTAAAACAGCAAAAACATCATCTTCTGGATGAAACCGCTTAACAGAAGGTGCTTGTGCACAACCTTATTCATTAGCTGCTTGACGACTTTTAATCATGTGACGGCAATTCCTGTCAAGGACACAGCCACATGTGGTGCGAAGCATCCTTGACAGGAATTACCGCCCATGATGTTTTATAAACAAGCAGCTAATGAATAAAATACGCCCCGAAAAAACGGGGCTAATATTTCATTTATTTTGGGACATTTTCAAAAACGGTTGACAAGCCCATACCTATGGACTCTTTGCAGAAAATGATTCAAAAATAATTATTTCTCTTTAAATTTCTCAATATATACCCCTCGTTCTTCCTCTACAATACCTAAAACATCCATCGCTTTTTCAATTGGCCATCCCGTATGATCCATAAGCTGACGGATATTTTCGGTACGTTCTTCTGCACGACCTTCCGCACGACCTTCTGCACGACCTTCTGCACGACCTTCTGCACGACCTTCCTCTCGTCCTTCCTCTCGTCCTTCCTTTCTTCCTTCTTCTAACCCCTCAGCTCGACCTTCCTCCAGTCCTTCTGCGATTGCCTCCCTTTTCAATTCTTCCATCTCTTCCCACAATCTCATATACTTGACACCCACTTCCTGATTCTTCTTCAAATTTTCAATCTGGTCTGCAAGTTCACGTACACGCTCATTTTCAATCACTTTATCATAATGCGACGTTTTTTCCATATAATGCAGAAACTCTATAAGCTCTGGTGAAACTTCATCATCATTCTCACCATGCGTATTTAAAAAGATACGCACCGCGCCATCATCTAAAGCCATTTGAGAAACTTCATCACAGGTCATGCGAAACGTGTACTTATATTTTTTCATTCCGAACAAATCAAAAGGAGCAATAAAAATAATATAGACATCATTCATTTTGCCAAAGTCCAGATCTCCGGGTTCCATCAGATTTACATCAATGTGAGATTGAAATAAACGGCTCCTTCGTTTTAAATTTCGTCCGCCGGTATTTTTCTTCTGGGCTTCCGCGTCATAAACAACATCATTTTCATCAAAGGCTAAAAGATCCAAACGTACGGCTCTGGAATCATAATAAGATTCCTGGCTTTTTTCGGAAATGCCAATACGAATTGGCGGCACTTCGCGATCGCTGAAAATAATCGAAAGAATATTTTGACAGATTTCAGGGACACCCATGGCTGTGTCGAACAGGAATCGGTCCAGCAGCGTCAGATCCTTTAGTGGTTTGCGAGCTCGTTTTGTTTTGCTTTTTGTCATATGTTTTCCTCCTTTATTGTATCATGTTTCCATTTATCTATCAATCAAAGCCTATCATAATCCGAATGAAAAACCTGCCGAAACCTGTTGTCGAAGGGGATTTTTTCGGATAAAATTTTATGGAATAAATTTTCAAAAGACCCATTGACAGAGGGGACGCCTTGGTCTATAATATTATGATGCAATTAGTATGGA
>JBGVDD010000043.1:0-50730 GCA_045119215.1 Lachnospiraceae bacterium | reverse complement strand
CCACTTGCCTCTGGCTGTCTTGCGATAGACTCAACTGCCTTTGATGTTGCGATACCAATACCAATACCTGCTCCTGCTCCTGTTAATACTGCAATACCTGCTCCTAATGCTACTAATGATGTCATAACTTTTCTCTCCTTTTTTTCTCTTTTCTTTTTTCTTTCTGTTTCAGCTTAAAATTTCCAGTACTTTTACTCCGTTGCCTCGTTTATGAATAATGAGGTCAGGAAAACGAATACATAGGCCTGAATCAGACCATCAAAAATATCGAAATACAAGCTAAATACGGTGGGCACTCCAACCGGTATACATAGTTTGATAAGCTCCATAACTACGAAAGCTCCCAATACATTACCAAACAATCGCATACATAAGGATAACGGTCGAATAAAAATTTCCAATACATTAATTGGTGCAACAATTGCCACCGGTTGTGCAAATCCTTTGATCCAACCCTTTACACCTTTTTTATGAATGCCTGCATACTCAATTAGAATAATACTCATTAACGACAGTGCGATGGTTACATTCATGTCCTTTGTAGGTGGCTTAAATCCAAATAAGCCAATCACATTTGCTACTCCGATATATAGGATTACCGTCATAAGATATGGCATATATCTTACTCCGTGCTCTCCCAAGGCATCTTCAAAGAAATTTCTCAAAAAACCGATTCCCGATTCTAATGCAAGCTGTTTTTTGCTCACATTATCTATGGTTAGATTTCTCACCAGCAATTTGGATATCACAATCAATGCTGCAATGATAATCCAGGTTACTACCACTGATTCAAACACAGGTATGGAATGGCCATTGCCCAGTGGAATCGAAAATACAGTTTCGCATTCCAGTTCCTCGTTCAGCCCATCTACCAGCTTTTCAACAAATGCATCCATTTTTCTCACTTCCTTTCCTATTTAATTTTTACGTCATAAATGCGTTTTCAGATTCCGGGGGAAACTTGCTGTTATTTCATACCATTTAAAATTTCCTGCCCTCTTCTGAACATAAACACATTACGCCTTTCTAAAAAAAAAGTCAATGAACAAACCCTGTTTTTTTTGTTTTTTTTTTATGAAATTTACACTTTTTTTATTTTTGTATTTTTTTACGTACACATTCCCAACGGTCACCAGGATTCACAGTTTAGCTTATGGGTGAACTGTTACAAACTAATTTGTAATTCTGAACAGATACGTTACAATTTTTCCGTTTTCGCATATAATATGATAATATTTTCTGTTCAGTGTAATATATTTATGGCCGAATCTTCTTCTATCCCAGCTGCCATTGACGAAAATATGGTAGATTATATTTTTAACTATGGTGGTTCTCACAATCTTTTAGATACCTTGAGGGATCTCTATCCCATCACAATCTTAAATGAATTGTATGCAGTAGTTCATGTACCAAGGGAAAATGCAATGTTATTTCCTGATAATACCCATGGCTATGCCAGTATTCCCAAATGTTTTGGTCCGGCAGACTTTCAGAGCCTTCAAGCTTCCGGAATACTGACCTTACAAAACCAGCCCTTCATTCCCCTTCGTGGAAAGGATGTGGCGGTGGCAATCATTGATGACGGAATCGACTTTACCAACCCACTATTTTTAAACCCGGATAACACCACCCGAATTGCCTATTATTGGGACCAGTCCAACACCTTAGCTCCTCCTTTTGGGTTTTCTTACGGAACATCTTACACCTCCACTGAAATAAACCAAATGCTTTTGGAGAGAGAGGGAAACACTTCCGCCTCTCCAAGTTCCTCCCACGGCACAGTAGTCGCCGGGGTGGCTGCCGGCAACACAGTAGAGCCTCTGTTATTTTCTGGTGCCGCCCCGGAATCCACATTGATTGTTGTCAAATTAAAACAGGCAAAAAAATATTTGCGGGATTTTTTTTTGATCCCTGATGGTGTGCCCTGCTACCAGGAAAATGACATCATTGCTGCCCTGGAGTATATTCGGGAATGCAGCAGGCGTTTAAATGATATTCCGGTTTCTATCTGTATTCCCTTACAAAGTAGTTGTGGTTCCCATACCGGTGCTTTGGCGTTGTCCGTAAGCTGTGATTTGTTCAGCAAACTTCACTCTTTTTGCATCTGTCTGCCTTCCGGCAATGAGGGAAACAGCCGACATCATTACCACGCTGACTTATCACCAAACAACGTTTCTGAAACCATTGAAATTTTTACCCTTGGAGGAGAACTTGGATTTAGTGCTGAACTGTGGAGCGAAAATTTCACTGATTTTTCCTTGCAAATCCTTTCCCCCTCCGGCGAGACCAGGGAGATTCATTTTCAACCTCCTTATTCTTCCCGAACAGTTACTTTTGTCTTTCTTAACACAATCATCTATCTGGATTATTTTTTCATAGAAAATCAATCTGGCAGACAGTTAATCTACCTGCGGTTTCTAAAACCTGCCCCTGGGCTTTGGAGCATTTCTATCCGAAATGTTAACCCACAGCCAATCCCTCTGGATATGTGGCTTCCCATCACCTCTTTTCTGGAATCGGAGACCTACTTTCTGTCACCCGACCCAAATATCACGGTAACAGCCCCTGGAGATTGTTCCAACGCCATCACCGTAGCTTCCTATGATTACCGCACGGAAAGTCTTGCTGTCACATCTGGGAGAGGTTATACTGCTGACAACAAAATAGTACCTACCATCGCAGCTCCTGGAGTAAACATTTTTGTACCTGTTTCTTCTATATATAATGTATCCAAAAACACCTCTCTGTCTGCAGGTGCAAAGATACCACCTGGAGAACTGTTTTCCGGAACCAGTATCGCCGCTGCCCAGTGCTGCGGAGCCGCTGCACTTTTTCTGCAGTGGGCAATCATAAATAACAATCTGATTTTTGTCAACGGTATTGGAGTGAAAAACTATTTATTACGGGGTGCCATTATGCCCGCCTCCTATGAGACGCCAAATCCTCTTTGGGGATACGGAAAATTGGATTTGTACAATACCTTACGACGCCTCAGTGGGCTCACTTAAATTAAAAATGCAGGCTTTGTCAACTTTACTCAAAAATAAAAAGGGTGTCAGAATTTTTCCCTGACACCCTTGCCACATAGTTTAGAACTTATGTAATTATGATATGATGTTCAAAAGGCCTTCTGACCCTTGTATCATAATTATTCTTCTTCCTGCAACGATTTTTCGTAGCTCTCTAAAATAATTTTCTGGATATAATCTCTTGTTTCCGAATTGATGGGATGTGCAATATCTCTGTACTCACCATCTGTTGATTTTCTGCTTGGCATTGCAATAAACAATCCCTTTTCTCCATCAATTACTTTTATATCATGTACTACAAATACGTCGTCAATAGTAATAGATACTACTGCCTTCATTTTGCCTTCTTTTGTCATTTTTCTGACACGTACATCTGTAATATTCATTTTGTATCCCCTTTCGCTTTTCACCATATCTGGTTTGGTTTACCGTTCACACATCTGTGTCCAGTATTTTTACAGCACATATCTTTCGTTCTTTTCCACTACAACCTTAATTCCATTTTCGCCCTTATGATATGTGTTGGCCCGAATGGTATCTCTGCTTTCCACAATACAGTTTTCAATGGTGGTATTATCACCAATATATACATCATTTAATATGATAGAATTTTTGATGGTACAGTTATTTCCCACAAAAACCTTCTTAAATAAAACAGAGTTCTCCACAGTTCCGTTCACAATGCATCCACTGGAAACCAGACTGTTTTTTACAACTGCTCCATTGTTGTACTTTGCAGGTGGCAAGTCATCCACCTTAGAATATACATCCGGATATTCTTTAAAGAAGTAATTTCTTACCTTTGGATCTAAGAAAGACATATTGGTATTATAGTACGCTTCCACCGTAGCTATATTACTCCAATATTCCTCCATTTCATATCCATAGATTCGCTTCATGCCTTTATATCTTACAAGAATGTCCTTTACAAAATCAAAACGTTCTTCTCTTGCACATTTTTCCAACAGTTCAATTAACTGTCTTCTGCGAATTACATAGATACCACAGGATATGGTATTGGAAGATGCAACCATTGGTTTTTCATCAAATTCTACAATTCTTCCATCCTTATCCATCTTAATCACACCAAAGCGTTCTGAGTCTTCTCCCAGCTGTACTTCCTTGCAGACAACTGTAATATCAGCTTTCTTTTGGATATGATATTCCAACACTTTATTATAGTCTAACTTATAGACACCATCACCTGAGGCAATGATAACATATGGCTCATGACTGTTCTTTAAGAAAGATATATTCTGATAAATGGCATCTGCAGTTCCTCTGTACCAGAAACTATTATCCGTAGTAATGGTAGGTGTGAATACAAACAAACCTCCTTGCTTACGTCCGAAATCCCACCATTTTGAAGAACTCAGGTGCTCATTCAGACTTCTGGCATTATACTGGGTCAAAACTGCCACTCTCTGAATATGGGAATTGGCCATATTACTAAGGGCAAAATCAATACTTCTATAACTTCCTGCCACTGGCATAGCTGCGATAGCACGCTTATTTGATAATTCTTTCATTCGGTAGTTATTACCACCAGCCAAAATAATTCCTATTGCTCTCATCGCTTGTCACCTGCCTTCATTATTGTCTCACCACTATTCAAAATTCCATCCGGGTAATCTTCCGGATTTGTCACTCCTAAAATTGCTGTATTCTTTCCTATCTTTACATTATCCGGAACTACGGACTTATCCCCGATGGTTACAAGACCAAAGGAGTAAATCTTTGGTTCTAATCTGTTTGGTACATCCTCACCAATACCCAACACTACATTATTACCAATTTTTACCTGCTCCGAAATAATGGATTTATCCATAACTACATTTTCACCAATGACGGTGTCCTTCATAATGATAGAATCTCTTATCACACTACCCTTACCGATAACTACACCTGCACCAATCACAGAATTGATTACTTCACCATAAATTTCTGCACCTTCGCTGATAATACTCTTTTCAATTTTCGCCTCTGCCGAAACATACTGCGGTGGCAAAGTATCGCTCTTGGTGTAAATCTTCCAGAATTCTTCATACAGGTTAAATTCCGGCACTAAATCAATCAACTCCATATTGGCTTCCCAATAAGAACCTAAGGTACCTACGTCCTTCCAGTATCCATTGAATTCATATGCAAACAGTCTCTTGTTGTTTACATGACAATGAGGAATAATGTGCATACCAAAGTCACATCCCGGCTCGTCTTTCATCTCCAGGAGAGCTTCTCTTAATACCGGCCAACTAAATATGTAAATTCCCATGGATGCTAAATTACTACTTGGATGTTCCGGTTTTTCCTCAAATTTGCTAATCTTTCCATCTTCATCCGCAACTACAATTCCAAATCTGCTTGCTTCTTCCATAGGAACCGGCATAGTAGCAATGGTTACATCTGCATTGTTACGCTTATGAAAATCCAGCATAACTTCATAATCCATTTTGTAGATATGATCTCCTGATAAAATCAGAACATAATCTGGATTGTAGGTTTCCATGTACTCTAAATTCTGGTAAATTGCATTAGCAGTTCCCGAATACCATTCACTGCTTGTACTTTTCTCATATGGCGGCAGCACGGTAACTCCACCAATATTTCTGTCTAAATCCCAAGGAATACCAATTCCGATATGTGCGTTCAAACGTAATGGCTGATACTGTGTCAATACACCCACGGTATCAACACCAGAATTGATACAGTTACTTAAAGGAAAATCGATAATCCGATACTTACCACCAAAAGAAACTGCAGGCTTTGCAGCTTTTTTTGTAAGCACTCCCAAACGGCTTCCCTGTCCTCCTGCCAATAACATGGCAATCATTTCTTTTTTGATCATTGTTATCACCTCTCATTTACAGCTTGTAGGAAAGCTATATTTTATATTGACTGTAAATATGTCAATTTCTTCTTTATGTATTTAAAAATGAGCGTAGTCTGCCTACTGTTTGATTATATCATAGATTCTCGCAAACGTGAACATCAAACTTCAAACTTTTTTAATTTTATTATAACTATCTTAATAACTGAATCAGTTACTCAAAAATAATAGATTTTTCTTTTTTTATGGAGTATAATAATTTTTATGCGTGACCAAATGTCACTATAATAAATAGATATTTTGTATTTTTTGATTACATGAAAATATATGAAGAAAGAAGGATGTTATCTATGTATCAAATCAATTTCAACCAGCCAATCCATGTGTTTTTCATCGGTATTGGCGGAATCAGCATGAGTGGACTTGCCGAAATCATCAACAAAGAGGGATTTAAAGTATCGGGGTCTGATATGAAGGCTTCAGAGCTGACAAAACACATGGAATCTTTGGGGATTCAGGTATATATCGGACAAAAAGCTGAAAATATTGCGGAAGATGTGGACCTTGTAGTCTATACTGCTGCTATTCATAAGGACAACCCAGAATACCAAAAAGCTGTAGAAAGAAAGCTCCCTATGCTAACCCGTGCAGAATTTTTAGGTCAGTTAATGAAAAATTACCAGATTCCCATTGCTGTATCCGGAACCCATGGAAAAACAACCACCACTTCCATGTTGTCCCACGTACTGCTACAGGCTGATACAGATCCTACCTTGTCCATTGGCGGAATCTTAAAAGCAATCCATGGAAATATCCGTGTAGGAGGCAATGAATATTTTCTTACGGAAGCTTGTGAATACACCAACAGCTTTTTAAGTTTTTATCCTAAGATTGGCATTATCCTGAATATCGATGCAGATCATCTGGATTTTTTCAAAGACTTAGATGATATACGTGCCTCCTTTAAAAAATTTACAAAACTTTTACCTAAAGACGGAACACTAATCATATCCTCTGACATAGATAACCTTTCTTATTTTACGGATGAATTAAATTGCAACATCATTACCTTTGGCTCCCAGGAAACATCTGATTACTCTGCCAGAGACATTACTTTCGATGATTTTGGCAGACCTACCTATACTTTATTAAAAAAAGGAAACGAAATTTGTCAGATTACTTTGTCCGTTACCGGAATTCATAATGTATATAACTCTTTATCTGCTATTGCAGCCGCCGATTTATTACATATTGATTTGGACATTACCAAGAAGGCTTTGTTGGCATTTTCCGGAACAGACCGTCGTTTTGAATACAAAGGAGAGATTGGTGGTGTTACTATTATCGATGACTATGCCCACCACCCCACAGAAATCAAGGCTACGTTGTCTGCAGCCCAGAACTATCCACACAAGAATTTATGGTGTGTTTTCCAACCCCATACCTTTACCAGAACTAAGGCTTTGATGGACGAATTTGCCCAAGCCTTAAGTGCGGCGGAAAATATTATCCTGGCAGACATTTACCCTGCCCGTGAGACAGATAATTTGGGAATCAGTTCTGAAACCCTGGCTCAAAAAATTGAAGCCCTTGGAAAAAAATGTTACTATTTTCCCTCCTTTGGTGAAATTGAAGAATTTTTATTGGAGCATTGCTCCGCTGGTGATGTATTAATCACTATGGGGGCCGGAGACGTAGTAAATATAGGAAATCATTTACTTGGAAAATAGCAAAAAAATTAGTTATCCACATTATCCACACGTTTATCAACATTTTTTCTGTGATAGACATGTGGATTTTCTTGTTTACATAAGTTGATTTATCCACTTTTTTCAAATTGACAATTTTCCCCTTAATATCAAGGTTTTTCGACATTATTTTTAATTATGTCAACAAGTTATCCACATTATCCACATATTTATACCCACATGATTTTCAAATCATAAAAATAACTATCAACACTCATTCTTCTTTTTTATTCACATATTTTCCCTTTTATTTCTTTTTATACAATTTTCTCCCATCTGTTTTTTTTTATTCTTTTATGTTATAATACAAAGAGTTATTTTACACCCAATGATGATATGGAGGATACGTTTCATGAAGAACCTAAGTCTCACCAACGGTACATCCTACGATGTGACATTGATTTCCAACCGATTCATAGACGAATATATGACTGTCTCCAATGGTGAATACGTAAAAATTTATTTGTATTTATTACGATGTGTCACCAACAATGTGTCCTGTTCCATTCACTCTATGGCAGAAAAATTAAATGACACAGAGGGAGATATTATACGGGGATTGAATTATTGGCAACAACAGGGACTTCTATCCCTATCTGTTGACTCTGATAATTTTCCAACCCACATACAGCTGTTGCCTGTATGCAGCAAGGTTTCTAATCTCAGTAATGATGCTATCCCATCATTGAAGCAGACCATGACCTCCAGGATACAGCCAGACTCCCCTTCTCCATCCAAAACTGCCACCTCACCTGGGCGCCACGAATATTCCTTAGACCAGATGAGAGCATTTCAACAGCGCGAAGATGTGCAGATGGTAATTGAGGGAGCACAAGGATACTTAAAACGGCAGCTTAGTCCTACAGATATCAATTCCTTGCTGTATATTTATGATGAACTTAAGTTTAACGCAGAGCTTATCGACTATCTTTTGGAATACTGTGCCAGCAAGGGAAGCCAAAGTTTTCATTACATTGAGAAAACAGCCCAGGCCTGGGTAGAACAGGGAATCAAGACTCCCAAACAGGCAAGGGAACGAACAAACACATACCATAAATATTGTTTTTCTGTTTTAAAGGCTTTTGGTATCCGAAACCGTCATCCCTCTCCCAAAGAAGAGGAGATGATTACAACCTGGGTAAACACCCTGGGATTTGATTTACCCATTATTATCGAAGCTTGCAATCGTACCATGGAAAAGACCCATAATCCAAGCTTTGAATATGCCAATAAAATTCTAAAAGACTGGAAGATTAAAAATGTTCACACCCTTTCCGATATAGAAAAGCTGGATAAAAATTTTCATGAAAAGAAACAAACAGAGAAAAATCAAAAGATTACAAATAGTCCCACGCCAGGAAGTAAATTTCATAATTTTACTCAGCGGACATTAAGCAACGATGAATTAGAAGAAGAATGGTTAGATTAGGAGGTGAAATCTTGTCATTAACAAATTCCCAATATGACAAAATCATGCGTGTCTACGAAAGAAAAAGAGAAAATCACCGGGCAATGCTCACCCATCGTCAGGAAGAGATTGCAAAAAAACTTCCTGCCTACAATATTCTGGAGGAGGAAATTATCACACTTTCCATGGAAAGTGTAAAAAAACGCTTGCTTTCCCCAGTTTTACAGGAGGAACCCTTGGAAGATAACGATTTAAAGTCCTCCTTGGAAGAACTAATTCAAGAGCGTAAGCAACTACTGATTTCCAATCATTATCCGGCAGATTATTTAGAGCCCACCTATGATTGTCCAATATGTAAAGACACTGGTTACGTGGAAGATAAGAAATGTAAATGTTTTCAGCAGGAAGAAATTCGAGTTCTCTATGAGCAGTCCAATCTTTTGCATATGCCAAAGGAAGAAAATTTTGACACCTTTAACTTAGACTACTATAGTCCCCAAATCAAGGACAACAAAGGGAGAGATGCTTTTTCACTGGCCATGAAAGCCTACGATACTTGCGAAAGCTTTACAAGGAACTTTCATCAGAACTACGAAAACATACTTTTGTACGGTGATGTAGGAACTGGAAAAACATTTCTTACCCACTGTATTGCCAATGCATTATTACCAGAAGGATACTCTGTAATTTATTTTACCAGTCAGGACTTATTTGACGCCTTGGCTAAGCAGCGTTTTGGGACAAGTTCCTCAGAAGGTCCAGATACAACCAGTCATATATGGAACTGTGATTTGCTTATTATTGATGACCTTGGCACAGAACTAACCAATAATTTTTCCTGTTCTGCTTTGTTTACCTGTATCAATGAGAGATTTTTGAGGAAGAAATCTACCATTATTTCCACAAATCTCTCACCTGCAAAAATTTCTGAAATTTATACAGAGCGAACTACCTCAAGGCTTAGTGCCAATTATATCAAGCTAAAGCTTATCGGGGATGATATCCGCAGGAAAAAGAAAACATTTAATTAAAATACAAATTCCTTGACAATTTCCATTGCTTAGGATATAACATTAACTTGGGTTAGTAAGAATATATACACGCAAATAAATACTCAATAATAAAGATATAAATATGGAGGAAAAAATATGCTCATGAGAGAAGATCGCAAACTTGAAACAATTCCAGTTGGAACCCTTGGGATGATTCCCTTAGAAAGCTGTATGCCATTGGGAAAGAAGGTAGATGCCTACCTTGCTAAATGGCGCAAGGAATGGGAAAGCGAGCACAAATCCACCCTGGCATTTGCCGGTTATCAGAGAGATTCCTATATTTTAGATGCTGCGGTACCTCGTTTTGGTTCCGGTGAGGCAAAGGGTATCATCAACGAATCTGTGCGTGGATACGATTTATACCTTATGGTAGACGTTACCAACCACAGTTTAACGTATCCCATGTTCGAGACAGTAAATCATATGTCACCGGATGACCATTATCAGGATTTAAAAAGAATTATCGCTGCTGTAGGCGGAAAGGCAAGACGAATCACTGTAATTATGCCATTCCTCTATGAAAGCCGTCAGCACAAGCGTACCAACCGCGAATCCTTAGACTGTGCTTTGGCATTACAGGAATTAGTAAGCATGGGTGTGGACAATATTATTACTTTTGATGCCCACGACCCACGTGTGCAGAATGCAATTCCATTGAATGGTTTTGAAACAGTGCAGCCAACCTACCAGTTCGTAAAAGGTCTCCTGGGAAATCAGAAGGACTTAAAGATTGATGCAGACCACATGATGGTCATCAGCCCGGATGAAGGCGGTATGAACCGTGCTATTTACATGGCAAACGTTTTAGGTCTGGATATGGGTATGTTCTACAAAAGACGTGACTATACTCAGATTGTAAACGGAAAGAATCCTATTGTTGCCCACGAATTTTTGGGTACCAATGTAGAGGGAAAAGATATGATTATTGTGGATGACATGATTTCATCCGGCGACAGTATCTTAGAAGTAGCTGCTGAGTTGAAGGAAAGAAAGGCTAGAAGAATCTTTGCATGTACCACCTTTGGATTGTTTACCAATGGATTAGAAAAGTTTGACAAGGCATACAAAGAAGGGATTATCGACAGAGTATTGACAACCAACTTAATCTATCAGCCAGAAGAATTGTTAAGTCGTCCATACTACATCAACTGCGACATGAGTAAATACATTGCATATATTATCGATACATTAAACCATGATGGTTCCATCAGTGAATTACTTGACCCAAGTGAAAGAATTCAGGTATTATTAAATAAGTATCGCAACGGACAGGTTTAGTAAATAAAAGAAGTAAAAAAGAAGTTCTATACCAGCTGGTATAGAACTTCTTTTTTTACTGATTCAATGGCTGATTTTCCAATCCTTCATGAATATCCTCCATAAAGGTATTCCAAATCTGACCCGGAAATGTAGAACCGCTTAAGTCCTCCATTGCCTGAGGAATATCCAGCCCTACCCATACAGCAGTTGTGTACTGGGCAGTATATCCGCAAAACCATCCATCTTTATTGTCATTAGTAGTACCGGTTTTTGCTGCTGCAGTATGATTCTTCAATCTGCGCTTTACTCCAGTTCCCCTAGTGAGAACACCCTTTAAGATATCCGTCATCTCTCTTGCTGTATTTTCCGAGTATACCTGCCTGCTGCTGCCTGGATTTTCCACAATCACAGTTCCATTGGCATCTGTAATTTTATCAATACAGGTAGGACTGCGAAAGACTCCATTATTTTCTAAAGTTGCGTAGCCGGATGCCATTTCTACCGTATTAAATCCTGTAGTAAATCCACCTAAAGCAGTAGATAAATTATAGTCATCCTGTGTTATCCCGCTAAATTCCATATTGTACAAATATTCCATGGCATATTCCGGGGTAATTGCCTGATACAGACTCCATGCTGCCGCATTTCTGGATTTTTCTACCGCTGTCCTTAGGGAAATGCTTCCAGAATATGCATCCCCGGAATTTTTCGGTCCTTCCTCTGTTTTCACATCTCTTAACGAACTGCTGGCAGTATAGCCTTTTTCCAATGCGGGTGCATACACAAGCAAAGGCTTGATAGAACTGCCCGGCTGACGTTTACTTTGAAATGCTCTGTTAAAAGAAACATTGATATCGGTCTGGGAACGCCCCCCTACGATAGCTTTTATTCTTCCTGTTTCGTTATCAATACAAGTAGCAGAAGCCTGGACATTATACACTCCATCATTCTGTTTTGTTACGAACCCAAAAGTTTCATTGTCCACTGCATTCTGTAGCTTTTCCTGGGCTTCAAGATTAATTGTAGTATAGATTCTGTAGCCTCCAGAGCTTAATTTCTCATTCCATGTACTATATGCTTCATTATAGGCAGCTTCATAGGCTTCCTGCTCCTGAGTCGTGGCAAACTTATATTGAAATTCAAATCCATTTTGTCCCATCAAAGCCCTGGTTACACAGTAATTCACATAAGTATCCACATAAGTGCCTGCGGGAACAATTTCCATATTGTTTAACACAATCTCATAGGCTTCTGCCTCACTACACTGTTGTTGTGTAATCTTTCCATCCTCAAGCATTTCTTCCAAAATCAAATTTCTTCTTTTCAAGGTACTGTCTATATGCTTTCTGGGGTCGTACATGGACGGACTGTTTGGTATGGAACACAAAAATGCAATCTCAGATAAATTCAATTCCTTACAAGACTTATTAAAATATCCAATACTTGCAGCCTCTATTCCATAATACCCATTGGCAAAATACACATTATTAAAATAAAATTCCAAAATATCTTCTTTGGAATATATTTTTTCTAATCTAAGAGAAATAAAGATTTCTTCCACTTTTCTTTCCCAAGATACGGTATGTGTCAAAAAGATATTTCTGCTAAGCTGCTGGGTAATGGTACTTCCTCCCTGAGTGATGGCATCCTTTTGCACCAGGGCAACCATGGCCCTAGTAATAGCCTTTAAATCCACTCCATGATGTTCATAGAATCTCTTGTCTTCAATACTGACAATAGCATCCTTGGCAGTTTGGGGAATCTCATCAAATCCCAGGCAGACCTGAAATCTATCCTTCTTTATCAACTTGATGATGTTTCCCTTATCATCGTAAACCACAGAAGTTTTATAGGCTTCAAAATCTTCCCTTGTAGAATTTTCCACCATGGTTTTGGCGTCCTTATAAAGTTGTACCGAGGTTTTCCAATAGCCACTCATAAAGAATAAGAGAATACATCCTACGATGGTCACACCAAAAATAATCTGTGTTCCATAAAACAATCCATCCATTACAGGACTATTTCCCTTTTTTCTTTTTTTCTTCTTACTCATATTAAACCCTCATGTTATCCTTAACAGATTTCAGCTCCTGACGGCATTTCCTTTTCCGGTGTGACCAATGCAAGATTTCCCTCTGCATCCTCTGCACACAAAAGCATTCCCTCTGACAGTACTCCTGCAAGCTTTGCCGGCTTTAGATTTACAAGCACCATAACTTTTTTTCCTACCATTTCTTCTGGTTTATAGTACTGTTTAATTCCTGAAACAATCTGTTTTATCTGGCTTCCAATTTTCACCTGAGAACACAATAATTTCTTTGATTTCTTTACTTCCTCACAGGCAATAATCTCTCCTACCTGGAACTGCATCTTCATAAAGTCATCATAGGTAATCTCTTCCTTAGGCTCAATATCAATCACAGGTTCTTCTGTCTTAACTCCAGCTTCTTTCATCTGTTTTTCCTTGATTTCTTCTGCCTTTTTCAATACTTCATCCAAATCAAGACGGGCAAACAGCATTTCAGGTTTCTCTGTTACCTTAGAGCCGGATGGATACAGTCCAAAGATTTTTAAATCTTCTAACTTTCTTTCTGATGTGTTTAACTGGGCAAAAATCTTTTCTGCTGTCTCCGGCATAAATGGTGCCAGCAACGTGGCTCCAATACAGATTCCCTCTACCAGATTATACATTACTGTCTCTAACCTTGCTTTCTTTGCTTCATCTTTTGCAAGAATCCACGGTGTTGTCTCATCAATGTATTTGTTGCATCTGCGGAACAGGGCAAAGATTTCTGTCATGGCGTCTGCCACACGCAGATCCTTCATCTTTTCTACCACCTTGTCCACTGTACCAATGGCAACTGCCTTTAAATCCTCATCTACTTCTTCTGAAACACCTGTATAATTTACCACCCCATCAAAATACTTGTTTGACATAGAGATGGTACGGTGTACCAGATTACCCAAAGTATTGGCAAGTTCCGAGTTCACACGTTCTGTCATCAGTTCCCAGGTGATGGTTCCGTCATTGTCAAATGGTGTTTCATGAAGAACATAGAAGCGAACAGCATCCACACCAAACACGTCAGCCAAATCATCTGCATAAATCACATTGCCCCTTGATTTACTCATTTTCTCGCCACCCTGTAATAACCAAGGATGTCCAAATACCTGCTTAGGTAAAGGTAAATCCAGTGCCATTAAAAAGATCGGCCAATAAATCGTATGGAATCGAATAATATCCTTACCTATCAAGTGTAAATCCGCCGGCCAGTTTTTATTGAAAAGCTCTCCATGGTTTCCATCACAGTCATATCCAAGACCAGTGATATAATTCGTCAACGCATCTAACCATACATAGACTACATGCTTATCGTCAAAATCTACTGGTATTCCCCACTTAAAAGAGGTTCTGGATACACACAAATCCTGTAATCCTGGTAAAAGAAAATTATTCATCATTTCATTTTTACGTGAAACCGGCTGAATAAACTCCGGATGTGTATTAATATGTTCAATCAATCTGTCTGCGTACTTGCTCATTTTGAAAAAGTATGCTTCTTCCTTTGCCGGAGATACTTCACGTCCACAATCCGGACACTTTCCATTGACTAACTGGGATTCTGTAAAGAAGGATTCACAGGGAGTACAGTAAAGTCCTTCATAATGTCCTTTATAAATATCTCCCTGGTCATATAATTTTTTGAAAATCTTCTTTACTTGTGCTTCATGGTCTTCATCTGTGGTACGGATAAATCTGTCATAAGATGTGTTCATCAAATCCCAGATTCTTTTGATTTCCCCTGCCTTTTCGTCTACAAATTCTTTTGGGGTGATTCCCGCTTCATTTGCCTTAATCTCAATTTTTTGTCCATGCTCATCTGTTCCTGTCTGAAAACGGACATCATAGCCTTGCTGTCTTTTGAATCTGGCAATACTGTCTGCAAGAATAATTTCATATGTATTTCCAATATGAGGTTTACCAGATGTATAAGCTATGGCTGTTGTAATATAATATTTTTCTTTTTCCACAATAATCCTCCTTTAATCTCCTTAAAATTTTTTTAAAATTCTAAAGAAACTGTTCTGCCTGTTTTATTATATTGTCTGCAGGTAATACCTGCAGCTTTGAACATTCTTTTGGAAGCAACGGTTCCCGGTGTAGTGCCATATTTGTCACTATCGTACACAATTTCCTTGATTCCTGACTGAATAATCGCCTTTGCACATTCATTACAAGGAAACAGGGAAACATACAATTTTGCACCCTCCAAACTGCCACCTCTATAGTTTAAAATAGCATTTAATTCGCTGTGGGTAACATATACATATTTGGTATCCAGCGGCTCTCCCTCCCTGTCCCAGGGAAATTCATCATCGGAGCAGCCTGCGGGAAAACCATTGTATCCCATGCTTAATATTTTATTATCCTGACTGACAATACAGGCTCCCACCTGGGTGTTTGGATCTTTCGAACGCATTGCTGATAAATAGGCAATGCCCATAAAATATTCATCCCAGCTAATGTAATCTTCTCTTTTACTTCCCATATATCATTCCTTTATGATTTCTCTACTGCTATTCCTCGATTAAATCGATTCTTCTCTGATGTCTCTCTTCTTTAGAAAATTCCGTATTCAAGAAGATATCTGTGATTTCCAATGCCAGTCCCGGACCTACAATATTTGCTCCAAGTGCCAGAACATTAGCATCGTTGTGAAGTCTTGTCATTCTTGCGCACAAAGAATCTGTACACAGTGCAGCTCTCACACCTTTTACTTTGTTTGCCGCAATAGAAATACCAATTCCTGTAGTACAAATTACAATGCCCTTTTCACATTCTCCTGAAGCAACGGCTTCTCCTACTGCCTTTCCGTAAACAGGATAGTCACAGGACTCTTTATTATAACATCCACAGTCCTTTACCTCATACCCTGACTCCTTTAAATGGGCCATCACTTTTTCCTTTAAATCAAAACCACCATGGTCACATCCAATTGCTATCATAACTTTCCTCCATTTTCTTTCTGTTTTTTTGCAGTAATCACTCTGTGTGATGCTGCCTTTAATAATCGATTCATAATGGCATTCCCCATATTTCCCTGGGCAAAGCTTTCTGAATAAATCACATCAACATTTTCTTCATCAAATTCCCGAAGCACTGCATAGAGATTTCTGGCAATGGTTCTGTCATCCTCTCTGGAACCTATGGTTTTCACAATTCCTTTGTCATAACAGTGTTTCGTCTCTTCCGTTGCTATTATACCAACTTTTTTCCCCTTTTCCAACCAATTTGCCGTAAATTTATTGATTGTATCACAAACAGCACAAGTATCACCTTCCACTATCTGCATTTCTGCTTTTGGAGCATAATGCTTGTACTTTAACCCAGGTGCTTTTGTTGTCTTCTCCTCCACCACAGTATCTAATCTAATCTCTGTCAAAACTTCTCCAATACTCTTTTCTAACATCTCTTGTGTAATACAGCCCGGTCTTAAAATTCTTGGTGGTTCCACACTCATATCTACTATGGTAGATTCAATTCCAATTCCTAATTCACCGCCATCCAATATCATGTCTATTTTCCCATTCATATCCTCCAAAACATGACTGGCCAAAGTAGGACTTGGTCTTCCTGACGTATTCGCACTTGGACCTGTCACATAGCCTCCCGCTGCTTTGATAAGTTGTAATACCAGGGGATGATTGGGCATCCGTACCGCCACAGTTTCCCCACCGCCTGTGGTAATTTTTGGTACAATTTCTTTCTTATTTAACACCATGGTTAAAGGCCCCGGCCAGAAATCTTTGGCAAGTTTTCTGGCTTTTTGGGGAAAATCCTGAACAATCTTTTCTAACGATGATATATCTGCAATAAGAACAATCAATGGATTATCCATAGGTCTTTCTTTTACTGTATATACTTTTGCTGCTGCTTCTTCATTCAAAGCATCTGCACCAAGACCATAGACCGTTTCCGTAGGGAACGCAACCAGACCACCTTTTCTTAAACATTCCCCTGCAAGATTTATACATTCTCGTTCCTCTTTAGTTTTTATCAAAATTGTTTCCATTTCGTATTCTTCTTTCTATATTTCCTACTTTTCAATTTTTTAATCTACCGGTTGTGTCTGTTGTGTACTCTTTTTCTGACTTGACAAAAGTTCCATCACAGACATATGAATTGCCCAGGCAACACGGTCCTGATATGCATCCGTCTCCAATTTATCCGCTTCTTCTTTATTAGACAAAAATCCACACTCTACAATTACGGTAGGACTTTCTGTATTTTTTAATATATAATAACTATCGTTGCCCTTAGCAGCTCTCTTGTTCTCCTTATCCAGATAGACAATGAGATTTTTTTGAATACACTCTGCAATGTGTTTTCCTTGTTTCGACTGGTTGTGATAAAACACCTGAGCTCCGCTGATTTCTCCCGAAGTGTAGCTGTTCTGATGTATACTCACTGTAAATTCCGGTTTTGCCTGATTGATGATACTACACCGATTTCTCATATCCTCTGCCTTCTTGTGCTGTGAACATGTATCACATAACATCTTATCCTGGTCTCTGGTCATTACCACTTTGACGTCCGAACTCTCCAAATATTTTTTTAGTTTAGCTGCAATCTGCAGGTTCAAATCCTTTTCATAAGTATTGTTTACCGATACCTTACCCGAATCCTCTCCTCCATGACCTGGGTCTATGACAATCACATACTCCTGTGTTATCATATTATCATCAGACAACACTTGTTTTATCCGTTGATTTGAAAATAAGAACAATACTACCCCAAGGACAAGACACCCCAAGGTAACCGCCATTTTAATGGTTTTCACATACTCACCAAATCTATATTTTCTCAAGTATAGTATATGCAAATTTTTTTCGTTTTACGATTCCAGGTATTTTTTTATCACGCTCCATACCGTGTTTTTCTGAAATCCCAGCTTCCACTCTGCCACTCCTGCCAGATTGTATTCCTGTATGAGCTTCATCTTTTCTTCAATGGACAAATCATTTTCAATCCAGATTTTATAGGTAGTTCCATCCTCCTGCCACTCTGTATAGAACTGTCCACATTCTTCACTCCAGCCCACATCTAAGGATTTTTCGGCAATGATTCCTTCCACTTTCTTCATACCCACTGCCTGGCTGCTTACCTCTATGCTACCATCAGAATTGCTTACTTCCTTCCAAATTCTTGTATAAAATGGAATGGCATTGATTACCTTGGAGGGGTCCACCTGGGCAGTGGTCATCTCAATTCCCTCTTTCACAAACCCAATGGACGCAACAGAGCCTGCCACCTGGGAACCACTGTAATGTTCATCATATCCCATAATCACTATATAGTCTGCAAAAATCCCCTGCTCTTTTCGGTTATAATGAGCGGTATATCCTGTGGGCACATAGTTGTCAATGGAAAATACCAGATTATTTTTTCTACAAGCTACAGAAAGCTCTCTCACAAACTGGATATATCCTTCCCCATCTTCTTTTGAAATCTGTTCAAAATCCAGATTAATACCATCTAATCCTAATTTCTTACTTGCCTTAATCAGCTTCTTTATACAGTTCTGCCTTCTTGAAGTATAGTTCAGGACTTCCGAAGTATCCACATCATGTTCAAAATTGCTGATAAGTCCCCATACTTCAATTCCCTGCTGGTGCAGCAAATCCACATAACCCTTTTGTCCTAAGCTGGTAAAGTTTCCTTCATTGTCACTGAGAGCAAACCAGGTTGGTGAAATCACATTGATTCCCGTAGTGCCTTCCAGTAATTCTGTTATCTTTTCATTTGCTTCATAGCTGGTAGTCTGATGCCAAGCCAGGTTAATTTTCTTACCTCTGACTAAATTAGTAAATTCTGGTTCTTCCTTCTCCTCTTCGCAAGGAAATTCCTCTCCTTTTGTCAGCCGTTTTGTCTGTACGTATCCCTTCAACCCATCCGTAGTAACAACCTCTGTCCAGGATTCCAACTGGCGGGACACAATTACATTCTCCCCTTGAGACAAGTTTCGTAAAATAGGACTTTTCACTCCCCCCAGCTTTCTTACCGCCACATCTTTCGTAGCTGCCATATAATCATTATTTTCTAAATATTCAATGGTGTTTATGACCACACGCTCCGGCTCTGACTCATAGGAAACACTTCCTATGTTATAAACATAATCCTCCAGCACTGGCTCAATTGCCACATAAACCCTAGATTTCTTCTTTATAACAAGTGGTACACCATAGTCTTTGACCACCTTTTTTTTGTCTGCCACATACTTTTCATAAATAGAAAATCCCGTATCTCCCTCTCCCGCACACAGAAGATTTTTCGGCATGGTATATAAAAGTATATCTTCATTATAATCATAATAAAATCTGTCATTCAATACTTCTTTTACCTGTGCCAAATCTACGTAAATTTCTCCATCCTTTATAATGGCTTTTTCCTCTAACACCTCCCCATTGTAGCAGATGGCAGCCTGACTGCTCTCCACCTCATAATATTCCCATAAATCAGCCATTTCCCTACTTGGAAGATACTTCTTTGCCATCTGATATCCAACGCCCCCGGCAGCCAGAAAAAGAATCAAAAAAATCACTATACCTCTTGGGTTTTTCCGCTTTTTCTTATGTTTTCCTCTGTCTTTTTCATTTATCTTTTCATGGTGTTTTGGACTTTCCACAGTATTTCCACCCTCTAATGTTTCCTTTTGTAAATTTTCTTCCATTGGTTTCTCCATTCTCATTTTCTTAAATCTAACCCTTTGAGTTTTTTATCAAACACTCGTCTAACAGTGTAACACACTTGTCCCCGCACCGCAAGGATGGGAAACACAGGGAATTTCTCCCTTGCATGTTACCCCACTCAATGCTACTATATAAAATGTTAATAATTAATTTGGAAAGGAACCTATAATGACACAAGATACAAACAAAAAACGAAACAATGAAATAGAACTATTTCGCTTTTTATTTATCACTGTAATTGCAGTAATGCATTTTTCTAATTCTTATTTTAAATCCTGCCCTTATTACCAAGGGGCTTACATTGGAACAGAGTTCTTCTTTTTATTGTCCGGCTTTATGATTGCAAAAAAAGCACTGTCACAAAGGGAACCTCTCTCCCCCTACAGATTTACCTGGAACCGATTAAAAAAATTATATCCTGACTATTTATTTGCCTTTTTTCTTTTATTCGTATTGTCACTTGTAAGTGGTGCCATTGCATGTCAGGATGGTTTCAAGACTTTATGCAGCTATATTTTTGAGCTGTTATTTCTCCATGCCTCTGGGTTAAAGTCTTTTGGACTGTTAAATTATCCTACATGGTATTTATCTTCCCTAATCATTGGGGGATTCCTCATCTATGGGCTGATTTGTATTAACCGGAAATTATATCTGACAATTATCGCTCCTTTGTCGGTACTTGTCACATACAGCTTCTTTTCTGCCAATGTAGGTCACATGGATGTATGGGGAAGTGCTCAGATGTTCCATCTGTCCGATGCCTTAACCAGAGGATTTGCCGCCATGAGCTTAGGCTGTCTTTCCTACTGTCTCAGTAGCTATTTAAGCAGACAAACAGAACGCCTGTCCCAAAACAAAGCAGTGAAAGTTTTACTCACTTTAACAGAACTTTTCTGCCTTTGCTTTGTATTTTTTGACTGTGCTTTTGTGTCTGACAGCCAGATGGACTTTTATTTTATATTATTATTATTTGTTGGAATCACCTTATCCTTTTCCAATCTTACTTTTACAGGGCAAATGTTTTCCAAGATTCCTTTCCTTGGTTTTTTAGGAAACATTAGTTACCAGATGTACGTATACCAATTATTTATCATATGTATATTCTGCCTTTACCTTCCAGATTTAGGGTATCGTACGGGAATCCTTTGTTTTATTCTCTGTCTGATTATTTTTTCCTGGCTGGTATACCAAATCAAAAAATTTATAAAACAAAAATAAGATAACCATACAAACCAGGGTGGTTTGTTCCATTTCTCCTGATAATTTTCCATATGCATATACAGGATATTTCAACCAACCCTGGTTATTTTTCTACCATTTGACCGACAAAAAAGTGTGCGCTTACTTAGTTACACTGTGATATGTTATGATTATTTTAATAGAATAAGCACCAGGATTCTTTGTCTTTAAAAAAGAAATATTTATGGCAGCATTATTTATAATGTTTTTTTCTTTTTAACCTTTCCCTGAAGTTTTTCTCGAAGTTACTGCCTACATATTCTGATAACAGGGTATTCATCTGGGGGAAGGGCGTATGAATGTGGATTCCTAACTTATGTTCTATGTTTTTACAGACAGCCTTGTCATAAAAAAGACTCATGTAAATCCAGTCCTTAGTATCTAACTGATCCATTAAAATTTCTAATGAATGTATGGCTGATACCTGGCTCCATTTACAATATTTTCCCAAAATTATTTTCTTATTACACAATGATATATCATGTTGATTTTTTTCCGTCAGCAAACCATAATCCACAATAATTGCCTCATAGCCCTGATTGTATACATAAGACAGCACTTCTTTTTCCGCCATAGGGTAAAAGTCTATTCCTTCACAGGAAAATCCATATTTAATATATTCTGTTTTTGTCCCATTTTCCTCCTGCCACAGCTTCCATTTTCCAAAATCCTTTTGCTCTCCGTATTCTACCAGAGCCGTCTTTTTCGTTGTTTTTCGTTGACTGGCAATGTAAAAAGCCATGGTGGTAACTCCGCAAGAAGGTGTAATCCCTATAATTCCATAAGTTCTACATGAAGATTTTTCCTGTGTGGTATTCTTTTTGAATATTTGAAACATACCATGTTCTAAGGTATACTGCCCTTTGTTATCTAATGTTTTTAACTGCTCCCTTAATTCCTGCACATTTTCACAATCATCTCTCTGTATTTTATCTAAAATACTTTCCAGCTTCTTCTGTCTCCTATGAAACTTCATTCCTTTATCCTCTGCCAGACTCCCCTCCCTAAGTAGTTTTTGCAGTAATGCACAAATTCCATAAATGTCCTTTTGCTTACAGTTATCCAAAGTCTGTGACTTTACAAAACCTTTAGTTCCAAAAATGTCCTGCTTTTGTTCTTTTCCGGTAATCTTTGAGGCATTTTCAAAATCTATAAGCTTTACCTGTCCCTCCTGCAACAAAACATTGCCATCTGAGACATCTCCATGTATTACAGGATAAGGCTGCATAGAATGCAAATATCCTACAATTTCACACAATTGAATTCCTATATTTATGATTTCTATCTGGGTAATTGTCTGTTGATTGCTTAATAATGATTTTATAGATGCACCAGAAATATATTCTTCTATAATATAGAAATATTTATCGTCTTCTTCCATATCATATAATACCGGTATTCCTGAATGCCTGAAACTTTTCAGATAAATGGCTTCCCTCATTATCTTTTCATAAGAAACTTTTTCCTTATCAATGCACTTCATTGCTCGAACAGCATGCAACTTAATATGTTCCACTTTGTATACATGGCTGCCATAACCGCTTCCGACCTTCTCCAATATCTTGTATTTTTGGAAAAGTATTCTTCCCTTGTCCGTGTTCTTTCCTCCTCTCTTTCAGGGCAGCTACCTTATGGGCACATTATAGAAAAATCACTTCTAAACCGCAATACCTTTTTTCACTTTTTGTTGACTATGACTTCAAAAAAAATTTTCAAGTACCTGGATTTAAAAACTGGATATGTTTTTCCCTCACTTTTTATTTAAAATACACAAAAAAGCAAATTTATACTTTTTTTATATTTTACTATTCATGGACCCCTTGACGAAAATCCACAGATTGGATATACTTTCTTTACCGATATTGTAGACAATTTTTTGATTTTTGATATACTGTAACTATGTTACACAGATTTTAATAGTAGTACGAAAAGATTACTATAAAAATAAGGGAGGAAGCGATTCGTATGAAAATTGAAAAAGTAAGCGATAACCAAATCCGATGCACCTTGACAAAGGAGGATTTAGCTGATCGCCATCTAAAGCTTAGTGAGCTTGCCTATGGAACTGAAAAAGCAAAATCCTTGTTTCGTGATATGATGGAACAGGCTTCATTTGAGTTTGGTTTTGAAGCAGAAGATATTCCTCTGATGATAGAGGCCATTCCTATTTCACCAGATTGCATCGTCCTGATTATTACAAAAGTGGAAGATCCAGATGAACTGGATACACGTTTTTCCAAATTTGCCCCTGCAAGCGATGCAGCTGTAGCGGAGATAGAAAACGCAGTAAACAGTTTTGCTGAGGGTGCAGACGATATCCTTGATTTGTTCCGAAAAATCCAGGAAGGAAAAAAGAAACTAGAGGGCGAGAAAAACTTTACTCCCCTGCCTGAAACTTTAAAAAACAAAGAGAAAAAGAAAGAAGCTCAAGAATCCGGGAAAATAATTCCTGAAGTACCAGCGGATCTTACGATTGCCTTTCAGATTTCTACTTTGGATGAAGCAATCCGCATGGCCCACGTAATCCAGGAATGTTATGATGGTGTGAATACTTTGTACAAAAACACACTGGATAACGTCTATATGCTGTTTTTGATGAAATCAAAGCATACTCCGGAAGGATTCAATAAGGTATGCAACATACTTTCAGAGTATGCAAAACCTGTGAAGTATTCCCCTGCATTTGAGGCATATTACGCAGAGCATTATAAAAAAATGATAGAAGCTAATGCCTTACAGCAATTAGCAAAACTCTAGTAATTATAAGGAAAAGAAATTTACTTTCTTTTCCTTCTTTTTTGATAAAAACACGAAAGGATTTTTTTATGAGTATTTTAAATGTTGAACACCTATCCCACGGTTTTGGGGACAGAGCAATCTTTAATGACGTTTCCTTCCGTCTTTTAAAAGGCGAACATATTGGTCTTGTGGGGGCAAACGGAGAAGGAAAATCTACTTTTATGAACATTATTACCGGAAAGCTAATGCCGGATGAAGGAAAAATTGAGTGGGCAAAAAATGTTCGGGTAGGTTATCTTGACCAGCACACTGCCCTTGAAAAGGGAATGACCATTGGAGACGTACTGCGCAGCGCCTTTAGCTATCTTTTTGAACTAGAAGAAAAAATGAATGAAATCTGTGACCATATGGGTGAGGCCTCAGAACTGGAATTAGAGAAAATGATGGAAGAATTAGGTACCATTCAAGATACTCTTACCCAGCATGATTTTTACATTATAGATGCAAAGGTAGAGGAAGTTGCCAGAGCACTGGGCTTGTTAGACTTAGGACTTGATAAGGATGTTACCGATTTAAGCGGTGGTCAAAGAACCAAGGTACTCCTTGGAAAACTTTTATTAGAAAAGCCTGACATTCTTCTTTTAGACGAACCTACCAACTGCGTAGACGAGGAACATATCGAATGGCTGAAACGCTATTTAAATGATTATGAAAACGCATTTATTTTAATCTCCCATGATATTCCATTTTTAAATAGTGTCATCAACTTAATTTATCACATGGATAATCAGGAATTAAACCGCTATGTGGGAGACTATGATAAATTCCAGGAAGTATATGCCATGAAAAAGGCACAATTAGAGGCTGCATACAACAGACAACAGCAGGAAATCGCAGATTTGAAAGATTTTGTAGCCAGAAACAAAGCCCGGGTTTCCACCAGAAATATGGCAATGTCCAGACAGAAAAAGCTGGATAAAATGGAAAAAATTGAACTTGCCGCAGAAAAACCAAAACCCGAATTTCATTTCAAAACTGCCAGAACCCCGGGAAGATATATCTTTGAAACTACAGATTTGGTCATTGGGTATGAGGAAGCGCTCTCTTCTCCTCTCAATTTACGCATGGAGCGTGGAGAAAAGATAGTACTTACCGGAGCCAACGGTATTGGTAAGTCAACCTTATTAAAGAGTATTCTTGGCCTTATTAAGCCTCTCTCCGGCAAAGTGGTGCTAGGCGATTACCTGGAGCTTGGATATTTTGAACAGGAAACTCCTCCTGGCATCGAAACCAGCTGTCTGGAAGAAATCTGGCAGGAATTTCCGGCGTTTTCCCAGTATGAGGTTCGCTCTGCCCTGGCAAAATGCGGTCTGACTACCAAACATATTGAAAGTAAAGTAAAAGTGCTAAGTGGTGGAGAGCAGGCAAAAGTCCGTCTGTGCAAGCTTATCAATCGAGAGTCCAATATCCTGGTGCTGGATGAGCCTACCAACCACTTAGATGTGGATGCAAAAGATGAATTAAAACGTGCCTTAAAAGAATATAAGGGCAGTATTCTCATGGTCTGCCATGAACCGGATTTTTATGAAGGTCTGGCTACAGATGTATGGGATTGTACCCAGTGGACTACCAAGCTATAAGAAGAGGTATAAAAATGTTGAAACCAATATTATCTTCTCCTTTCAATTCAAAAAAGGCACCTGATATAAAAGAATATATTATATATGAAGACAGCCATATCCTCCTCTGTCACAAACCAGCCGGGATGGCTGTCCAGACCAGACAGACTTCCCAGACGGATTTAGAACATATATTAAAAAATTATTTATCAAAAAATGGTTCAAACAATAAAAGCACCCCCTACCTGGCCGTAATTAACCGGCTGGACCAGCCGGTAGAGGGGCTAATTCTCTTTGCCAGAACAAAAGGAGCAGCCGCCAGTTTAAGCCGTCAGTTAACTGGACATATCCTGACAAAGGAGTATCTGGCAATCACCAGTTCCATCCCCAAGGAGGAGTCTGCCACACTTAAGAATTACCTGAAAAAAGACAGTAGGCAAAACAAATCCTTTGTGGTTTCTAAAGAAACAGCGGATGGAAAATCTGCCGTCTTAAGCTATCATCTAAAAAAAACAAATGGAACCTATGGATTACTGCACATTAACCTTCATACGGGAAGACATCACCAGATACGTGCCCAGATGTCCCATATTGGCACTCCTCTTTTAGGAGATGAAAAATACGGTGGTACACCGGGGGAACAATTATGTCTGTGTTCCTGTAAACTTTCCTTTCAGCATCCTTCCACCGGGGAAAAGGTGACCTTTACCACCACCCCAAAAAATCCCTTGTTTCAAAAATTATTCACATGATTTTTACAAAACATTCACACTGGTTACATAATAAATTTAATATGTTTCCAGAATGTGAATGTTTTGTATTTTGTATACAAAAAAGTACATTTCTTGTGTACTTCTGTTCTTGACGTTAGAAAATGATTATCTTATAATGTAAGCATAGGAACCAGGTAAGACAATTCCACGATTGTTTTACTTAACCATATTTTTATATTTATAATAGGAGGAATGTACAAAAATGAGACCAGAATGGAAAGATTTTGTAGGCGGACTTTGGGAAAAAGAAGTTAATGTAAGAGATTTCATCCAGAAGAACTATGATGTTTATGAAGGAGATGAATCATTCTTAGCAGGGCCTACACAGAACACAAAAGACTTATGGGCTATGGTAATGGATTTAACTAAGAAGGAACGTGAAGCAGGCGGCGTTCTTGACATGGATACAAAGGTTGTATCTACTATTACTTCCCACGGAGCTGGATACTTAGACAAGTCAAAAGAAACTATCGTTGGTTTCCAGACAGATAAGCCTTTTAAGCGTTCTATGCAGCCTTACGGTGGTATCCGTATGGCAATGAAAGCTTGTGAAGATAATGGATATGAAGTAGATCCAGAAATCGTTGAATTCTTCACAACACACAGAAAAACACACAATGCTGGTGTATTTGATGCTTACACACCAGAAATGAGAGCTTGTCGTTCAAGCCATGTAATCACAGGTCTTCCAGATGCTTACGGACGTGGACGTATCATCGGTGACTACCGTCGTGTAGCTTTATATGGTATTGATCGTCTTATCGAAGATAAGGAAGCTCAGAAAGCCGGAACTCCAGAAATCATGACTCCAGAAGTAATTCGTGACCGTGAAGAGTACTCTGAACAGATTAAGGCTTTAAAAGAACTTGCTAAATTAGCTGAAATCTACGGATGTGACATTTCTAAGCCAGCTTCTAACGTACAGGAAGCTATCCAGGCAGTATACTTCGGATACTTAGCAGCAGTTAAGGAACAGAACGGTGCAGCTATGTCCCTTGGACGTACATCTACATTCTTAGATATCTACGCTCAGAGAGACTTAAAGAACGGAACATTTACAGAAGAGCAGATTCAGGAATTCGTAGACCACTTCATCATGAAGTTACGTTGCGTTAAATTTGCTCGTACACCTGAATACAACAGCATTTTCGCTGGTGATCCAGTATGGGTAACAGAATCTCTTGGTGGTGTTGGTATCGACGGACGTCCATTGGTAACAAAGATGTCATTCCGTTACTTACACACATTAGAGAACTTAGGTGCAGCACCAGAACCAAACTTAACAGTACTTTGGTCTACAAGATTACCACTTGCATGGAAGAAATACTGTGCTAAGATGTCAATCATCTCTTCTTCTATCCAGTACGAAAACGATGACTTGATGAGAGTAACACATGGTGATGACTACGCTATCGCTTGTTGTGTATCTTCCATGAGAGTTGGTAAGGAAATGCAGTTCTTCGGAGCTAGAGCAAACCTTGCGAAATGTTTATTATACGCTATCAATGGTGGTGTAGACGAAGTTTCCAAGAAACAGGTTGGACCTAAGTATCGTCCAGTAGAAGGTGATGTATTAGACTTTGACGATGTATGGTCTAAATACAAAGACATGATGAAGTGGTTAACAGGTGTATATGCACAGTCATTGAACATTATCCACTATATGCATGACAAGTACTGCTACGAAAGATTACAGATGTCTTTACATGATGCTCATGTACGTCGTTACTTCGCAACAGGTATCGCTGGTCTTTCTGTAGTAGCTGACTCCTTATCAGCAATCAAGTACGCAAAGGTTACAGCTGTCAGAGATGAAGACGGTATCGTTGTAGATTACAATGTAGAAGGTGACTTCCCTAAATATGGTAATGATGATGACCGCGTAGATGAACTTGCTCAGATGGTTCTTCGTACATTCATGGGATTCTTAAGACAGCAGTATACATACAGAGAAAGCTTCCCAACATGCTCTGTATTAACAATTACTTCTAACGTTACTTATGGTAAGGCAACAGGTAACACACCAGACGGAAGAAAGAAAGGACAGCCATTCGCTCCAGGTGCTAACCCACTTCACGGACGTGATTCTCACGGTGCTGTAGCTTCTTTATCTTCAGTAGCTAAACTTCCATTCATGGAAGCTCAGGATGGTATCTCAAATACCTTTACTATCATTCCTGGAGCACTTGGAAAAGAAGATCAGGTATTCGCTGGTGATATCGAAATCGATTTAGGAAACAACTAATCAATAGGTGTGATTTAAATGAACGATAAAAGAATCGACGATATTGTAGCCTTCTTGGATGGCTCAACTCAGAAAGGTGTAGGACACCTTAACGTTGAAGTCAATGGCGATTCGACAGAACGGAGTGTTGAAACTCTCGGTTGTATCGATTGTGCAAAGGGGAACCTGGCTTGCCAGGTTCCTACCCTCCACGAAGGCATTGACGACCAATTGGAAGATTAAATCAGATTATTTTAAAGGAGGATATTACAATGGCTGAAAATCAGGCACAGGTAGATAACTTAGTATCATTATTAGACGGATATGCTACAAAGGGTGGACATCATTTGAATGTAAATGTACTGAACAGAGATGTCCTTAAGGATGCTCAGGCTCATCCTGAAAACTATCCACAGTTGACAATCCGTGTTTCTGGCTATGCTGTAAACTTTGTTAAGTTAACTCCAGAACAGCAGGCTGACGTTATCTCACGTACATTCCACGAAAGCATGTAATTGCTATCGTATATATGATTTTTCTAAGGGGCCTCAGCAATGGGGGCCCCTTTTTTACACAATATAAACCAAATATGAAAGGAGATCCTTATGAAAGGATATGTACACTCTACCGAAAGTTTTGGCACTGTAGACGGTCCTGGAACCCGCTTTGTGGTCTTTGTTCAGGGTTGTCCCATGCGCTGCCTCTACTGCCATAATCCGGACACCTGGGAAATGAATACAGGAAATCAAATGGATACTGACGAGATTATTGATGCATATGAAAGAAACAAAATGTTTTATACCAATGGCGGTGTCACAGTCACTGGTGGAGAACCACTGATGCA
The DNA here is from genome assembly GCA_045119215.1 of Lachnospiraceae bacterium. GTDB lineage: Bacteria > Bacillota > Clostridia > Lachnospirales > Lachnospiraceae > RUG11237. The sequence continues at coordinate 21,217 of JBGVDD010000043.1, read as the reverse complement.
GGTTGATTTTGTCACAGAACTATTTACCAAATTAAAGCAAAAAGGTGTGCACACTTGTCTGGACACTTCAGGAATTGCCTACACTGAAAACAATACTGCTTTCATTGAAAAACTTGACAAACTTATGGAAGTCACTGACCTGATTATGCTGGATATTAAACATATTGACCCTGAAAAGCATCAAAAACTCTGTTCTCAGCCCAATGAACAGATTTTAAAATTTGCAGAATATACAGCACAAAAACAGGTTCCTCTCTGGATACGTCATGTGGTAGTTCCCGGAATTACTGACGACCCTACAGACCTGTATAACTTAGGTTACTTTATCGGAGGCCTGTCAAACTTGAAAGCCTTAGATATACTTCCTTATCACACCATGGGAAAACCCAAGTATGAAAAACTAAATATGGAATATCCACTTAAAGATGTTCCAGCCATGGATAAAAATACTGCTTTGGAATTAAAAAAACATGTTCTAGAGGGTATTAAGGCAAAAAGAAATGACATTACCAATACTGGAAATAAATAAAAGATTTTTTCTTTTATTTTACTTGTATAATTTATGAAATTATATTAAAATAAACTTAGCCTTAAGGGCGTTACACACATTTTACATTTATAAGGAGGAAATAATTATGGCATTCGTAATTGGAGACGCTTGTGTTTCTTGTGGTGCTTGTGCTGGTGCTTGTCCAGTAGGAGCAATCTCAGAAGGAGATGGAAAATTCGAAATCGATGCTGATACATGCATCAGCTGCGGTGCTTGTGCTGGAACATGTCCAGCTGGAGCTATCTCAGAAGGCTAATTTTCAGAACAAAATTTGCTTTATAATTAATTATAAAAATTTCTTATAAAGCGAGAAGTTATAAGAGGATGGATACATTGAATGCTCCATCCTCTTTTTTATGTATATAATTTTTGTTTCTGTTTTGGCTTTTCTTTCCTTGAAAACAATCCCCTTTTTTTCACTTTTTGTTGTTTCAGTTCTTCTGCTTCTTTTTTATTTTCATCACAAATTCTCCGTATGGATTCATCTATTTTCCTAAAATGTTCTTCATTCCGCTCCTGCTCCTCCTGGGAAATACTATTCATTTCCTTAATCACTTTCTCGCTAACCCTTTTCGTCACCTTATCGCTAATATCCTGACTTAAGCCTTCCTGCTGACTGTGTAGTGCCTGTGCTACAATATTTCCCAGGATTGCCTGAAATTGTCTCATCTTCTCATCTTGACTAGTTACTACGTCCGATGTTTTCTCTTCCAATGATGTTCCCAGACTTGTACCTTCAAATGGAACAATATTGTGACTGCCTGTCCCCGCCATACTTTCCGCTTGCATATTCAGTTCATCTTTCCGCTGGATAATATCCTCTAAGTCCTCCTTTTCGATTTCCGGCAATACCATTTTAATAGTCTTTAAAGCAAATCCCTGTTCCTTTAACTTCTTAATATTTTTAAATACAAGAATATCTTTTGCCGTATAATACCGATGCCCCATCTCATTTCTAGCTATATGTAAGGATAATTCTTCCTCCCAATAACGCAACACATGAGCTTCCACATCAATTTTCTTTGCAGTATCCGAAATCATATACCTCATTTCCTGCATACACACTTCACCTACGCCTTTCGTTTTTTCAATTGTTTTTTATGATAATATCATCTTTTTTTTGCGAAAACCTAAGAAGCGTGTCGGCTGATATTATTTTTTTGTTTCTGTTTTTGCATACACTGATATGAAATGATATAAAAATACGCAAAAAAAGACACTTTTTGATGAATCAAAGTGTCTTTTTTTATATAAATTAATTAAATTAATTCCGCTTATAATTAGCAAATTTAGTGTACTCTGGCAACCATACCAAATCCACCGTACCAATAGGGCCATTTCTTTGTTTTGCAATAATGATTTCTGCAATGCCCTTGCGCTCAGAATCCTTATTGTAGTAATCGTCACGGTAAATAAACATTACCACATCCGCATCCTGCTCGATAGCTCCAGATTCACGTAAATCCGACAGCATTGGCCTTTTGTCCGGTCTCTGCTCTACCGCTCGGCTAAGCTGGGATAATGCCAATACAGGCACTTGCAATTCTCTTGCCATAGCTTTTAGAGAACGGGATATTTCTGATACCTCCTGTTGTCTTCCTTCCTGACGTTTTCCACTACCTGTCATCAACTGTAAATAATCGATGATTACCACATCCAGACCATGCTCCAGCTTAAACTTACGGCATTTTGAACGCATTTCTGTGATGGAGATGGAGGCAGTATCATCGATAATCAGCTTTGAACTTCCAATGACCCCTGCACTCTCCACCAGCTTTTCCCAGTCGCTATCCTTTAATTCCCCGGTTCTTAACTGCTGGGCATCTACTCTTGACTCCAAGGAAAACAATCGGTTCACCAACTGCTCCTTTGACATTTCCAGGCTAAAAATAGCAACGCATTTGTGATCATGAAATGCCATATATTCTGCAATATTCAAAACAAAGGCAGTCTTTCCCATGGAAGGTCTGGCTGCAATTAAAACTAAATCAGAAGGCTGCATTCCGGCAGTCTTATAATCTAAATCCAAAAATCCTGTGGCATGACCAGTCACATTTCCTTTTGTCTTGGCAGACGCTTCAATGCGCTCTAATGCATTGATTACAATCTGATTTATAGGCACAAAATCACTGCTTCCTCTGGACTGTACCAGGTCAAATATCTGTTTCTCCGTAGATTCCAGAATGGTATCTACACTTTCTTTTCCCGCATAGCAGGTATTTGCAATCTCTTCATTGGCCTTGATAATCTTGCGGAGCAGTGCTTTGTCTGCGATAATTTTAGCATGCTGTTCTGCGTTTACTGATGTTTCCACCGAGCCTATGATATCCTTGATAAATTCCAGACTACTTATTTCTGGTGGGACATCCTTCTCTTTCAATCGATTTTGAAGTGTAATCAAATCCACTGGCTTTCCTTCATTGTTAAGCTCTACCATAGCTTCGAACAACACTCCATACTGCCGGGCATAAAAATCCTGGGGATTTAAAATCTCCGCTGCTTTAACAACGGCCTCCTGATCCATAAGCATAGCTCCAAGTACCGCTTGCTCTGCCTCTATACTATGTGGTTGTACTCTTTTTATTACACTTTCTTCCAATTTTATGCCTCACTTACCTTTACTTTCAATTCTGCACTTACCTTTGGATGTAATTTTACTGTTACATTATGGGTGCCAACGGTCTTAATTGGCTCTGACAAATGAATCTTCTTTTTATCTAACTCTAGAGATAACTGTTCCTTTGCTGCCTGGGAAATTTCCTTTGAAGATACAGAACCAAAGGTTCTGCCACCTTCCCCTGCCTTAATCTTAAGATTTACTTGAGCTTCTTCAATCTTAGTCTTTAACGCTAACGCCTCTTCATACTGCTCCTTTGCCACTTTTTCATCATTGGCCTTCTTTAGCTTCAAGTCATTTAGATTTTTTGAATTCGCTTCTACACCTAACTTTTTAGGCAAAATAAAGTTTCTTGCATAACCTTCATTTACTTTTACAATCTCACCTTTTTTTCCAAGACTTTTCACATCTTCCAATAAAATTACCTGCATTTTAAATCTCTCCTTTTTCAATCATTTCTGACAGTGTTGACTTCAACTGTTTTACTGCTGTGTCCAAATCAGAATCTATTTGGGCACCTGCTACCGTCTGATGTCCTCCACCGCCTAATTTTTCCATTATAATCTGCACATTCACTTCATCTATGGAACGTGCACTGACATATATTCTTTCATGAAATACTGTCAAAACAAAAGAAGCCTTCACACCTACAATGTTTAACAGTTCATTCGCTGCTTTTGCACCTACAATGGTAGGACTATCTAAATCTGTTTTTGGCAAAACACTGATGGCATAGGATCCTAAATACACCTCTGCATTGCGAACAATCTCTGCCCTTGCCTTATACTCTGCCATATCATCACGGAAAATCTTACGAACTCTGGTAACATCTGCGCCATTTCTGCGCAAAAAAGCTGCTGCCTCAAAAGTTCGAACTCCGGTTTTATTTACAAAGCTGTCTGTATCTATCAAAATTCCGGAATACAGACAATCTGCTTCCATGGTTCTAATCTTTACGTTATCATCAAAATACTGCAATATTTCTGCAACCATCTCACAGGCAGAGGAGGCATACGGTTCCACATAAGACAACACTGCATTGTCTATCACCTCTGTGGTCTGTCTATGATGGTCTAAAACCACTATAGTTTTACACATGGACAGCAATTCCGGACATTCTGTATAGCTTGGTCGGTTTACGTCTACCACCACTAAAAGGGTGTTTGGATTAATAATCTCTTTTGCCTGAGTGCCGTTTAAAAACATATCCTCTTCATAGTCCGGGTTATCCAAAAATCCATCGATTAATTTTCTAACTGATGTAGTAATTTCATTGATTACCACAAAACAAGGCTTGTTCATGGTTTTGGCTGCTCTATAGATACCAATGGCTGCTCCAAAGGAATCCACATCTCCCATCTGATGCCCCATAACAATCACCTTATCCCTGGTTTCAATCAATTCCCGCAAAGCCTGTGCCTTTACTCTTGCCTTTACTCTGGTGTTCTTCTCTACCTGTTTTGCCTTTCCACCATAATAAACGATTTTATCCTTTCTCTTTACGATGGCCTGGTCTCCACCTCGCCCCAAGGCCAGGTCAATGGCATTTCTGGCATACTCGTAATTCTGAGCATAGGTGTTTCCTCCTACTCCCAGTCCCAAACTCAAAGTAATGGGAATTTCATTTCCTATGTTTACGGTCTTCACATCATCCAACAGTTCAAAACGTTTTTCTTCCAGCTGCTCCAGACAAACCTGTTTCATCACCACAAAGTACTTATCTTTTTCCATTTTTTTTACGATTCCATCAATTCCAGAAATATATTTATTAATCTTTCTGTCAATCAATGCAACCAGTAAGGAACTTCTCACTTCCTCTACATTCTCTATGACTTCATCATAATTGTCAATGTAAATCAAACCTGCCACCAGCTGCTGCTCTCTGTTGACACGTATATATCGGTTCAATTCCGTTTCATCAAACAGATACATAGCAATGAGGTAATCCTGTGACGGTTCCTCACCTAACAGCGTGATATTCTCCGCAATAGGATCTAGCGCAATCTTTTGAAGTTCTGCTCTGTAATCCCATGTTTCTAAACTCACATGAATCGTCACCGGCTCTGACTCCTGGGGGAATTTGTCTTTAGTAATCACAGGAAATATATTGGTAATGGATTTCTTGTAATCCCTGTTTTTCCCTACCAATGTACGAAATGCATTGTTCATCCATACAACCCTGCCATTTTCATCCAAGAGAGTATACGGAATCTCCAACTCCTGCAACAGTTTTCTTTGAATCTGACCATAACCGGTAGCAAAATTAATCATTTCATTGATTAGAATCTGACGGTTATAATAGTATAATACAGCTACAATCACTACGTATATGCAGACGAATATACTCATTAATATTCCTGCTTTGATTTCTAACGCATACATGGCCACATTCATTGCCAACAGCAAGACAATCAAATACATAGGCCATTGCATATAAGAATTCAGTTGTCCCTTTACCTTTATTTTTTTCTTCATAAACTAGTCCCCATATCTGTAACCAAATTTTTGTTCTTTGAAATTTGAACTGTCACATAACTAATCTTTATCATACCACAAAATCCTCACTTAAGAAAGTATAAAATAGATTCAAATAATAATTAGGACACGCAAAAGGTGTACAAGACAAATCTTATACACCTTAATACTTGTAAGTATGAATTTTATGATTCAGGAATTGGCGTTGGAGTAACTTTTATGATGAAAATAACTTCCTCCTGGTAATCATTTTGGGAATTTTCTTCTTCTGAATCTTCTTTCTCTGAATCCTTTTCCTCTGAATCTTCTTCCTGGGAGTCCTCTTCTTCTGAATCCTCTTCCTCTGAATCCTCTTCCTCTGAATTTTCTTCCTCTGAATCTTCTTCCTGGGAATCCTCTTCTTCTGAATCTTCTTCCTGGGAGTCCTTTTCCTCAAAATTCTCCTCTTCTGAATCCTCCTCTTCGAAATCCTCTTCTGAGTCAGCCCCTTGAGTAGGCGTTGGAGAACACTCTAGTTTTTCCTCTGATATTTTCACTAATTCCCTACTTCCTGCCATATCCTCCGGCATTGCAAAATAAATATTTTCCTCTGCATCCTGCCAGGTTCCATCCGGAAGTTCAATAACCATCTGACCTGCCCTTCCCGGACTGATAATGCTGATTAATTTTCCACAGCCTTTAAACATATTCTCTGCCTTGATGACCTGTGACATATCAAAACTACTTAAATCCAGTTCCAGAAGAGCACTACAATTACTAAACATTTTTCTCACGTTTTTTACATTTTCTGTACAAAATTCTTCTACTGGTACTGACATTAAACTAGCACAACCTGCAAACATATTTTCCATAGTAGTCACCTTACTGGTATCTACATCCTGCCAGTCAATTACTTCCAGGCTGGTACACCCTTTAAACATCCCCTTCATATTTGTCAGTGACGACATATCAAATTCTGTCAAATCAACACTTGTCATATTCTTACAATTATGAAACATTTCTTGTGCTGTGGTAGCACCCACAACAGAAACCTTTGCAGTCTTAATTTCTTCACACCATTCAAACCATGGCACATCACCAATTTCATACATATCTCCTGTTCCTACAACCTGCAGCAATCCTTCGTCGTCAATCTTCCAACTAACATTTTTGTACTCTCCACTGTGTACAATCACTTCTTGGGGTTCTGTTGGAACTGGTGTATTGGTAGGTGTAGGCTTTCTTGTGGGGGTAGGGGTATGAGTTACTCTCTGTATTTCGAAATCCTCCTCGTCCTCGTCTCCGTCTTCATCAAATGCATAATCATCTTCTTCCTCACCCTCATCCTCAAAAATAAAATTCATTGTAGGGGTGGGAGTGGGGGTTTTCGCTCCAGAATCTCCCTTACCATTCTGACTACCGGTTATATTTCCCCCTGTAGCAGAGTAGGGATCACTGACTGTAACAACACATTTTCCCTGCTTGGCCCCTGAGTTACTGGTAATAAAAATCGTAGCTTTTCCGATTGCCTCCCCTGTGACTACACCCGATGATGATACACTGACAATTCTTTCATTACTAGAGCGAAATGACACTGTCTTTAACGCATTGGATGGTGCTATTTTTGCCTTTAGTCTAAAATTTTCCCCTACCTCAACGGTCTTTTTGCTAACACTGGCTGTCACAGTTTTTACCTTAGCATACACCTTAATTTTACAAGTGGCTTTTACGTTTTTATTCCCCTTGCTTATTGCTGTTATGGTAGTATTTCCAGGCTTTTTTGCTGTAACCTTACCACTGGAATTTACGGTAGCTATTTTGCTGTTTTGTGATTTCCAGATAACCTTCTTAGAAGAATTACCAGGCTTTATGCTCTTTACTTTTAAAGTAGTTTTCTCACCTACCGTCATCTTTTTTTGCTTACTGTTTAATGAGATGGACTTTACTGTCTGAGATGCTGCATAAGTAACCATACTGTCTAATGGTATCATTCCAGCTACCAGCATCAAAGACAACACTACTGCTACAAATCTTTTTACATATACACTTTTCACAACAATTTCCCTCCTAGTCCCAATTTCAAGAATAAATCATAGATATTATACATCTTTTTCTAGGAGGATTTCCACTATTTTCGTTAGTTTCGCACAACTTTATTTATTTTGTCTTATTTTTATTGGTTTTTTTGTATAATTTTTTCATTTTCAGTAATGTAAGGTTTCATAATTTCCGGTATCTGCATGTTTCCTGCAAACTCTGCAAACACTTCCCCATGATTTTTTCCTTTAGCAGTGACATAAGTACAATTTACCCCTGCCTCTTCTAACTTCTGGCTGAATTTTTCTGCATCAAAACGCAGAATATCCAGTTCTCCTTCGAACATAATTGTTTCTGGAAAATTTTTTAACTGTGACTTTTTCGCTTTCAGGGGACTGGCATAAATTGTTTTCTTATCTCCCCCATTATAATTTTCTCCCCAGGTAACTAGTGAGGCATAAAATTCCTTGTCAAAATCGCTGACACATTCAATATTCTCATTTCCCATAGAAGTATCTAACCATGGAGACATGAGAATCAATTTGTCCGGCATACCGTAAGTATCTCCATATTTCAGCATACTGGCCACTGCCAGATTTGCCCCTGCAGAACAGCCGATAAACCACACCTTATCATACTGTTCCCTGGCATTTTTGTAAATTTCTTCCATATAAGATAAGGTTTCCTTATAGGTAGTATTCACAGGATAGTCTGGCACAACGTAATCAAAGCCTAACTGCTGACCGATAGCTGCACCAAAGGCTTCGTGGTACTCATTCTTTTCTACAACAAAGCCACCTGAGTGGAGAAAAATCACGATACCATCTGCCTTTTGTGTAGTAATTTCCCCCGGTGTCTCTTCCAGCTGGGTCTTAATCTTCTGAGAGTCTAACTTCTGATTTTCTCTGTGAAGATAATGATAATACCCGCATCCTGCCCCAATGGATACCAGAATAAATATGATGATACCAGACAGTATATATTTTTTATTGGATGACATCACCGTACTCCCCTTTCACCACTTTGCATAAATCTATGGGAGACAGCTCTAGCTGCAATCCTAATTTTCCTCCACTGACAATGATTCTTTCGTAATTTTTTGCACTTTCCTGAATCACCGTAGGAAACAGCTTCTTCATACCTATGGGAGTGCATCCTCCACGGATATAACCGGTTAGCCCCTGAATCTCCTTTACCGGAACCAGTTCCACGCTTTTTTCTCCCACCACCTTGGCCGCCTTCTTAAAATCGATTTCCTTGTCCACAGGGATAACAAACACATAATTTGCCTTACTCTTTCCCACCGCTACTAAAGTTTTAAAACTGATTTCATAAGGTTGATTTAATTTATCTGCAATGTGTACACCGTCAATAAACTCATCACACTCATAGGTATTGACCCCATAAGAAATCTTATGCTTGTCTAAGATTCTCATTGCATTGGTTTTCACTTCTTTTTCCTTTGCCATTCTGCTTTCCCTCCCTGGTCTATTTCGCAAATGCAGGTTTTGTACCTAAATGTTCCGGATAAAATATACGATTTTCGTATTCCAATTTCAATGCTCCATCTTCATAGATTAACTTGGTGACTGCACAGTTTCTATGTACACCACACCCCCAGAAATTTTCCTTCTCACCTTCATGAAAAATACTCAAAAGTCCTTTCATAGCTGCCCCGTGGGTGGAAATCAAAATTTTCTTATCCTGAAGTTCCTCATTGGCTAGAACTTCCTTTAAAAAGCTGGTGGTTCGCTCACATAACTCTTCAATGCTCTCGCACCCATTCTTTGCCACATACTTTTGGGGTGCCTGGAAGAAATATTCAAATTCCGGATCCGGTATCTCATAATTCTCTTTTGCACATCCTAATCCCTCATATGCTCCAAAACATACCTCTTTAATTCTCTCCTCCTCTATCAATGGGATATTTCGATTCCCCTTCATGATTTCTGCCGTTTTTTTTGCACGCTTCAATGGTGAGGTATAAATAACATCAAACTCCACATCCTCAAATGCTTTAGATGTAAGCTGTGCTAATTGTATGCCTACTTCATTTAATTCTGTGTCAGATCTTCCCTGTAGTTTTCTCAAAGTATTCCATTCTGTCTCTCCATGTCTGATAAGATAAATTTCCATTTTTCCTCCTGTTATCACAAAAAACCTGCATGCTGGCAGGTTTTTGTGTAGTTGATTCACTATTTTTCTAACTATATTTATTCTGTTTCCTGGGTTGTATCCTCTGCTTCATCCTGTTTTAAAGTAATTTTATCTTTAAATCGAATGGTTTTCCATACTTTTTCATCTACCACAAAGGCTTCTTTTTCCTTCTCCCATTTTTCATAGATTGCATCGAAAGCATCGCTCTTTCTTTTGCTTACAATTTCTTCCTTCTTGCTGTCTGTTGCTTCCCTGTCTAAATTACTGTCTAAACGGATGACATAGCAGGCACTGTCTGTTTCAATTACCTTTGACAGCTGTCCCTCTTTTAGTTTCTTAGCTGCTTTATATACCTTCTTATCCAAAGTATCGGAATCATCATCAAAGGTAGCTGTTTCTACCGTGTAATCTGTACCTTCCACGGCTGCTTCTAATTTATCTGCTCCTGCCTTGGCAACTTCCTCTGCCTTAGCTTTTGCTGCTTTCTTCTCATCCTCTGTCAAATCTATTGTATTTCCATCTTCATCTGTAGTAGATTCCAAATCAAACTTCACATATGACATTTTTTTCTGTGCAGCTTCCTCATCTGATACGTTGGTATCCACATCTGCCACCATAGCTTCATTGGTCTTATTGTACAGATAATAAGTTTCAAATAAGTCCTTTGCACCGTCCTCTGTGATATACAACGCCTTCTTTGCCTTGTCATTATTATCTTTTACCAGTTTTTTTGCTGCCTTATTGATTTTCTTTTGTTCCTTTTCTGAAATGGATACATTATAGTCCCCTGCGTGGGAAGCAACAATTTTCATTTTCTTAAAAGTGTCTAATGCGTTTTTCTTTGTCTCATCTTCCATGGTAGCGCCATCATACTCTTGTGACCAATCCACAGTTGTTCCCAGATACATACTGTAAAACTGTTCATACTGTACCTGCTGGTAAATCGCATACATACCAAGCTCACTGACAGATACGTTCTCTCCATACACTGTTGCCACGGTGTCTGTTGGTTTTGTTGTGCACCCTCCCATAGATAGTGCTGCTACGAAAGCAGCCGTAATCCCTAAAACTTTTACTGACTTTTTCATATTCTTCCTCCTGTTTTTTACTCTTCCTGCATATATTTTCCATATTCAAAATGTATCCCATCCCAATCCATTTCCCGGATGGTAAAATGATAGGACTGTGCCCATTCTTCCATAAGCTGTCCAAACTTTTGCTCCTTCTCCTTTTCGCTCCAGCCTCTCGTACTACATATCTTTTCTTTCACCTTGGCTGCAAGCATGGATTCCTTCATGCGTTCCCTTGGAATACCTTCCTCCATCTGCAGTTCCTCCAGAACCTTTGGTGCATACTCTTGTTGAAATATTTCCATTAACACCAATAATTCTTCCTCGTCTTCCTTGGAAAATTCTACATGATATTCCTCTGCTTTATCCAGCAAAATATGCATCTGCCGAAGCTGTTGCAATATACTTGACTTTACATCCTCTTCTAATGTATGTCCTGTGTCAAACAGATCCATCTGCCAGATATCTTGTTCGGGATACTCACTGGCAAACTGTTTTTCATACACAATCTGATTGACAATCAAATAAAAAGAAACCTCTTCTTTTGTAATATCCTCTCCTTCAAACTGAGCAATCACATCTGTGGACAATACCGGTTCACTCCCACAGCCACTACTTATAGTCATTACTACAATGATAGGAAAGATTTGAAGTAGCTTTCCAACTCTCCGCTTCATTGTTTCTTCTCCTATATCTTGAATTCTGCTATACCCATACGAATATTCACAACAGACTCCATTATATCTCTTTTTTCTAAAGTGTTCAACACTTTCCTGGGAGGAAACTTGAAATTTCGTACAATATCATTCTTGACGCATAGCTTAACAGCAAGTGTTAAGCTTGTATCTGTACATTAACCAGCCGGAGCCTTTGGATTGCGTAATTTTTGAAGAAGCTTGAATTCAAATAAATTCAATAGTATAATTTCCACAAAAGGTGTAAAGCATTATCCTTATGCAGTTACAAAAAAGATGCTGTATGATGTATGGGAAATTCTTAAGCAGACGCTTTACACGGACAATCAAGGGGGGAGTTTATGTATTGCAAAAAATGTGGACAATTAAATAAGGATTCTGCACGATTTTGTGTAAAATGCGGTCAATCTCTGGAGAATCTGCAGCAGCCTGTGCCGCAGAAAAAGAAAAATCCATTATTCATGATAGCTGTTCTGGTGGCCACTGTAACATTTCTGCTGGTATTAACTTGCGTGATTTTATTGATTATTATTCCAGAAGTGAAAAATAGAGCAGACAGTGATTCTAGAAATCAGGAAGCATGGGAATACGTTACAGAAGAGAACACAAGGGATATACAAGAAACGGAAGAGATTACAGAGGGTATCCAAGATACAGAAGAGAACAGGTCGGGTATACAAGATACAGAAGAGATTACAGAGGGGAAGCAGGATACAGCATCTCCGGAATCAACTTCTACCAGTGAACAGCTGTACGTCACAATAGAAGAAGGAGCAGAAATCTGTCGGCATATGAGTAAACTAAAGTATACACAGAATGCCGATAAAAATCTTTTGAGCAGTATGGCAACGGCTGCGCTTCAGATGGAACGTGCAAAGGCTGGAAAAGGTTATTCCAAAAAAAGTTATTCCAATCTTCAAGAGGATGATCAGTCCATATTGTTGGTGCATATACTTGATGGTTTTGCTACTCGTCAGGATATTACCCAACTTTTAGACTATGATTTGTATCCCTCTTCAGGTGCCAAAAATCTAATAAGAATCAGTGCAGCAGAACATTTAGTGAAGGATTTTTACGGAAGAGAGAATATGGATTTTTCAGACTTTCCCTATTTGGAAGACCAGGGAGATGGATTCATGATGTCTTATTTTGGAGGTGGTGATCCATGGTATGAGCTGGGAAATTATTCCGTGAAAGAAAATGGGGATTTTTATTTACTTGAGGGAGCATGTTTTTATGGAGATAACAGTGGAGATATGTCCTTTGTTGGATATGCCAAATATCTGTTTCGAAAAAACGAAGACTCCTCCCTGGGAGTGACACTGGTGTACTCTGAATTTGATTATGAAACAGATGTGAATCTTGCCCTATCGGCGGAGGCTTCCTCCACCCTAAAGCCACAGGAAGAGAAAACATATAGGGCATCAAACCTGATAGATGGAAATCTCAACACCTGCTGGGTGGAAGGGGCTTCAGGAACAGGTATCGGAGAGACCATCACCCTTTATCTTGGAAAAAAACAAACCGTGTATGGACTTACCATTTTAAATGGTTATCTTGAGTCCAAATATCTGTACGGAATTAATGGAAAAGTGACACAGGTATCTGTAAGTGCCACAGATGGAACCCGTATAAAAGCTGATCTTATGGTGCCAGAATTTGAAGAGGTCAAAGAGTCATTTAATACATATGAAATGTGTGATCTTGAAAATTGGATTAATTTTGATGAGCCTGTTTATACAGATACTATCACTGTTACCATTGAAGGTGCAGAAGCAGGAAGTAAATACGAAGATACCTGTATTAGTGAAATAAAAGTATATTAAAAGGATAGCGTCCTTTATCGCCTGGGGATTCCCAAGGGATAAAGGACGCTATTTGTCGTCTCGGACGGTATTATTTTCTTGCTTTGACTTGTCCTATGTTTTACTTCTCATCCTTAACTTAATAGCCTCAATGAAGATAATAGGTGTTAATAGTTTAAGTTAATGGTCCTAGCTCTGCACAATAACAATTAACTCACTTAACAACATTCTCACCGTTTCCATCACGGTGGATTTCTCTTTTAAGCGGTTTCCTGTCTCCTTGTACACAAAATACGGCGTCTGTTCCGGCTTAAAGCTTAATCTTCCCTGGAACTTCTCCAGTAACGACGGAATTTCCTCCACTTTAATTTTTGCCCTTTCATACATGGTAATCTTAATATTTCCCGATTTGTCACTGACCTCTGTAACATAGGCCTGATGGGCCATGCACTTTAAGCTGGCAATATTTAAAAGATTCTCCACATTCTTTGGCAAATCTCCATATCTGTCCTGTAATTCATCTATAATGTCTTCTTTTTCCTCTTCACTTTCAATGGCTGCTATTTTTTTATACATATCTAATTTCTGCATCTCATTGGCAATATAGCTTGGAGGAATAAAGGCATTGACACTGATATCTATCACTGTCTCAAAGTCTTCCCTGTCTTCTTCCCCTTTATATTTCTTTACCGCAGTATTTAACATCTTACAGTACAAGTCATAACCTACCGCTGCCATGTGTCCGCTCTGACGCTCGCCTAAAAGATTTCCGGCACCGCGGATTTCCAAATCACGCATGGCAATCTTAAACCCGCTTCCCAGCTCTGTGAATTCTTTGATTGCCTGAAGTCTTTTCTCTGCTGTCTCCTTTAACATCTTATTCTTCTGATACATGAAGAAAGCATATGCAGTCCTGTTTGACCTTCCCACACGGCCTCTTAGCTGGTATAACTGGGACAATCCCATATTGTCCGAATCATGGATGATAATGGTGTTTGCATTGGATATGTCCAAACCGGTTTCAATAATGGTAGTGGATACCAGTACATCTATATCGCCATTGATAAAGTCACACATAATATTCTCTAACTCATGTTCCTTCATCTGTCCGTGTGCGAAAGATACATTTGCATCCGGCACCAGATTTGCTACCATATTGGCCACTTCGTCAATATTGTTCACCCGGTTATATACGTAAAATACCTGACCCCCTCTGGCAAGTTCTCTGTTGATTGCCTCCCTGACCATCTCCTCATTAAATTCCATCACAAAGGTCTGAATGGGCAGACGATCCATAGGTGGCTCCTCCAAAACACTCATATCCCGAATCCCGATGAGACTCATGTGAAGGGTTCTGGGAATAGGGGTTGCCGTAAGTGTCAGCACATCCACATTTTCCTTAAGCTTCTTAATCTTTTCTTTGTGTGCCACACCAAAGCGCTGTTCCTCATCGATAATTAACAGTCCCAAATCTTTGTATTCCACTTCCTTTGACAGTACCTTGTGGGTTCCTATGACAATGTCCACCAGACCATTTTTTAATCCCTGTATGGTTTTCTTTATCTGGGATGGAGTGCGAAATCTGGACATAAGTTCAATATTTACCGGGAAGTCCTTCATACGCTGGACGAAGGTATTATAATGCTGTTGTGCCAGAATGGTTGTGGGCACTAAATACACTACCTGCTTTTCCTCCTGCACTGCCTTAAAGGCTGCACGGATGGCGATTTCTGTTTTTCCATACCCCACATCTCCGCACACCAGCCGATCCATGATTTTATTGCTCTGCATATCCTGCTTGGTTGCCTCAATGGCAGCTAACTGATCCTCTGTCTCCTCATAGGGAAATAGCTCTTCAAACTCCTGTTGCCATACGGTATCCTCTCCATACACAAAGCCATTGTTTTCCTGTCTTGCCGCATACAGCTCCACCAAATCTTTGGCAATCACATCCACTGCCGTCTTTACCTTGGTCTTTGTCTTCTGCCACTCTTTACTTCCTAATTTATTTAATTTGGGCACCTTGGCATCAGAACCTGCATATTTTTGAATCATGTCAAGACCTGTGGCAAGAATGTACAGATTTCCTCCGGAGGCATACTCGATTTTCATATAATCTTTTGCCACTTTATCCACAGTAATCTTCTCAATTCCCTTATATATCCCCAAACCATGGTTCTCATGCACAACGTAATCCCCAACCTGCAGGTCCGTAAAGCTGTTTATTTTTTTCCCTTCATAGCCGTTTTTCTTTTTTGCCCTCTTTTTATGCTTATGCTCGGTTCCAAAAATATCCCCCTCTGAAATTACTACAAAGGAAATCAGGGGGTACTCATAGCCTTTGTGTACATTTCCGTAGGTAACCATCACCTCTCCCGGCGCTAACATCCTATCTTGATTTTCACTGTAAAACACCGGAATCTCTGCCTCCATCAAATCATTTGCCAAACGCTCTCCTCTGGTTTTTGACGGGGAGAGCAAAAGGATGCGATACCCACGTTTTCTGTAATTCTTTATTTCTTTTACCAGAAGTTCAAAGCTGTTATTATAGGAATTTACATTCTGTACCGAAAAACTGTATTTTTCCCGGACCTTATACTCTGTTCTGGCTGGCTCTAAAGTAGAAATCGCCACTGTATTGTGGTTCTCTATTCTTCCCATAATCTCAGAACAGCCATATAAAATCTTTGTCTGGGAAGGCAGCACATATCCTTTCTCCATACGGTGTATCATGCTTTCTTGAAATTCCGTCTCTACTACCTGGCCTTTTTCGTAAACTCTTGCAGGCTCATCCAAAAAGATAAGGGCATCTTCAAAATAATTTAATAAAGATACCGTATTGTCGTAAAAGCTTTTCACATGGCTGTCTGCATTGGCTCTTCCAAGGACAATCAGATCATCTTCTAATTCCTCCACCATTTGGTAAATGCGATGGGCTTCCTCTGACTTATGCTCTTTCCGAAATGCTTCCTCCTGAATTTTTGCTTCCTCTTTGATTTTTTCTAAGCCTGCCTTTTTCCTTAGCTCTGTCAACATCAGTTCAGTAGCTGGATAGAGTTTTACCCTGGTAATCATATCTTCCATACTCTCTGGATAGACTGCACGCTGAGACTCTGGTTCAAATGCCACAATCTTTTCCACTTCATCATCAAAAAAGTTGATTCTAAAGGGAAGTTCCTCGGTCAACGGGTAAATATCCACAATATCACCACGTACGGCAAACTGACCTGCTCCTTCTACCAGGGTGGTTTTTTCATATCCCATGGAAAACAACTTTTTTATCAAGGCATCCCGTTCTAAGATAGCACCTTCCTCTATCTGGAAAATATACTGCTCTAATTCCTCCAGAGGAATTAAACTATCCATCAATCCGTCAATGGTAGTAATCAAGGTGGCACTTTCCTCTTCTAAAAGCATTTTGAGTGCCTTCATCCGTTCCTTTACCAAAAGATTGCTTTTAATGTCAGCGTTAAAGAAAATAAAATCCTTGGCTGGATACAAAGCAACCGGCTCCTTGAAAAATTTCATATCCTCATAAAGGGCCCTTGCTCTTAGTTCATCGTAGGTGATAATAAGCTTTCGCTTAAAATCCTCCCCTAATCCCTGCATCAGGTGTACTCTCTGGGATTCCACACAACCACAAAGCTGAAGAATTCCCTTCCCTTTCGGCGCGGAAAGCTTTTTCTTTATTTCATTGTATTCTTCTAAATCCCTTAAGGGGTAGGTTACTACATTCATGAAAATTCTCCTAATTAAACTGGTTCATTGCCGCCTGAATATCCTTGGTTAAGATTACTTCCACTGCCTTTGTGGCATCTTCAAATGCCGCTTTCATCAATTCGCTCTCTTCTTTGGAGAAATGCCCTAACACATAGTCTGCCAAATCCCAGCCCTTTGGTTTTTCACCAACACCGACTTTGATGCGGTAAAAATTCTGGGTGGATAACTGTGCAATAATATTCTTGATTCCATTGTGTCCACCGGCGCTGCCCTTTGGACGTATACGAAGCTTTCCCGGTGCCAAACTGATATCATCATAAATCACAATCAATTCACTTTCTGGGTCTACTTTAAAATAATCACAAACCTCCCGGATGCTTTCTCCACTAAGGTTCATATAGGTCTGGGGTTTTACCAGAATTACCTTCTGACCCTCTATGTGTCCCTTTCCAATCAAAGCCTTATGCTTCTTTTCACTGACGGAAATCCCATACTTATCTGCAATCACATCAATGGTATCAAAGCCTACATTGTGTCTGGTATGTTCATATTCTTTCGTAGGATTTCCCAACCCTGCAATCACTATCATCTTAGACTCCCTTTCCCACTCTTTCGTGCATGATTCTTGTGGCTTCCTCAAGCTGAGCCTTTGTATTAACTCCTGACATTTCCGTGGCATCTTCCAAAACATAAGCTCCTACCTTTCCTCCTTTATTGCGGATAATTTCCAGAGTGTCCGGAAGATAGTATTCTCCCTGGGCATTGTCATTATTAATCTGAGTCAATGCATAGGAGAGGTCTTTGCAGGAGAAAATGTACATTCCGGAATTTACTTCCTTGCTCTGTCTCTCCTCTTCTGTTGCATCCTTATGTTCCACATTCTTTAAAAATTCTCCCTGCTCATCCCGAATAATTCTTCCATATCCTGTGGGGTCTTCCATAATTGCAGAGATAACAGTCATTTGATTTTTGCTGTTCTCATGATATTCCATAGCCTTTTTTAAAGTTTCTCCGGTAATTAAGGGAGTATCCCCACATAGAACACAGACTTCCCCACTTGTTCCAATAAAGTCACAGGCACACTTTACTGCATGACCTGTTCCTAACTGTTCCTCCTGAAGACAGAAGCTTACCTTGGAGGTGATAGCTTCCTTTACCTGTTCTGCCTTATATCCTACGATTAAACAGATATCCTCCATTCCCGCTTCCTTTACCGCCTCAATCACGTACTCCGCCATTGGCTTTCCGTCAATGGTATGTATTACCTTGGGCAAATCTGACTCCATTCTGGTTCCTTTTCCCGCAGCCAGAATCACTGCTTTTCTCTTATTCATATCCAAATTCTCCTTACACATCCACCTAAATTTTTATACACGAAAACGCCCTGGTGATTTACCAGGGCATCTTTTTTCACAGTTCCTAATCTTTATGCTTCTTTTGCATTCACTACTTCATTGATTTTTGCTACCAAATCCACAGCGTCAAGTCCGTGAACCATAGCAGCCTCTTCTAAGCTTTCTCCCTGTGCTGATGGACATCCAAGACAATGCATCCCAATCTCTAAAAGAACCGGTGCAGCCTGTGGTGCAACCTGTAATAATTCTCCAATGGTCATTTCCTTTGTTATTTCCATGATTTTGTATCCTCCATATTCTAATGTTGACATAACAGTTACTCTTCACTAGTTTTCTCTGTTTCCTCTTGCGTTATACGCAAAACCTGTGATAGTCAGTATACACTTTTCTTTGGAAATTGTCTATAGATTCTGAGCAAAAAATATATATGCCACGTTGCCGGGTTCCCTGGCTCATCAGGATAAAAGGACATTTTTTCAGATTCCAATAGACACCTCTTCCCATTCATGCTAGAATAAATCCGTATAACTTCATAGAAAGAAGCGGATGCGTTTCCAATTTGATGCCCTCTAGTCTTACGAAAGAGGGTGATGCCCCATGAACACACTTGAAGCCTTGACTTTAGTGCTAGTAATTTTTGCGGCTCTGTCATATATAGACAATCATTTTAATAAAAAGAAATAGCATCCCAACCGCCCAAAGTTAGATGCTATTTCTATATACAATCATATAACTGAGGGCAATCGGATGACGCATCCGATAACCTTTCTAAGTAGATTATACATTGAGAGACTTGATTTTTCAAGTCTCTCTTTTAACCTAAATTTTTTGGTGTGCCACGATACCGGGTTACTTGGCTCACGATTCACTTTTCAACAAAGTGCGCATCTCATCTACCATATCATTGATTGCACTTGCCTGGGTGGCAACCTGTGCGGTATCATTTGCATTGCT
Source organism: Lachnospiraceae bacterium (assembly GCA_045119215.1). Taxonomy (GTDB): domain Bacteria; phylum Bacillota; class Clostridia; order Lachnospirales; family Lachnospiraceae; genus RUG11237. The sequence continues at coordinate 1,803 of JBGVDD010000043.1, read as the reverse complement.
TTCTGCCATGGTGTTGATGGAAGCAAACTGTATGTTTTCATTTCTGATACTCTGTGCAATTTCCTGATTGATGGATACCGTTCTTTTAATCACCTCTGACTGTTTGTTATGTGCCTGCCCCATGGTATTGATTGCATCAACGGAAACGTGGAGCAATTCTGTCATTTCCTGCATACTTTCAAATACATTTTCAAAATATTCATTTTGAGTATCCAGTTTCGATGAGTTCTCTTCAATCTGTTGGGTAATTTCCCTCACACTGCTTTGTACTCGTTGAATCACCGTTTCTACTTCTTTCAGGGACTCCTGTGTATTATTTGCAAGGTTTCCCACCTCTGAGGCTACAACTGCAAAGCCCCTTCCGGCTTCCCCGGCTCTTGCCGCTTCAATGGATGCATTGAGAGCCAGCAAATTGGTGGAAGTAGATATTTCACTGATAAGGTTTAAGGTGGCACCTATTTCCTGTACTGCATCTGACAGTTTTTTTGCCATATCTGTGGTAGCCGTCATGGATTGGGAGACCTCTCCATTGATGGTATGTAAATTGTTTAACAGTCTTTCATTTTCCATAGATTTATCAAGAAGCTCTCTGGATGTGTTTTCTACCTTGTCCACGTTATCCGCCACAACACCTTCCCATTCACTGAGTTCCCCAAGATTTTCCATGCTCTCATCGCTTTTTGTACCAAGGGTATCACTGCTCTCTGCCAATTGCTCACTGGTTGCAGCAAGCTCCTGGGCTGATGCACTTTCGTTCTCAGAGATTTTCGAAAGGGAGGTTCCTGCTTCGTGCAGCCGTTCTGATATTACCTCTACAGAATTTAAAACCTTCATCACATGCTCGTTGTTCTTTTCCAGTTCATCTTTTTTTGCAGTTACTAAAAAATGAGACACAAAATAAACAAAAATAGACAAACCTGCCAATGACAAACTAAGTCCTATGAAACACATAATAACATCTGTGATAAACAATTCATCTTTGACCGGTAGAAGAGCAGTTCCTCTCACCCCCCATGCAACAAATAACGAACCCATGCAAGCCAGACCGCTGATAATTAGCAACTTAATATCAAAAAAAAATGCCATCAAAATCAAAAAGAAGAACAAAAAACCCCAAAATGTCCTTGATGGAATCATATACAAAATATAATTCCACTGTATAATTAATACACAAGCAGAAAATATTTTTCCTATTTTTAATCTTCCTTCTTTTAAATCTCCATTTTCATCAAAGGATGTTTTCACAATTGCCATTGCAGATATAAAGAAAATAACGTCCATAGTCGCAAATAAAATTGTAGCAATCCATGGTACATTGGGATAAAAACCCAATAACTTTTCTGTGTTAAATGTAGCGGTAGCACACATACATGCACTCACCAAAATAATAAGCCCCCACTTATACACTGTGGACAAATACACCTCAACTGCAGTCTTTTTTTTCTCCATATATTTTCCCTCCTGGTTTCTCATTGATTCATAGTGTCAAACAAGTTTCTTAATTCGACCTACTATAAATCCTTAAATTAATCTGCTGTACCATAACTATCCCCTTCTTTTTCCCGCTCACCTCACTTGATACTAAAAATAAATAAAAAAAAGCCCTTTAACACATAGAAAAATCTACGCATTAAAAGACAACCTTAATACAGCTGTAATGACCCCAGCCTAAAAAATTACACAAAAATGCTCTGCTCTGCTCTGCTCTGCTCTGCTCTGCTCTGCTCTGCTCTGCTCTGCTCTGCTCTGCTCTGCTCTGCTCTGCTCTGCTCTGCTCTGCTCTGCTCTGCTCTGCTCTGCTCT
>JBGVDD010000042.1:0-18154 GCA_045119215.1 Lachnospiraceae bacterium | reverse complement strand
CCCCAGTAGTTTCATTAATTTTCTCAAATCTACCTGATTGTCTCTACCACATGATAATACCGTAACCCCGGCTTCCTCCAACTTCTGTTTTTTCTTGTCTTCTTCCTGGATTTCAGTACAGGCTACAATGGTTGGAATCTCCTTTGCTGTTTTTACAATATTCGAATCCATTGGAATCCTTAGGGTAGAATCACAGATAATTCTTACCGGATCTGCTCCCTTGGCAATTCTACAATTCAACATAGGATTATCTGCCAGTACCGTTCCAATTCCTACCATGATTCCTGCATATTGTTTTCTTAATTCCTGTACATGATTTCTGCTTACTTCATTGGTAATCCATTTGGAATCCCCGCTGCTACAGGCTATCTTCCCATCCAGGGTCTGGGCATACTTCATTGCCACAAAGGGAGTTTTATGTTCTATATAGTGAAAAAATATTTCATTTAATTTATCACATTCCTCTTTCAAAATTCCACATTCTACTTCAATTCCTGCTTCCTGTAGTATTTTGACTCCTTTTCCCCCTACTAAAGGATTGGAATCCATACTTCCCACATATACTTTTTTGATTCCTCTTTCTATGATAATTTCTGTACATGGTGGAGTCTTTCCGTAGTGACAACAAGGTTCTAAAGTAACAAAGGCACTGGCTCCTGTCACATCTTCCTTACAGGATAACAAAGCATTTCTCTCTGCATGAAAGCCACCGCATTTTTCGTGATAACCTTCTGCAACAATTTTCCCATCTTTTACAATCACACACCCTACCATTGGATTTGGATTGGTATATCCCATTCCTTTCTTTGCCAGCTCTAGGGCTCTTCCCATATAATATTGTTTTTGTTCTATTGTTAATTCTGAAACTTCCATTACATCACCTTTTCAGTTACTTGTTCACTTTTCCCTGTAATATCTGCGAAAAAAGCCCTGAGATTTCTCTCAGGGCTTTTTCTTTTATCTAACCATATGATGAGCAATAATACCTATCTATCTTTCTTACTTCTTTCATCCAGACTGTACTGTCGGCTTTGGAATTTCACCAAATCAGCTTTCGCTCGCGGGCTTTACCGCCGGTAGGGAATTTCACCCTGCCCTGAAGTTATTTTATTCTCTTTATGCTAATCTTTTCAACTAGTATATGTTGAATTATATAATAACATGAAGCACATTGCAAGCATATTATTTATTACAGTACATAGATCTCAGTGCACTGTAACTATTATTTTATTTATTTTGAAAACTGTTGTAAGTAATAGGTATATATTGCGGATTTCTTTGTATATTTATCTACAAAAGTGACTTTTACACATGTGTCTGCCAAAATATAATCATTAAGATGACAGCTGTAGCTGTAGCTTTTATAATCATCCCACTGATATTGTGATGTGCTCAGATTATAACTATAACCTCCTTTTGTACCCAATTGAATGGTACTGTTATTCTTTACCTTCTTGTAGGTCATTTCATATCTGATTTCCTCTGACTTACTGTTTTCATCACTTTCCTTTTTATCAACTGTTTTTGTATAAGTACCAACTTCAATAGACTTTAAGGTATAACCCTTATTCATTTTAACCTTTAGTTTTCCTTTTGCTTTTGTCTGTATCGGGTTCATATACATGTCTTTTCCATTGTATGTAATGCTCTTAAATGGACTATCTGATTTTACATATACAGTAACTGTCTTTGAATATAATTTTTTTCCACCCTTTTTTTGTAACACATCAAAGGAAACTTTATATTTTCCTTCCTTTGTTGCATATAGACCAATGACAGAATAATTGCTGTATTCTCCAATATTATTAGACTCTGAAACTCTTTTGGTTTCTTCACATACCTTTGCAATTAAATTTTTTGTGGATGTTTTAATATTTGCAATGCAATTATTTGAATTTTGAAAAGGTACGTAAATTGCAGTGGTAAAATCCTGACTTACATAAGTGTATTGGTTATGTGGATAAATTCTTACTACCGATGGTACCGCCTTTTTCAGTGCCTTAACTGACATATCCATTTTCTGTGTAGTTTCAGCTTTTGTAAGCACTGTACTTTGTGCAAATACGGAAATACACATTGCCATTATCAGTAACACACTTGTGATTTTCTTTATATTTTTAAATATGTTCATTTTCTCTTCCTCCCCTTATTTTGCCACTTTTTTAATAGAATAAGTTGCAACTCCTATTTTCTTTGTTTTTGTATTTTTATAAGTCACACGTACCCATGTATAGGCAATAATTTCTTTTCTTCTGTGTAAATAAGAATCTTTATCATACTTATACGCATAAGAATACATATATGGTATTGTGCTCAATTTTATATTTGCATTATTTTTTACCACTTTATATTCCACTTCTGAGTTGTAATTATCTTTGTCTCCATTGTTTGACATTTTCTTCTTGTATCCACCCACTTCTACCTTGGTAAGCTTATAATTCTTGTTCATTTTTATCTTAAGCTTTCCACTTTTTTGGGTATACAATTTATCATATGAAATAGGCTTTCCCGCAAAGGTGATGGACTTTACTGCATTTTCATCAGAATTTGCCTTTGCAACTACTGTTACTGTTTTGGTTTCTTTTTTCTTGTGATCCTTTCCATAAATATCAAAAGACACCTTTGTAGTAAGCTCTTTTTTTGCATACAAACCAATCACAGCAGTATACTTATCACTTTTTGACTCATTATTATCTCCATACTTTGAATAATATCCATCTCTTCGTGTAACCTTAGCTATCAGATTCTTATTACGCACTTTAACGTTGGTAATATAGTCCTCCGCTGCATCCAACTCCACATAAATAGCTCCTTCTTTTGAGATTTCACTAGAGTAGCTATACTCGCAAAGCGGTGAAATCGTCGTCTGTTTTGTAACCGTAGCAGCCTCTGTTGTCATAGGTACTGTCATAATCATGCCCACGGCCAGTGCTCCTGCAATGAACTGTTTCATTCTTTTGTTCCTCATTAAAATTCCTCCTAAAAAATATTTTATTATTTATTTATCGTCCTTCTTTCCCTTTTCAATAAGTTCCCAATAAATTTTTTCAATAATCTCACGTTGTTCTTCCGTCTTTATATCGAATTTTCTTGCAAACAAACACCCACTGTTCATCAGTTCCTCATAGTCATTTATGGTAAACGTATACGGATTTCCTCTCTTCCAGTCAATATACCTTTGACTGGCCCTGTAATCATCATCCATATTATCCATATACAACCTATCTTTAAATTTTGAATTATAGCAAAGGGTCTGAACATAGATTTCGTCTGGTGCAAAGGTATGTTTAAAATTATTTAAAAGATAATCCCAATGTTCCAAAATATAAAATGCAAATTCGTCTGTGATGCTAAACCAGGAAGACCCAAAACATAATTCATAGGGATTGTGTTTTTGTCTGTCCACCCTGCATAATTTCTGAATCCCCACATATATATTCTCTAAGAAGGTTCCTAAAACAATCCTTCTTAGCATACTTTCCCCCCTTATATACTTATGGAATCTATGGTCGTACGCATATCTTTCATAAATCCTTTTTTCAATAGGTGGTTTGGATGTGAAATGAACGAATTCCTTTCCATTATTTTTATCAAAAAAATCATGAATCTCATCCTGGGTTTTTAGTGGCATACATGCCCCTGACAGGACATGGTAATATTGATAATTTTCTATTCCATGAGCCATCTGCAAAAAATACATCTGGGCAACCATTAATTTTGGAGTTCCCCATTCCGTGTGAAATCTTTCTGTATAATATAATTTTGACTTCTTTGGAATACACTCAAAGTAATCAAAATCAAAATCCTCAACTGCTGAATTTATATGAATATAGATATCATTTCTTTCATGATCTAACAACCGGATTAATTTTTCTAATACTGACCAGTTATTAAATGCAATAATTAAATAAGCATGTTTCTTTGACTGTTTCATTGCATACCTTCCCTCTCTTAAATATAAATTAACTACACTAACCCTTATTATACCACAAATTTATAATTTTTTTTATTTTTTTGATATGGCAAAAAACCTTATAAATACAGGCTTTTTTAAGTTTTATTGATATTTTTAAAAATTTTTTTAATTTTTTTCAAAAAAACACTTGCATTTTCTTTTAATGTGTTATATACTATCTCTTGTCTTGAGGCGAACAGTTAAGACAAAACAAAGCGAGCGCGATTAGCTCAGTTGGTAGAGCACCTGACTCTTAATCAGGGTGTCCAGGGTTCGAACCCCTGATCGCGCATTATAAGGTCCTAGTTTGACAGATATCTCTGTTGGGTTGGGGCTTTTTTTTGTGCACAGTTTTGCTATGCTTTCAGCTTTTAAATCATAATTATTATTTAAGATTACATTTAAATCATTGACGTATTACTGTTTTTACTTTACATTAAATATGGAACCATTTTCCATTTTTTTTGAATTTTATAAAGAAGGGAATTTTATTTATGAATGACAATATGACAGAAAACGATGTGACGCAGTCATCACCACCCCAGCAGCTTCAGACAAAGCAGAGTAAAAAAAATGCAATCATAAAAGAAATATTAAGCTATGTAAAAATTTTGGTAGTTACCTTTATATGTGTCTTTATCTTTAATCATTACATTATTGCAAATGCCTTTGTCCCAACCGGCTCTATGGAATCCACCATTGAAACGGGCTCTCGAATATTTATTAATCGACTATCCTATGTAAACTCCAATCCACAACGTGGTGATATCGTTTCCTTTTTATATCCTGATGACGAATCAGAAAACTATTTAAAACGTATTATTGGACTCCCAGGGGAAACCATTGAAGGTAAGGACGGCGAAGTATATATAGATGGAGTAAAATTAACTGAAAACTATATTAAAGATAAAATAGATGAAGATTTTGGTCCGTTTACAGTACCTAAAGATTGTTACTTTATGATGGGAGATAATCGAACTAATTCCTGGGATTCCAGATATTGGGAGCACACCTTTGTTTCCAAGGATAAAATTATCGGTAAAGCTGTCCTCAAATATTACCCACATATTGAAAATCTTTGTGAGAAGTAACCCTATGAAATCATATCAAATTACAGAATACGTACATCATTTTTTGGAATGTCATGTAAAACCTGGTGATATTTGTGTTGATGCTACCATGGGAAACGGCAACGATACCCTGAAACTATGTGAGTTAGTGGGCGAGCAGGGTAAAGTCTATGCTTTTGACATTCAAAAACAAGCATTAGAAAATACAGAAAAACGTTTGAAAGATCATAAAGTTATCCACATTGCCTCCCTGATTTTGGACTCTCATACACATATGGACAACTATATTGTGGAGAATCAGGTAGATTGTATTGTCTTTAATTTCGGATATCTGCCTTCCGGTGACCACAAACTTGCTACCAGACCGGAAACCAGCATAGAAGCAGTAAAACTTGGTCTAAGCGTATTAAAAAAGGGAGGACTGATGTCTCTATGCATTTACAGTGGCAAAGATTCCGGTTTTGAAGAGAGGGATGCACTGCTTACATTTTTAAAGGATTTAGATTCCAAAAATTATTTAGTGATTTTATCAAGCTACTATAATCGTCCTAACAATCCACCAATCCCCGTAATGATAATCAGGCGGTAAAATTTACCGCCTGATTTTTTTATTCTTTTAAAAAAATGGGTTCAAAATTCATTCTTTTATACTTCGCAGTTAAGAAATTGTAGGTTTTTTTATTAAAAAGTAGAAGCCAGACTCCCGTCTGGCCTCTACTCATTATCTCTATTCCTTATTATCTTCCCCGGAATCCTGTATTTCTTCCGTCTGACTCTGCTCAATCACTACTGCATCTTCGCCCTGGTCCTTGTCTTCCTCACGAACCTTTGACATACTTGCAACGGTGATATCATCATCCATGTTGATTAGCTTCACACCAGACGTAATTCTACCCAGTATGGAAATATCCTTTACTTCCATGCGGATAATGATTCCTTCTGTGGTAATCAGCATAATTTCCCTATGTTCGTCTACCGCTTTTGCTGCGATGACATTGCCCGTCTTTTCCGTTATTTTATAACATTTTACACCTTTACCACCACGATTTTGTGGAGTAAATTCGCTTACCAGAGTACGTTTTCCCATACCCTTTTCGGATACAATCAATAACGCATCTCCTTGAGTGTGCATTTGCATTGCTACCACTTCATCATCTGCGGTAAGATTCATACCAATAACTCCCATAGAAACTCTTCCTGTGGTTCTAACATCCATTTCGTTGAAACGAATACACATACCATGCTTTGTTACTAATAGAATATCCTTCGTATTATCTGTTACTTTAACTTCGATAAGCTCATCATCTTCTCTTAAGTTAATGGCAGCAAGCCCCTTCTTACGAACATTCTCATATTCTGTAATTGCAGTTTTCTTTACAATACCTTTCTTTGTAGCCATAAACAGATATCTGTCTTCTTTATACTCTCTTAATGCTATAATTGCTGTAATCTTTTCTCCAGGCATCAACTGTAAAAGGTTTACGATTGCTGTCCCCCTTGCCGTTCTTCCCGCTTCCGGTATCTCGTATGCCTTGATTCGATACACACGTCCTGTATTTGTAAAGAATAGAATATAATGATGTGTGGTAGCCATCATTAAGTCTTCTATATAGTCTTCATCAATGGTCTGCATACCCTTGATACCTTTTCCACCTCTGTGTTGAGAATGGAAGTTATCTATAGTCATTCTCTTGATATAACCAAGATGAGTCATGGCAATTACTGTGTTTTCTCTTGGTATCAAATCTTCCATGGATATATCAAACTCATCATATCCAATAGAAGTTCTTCTGTCATCACCATACTTCTGACTAATCAGACTAATTTCTTCCTTGATAACTCCAAGCAACAGCTTTTCATCCCCTAAAATTGCCTTTAAATTTGCAATTTTTTCTACCAATTCCTGATGTTCTGTCTCTAGCTTTTCTCTTTCCAAACCGGTAAGTGCACGAAGTCTCATATCCACAATGGCCTGAGCCTGCACATCTGTCAACACAAATCGTTCAATCAACTTATCCTTTGCTTCATTGGTATTGGCGGATCCCCGGATGATAGCAATGACTTCGTCAATATAGTCTAAGGCAATCAACAATCCCTGTAATATATGATCTCTTTCCTCTGCCTTATTTAAGTCGTACTTTGTTCTTCTGGTGACAACATCTTCCTGATGCTTTAGATAATAATTCAGCATGTCCAAAAGATTTAACACCTTTGGCTGATTATCTACCAATGCAAGCATAATCACTCCAAAGGTATCCTGTAGCTGCGTATGTTTGTACAGCTGATTTAACAATACGCTGGCATTCACATCCTTACGGACATCAATAGAGATACGCATACCTTCTCTGTCTGATTCATCAATAATTCCGGTAATGCCATCTATTTTTTTATCTCTTACCAATTCAGCAATTTTTTCGATTAATCTTGCTTTGTTTACCATATAGGGAAGTTCCGTTACAACAATCTTACTCTTCCCATTTGGCAAGGTTTCAATATCTGTAACAGCACGTACACGAACTTTCCCTCTTCCGGTACGGTATGCTTCCTCTATACCTCTGGTTCCCAGAATCTGTGCACCGGTTGGAAAATCTGGTCCCTTGACAATGGGTAGAATTTCTTCGATAGCAGTTTCTCTATCTTCCTCTACCCTGTTATCAATAATTTTTACGACGGCTTCAATCACCTCTCTCAAGTTATGTGGAGGAATATTTGTAGCCATACCTACGGCAATTCCTGTGGTTCCATTCACTAAAAGGTTAGGAAAACGTGAAGGTAGTACGGTAGGTTCCTTTTCCGTTTCATCAAAATTTGGTACAAAATCCACCGTATCTTTATTGATATCCGCTGTCATTTCCATAGATATCTTACTAAGTCTTGCCTCAGTGTATCGCATGGCAGCTGCTCCATCACCATCCACCGAACCAAAGTTTCCGTGTCCATCTACTAAGATATATCTGGTAGACCAATCCTGTGCCATATTCACCAATGCACCATAAATGGAACTGTCACCATGTGGGTGATATTTACCCATGGTATCTCCCACAATACGCGCACATTTTCTATGGGGCTTATCTGGTCCATTGTTTAATTCAATCATAGAATACAATATTCTACGCTGTACTGGCTTTAATCCATCTCTTACATCAGGTAATGCTCTCTGAGCAATAACGCTCATGGCATAATCTATGTAGGATTCCTGCATTGTTTTCTTTAAGTCAACCTCATGCACTTTATCAAATATGGTATCATCCACTGTCTTCTACCTCCTACACATCCAAATTCTTTACATAAACTGCGTTTTCTTCAATAAATTCTCTTCGTGGCTCCACCTTATCTCCCATAAGTGTTGTAAATACCACGTCAATATCTGAGTCTCCTTCTTCCATGGTAACTCTTCTTAATACTCTCTTTTCTGGGTCCATGGTGGTTTCCCACAACTGTTCAGCATCCATTTCTCCCAAACCTTTGTAACGCTGAATTTTGTTGTTATTGTCACGTCCAACCTCAGATAAAATCTTATTTAATTCCTCATCGGAATATGCATACCAGACTTTTTTATTTTTTTCCAGTTTGTACAGTGGCGGCTGTGCCAGGTATACATGTCCTTCTTTTATCAAATCAGGCATAAAACGATACAAAAACGTAAGTAGCAAGGTACTAATATGGGCACCATCCACGTCCGCATCTGTCATAATAATGATTTTATTATATCTCAACTTGCTGATATCAAAATCTTCATGGATTCCGGTTCCAAAGGCTGTAATCATTGCCTTGATTTCTGCATTCCCATAAATTTTATCTAATCTTGCCTTTTCTACATTCAGAATCTTTCCACGAAGTGGCAATATAGCCTGAGTCGCACGACTTCTTGCACTCTTTGCGGAACCACCGGCAGAATCTCCCTCCACAATGTAAATTTCACAATTTTCTGGATTCTTATCCGTACAGTCTGCCAATTTTCCAGGAAGACTCATTCCGTCTAATGCCGTTTTTCTTCTTGTCAAATCTCTTGCTTTTCTTGCCGCCTCTCTTGCTCTCTGTGCCATAATAGATTTTTCGAGAATAATCTTTGCTACTTGAGGATTCTGCTCTAAAAAGTAGGTAAGCTGTTCACTTACAATACTGTCTACCGCACCTCTTGCTTCAGAGTTACCAAGTTTTTGTTTTGTCTGTCCCTCAAACTGTGGTTCCCCAATCTTTACACTGATAATTGCCGTCAAACCTTCTCGTATGTCTTCACCTGACAGATTCTGCTCACTGTCCTTTAAGAGTTTATTGTTTCTGGCATAATCATTAAATGTTTTTGTCAGCGCATTTCTAAATCCGGCTACATGGGTACCGCCTTCCGGTGTGGTGATATTATTTACAAAACCAAAACAGTTTTCTGTATAGGAATCATTGTGCTGCATGGCAACTTCCACATATACATCATCTTTGGTTCCCTCACAGTAAACAATTTCCGGATAAAGTGCTTCTTTACTCTTATTCAGATATTGGACAAATTCTTTGATTCCGCCTTCATAGTGAAACACACGCTCTCTTGTTTCCTCTCCTCGCTCATCCTGAAGTACAATTTTTATATTCTTAGTTAAAAATGCAGTTTCTCTTAACCTCTGTTTTAAGGTATCATAGTCATAAATAGTTTCTTCAAAAATAGTGGCATCCGGTTTAAATGTAACCATAGTTCCGGTTTTTCCTGGGGAACATTCTCCTGTTACTTTCAGAGGATACATTACCTTGCCTCTTTCGTATCTCTGGTTATACACTTTTCCATCTTTGTAAATGGTTACTTCCAGCCATTCAGATAGCGCATTTACTACAGATGCACCAACCCCATGAAGACCTCCGGATACCTTGTATCCTCCTCCTCCAAATTTGCCACCTGCATGAAGAACAGTAAATACCACCTCTACTGCCGGTTTCCCAGCCTTATGGTTGATTCCTACCGGAATACCTCGTCCGTTGTCTATTACTGTTATTGTATTTCCTTTATTTATTTTTACATAAATAGTATCACAAAATCCCGCCAATGCTTCATCCACTGCATTGTCTACAATTTCATAAACCAAATGATGTAATCCCCTTACAGAAGTACTTCCAATATACATCCCCGGTCTCTTGCGTACTGCCTCCAGGCCTTCCAATATCTGAATTTGATCTGCTCCATATTCCGTACTCATGTTTACCTCCTTACGAAATCTTCGTAATTGTCATTTTGAACTGTTCCGTTAACTACTTTTATTACTCTGTTTACCTCAAATCTATGCTGAATAAATTCATCCAAACCCGTACAGGTAATCAACGTTTGCAAATTTCCAATGGTATTTAACAGATAATTTTGCCTATTACTATCCAACTCTGACAATACATCATCCAATAAAAGTACAGGCATTTCTTTGATTCTTCTTTGGACCAATTCTATTTCTGCCAGTTTCAAAGAAAGTGCTGCAGTTCTCTGTTGTCCCTGAGAACCGTATTTTCTAATATCCACATCATTTATCTTAAAGCAAATATCATCTCTGTGGGGTCCCACAGAAGTTGTTCCCTGCTTTTTATCACGTTCAACTATTTTTTCCAGCTTTGTCTCCAAGGTATCCTCTGACTCACTTGGTTCATAATCCACAGAAAAATTTTCTTTACTGCCCGATAATTTACTATGCACCTGACTTGCAATATCATTTAATTCCTGAATAAACATCCTGCGTCTCTTTATGATTTCCCTTGCATAATTCACCAGTTGTATATTCCATATAGACAAAGTATCTTCTAGATTTGGCTGAAAATTTATTCCTTTTAGCAACTTATTTCGCTGATTTAAAACTTTATTATAATTAGTTAGATTATGAAGATACACTTTATCTAACTGGCATAATTCCAGATCCACAAATTTTCTTCTCTCCGCCGGTCCTCGTTTGATAATATCCAGATCCTCTGGAGAGAAAAAGACAATATTCAGAATACCTAATAACTCTGAGAAACGCTTTACTGGTATTCCATTAATAGCAATTCCCTTGCTCTTATTTTTCCGCAAATGAATATCAATCTGATAAGAAATCCCCGACTTATCTACCATACACCGAATGTGAGCTTCCTCACTACCAAACTTTATAATTTCTTTATCTTTGCTCCCTTTATGGGATTTGGATGTTCCTGCTAGATAAATACTCTCTAAAATGTTGGTTTTTCCCTGGGCATTATTCCCGTAAATAATATTGATTTTATCATCTAGTTTTAGAGATAACTCTGCATAATTGCGAAAATTCATTAATTCTATGGATTTGACTATCATTAAAATTCACTTACCCTCTAGTTACTTTAACTTCTTCTCCTTCAAAAGAAAAAACATCCCCTTCATAAAGTTTTTTTCCCCTCTGTAGCTCAATGTTTCCATTCACTGCCACAAGACCGTCTAAAATCACTTCCTTCGCCATCACTCCGGAATCTACAAGTCCTGCCAATTTTAAGGCCTGTCCTAATTTAATAAATTCATCCCTAATGGTTATTGTTTCCATAAGAACTCCTTTCAGAAATCTTAACTATACAGTATTAAAGTTTACCGGCAATACAAGATAAACATATTTTCCTTCTTCATCCCGAATAAAACAAGGTGCTTTTGAATTTACCAGATAAATACATACCTCTTCCTCATCAATTACCCTAAGAGCATCCAATAAGAACTTAGGATTAAATCCAATTAAAATATCCTTACCATCTTTTACAATATTAACATTATCTTTAATCGAACCATTCTCGGAATTTACCTTTAACTCCATCACACCATCTTCAATGTTGATAATAATAGGCTTATTATCATTTCCTGTAATCATCAATGTACATCTGTCGATGCTTGCCAGAAATTCCTTTTTATTTACGCGCACCTTTGTAGAGTAATCGGTAGACAGCATCTGATCAATTTTAAAATAATCTCCTTCAATTAATCTTGAAACAACTTTTGTATGATCAAATTCAAATAGAATATGATTTTGTGTCACATAGATGGAAACCATATTGTCAGTATCCCCGGAAAGAATTTTACTAATTTCGTTTAATGTCTTTCCTGGAACTATCACTTTCTTGTATTCATAATCTGCAGACAGTTCCGCTTTACGAATAGAAATACGATGTCCATCTAAAGAAACTACTTTTAATTCATTCCCGTTGATTTCAAATAATTCTCCCGTCATCATCTTATTGTTTTCATTATCGGCAATAGAAAATATTGTCTGACGTATCAGTTCTTTTAATGTAAACTGTGATAATTCAAAGGAAGAATTTTTTTCTACTACAGGTAAATAAGAGAAATCTTCTCCTGATTTGCCAACTATGTTAATCTTGGTATTTTCACATACAAATATGGTTTCATAGTTATCATTGGTTGTAAGTTCCACTTCACCATTATCAGGAAGTTTGACAACTAATGAATAGAGAAATTTTGCATTTAATGCTATCATACCTTTTTCAACAATTTCTCCATCTACTATTGTTTCAATACCTAATTCCATATCGTTTGCAGTAAATTTAATATCATTTGTAGTTGCGTCAATTAAAATACATTCAAGTATATTTAATGTTGTCTTCGAAGGAACTGCTTTTAATACAGTATTCACGCCACGTAAAAGTTCAGCTTTGTTAAAGATTAGTTTCATTGTGTATAACTCCTTTCCGCAAGGGGAATAAATAAATATATATTAACAATCCGTAATATTCGTATTAGGTTATGTGGATTTGTGAATAACCTTGAAAAGCCGTAAAAAACAAGGTTTCCAGGGTTAAATTAAGCAGTGAATAACCTAAAAAAATATAAGGGATGAAAATGGTATAACATTAAATTAAAAATTAAGTTCACAAAAGGTAAACAAGAGATTCACAAGTTATCAACATATTAAAGTGGACTAATTTTCTTCCTAATGGTATCTATAGTACTGCTTAAAGATTCATTCTTCTCTATTTCAGCCTGAATTTTATCAGCGCCGTGAATTATTGTAGTATGGTCACGACCACCTAAAAATTTACCAATAGTTTTTAAGGAAAAATTTCCATTATCCCTACACAGATACATAACAATCTGGCGTGGAAGTACGATTTCAGACTGGCGTTTACTGGATAAAATGTCAGCGGCAGAAACATGAAAATGATCAGCAACAACGTCTAAAATAAGCTGAGGTGTTATTTCTCTTGGAGTGTTTGGAGATATAATGTCTCTCAATTCGTTTTCTGCAAGTTCTACTGTTATAGGTTTTTTTTCTAGTTTATAGAGGGCAATTAATTTATTTAATGCTCCCTCCAGTTCTCGAATATTGGATTTAATATTTGTTGCAATGTATTCAATTACTTTATCATCAATATCAAAAGAGTCTACTTCTACTTTTTTGCGCAAAATAGCCATTCTGGTTTCATAATCAGGTAGTGAAATATCTGCAGTAAGCCCCATCTCAAAACGAGAACGCAGCCGTTCCTCTAATGTTTCAATATCTTTTGGTGGTTTATCAGAGGATATAATAATGTGTTTTCTTAAACTATGAAGGTGATTAAAGGTATGAAAAAATTCCTCTTGGGTACTTTCTTTACCTATAATAAACTGAATATCATCGATTAAGAGAACGTCAATATTACGGTACTTATCACGAAACTTACTCATAGAAGAGCTGTTACCATTACGAATAGATTCAATCAATTCGTTGGTAAAAGCTTCACTGGTGGTGTATAGAACCTTAGCTTCCGGATTTTTTTCTAAAATGTAGTGGGCGATGGAATGCATTAAATGAGTTTTACCCAGTCCGGCACCACCGTATAAGAACAAGGGATTATAAATTTCGCCTGGTTCTTCTGCTACAGCTAATGCAGCAGAGTGGGCAAAACGGTTGTTACTACCCACAATAAAAGTGTCAAAGGTATATTTTGGATTTAAGTTCGCACGCTCAGCAGCATTGGCAATGGAAAGGGAATCACTTTGCTTTGGTTCTTCTTTGGTTGATGACACTTCAATATTGGCAGCATCGTCTTCGCTAAGAAAGAAAATATTGTATTCTGTGCCGGTAATCTCTGCAATAGAAACACGGAGTTGAACCGAGAATTTTCTCTCAATGTAGCTAATAGCCAATTCTTTTGGGGTCAAAATATATAAATTTTCCCCATCCAGTTTGTAAGGCTTCAATGGTAACAGCCAGGTAGTATAAGCAATATTAGATACCTCAAATTCCATTTTTAAAGATTGTAATATTTCATTCCATTTTTCTTGTAAAAGTTCCATAAGATAATTCCTACTTCCATTTCTTAATAGTTTTCCGGTATATCAAAACAAAAACCCCTGGGGATAAATGTTTATGATTCGACGTAAGTAAAATCTTCTATGAAGATCTGAATTATGTGAATGAATTTTCCATTATATAAGGAAAACTTCATAAAATAATTTAAAAATAGATAAGTTTATCCACAATATCAAAAATAAAAACAATTCATCTACTCTATATTATACTAAAACACAGGTTTTAGCAATAAAAAACTTTTATAAACATGTGGAAAACTTTGTGAAAAACAGGTGAGTATCTGTGGGTAATTAGGGAAAAAACAGAGTTATGAACACAAGGATAAGGTTATAGTTGATACTAATGTGTATAACCCATAAAATAATATCAACAGCCTCTAAAGTGCATAAAATCAAAAAAAAAATTGGTTCAAAAAAATTATTAACCACAAACACAGAAGTTATCCACAAATTGTGCACAAAATGTGGATAAGGTGGATAGTTTTGTTCACATGAAGCAAAATTTTAGCTTCTAAAGTGTATAAAATCACAAATTCACATTGTTAAATTCACAGGATGTGGAAAAGATTATAGTCCAAATAGAAAAATGGAGAAAAAAAAAATCAAGGTTTTACTTGACTTAGGAGGGGGTTATGAATATAATGGGGGTGATGTTTTTTAACAAGATAAGGAGGTGCAATCAAGATGAAAATGACATTTCAGCCAAAGAAGAGATCAAGAAGCAAAGTTCATGGTTTCAGAAGCAGAATGAGTACACCAGGCGGTAGAAAAGTTTTAGCTAGCAGAAGAGCAAAAGGAAGACATAAATTATCAGCATAAGGTCGCATAAATTGTGACCTTTTCTTTTCTCTCATAATTGTATCACTCTATTAAGAAGGATTGATGATTTATGAAAATGTTTCGTTCCCTGAAAAATTTTAAAGAGTTTTCGAATGTGTATCAAAATGGAACATCTTTTGCAAACAAATATTTAGTTATGTATATTTGTAAGAATGAATGGAAAGAAAATAGAATTGGAATTTCTGTTAGTAAGAAAGTTGGAAACAGTGTAGTAAGACACAGATTAACCAGATTGATTCGGGAAAGCTATCGATTAAATGCGGGTAATATTCTATGTGGTTACGATATTGTGGTGGTAGGAAGACCAAATGCAAAAGGACGTACTTTTAAAGAAATAGAAAGTGCCTTTTTGCATCTTTTAAGATTGCACCATATAGATATTACTCATAAAAAGGTGGAACAAATTTGAAAATAGTAAAAGATTTGTTAATAAATGGAATTCGTTTTTATCAAAAATATTTATCTCCGCTAAAAACAGGTCCAACTTGCAAATTTTATCCGACTTGTTCGGTTTATGCTGTTGAGGCTATTGAAAAGCATGGTGCCATAAAGGGAACTTTGTTGGCAGTTTGGAGAATATTAAGATGTAATCCATTTTCAAAAGGTGGATATGATCCGGTTCCATAATGGAATGGAGGAGCAAAATGCTACTAACGCAACAAGGAAATGCCCTTACCAAACCAATTTATATTGTGTTAGGTAAGTTATTTGAACTTATTTTTGATCTTTTATCCAATTTTGGTGTGTTCAATATTGGTATTTGTATCATTATTTTTACTTTTGTTGTTAAGGCTTTACTTTTTCCTTTTAGTATAAAACAACAAAAGAGTATGAAAATCAATCAGATTATACAACCGGAAATTAGTAAAATTCAGAAGAAATATAGAGGAAAAAATGACAATGAATCCATGCAGAAGATGAATATGGAAATCAATGCCGTATATAAAAAGTACGGAACTTCCATGACCGGTGGATGTATGACAACACTCATCCAGTTGCCGATTCTTTGGTCATTGTACCGTTTATTAAATAATATTCCTGCATATGTTTCAAAAGTAAAGTTACTTTATTCTAATATGGTAGCAGCGATTGTTGCATCCGATAGTAATTATGTAAATACTATTAATGATTTTATTACGAATGAAAAAGTATCAGGATATGGATTAGAGAAGTTATCTGAAAATCCTACAACGAATCAGGTTATTGATATATTATGTAAGTTTAATACAGATAACTGGAATGCTTTTATGGAGTTATTTTCATCGGATCCGGAAGCATCGCAGATTATTTCAACAAATTATGAAACCTTGCATGATTATAACAATTTTGCACTTGGAATTAATATCGGACAGGTTCCGGGATTACATTTTAATGTATATTTATTGATACCTGTTCTAGCATTGGTGTTAAGTATTATATCCATTAAGATGATGAATAAAAATTCTAATATAGATAAAGATAATCCGGCTGCAGGAATGATGAAATCCATGAATATGTTTATGCCGGTTATGTCTTTTGTTATGGGTATGTCGTTACCAGCCGGTCTTGGTATTTACTGGATTGCGAGTTCATTATTCAGTACACTTCAGCAGGCATTTACCAATATATATTTTAACCATGTGGATATGGATAAGGTTATTGCCAAGAATGTGGAAAAGGCTGCAAAGAAGAATAAGAAGAGTTTTATGGAAAAAATGTTGGAAATGCAGCAAAATGCTAACGAGAATTATCAGCAGTATCAAAGTGAGATGGATGAGGCAAAAAAGAAATCCATTAGTCAGATTGCAACTATTAGTACAAAGAAGGTATTGACTTCAAAAGAAACTACTACAAACAATTATACCGAAGAAGAATTAGCACAGTTGAAAGAAAAGATGGATTCCAATCCAAATAGTATTGCAGCAAAGGCCAATATGATGTTGAAATACATGGATACGAAGAAATAAAGGGGGCATTGGTATGGAGTTCAGAGAATTTAAAGGAAAAACATTAGAAGAAGCAGTTACAAATGCGTCTATAGGATTAGGTGTTACCAGCGATGAACTAGAGTATAAGGTAATTGATGAAGGTAATGCAGGTATACTTGGTTTTATTAACAAAAAACCTTGTATTATTGAAGCCAGAGTGAAGTTAAATCTGGTGGACAGAGTAAGAGAATTTATGAATGAGATGTTTCATGCCATGAACATGGAAGTGGAAATCAGTATTGAATATAATGAAGAGAAGAGGTTTATGGATATTGAACTATCCGGCAGCGAGATGGGCATTCTGATTGGAAAAAGAGGTCAGACTTTAGACGCCCTTCAGCATCTTGTAAGCCTTTATGCAAACCGTGGAAGTGATACTTTTATTAAAGTAAAGATGGATACGGAAAATTACAGAAAACGTAGAAAAGAAGCTTTGGAAAATCTTGCGACCAATATCGCATTTAAGGTTAAGAGATATAAAAAACCTGTGACACTAGAACCTATGGTTCCTTATGAAAGAAGAATCATTCATACTGTATTACAAAATGATCGTTATGTAGCAACTAAGAGCGAAGGGGAAGAACCAAACCGTCGGGTTGTTATATATTTAAAAAAATAACGAAGCTAGGCTGTCTTAAGAAATTTTGAGACAGCCTGTTTTGGGTTTTAAAGACATGTTATATCTGGTATTTAAAAATTTATAATTTAGCAAAGATTATCCACGGTCTTAATCATAGAAACATGTTTATTTGCACAAAAAGATATTTCTATGATTCGTAGGTTAATTGGTGCTTGGAAAAATTAGGCAGATTTGTCAGTTGTGTTTCATTATGGAGGTTAGATATGTTTTTAAATGATACGATTGCGTCGATTGCCACGGCAATGACGAATTCCGGCATTGGAATTATCCGGGTCAGTGGTCCGGAGTCCATTGCCATTGTGGATAATATTTTTGTAGCGAAAAATAAAAATAAAAAACTGGCTGACAGAAATACGTATACTGCCCACTATGGCTTTATTTATGAAGGCGAGGAAATGGTAGATGAGTGTGTAGTAT